>NZ_JAFBFH010000005.1 GCF_016909185.1 Siminovitchia thermophila | reverse complement strand
CTTTATACGCGGGTATTTTGCTTTATACGCGGGTATTTTGCTTTATACGCGGGTATTTTGCTTTATACGCGGGTATTTTGCTTTATACGCGGGTATTTTGCTTTATACGCGGGTAGGCGATGCTCCACGCACGCAAAATGCGCGCGGGAGCATCGCCTAAACCAGAAAGCGCCGCATCCCGGCGGATGTGGCGCTTTTCCTTTATTAGTTAATATATTGTCTAGGGTTTACTGCATTTGATTTTGCTCCGTTCCAGCCGCCTACATGGATTTCAAAATGCAAATGTTGTCCGAAAGATTGTCCGGTATTGCCCATAGATCCGATGACCTGGCCTTTTTTGACCGCTTGGCCACTGCCTACTGTACGACTGCCCTTTCTCATATGGGCATATACCGTAGTATAAGTTTGTCCATTTATTCGGTGTGTGATATAAATAACTTCGCCGTAACTGCTGGAGAATTCGGATCGAATGACGATTCCATCAGCTGCCGCCACAATTGGCACTGTTCCACCCGCTGCGATGTCAAGCCCGTAATGGAATCCGCCACTGCGTGGCCCGTATCCGGATGAAAAACTACCGGCGGCAGGTCTTGTGAACATTCCTGAAGATACAGGCGGTGCACCTACGCTGGGACCAGAGTTGCTTGGAGGTGAATACTGCTTTTTGGGAGCAGCCGGTGCACCCTTGCTTCCTCCGGCGGAAGGACGGCTTTGTGGAGCCTGTTGAGATTGTTGGGCTTGTTCCGCTTGTTTAGCCGCAGCAGCTGCCGCAGCCGCTTCTGCTGCCTCACGCTCTTTTCTTTCTTGCTCTATTCTCGCATTTTCCGCCTTGATCGCTTCTTGGATCGCGGCATTTTGCGCGCTGAGGATTCTCTCTTCTTCTTCCAAAGAGAGCTTTTCAGTCTCGGCATGTTGTTTCTCGGCTTCGAGCTGTTTTACCGCTTCAGCCTTCTGGGCTTTTTGTGAATCCAAGCCCGCTTTTAGCTCTTCGAGTTCCTTTAGCATGTTGTTAAGATCGGCAAGCTTCTGTTCCACTTTTATTTTATTTTCTTCGAGCTTATCTTTATCGCGTTGTTGCTCCTCCATGATTTCCCTATCGGCACTTACAATAGTGGATACCGCCGAGAAGCGGTCAATAAAGTCTCCGAAGCTTTCAGATCCTAAAAACACGTCAATATAATTGACTGAGCCGCCATTTTGTTGAATGTTCCGGGCTCTTTCTTTTAAAAGCTCGTCCCGCTTTTCGATTTTTAATTTTAATTCTTCAATTTCTGCTTTGAGCTTTTCAATTTCTGCTTTCGTGTCAGCAATTTGCTTTTCTTTTTGTCCAATTTTATCGTTCGTTGCGGTGATATCGCGCTCGAGCTTTTCCACCTGCAACTCAAGCCCGCTTTTTTCGCTTTCAAGCTTGTTTATTTGGTTGTTCTTTTTTTCTATGGATTCATTAACATTGGACCGCTTGTTGACAATTTCATTTTGTTCATTTTGCAAATCTGATAGTTTTGAAGCCGAAGCATCCCCTATGTAAGCAAATGAACTCCCAAACCCGATTATTCCTGCCAATGTATAAGTTACAATTGAACGCTGTTTCAACAAAAAGTTCCCCTTTCTCCCAAGCACTGTTTCTCTATTGATGAAGTGGTTTTAATCTTGTTCACGAGGGTATCGTATCTATGAATACTTTATACTTTCAAAAAGCGTCTGACTGATATGAAACTGCCCCAACCCCCAATAATGACTCCTATTAATAGAATAATCGCGCTTACTTGAAATACGAACGGGCTATAGTCAAGCGGCTTGATCACTGAACTCGGAATGCGTGCCGCAAGAAAATCGTATGCGTAATAATATCCCGATGTAACAGCAATAATTGGGATAATTGCCCCGATAAAACCAAGCCACATCCCTTCCAGCAAAAATGGCCATCTGATAAACCAGTTTGTAGCGCCGACGAGTTTCATAATCTCAATCTCCCGGCGTCTTGCAAAAATGGTAATTTTGATCGTGTTGGAAATTAAGAACATAGCCGTAAACAACAAGCCAATAATTAAAACAAGCCCGACATTTCTGCTTGTCTTCAACGTGTTGAACAGCTTTTCAACTTTCTTTTCACCATAAACAGCTGAATTGACGAATTCAAACGTGCCGATTTCTTTAGCGACTGCCGGAGTGTCTGTCGGTTTTTTCGTTTTGACGATAAACACGTCATGCAATGGGTTTTCCTGTTCGTATAATTCCCAGTCTTTTCCCATTGTCTTGATTAAGTGGGTCAATTCATCTTCTTTTGAAGAAAAGGTGACAGACTCTACCTTATCCAGGCTCTCTATCTTTTGCTTCAACTTTTCTTGATCTTCTTTTTTCGCTGTTAATTCGATATGCGTCCGGATTTCAACATCATTCTCAATGTCTGTCGCAAATTTGTTCATGTTCATCATGATCACAAAAAAAACACCGACCAAGAGCAATGTAACAGTTACGGCACTAGCGGAAGCAAAGGTCATCCAGCCATTACGGCGCAGACTTTTGAAGCTTTCACCAAGATGGCGCCGGAATGTTCTAGCTTTCATACCCATATTCCCCCTGCTGTTCATCACGAACAACTCTTCCATTTTCAATGGCAATCACGCGATGTTTCATCGTATTGACGATTTCACGGTTATGAGTTGCCATTATGACCGTTGTTCCTTGAGTATTAATTTCATCTAACAAACTCATAATTTCCCAAGATGTTTCTGGATCCAAGTTTCCTGTTGGTTCATCGGCAATCACAACTTTAGGCTTATTCACAATCGATCTTGCAATAGATACACGCTGCTGTTCCCCACCGGAAAGCTCAGATGGGAGCATGCGTACTTTATGTTTCAACCCTACAAGCGCCAACACTTCCATGACTCTCTTTTTTATGTCTTTCGGATGGTGTTCGATCACTTCCAGGGCAAAAGCAACATTCTCAAATACTGTCAATGTAGGCAGAAGTTTAAAGTCTTGGAAAACAACCCCAACATTCCGCCGCAAATGCGGAATTTCTCTATTTTTTAAGCTCGATAGGTTAACTCCGTTTACTATTATTTTACCAGTAGTCGGTTTTTCCTCACGGTAAATCATTTTGATAAAGGTTGTTTTACCTGCTCCGCTAGGACCAACCACAAATACAAATTCGCCTTGATTGATCAGAATGTTCAAGCCATTGGCTGCCATAATTCCGTTGGGATATTTCTTTGTCACATCTTGCATTTCTATCATAACTAATCACCTTGCTCCCCATTCTGCAACAATGGTGTACTACGCACTAAGCAACAGATTAAGGGTTTGCCCCTTTCAATTTCTGCAATTTATGTACGACAAGCGGGTTTAAAAAACACGTCAAATAATATCGAAATTTAACCCCAAACCCATTATAACATCCGTAAATTATAAGTTAAGATATATTTATATTACATTTATGTTTCAAACTGTCATATTCTGTAACACGAGACATAATCTGAAATACCTATTTTTTCCATAATTTTATTAAAAATCAAGAAGATTTCTTCGGGACTTTTAGCCCACTCCAAAAAAGAACAAGCTGCAAAAAAATGCAGCTTGTCATTTCGTTTATGTTTGTTATTTTTTCTCCGCTAACCAAGTTGCTACTTTGTCAGCATCATCACCAGAAATAATGTTTGGCGGCATTCCTGCTGCCCCATTTTCAATTGTTTTAAGGATATCATCTTTACTTAACCGTGAGCCAACATCAGCTAATTTAGGGCCGCTAACTCCCTCCAAATTTTCTCCATGACAGCTGGCACAATTTTGCGCATAGATTTTTTCTGCACCCGCGGATGTTGTTTCACCGCCGTCTTTTTTGTCGTTGTCTCCGCCTCCGCCACATGCGGCCAGACCTACTACAAGGCCGGCTCCCGCGATGAAAGCCATCATTTTCCTCTTCAAGATCACACATCTCCTTTATCAAAATGGTGCTCCTTTAGTATACCAATAAATGATTTTTTTTAAACTTAAAAGCCCTCATAATTAATGTTTACAGGCGGGATCTTAAATATCCGTTAATAAAAATGTCAATATCTCCGTCTGTCACCGCCTGCACGTTTCCCACTTCAATATTTGTGCGATGGTCTTTTACCATGGAATAGGGATGGAACACATATGAACGGATTTGACTTCCCCAGCCAATTTCTTTTTGTTCCCCGCGAATGTCAGCCATTTCTTTTTCCTTTTGTTCAATTTCTCGCTGGTATAACTTTGCTTTTAACATTTTCATGGCTTTTTCGCGGTTTTTGATTTGTGAACGCTCATTTTGGCATGTGACTACAGTTCCCGTTGGCAGGTGAGTAATCCGGACGGCGGAATCTGTTGTGTTGACATGTTGGCCGCCGGCTCCACTTGACCGGTACGTATCGATTTTAAGATCCTCGGATTTGATTTCAATTTCAATATCATCGGTAAATTCGGGCATCACTTCACATGATACGAACGAAGTGTGCCTTCTTCCGGAAGAATCGAAAGGTGAAATGCGGACAAGCCGATGGACTCCTTTTTCCGCCTTTAAATAGCCGTAAGCATTATGGCCTTTTATTAAAAGTGTAACACTTTTAATGCCAGCCTCATCCCCAGGCAAGTAATCAAGTGTTTCCACCTTGAACCCGTGCTTTTCCGCCCAACGGGTATACATGCGAAGCAGGATTGAGCCCCAGTCCTGGGACTCTGTTCCTCCCGCACCTGGATGCAGTTCCAGTATTGCGTTATTTTTATCATACGGTTCGCTTAAAAGGAGTTGCAATTCATAGTTGTCGAGCTTGGAAATCAACCCTTTCACATCGTTCTCAAGTTCCGTTTCAAGCTCGGCGTCTCCTTCCTCTTTAACAAGCTCATAAGTAATTTCCAAATCCTCTTGGCTTTCCTGCAGCTCTTTAAATTCCCCGACGAGATCCTTTAAAGCATTCATTTCATTAATAACAGCTTGCGCTGCCGATTGGTCGTCCCAAAAATCCGGAGCAGCCATCTTCTCTTCCAACTCGGCAATTCTTGCTTCTTTTGCCTCTAAGTCAAAGAGACCCCCTAAAATCAGCGAGTCTCTTCGCTGTATTTTCCAACTCGGATCGAACTTCAAATAGCTCCATCTTTTACACCTCTGCTATATCTTGGATTGTTTGTTATGCCAGTCTGCCGTGACAATGTTTGTATTTTTTGCCTGATCCGCATGGACAAGGGGCGTTACGCCCAACACTTTCTTTCCGGCGGACCGGCTTTCTTTTCGCTTTTCCACCGTCTTCCTTCGGGTTGACCGCCTGGCCTTTTGCCACTTCTTCACGCTGTAAATTGCTGCGGATTTCAGCTTTCATTATATATTTTGCAACATCTTCCTCGATTGATACGATCATGTTTTCAAACATTTGGAAGCCTTCGTTTTGATATTCGCGAAGCGGATCAATTTGTCCATATGCCCGCAAATGGATTCCTTGGCGCAGTTGATCCATCGCGTCGATATGGTCGATCCATTTCGTGTCAACTGAACGGAGAAGAATGACCTTTTCAAACTCCCGCATCTGTTCGGGCGTAAGTGTCTCTTCTTTTTCATCATAACGCGCCTTGACTTTTTCAATAATCAAGTCCACCATTTCCTCAGGTTCCTTGCCCCTTAAGTCAGTAGCGGTTATGTCACCTTCTGGTAAAAGGTTGGCGGAAACATAGTCGACAATACCTTCCAAGTTCCATTGTTCTTCTTCTTCGTGTTGCGGCGTATTAGCTTCAACGGCACGCTTTACGACCGATTGAATCATATTTTCCACAATTTCACGAAGATCCTCTGCTTCCATTACTTCATTCCGCTGTTTATAAATGATTTCCCGCTGCTGGCGAAGGACATCATCGTATTGCAGTAGTTGTTTACGGGCATCAAAGTTATTCCCTTCTACCCGTTTTTGTGCCGATTCTACCGCCCTTGTCACCATTTTGCTCTGGATCGGTTCGGAATCGTCCATGCCAAGCCTTTCCATCATATTTTTCAAATTATCGGATCCGAAGCGGCGCATCAATTCATCTTCCATGGAAAGATAAAACTGTGTAACACCAGGATCTCCCTGACGTCCCGAACGCCCGCGGAGCTGGTTGTCAATCCGACGTGATTCGTGGCGTTCAGTACCGATAACAGCAAGGCCGCCTACTTCAAGCACGCCCTCGCCCAGCTTAATATCGGTACCCCGTCCAGCCATGTTGGTCGCAATCGTAACGGCTCCTTTTTGGCCGGCCTGGGTAATAATTTCGGCTTCGCGTTCATGATTTTTCGCATTCAAGACATTATGGGGGATTCCTTTTTTCTTTAATAGCGAACTAATCAGTTCGGATGTTTCAATTGCAACTGTACCAACCAGGACAGGCTGCCCCTTCTGATGACGTTCCGCTATATCTTCTACAACCGCGCGGAATTTGCCTTGCATCGATGCATAAATCAGGTCGGGCCGATCGTCCCGAATGATGGGTTTATTCGTGGGAATGGCCACAACACGCATATTGTAAATATTGCGGAATTCTTCTTCTTCCGTTTTGGCCGTACCAGTCATACCTGCAAGCTTGTCATACATTCTAAAATAGTTCTGGAATGTGATCGTGGCCATTGTCATCGATTCATTTTGAATATCGACGCCTTCTTTTGCTTCAATTGCTTGATGCAACCCATCACTGAAGCGGCGCCCTTTCATGAGTCGCCCCGTAAATTGGTCAACGATGACAATTTCTCCGTCCTGCACGACGTAATCAATATCCCTATGCATGCTTACATGTGCTTTTAACGCCTGGTTAATATGGTGGTTTAACGTAACATGGGATATATCGAACAAATTGTCGATATGAAAAGCGCGTTCCGCTTTATTAATACCTTCTTCCGTCAACTGGACGCCTTTTGTCTTCTCATCATACGTATAATCAATGTCTTTTTTAAGCGTATTGACAAAGGCATTTGCCTGTAAATATAATTGCGTTGATTTCTTGGCTTGCCCTGAAATAATGAGAGGTGTTCTCGCTTCATCAATCAAAATAGAGTCGACCTCGTCAATGACGGCAAAATGAAGAGATCTCTGCACGCGGTCTTCCGGGTACAACACCATATTGTCGCGCAAATAATCGAAGCCAAATTCGTTGTTTGTACCGTACGTAATATCCGCCGCATACGCTTCTTTTTTCTCGGCCTTCGACATGCTGTTCAGGTTGAGTCCGACCGTCAAACCGAGAAACTCATACAACTGCCCCATTTCCTCAGCGTCCCTGCTGGCCAAATATTCATTCACCGTCACGACATGAACGCCTTTACCAGTCAAGGCATTTAAATAAACGGGCATCGTTGCAGTCAGTGTTTTACCTTCCCCCGTCTTCATCTCGGCAATATTGCCTTCATGAAGGGTGACACCACCCATCAATTGAACGGGATAAGGATACAGTCCAAGGACACGGCGGGCACCTTCGCGAACCACCGCGAATGCTTCCACGAGCAAGGAATCGAGTGATTCACGGCTTAAATAGCGTGATTTAAATTCCTCTGTTTTTGCCCGGAGCTCATCGTCAGATTTTTTCTCCATCTCGGAACCGAGCCTTTTAATTTCAGTTGCTATTTTATCAAGCCGCCGTAATTCACGCGTATTTGAATCAAACAGTTTTGCTAAAAAAGCTGCCATACATAACTCTCCCTTGTTTAAAAATACGGGCGAAAAATCTATATACACTAAAATGAATTATATACTCACTTCATTCATTTATCATACCATTAACGACCATTTGCTGACAATAAGGCCGTGTGTGAACCTTCATTAACTGTAAATAACAAATCATTTTTTCTTTATAGTAAAACCTATTTTCTTCGTCACGTGAAGTGAATGGAACTTTTCTTGTCTCAATAATACTTATTTTAGAGCTAATTTATAAAGACCATATTCCAGCAGCGTTTAACCGCTTCACATGCGAAACCGTTGACTCTTAGTATCATACACAACTTCTGTATTGCCATCCTAATTTGTTTAGCAAGACCGCTGGCTCATTCGTTTTGCCTGATGAGATTTGTATTGCTCAGACTAAATAAAGGTTTGCCTGATGAGGTTCGTATTGCTCAGACTAAATAAAGGTTTGCCTGATGAGGTTCGTATTGCTCAGACTAAATAAAGGTTTGCCTCGAGCTTCCTTCAGATTCCGCGTCGCCATGGACATCCTTGCGTTAGACTAACCACTACTTCTGCCCTTCACGGCCAGGGACTTGCACCCTATAGACTGCGCCCATGGTGGGCGAACCAAAAGAGCACGCAACCAAAAAGGCGCGTGCTCTCTTTATCTACATCAGTTTGTTTCGATTAAACCATATTTTCCGTCTTTCCGTCGATAAACAATATTTGTTCCGTTTGTTTCCGCATCCGTATAGATGAAAAAGTTGTGCCCAAGCATGTTCATTTGAAGAACCGCTTCTTCGCTGTCCATCGGTTTTAAATCAAAACGTTTTGTACGAACAATTTGTAACTCGTCTTCTTCCTCTGAAGAAGCACCATTAATACCTGTTGCGAACAATTGCTCAATATTGCCCTTTTCACGGAACTTGCGATTTACTTTTGTTTTATGTTTCCGAATTTGGCGTTCGAGCTTATCGACAATTAAGTCGATGGCGGCATACATGTCATCATTTACTTCTTCTGCCCTCAACACCAATTGTGGAAGGGGAATCGTTATTTCAACTTTTGATTTTTTATCAGCGTTTACTTTTAAATTAACATGTACATTCGCTTCAGGAGTTTCAATAAAATATCTCTCTAGTTTGCCTACCTTCTTTTCTACGTGGTCTCGAATCGCCTCAGTAACCTGGATGTTTTCTCCACGAATCTGGTACTTAAGCATAAAAACTCCTCCTTTAAAGGCTATATGTATATACTTCTATATCATATCCCTTATTCCTGCCTTAGACCGCCAAAAATTTTGTCGAATTTATGAGTAATAAGGTAACAATTATAGACGTTTATCATAAAAAGCCCCGTCAAGCTGGCTCGCGGACCCGTAAGGATTGGCATATCGCGATGCAGAAGTTTTTTTCAATTCTAGCTCATTTAATTCCCGTAGAATATGACTATTGACACTCTCCAATAAAAATGACAACTCGTTGTTAAGATCGACCAGCTTCTTTCCGGCTATTAAGTCTTCTTCGGAAAAAGGAGGTTTTATTTGCGGCAGCAGATTCTCACGCCTGGTAAGCGTCTCTTCAATTTTATGTATCAAGCGATCACGCTCTGTGGAATTGGGATGACGGAGAATCACCAACAATTCCTCAGTAAGACGAAGGCATTCCTGGACAGCACTCATGGCATGGTCCTTTTTGATGGAGAGTGCTGTTGCTTTCTGTTAATTTGAAGGGCTTCTTTCCAGACATCGCGAAATTCCGTTATGATATCTTCTGCTTCTTTTAATAATTCCAAATCTTGATGAATATTTGCTTCAAGCAAGCGCCTGTTCACATATTCATACAATGGCATCATCTCTTTTGCCAGGCCGATTTCCATATTTAACGTAGCCATCAGTTCAGCTATAATGTTTTGCGCTTTTTGAATATTTCTGTTGCGGTCCTCAATCTGATTTTCCGTAATTGCAATTTTCGCAAGGCCGATAAATTTCAAGCAGCCGTTATACAACATTAGCGTCAACTCTCCGGGAGGTGCCGTCGTGACAGAATTCGTCTGATACGTCTCATACGGATTCCTGCTCGCCATTTTTTCTCCCTCCATTCCTCATCATTCATCACATTCCAAATTGCTGCATTAAGTACATCGCCTGATTGTTCGACTGCAGAATTGATCTTTCCATTGCCGAAAATTGTCGCCACAACCTGTCTTCTACCATCTTAAGTCGCTTTTCAAACCTATCGATGTTTTTATCAACTTCAATCAGCTCCTTGCCGATTGCAAATTGCTTATTCATTGAAGTCGCCCTGCCGGCTTTCGTCTGGATTCTTTTGATTGTTTGATCGACGGTATCATATAACTTGTTGACGATTCCCTTGTCGGAATCAGATGTTCCCGGACCGCGGAACAAGTTTTCTACAGCTTCCGGATCCTTCTCCACCGCTTCCTTTAATTTCGCTTCGTTAATTTCAAGCTTTCCGCCATCGCGATAATTGAATGTTGTTGTAATGCCAATCGCCGTCAATTGCTTGAAAGTCCCATTCGTTTCTACTGAACTATACATATCGAGGCGCATTTGGGAAAGAGCAGCGGTTAAGGTTGGGTCGCTCTTCAAGAGACCGCTTCTTGCCATTTCCTCCCACTTTTCCTGTTGCTTTTCCGTGAGCTTATCTCGCTCTTCATCGTCGGTTAGCGGCGTATATTTTCGATAACGCTCTTCGGTTAATTTATCGTTTATCTTGCCAATTAATTCATTATATTCATTGACAAAGCTTTTGATTGTTTCAACTACTGTATTCGTATCATTTGAAACCGCAACAGAAACGGGGTCTGTAAATGTCTGCTTTAAAGTAAACGTGACTCCGTTCATCGAAAAAGTGTTGGATTGGCGTTCTGTTGTTAAGCCGTTGACGGTAAATACTGCATTTTGTCCGCGTGATTCCGTCGTTCCTGAAAATTTCAAAACATCCGTGAGAAATTGGCCGGACAAGATGATTCCATCTCCGCCATTGTTGAAATCTCCGGTTTCTTTTCTCGTTAATGTCATTTGATCCTTAAATGAATCATAGAACATCGTAACCCCTGCTGAAGACTCATTTACCTTTTTTATGACGCCATTCATTGATTCATTTCCAGCAAAAAATATCCGTTCTTCCACTTTCCCTGTTGCTTGATGGGACCCAATCGTAAAACTTGAATAATTTTGTTTGAATGTGGCTGTTAGCTCTGATCCTTCAGCAAGCGGATCGTTAAACTGGATTTCGCCCGACAGCACATGAACTTTGCCAATACCTCCAAGGTCGGCAAACCCTGCATCATCGACGGAAGCCGGATCCATTGTATAAGCCGTACCATCAATCGTGACCGTAAGCTCCGAAATCGCTCCTTTTCCCAATCTCCAATTGGATTGTTCGGCACTCGCCGTATGGGAGATCGTTTTTTCGGCAATGGCATAGTCAACTCTTACACTACTGCCTTTTGGCAAGCTTTCTCCAAATGAAAGCGTTCCTGCACCGACATCATATAAAACCTGTCCTTTTTCGGGAACTCCAGATGTCACTACTTCATAAACTTTTCCGTTCACTTTCACGTTTAGCTCATTATTGCTAATCGAAGCGCCATTTAATTCCAAGTCAATCGGTGTATTTCCATCTGGTGCCTTTAAGTACTTCGTTTCTACAACACCCTGGTTCCATGTCAAGTCCGGAAGAACCGTTTGAGACTGGCTCCATAAGTTTTGGGTTAGATCTATTTTTTCTCCATCAGGTGTTATTTTGTTTCCGATTCTATAGGCCGCTTTTGCCAATTGACTGACACTCTCAATTGAATAGGAAGCCTTTGCCGCTCCACTCGCTACAGTTGCCGTCACTTTTGCTTCATCTGATGTCGATACCGTTCTTGCCTGGTAATTGCTTGAAAATTGAAGATCTGTTAAACGTTTACGAAATCCAAGCATTAACGTATTGATCGAACGAAAATCATCACGCTGCCATTCTAAAATTTGCTTTTTCTGTTTTAACTTATCTAGTGGCATCCGGTTGACCTTCATCAAGTCATTTACCATCTTATCGATGTCCATACCACTTACCAAACCGCTGACTCTCATTTGAAACCACTTCCTTTTCCCTTTAAAGTTTCGTGTCTACAATAAGCCCCAAAGAGCTTGCTATGGACGCAAACATGTCCAGCAGCTTTTTTGGGGGGATTTCTCTTATCACTTCATCTGTTTCCTGATTGACAATTTTCACATAAAACTGATTGAGTTGCTCATGAAGCTCATATTTCAAATATGTTTGCGTTGACTGCTCTAACAGATCATTCGCGTAAGACATCGCTTTTTCCAGACGGGCTTTTGACTCGATCTTAGAAGTTTTAGAAGATTGTTCTCCCCTTTGCATGGACTCCGTAACAATCTTTTGCCGGGAAAAGGCAACAATCATTTCGTCCGCTGCAAGCCGTCCTTCAACCGATCCAACCATCGACCTCTCTCCTTCGGCAAAAAATATCATCCTTATAAACAATATCGGCAACAAATTCAAATATTTAATAATGCTTTATTACTAATCCAAACATGGTTCGTGAGAAATGCCTATTTTGGTTTCCTGCCCTGTTTATAGATGCCTTTTCATGTGCTGAATGCATATGATGGGGTGAACATTACAAATTACATGAAAGAGGAGGATCCCAAGTGAATCACTATTATCATCCAGAAGGGTATGGCCACTATAGCCATTATGGAGCGTATCCGCAGCAAGACGAAAGACTTTGGTTCGGAAGGCCTTTCTTCAGGCCGTTTGGCTTTGGACCATTTTTTGGCCCGTTTGGCTTTGGCTTTGGCTATCCGTTCTTTCCATTTTGGTGGTAGAAGTAATATCAAAGGAAGGGTTGTCCAAAAAGTCGTTTTTTCGACTTTTGGCTTCCCTCTCTGATTATTTATTAAAAAAAATGAATTTTAGGCGGCCCCTTCGACAATTTATCCACTTATTTCCCAGGAAATTCACATTGTTTAGTATAATGAAGGGAAGGAGGGATGACTTATGAGCCAGAGAGTTGCTCTATCATGGAGTGGGGGAAAAGATAGTTGCATGGCACTACACAAGCTTGTGGAAGGAGACAAAAAAGTTGCATGCCTTGTCACGACAGTACCTCAAGAAACAGGAAGGACATTTGCCCACGATGAGGAAATCGGCAAAATGAAAGCTCAAGCGGAAGCACTCGACATTCCCATTGAATTCATCCATTGCTCATACGATACATATAATGAGGATTTTTTAAAACATTTGCTTGATCTTAAAACAAAATATGAATTAAATGCCATTGCCTTTGGCGACATGTATTTGGAAGGCCATCGAGAATGGGGAGAAAAATTAGCCACAGCTGCCGGCATTCAAGCCCTATATCCATTGTGGATGGAAGAATCCATGATGCTGGATGCGCTAAATCAATTTATCAAGCTTGGTTATAAGGCCGAAGTGATTAAAGTGAGAGGCGATATGTTACCACAGGATTGGGTCGGCCGCATACTGGACAAACGATTTATTGAAGAAATTAGCAAAAAAGCGGATATTTGCCCGATGGGGGAGTCCGGCGAGTATCATACTTTTGTTTTTGATGGGCCGTTGTTCAAGGAAAGAGTAAATACCAAAGGCCTTTAGGAGTACCATATTGAAAAAAGATTCGCTTTAAAAAAGGTTGATCAAGTTCAAAAGACTATCAAAGATTCTTAGCGAGAAGTCAACTTACATAAGTGGATCGGACCAATGTAAGAATGAGTCAACAGGAAGAAAATGGCTAATCCGGATGGGAAGTTCGAACAATAAATGTTTATGATTGAGAACATCGAGTGCCCAAACCGAAAGCATTTACGAAAATGGAAAGAAGATGGATGAGATTGATAACGACTTCAGGAAACAAATAATAAGTAGTTACGGGCCGTGTCTCGCAATAAATTCCACTATGAAAAAGCCCGCAAAATTTTTTTGTTTGACTTTCCGGCAAATGGGAAAAGTAAAAGAAACCAATCCCTTGTCAGGAGAGTGAAAATCAATGAAAAAAGGTAAAACCATGCTCACCACTTTAGCTCTTGGAGCTGCATATCTCTTGAAAAATGAAAAGTCACGAAATAAAATAATGGCCCAGCTCAAAAATCTGGGCATGAAAAAATCAAAACGATAACAGGATAAACAGGCGTGGATGGCTTCCCCGCCTGTTTTTACTTTTCCCCTGCAATTCTTCATCATAATCCAGTTCCAACCCATCTGTACATCTTGCCGAGTGACCACTTTTCTTTGTGCAAATGGGTGTTTTTTGATCAACCCAATCATATGGAGAGTCAGAGTTATATCTAAACCAATGTTAATAACGTCTTTATATCATCCATATCATCAATATCCAGATCATATTTTTTATCCATGAAAAACGGATATGAATTATCATTCAGACTCACATTTTCATGAAAAGATGCATCTATTTTATTGATATATATGGCGCCATTTACTTTGTAATAGGGAATAAATTCCTGACGCCTAACTGTGCTATTTTGAGGAAGGAGCCTCTGTAATGTACCTTTTTCATCGACCGAACGAATTAAAAGAGGATGATCTTTCACAACAGAAACACTAACCAGGTCTGACTGTTTTTTCTCTATTGCTTGTTCAATTGCATGATCAATATGCCAGTATTTTCGTAACGGTTGCGTAGGCTGCAACAGGACAATATAATCAAATCGCTCATTATTTTTTGCAAGTTGATTTACAGCATGAAGAAGTACATCAATTGTTTTAGAATCATCTGCTGCTAAATGTCCCGGCCTTAAAAAAGGTACTTCCGCGCCGTTTTGTTGTGCAACATCGGCAATCTCCTGACAATCTGTTGAAACGACGATTTTATCTACATATCGAGATCGCAATGCCTCATCAATGGTGTAACTAATTAGCGGCTTTCCTTTAATATTAAATAAATTCTTCTTTGGAATCCCCTTACTTCCGCCTCGAGCTGGAATAACTGCCAAAAACGTATTGTCTTTATACATGCGCCTCACCCTCAAAATTGCGAATTAAATGGTATAAACTTCTTTTGAATATCCATATCCCAAATGGAATCGTTATGTAAAAAGTTGATGAATTCTTTTGAACTGTTTCCATTTCCGTATAAAGATAATCCGCTACATCTGAAGTGATCTACCTGGTCGATTGCCTTCAAGATTTCAGCCTTCGATTCATTTACGTGTTGTACATTACTAACTTTTAATTTATCATATCGCCCTTTCTGCCTTGTGCCTATATCGATGGTCGGAACGCCGTACACACAAGTTTCCCTTACACCCGCGCTAGAGTTCCCAATCATAAATGTGGCGTTTTGAAGCAAAACTAAAAATGCTTCAAAGCGAATCGAAGGGAAACATCGGAATCGGTTATTTCCCTCAAGTATTTTTAATGCATCAAAAATAATATCGCTTCCTGGATCGTTATTTGGATAAACGACGATATAATTTTTTCCCGAATCTATTAATGAGTTCACAACCTCCATAATGTTGCGTTTTAAGTGATGTATTTCCGTCGTAACTGGGTGATACATAAATATGCCGTATTCCTCAAATTCAATATCATAATGTTGTTTTACAAATTGTAAATCAGGCAGCTGTTTTGAAAACATAATATCCATGTCCGGAGACCCAATGACAAAAATCGAACTTTCCTTTTCACCAAGTTGAATAACGCAATTTTTCGCCTCCTCATTTGCCACCAAATGAAAATGCGAAAATTTTGTAATCGCATGTCTAATCGATTCATCAATGGTACCTGAGATTTCTCCACCTTCAATATGGGCTACTTTAATATTATTCAGGGCTCCAACAATGGCCCCGGCTAAAGCCTCTACCCTATCCCCATGTACAACAATCAAGTCGGGCTTGAATTCTGCAACATAATTACTAAAACCAACAATCGTATTGCTTAAAGTGATATCCATACTCTCATTAATCCGCGTGTTAACAAATTTATGGATATTCTTAAATCCATCTTTTTCTAACTCAGAGTATGTTGAACCATATTTTGATAACATATGCATTCCCGTTACAAAAATATGAAGCTCAAACTGATTGCACTTTTGTATTTCTCTCATCAAAGATTTTAGCTTTCCATAATCGGCCCTAGTACCCGTGATAAATACAATATTTTTTTTCTTCATATTTTATTTCACCATATTCCATGCTAATTGTACATCTGCGGGAATATCTGTCGCAGCCGTTTTACCCATTACTTGATGAAAGTCGACAGCTTTCATTTCACCGGTACCGGGCCTTTTCACCCAAATATTATCCTTAGTCAGTCTCTCACCTTTACGAATCGGTTTAATTGAAACAACACATGCATAAGCAAAATTGATCGTTGCCTGTTCTTCCGGCATGATCTCTTTCTTGCCTCCCATTGCTTGCCATATTGCTTCTGTTCCTTTCATTAACTCTTTCAACTCTGAAGGATCGATAGATATGGGAATATCTGGACCAGGCCATGTTTTATCTGAAGTAAAATGCTTTTCCAAAATACTTGCACCACAAGAAACTGCTCCGAAACACGTATAATTTCCTATCGAATGATCACTTAATCCCAGTACTGCATTTGGAAAATTGATTTGTAAATCTCTGATGGCACCTAATTGTACTTTTTCATAGGGAGTAGGGTACATAGATACACAGTGTAATAGTGCATACGGTACCCTTTTTCTTTCTAAAATCTCAACAGCTTTACTAATAGATTCAATATCGTTCATGCCCGTGCTTAAAATCATTGGCTTGCCAAAAGAAGCTACATGATCAATTAATGGATAATTATTGCATTCTCCTGACCCGATCTTATAAGCATCTACGCCTATTGATTCCAGGCGATCGGCAGCAGCACGGGAAAAGGGGGTGCTTAAAAAGATCATTTTTTTGTTTTCTACATAGTTTTTTAATTCCTTTTCTTCTTCAAATGACAATGCACATCTTGACATAATGTCAAAAATCGATTCCTTGGCATTACCCGGAATCACTTGTCGAGCCGCCGGAATCATTTCATCTTCAATAACGTGTGATTGAAATTTAACGATTTCCGCTCCTGCATCATATGCATCATCAATCATTTTAATCGCTTTATTTAGATCACCTTCATGATTAATACCAATTTCAGGTATTACAAGAGGTGGAAATTCTGGCCCAACTTTTCTTGAAGCAATACGAATAACATTAAACATTTTAACCCCCAACATTTACAAATGTTTTTTGATCCAAGTCTTTAGATGTCTGTATATGTTCTCTTTTTCCTCTTTTATTTCTTGCATTTTTTGTAAATAATTTTTCCTTAACATAACTGTAAAATCATCATCGTGTATAAGACGATCCACATTATTCTCCAAAGTGGCCGTAAAGTTCCCATGATTTATATCTGTTTTTCTATCTGGCATCCCAATCTCATCATACAGATATCCGTGTTTTGGATAACTGATCAATCCCAATGTCGGAATCCCTAATGAGATCGCACACACATTTGCATGGAAACGCATGCCGAAAATAAACTTACAATCTTGATAGTATTTGAAGGTGTCTAACTCTCTTCCCTGGATAATGGGCGTAATGGAAACCCTCGTTCGGACATATTCATTTTTCAGTAACTTCAGTAAGTCTAATATGGCGTTATAGTCACTTTGAATATGTGGAAATAAGTATATATTGTTATCTGTTTCCAATAATAATCTATTTATCTGTCTACTCATTATTTCAAGAAAGCGTTCATAGCCGATATGTTGATATCTGATGTCAGACATGTCTAAAGCTATATTAAATCCTATGTTATGACGATTAAGCGGTTGAAAGGCATTCATATAATCTGTTTCATGAAGAAAAAAGCCATGATCGGGAACTTTATGAATCAAATCAGCAAATTCCTTGAAGTATTTCTGAATAACTTTCAAAGATCCGTCATTCCTGACAGTGAAAAATACATTGTCTTTTTCAAACAAGCCGTTCAAGAACGTCTTAAACTTCAGTATGTTGGATGGAGTGATCCCTTTATTATCATCGACGCCTATGCCATTAATCAAAATTGGTATTTGGATTGATTGCAACACTTCAGGGCTAATATCGATTGTCGTGCCCGTAGCGGAATAATCCCAACAAAGCTCAAAAAAATTACCGCCACCAATGATAAATAAATCAAATTGATTTACGTAATTGGCAAATTCCATGTCGAACTTTTGTTCATTCCATCTTTTATAAAACTTCCTGATTTCAAGCTTTTTTACGGTGATCTCTTCTGAGAATAATTGCTTAAATTGATGGTAAAACCCTTCATGGTTTGCTACATCTCCAATGTTCCCCGAAAAACTCGCTACATGAATGATGTTAATAGTCATTTTGTTCACTCTCAAAAATTGTATTATTTTTTAACTCATAGAAGTACGGCTTTACATATTGTACGTGCGCCACACATTCTTCCAAAAACGCCCGATACGATTCCACAACTTGATTCCCTTTTTTGTATAGGTTTTTTTCAAAGCGAATTTCTTTATTTGATTCCTCTAAAAGCTTGTGCTGTACTCTTACCATCGGCTCAATGAAATATTTGTAAAAAGGATTTTCTTTTAGTTTTTTTATTTCTTTGTCAAGTTTTATAAAATTGGTTTCCATATTGGCTACATGAAGCTTCTCTACAGAATCAGCGATATTTTTTACAACTGTTAAAGCCCTTTCCATAATGGGTTCCATCTTGCCAAGCGCTATTTCCAGTTTAACCAATTGCTTATAAGCATACATTTGATTGTAATGATTATTCGCTTTATACCATTGCGGCGACACACTTTTTTTCTTCCGCAGATGATGCTCTATCACCTCAGTAAGAGGCAAAAAAGTTGTTCCTTCTATAACGGCTCCACCCTTTGTTGTATTCAACACTTCTACGTTGGGACTCATGCTGATATATAGCTCAAGCTGCTGACGCATTTGATTGAAACTACTGTCCGTATAAATATCATTTCCATAAACATCTTTCACTGTTATTAAATGTTGTTCCTCTTCCGGAGAGATTTCTTTCGGAATATGGTTATAATGTATACCCTTTGCAAACCGCAATCTATTATGAAAAGCCAGATTTTGTCCAACAAGTATGATCTGCTTAAAGCCAAGAAGAGCAAGTAATTGAAACGTCACCACGGCAATGGAAGGTGCGTCTTGAACAATAGAGATTTTTTTATAGGATCCCAGTAAAAATGGCGAAACCGGGTCCTGGCTTGTAATCATATGAAGCATGGGGCCCGGATAGTTTTCCAATGTCTCAAACCCAACAGAGCTCCCATAAATTAGGGGGATTTCCTCTATTCCCCTATCTTTAATAATGCGTATGACATTTTGATTTCTTTCTTTAGGATCATACGTACAGGCGGCATCGGGATAAATTCCGTGTTCAATTAACGCATTGATCGCTGATCCCACCGAAAATATATAAGCCAATCCGTTTTCCTTAATGAATTTCAGATGCTCAAACTCTTCAGAGAGTGAAGGTCCTGCAGCCACAATGATGGCCGGTTTCCCCTCAAAAGCCTTTTGATCAATGTCATGCAATATATTAGGTGTTTTTAAGACATATGGGAAATTTTTAATTGCGTTGATCGTCCAACGTTTTTGGAAGGCTGCAGCCGTAGCCAGGATATTTTTTTGATCTTTTAAGCCTTCTTTGAACGTCTCAAATAATAGTTTCGTTTCTTGTGGGTATAGAGTGAGATAGACGGGTAACGTGAAAAAAAAGATGCGCTTCCCGTGAATGTTAATAAATTTCTGGACTTCTTGTTTCATTTCACTTTCTTCAGAAGCAAAAAAGATCGCTTGGATTTGACTTGAGAACTTCGTAATATCTTGGACCGTTAAAAAATGATACAAGACTTCCAAATCAGGTTCAAAAATCGTTATTTTTTTATCCGGATAAACTTTCGCAAATTGTTCAATATGGTAACCAAGCCCGGTTCCCACAAAAAAGACATGATCATATGCCTCCATATTCTTCTGTTGTTGCATAATTCGCTTTGACTCGTTGACAGGATCATATTTGCTATGAATGTATTGGAACTTTCCACCTTTATTTATTTTGAGTGTAGGATTTTCTTTTTTTGACGGCTCGATAACAACCCGTTTTTCATCTAAGCGGCTTTCCATTTCATTTAGCTGCTGTAATAAATGGCGGTTTCTCAATCTTAAATAATTGCGATTATTAATTAAGATCATGACGATAGCCCTCTGTATCAATTGTATGTTGAATCTCTGCGCCAAGCGTTGTAAAGTATGGCAGGATCTCATAGTTGATAATATCAGCTATTAAAACGTGATCTTTATTTTCCAAAGCTTCTTTCAGATTTTTCAATTCCTCTTCTACCGCAATACTCGCCTTTAAATAATTCATCCAGTTTTCAGGCTTTTGGGAGAAGGAGTCAATCGTTTGAATCATATGGGTTAACCACTGCAACCCTTCCAGAAGCTGGCCAAATTTATTCCAGCCTTCATGATTAGGATGGTTGTAAAAATGATCCGCGAGTGCTTCAATTTCTGGAATGGCTCTTTTCGTATAATCCTCCGCGGTCAATAAAAGATCGTTCACAAACTCTTGTACGGTCCTTGCAATGATTTCAAGCTCGTTAATGTCATTTAAATGTTGTTCCAGAAATTGCTCTGGTTCTTCATAAATCTCTACTCCATCAACTACGAGATGGCTAAAAAAGTATTGATCAGCCAAAAGACTATTAATTTTTTCTTTAACAAACTCCAAGGATAATTCATTATTTAATTGAATGGTCTCACCTTTAAACAATAACTTCATAGAGTAACTTGCCTCCATCATTTGGTTTACTGCTTTCTCACTACTTATATCGACAATGTTCGCCATTTATTAAAGTGGGTATTTGGAACGGATCTTCAACATGGAAAAATGTGGTTAGGTTTATGGGCAAGTAAGTTAAAGAGGACACATTTGCTCTTTTTATAGGTCGAAAAAAGGAAACCTCATGATCAAATTGACTGCTATGGAAATCAGTGATAAAAAGCTGTCAATAAGGCGGAAAGGAAAATAGATTGAGCTGTTCCCGTTTATCAAAAACGGAATAAAAAAAGCGGCCTTCTGTAATAGAAGACCACCTTTTTGTAAAATTAACGAAGAAGTTGAAGAACTCCTTGCGGATATTGGTTGGCTTGAGCCAACATTGCTTGTGATGCTTGAGTCAAGATGTTGTTCTTTGTGAACTCCATCATTTCTTTCGCCATATCGACATCTCTGATGCGAGATTCAGCTGCTGTCAAGTTCTCAGCAGATGTACCAAGGTTATTAATGGTATGCTCTAAACGGTTTTGTACTGCACCAAGGTTTGCGCGGTTTTGAGAAACAGCGTTAATGGCATTTTGTACAATCGTTAAGTTGGCACTTGATGTTGCATTCAAGCCTGAAGCAGTAGTAAGGCCACTGATAGATGTTAATCCGCCGAGACCCAATCCTGATGCTGTGTTGTTCGTTAATGTCAACGTAATCGTTTCACCAGAATTTGCACCTACTTGCAACTTGATTGAGCCGCTAGTGTTAAGGATATTTTTTGTGTTGAATTTTGTTTGGTTGGCAATATCATCTATTTGTGCTGTTAATTGTGTAATTTCAGCTTGGATCTTTTCAGCATCTTCCGGCTCCAACGTTTCATTTGCACCTTGAGTATATAGTTCAGCCATACGCTGTAGCATAGCATGCGTCTCATTTAACGCGCCTTCAGCAGTTTGGATTAAAGAAATACCGTCTTGGGCATTACGTTGAGCAGCTTCCATTCCGCGAACTTGGTTACGCATTTTTTCGGAAATGGCTAAGCCGGCAGCATCGTCACCTGCACGGTTAATACGCAGGCCAGATGATAATTTTTCCATGTTTTTTGATGCAAGGCTTGTACCTTGTGTTAATTGACGGTGCGTGTTGAGCGCCATAATGTTGTGGTTGATTCTCATTTTGCATTTTCCTCCTTGAATGTTGCCGCTCACGTCCGTGTGAACGGTGGTGTAATTTTTCAGCGAAAGAGTTCGGTCGGCCGCCCGTTTTTTTCGCTTTCACATTTTATATCGGCAAAGGGCAGGATAGTTTAATAGCTTTTTCTATAATTATTGTTTTTTCATGTTTTCAATGAGTCCGAAGAGGTTTTTCACCCCTGCCGATGCATTCGTATTTTCGGCTTGGATGTCGAGCCAGACTTCTTTGCGATGAATTTCAACATGTTTGGGCGCGGTGATCCCGAGCTTCACTTGTTCTCCCTGGATGGCCGTGACGGTGATTTCGATATCTGGGCCAATTTGGATCGTTTCTCCTTTTTTCCTCGTCAATATCAGCATGCCGTCACCCCTCCACTTTTTGCCCGAAAAGCGGGTGTCTCGTTTTATATACACCATCGTTTAATACAACTTGCTTCGCTTGGCGATTTTTCGTGTTGATGATAACCGGTGCTTGCAAGTTGCCGGTGGTTTTCTCAAATGGGTCATGGACCGTCAAGATGATGTAGACACGAACATCCTCAGCAGCCCTCAATTCGAGTTGATCAATGACCTGCTCTTCTAATTTAAAATCATATTCAGGGAAAAATAGAAACGGTTCCGTGACAATGAAAGCAGTGTCCGAAGTCGCTACCGACTGCATTACGGCGAAACCGGTGTCCTCCAACGGTAATACAACAAACTGTTTTTCATCCGGGAATCCGGGAATCCCTGATGTAAAATGGAGAATTTCTCCCTCATTCACTTTCACGGCACCATGATATTTCGTTGTAATATTCATCGTTCACTCTCCTAAACGCCTTTTCGGCAAATTCACCACATCGATTTTTAGTGACGGTCTTCTAACCATTTCCACAATTACTTCCCCAGGTTCATACTCAATCACCGGGCTTTCGAACCTTGCTTCAAATCGCGGTTGATGCACTTTCCAATTATAATCAAGCTTCGCTTTTTCGTAGCTCATCTTTACGCTAAAAAAGGAAGGGATAAACGTAATATTCGGTGTGCGGAGAGGTCTTGCTATATTTCGTTTCGCGATTTCAGGGATGGGGTTTGAGTTTTTATCCTCAATCTTCATCATTTCATCTCCCTCATCCACCCGTCTTGCAACACCTTTTCGATACTCCTGCTGGGCATGGTCTGTATTTTCTTCAATTGAGCGAAAAACATGCTTTAAATTCATGTCTTCCCAAGCTTTCGTCTGGTCAATCGTCAATTTGGCCGGCGTTCGTTCGATTTCGAGTTCAGCCGGCGGCTGTTCGATTTCCAATAACGGCTGAACGTGATGCATAGAATGCTTCCCTTGTGTCAAGTAGACAGCGATTTTCCCCATTTCCGATTCCAAACGAATTTGCGGCAACTTCACTTTCATACCTCCTCAATAAGAGCGCAAAGTACTGGCGATTTATCTAGTCTCCCTTTTACTTTGGACATGAATATTTTCACTGCGGTAAACGTGATCCGTTTCTGACGTGCAAAAAAGCTATCCTTTTCAGATAGCTTTTTTATCCTTTTAATCCCTTTAACTGGCAGTAAGATCCCACTTTATGTAACGGGATCAACAACAACGGCCAGGACAGATCAACTGCCAGTATAAGCCCGATTGGCTTAACTAACAATCAGCAATGCCGCTGATGGAAGTTTCGCCTTACCTGAGAAAATCAATTAATGTCGGTTGGATCACCCGTGCGCTGACACCGAGCGAGGCGCGCAAGAGGCTCTCCTCCTTCACCATTTCTGTGATCAATTGTTCATATTCCGCATCTTCATTATCAGACTGGAGCTGTCTGGCCATAATCTCTTGCATCCCGACCCGCTCTTCCATTAAATCTACCCGGTTGGCTCTTGCACCAAGGGATGTTCTTTCTGTCACCAAGTCGTTCATCAATCTTTCCATCGGGCCGATATGCTGCTGTACGTCGCCACCGTTTTCAATATCTTCTACCACTTGATCAATTTTCGCGAAAAAATCATTGGAGAACACTTTTTCAGTGGTGACATTGACAGGGATTTTAATGCCTTTTCCCAGTTCAATTTCCACTGCTTCTGTATTGATATTTCCGCCTACTGTCGGCTCATTCGTCGCCGTGCCGCTAAAGATATATCTATCTCCCACCTTCGTATTGGCGATGTTGATCAGCTGCTCTTTAATTTGTTTAATTTCGTCGGCAATCGCTTGCTTTCCGTCTTCCTCCATTGTTTCATTCGCTGCCCGGTTCACAAGCACGTTAATCCTGTGCATGGCTTCTCCCGCTTGATTGAGGGCGGCATCTGTATTGTCAATCCAATTATGTGCTTCTGCAAAATTTCTTTTGAATTGTTGTATCTCATTTCGATGTGCCCTTAAAGTGATTCCCCGCATCGCGACAACCGGATCATCGGAAGGTCGAGTAATTTTCTTTCCGGTATTTATTTGGTCATAAATCTTGTTGAGCCGGCCATAAGAATTGCTTAAGTGCCTAAGCGAATTGTGGCCCAGCATTGATTGAGTAACGCGCATGGTCTCCTGCCTCCTATCTTCCGCCAACACCCATTCCGTTCACAATCTTATCAAGCATTTCATCGATGACTGTAATCGTCCTGGCAGCGGCATTATATGCATGTTGAAATTTGATCATATTCATCATTTCTTCATCAAGGTGTACAGTGCTTACCGATAAGCGTTTTTCCTCAACAGCTACCTTTAAGTTACCTGCACTTTTCGTCTGTTGGTTGGCAAACTGTGCCTGGACACCAATTCTTCCAATGACTGTTTCGTATTCGTTCATAACTCCCTTAAAGGAGTCGGCTACATTTCTTGCATTCTTTCCGTCCCCGGTTGCAGTCACCGATGGAGCCAATTGACCAAGAGTTATGTCAAGCATGCGAATTCCTGCCGCTCCCGCGCCTTCTGTAAAAAGCGCACCGGCTGGTGATCCGTCCTTTGTGACTCCTTCCATATGGGCAGCATTTACACTTGCCGCAAAATCATTGGCCAGTTTGTCCAAATCGGCCAAAAGTTCCGAATACGTTC
The DNA here is from genome assembly GCF_016909185.1 of Siminovitchia thermophila. Lineage (GTDB taxonomy): Bacteria > Bacillota > Bacilli > Bacillales > Bacillaceae_C > Siminovitchia > Siminovitchia thermophila. The sequence goes on along the minus strand of NZ_JAFBFH010000005.1, from coordinate 166,019 downwards.
CATTATCCGCACTGCCATATCCGTAATTTTCGATCAAACTTTTCATTGATCCCTGCGGCATATTTACAATATCAACCGGTATACCGCCAAACGAGATATTCGTAACATACCCATCGGGCTTATCAACCTCAAGTTCTAAATAACGATCGTCATTGAGAATTTCAATTCCATTCGCCCGAATCACATAGGTACCTTCCGCAAGCGCTTTTACATTCCCCTCATTCGGAACTTTTTCCACTTCAATTTCCATGTAACCAGATAGCTCATCTACCAAGCGGTCACGCTCATCATATAAATTATTCGGCAAATAGCCGTGCGGCTCCATTTGAGCGATTTGGCGATTCAAATCATCGATCTCTCTCAACAGAGAATTAATTTTGTCCACGCCTCCGTCAACTTGCTTACCCAAGTCCTGTCGATAAAACTCAATTGAGTTATGAAGGTGTTGAAACGTTTCGGCAACCGCATTCCCCTTTTCGATGACAACTTCCCTCACACCGTCGTTTTCCGGATTCGTGCTCAATTCTTGCCACACTTGCCAATAATCGCTCAGCGTCTTAGAAAGCCCGACCGGATCTTTTCCGGTTTCATTTAAGATATCTTCCAGTTTGGCCATGGCGCTTGCATTCGATCCATGATAACCAAGCTTTGAATTTTCTGCGCGAAATTGGACATCTAAATAAAAATCTCGTATCCGCTGTATTGACTCAGCTGAAACACCTGATCCTAATTGTCCGGCAAATTGGGAGCGGTTTACCGAAGGGGGCGGCCAGCCTTCCGTCGCTTGAAAATTTACCCTTTGGCGTGTATATCCCAACGTATTGGCATTGGCTATATTATTTCCGGTTGTATACAACCCGCTCTGCTGCGTCAAAAGAGCTCTTCTTGCCGTTTCTAACCCATGAAAAGTAGATCTCATATTCAGTTCCTCCGATATCAAGCTTTTGAGTCAAAGAAGGATTGAGCCATCTTTGACTGTTTTTTTCCAGCCGGCCTTTCATATATCGCCGACTCAGGCTGAGGCTGCAATAAATCTAAAGTTAGATGTACATACTGTAGCGTCTGTTGAATCAACTGTTTATTCAGTTCATTTTGCGCATGAAGTTCCCCAATGACTTGTGACATGTTTTCCTGAAGAGCCTGCAACGACGCCCTCTCATCATTACCTGCCGCCTGAATACAGGCAGAGAGTGTCACATCAGCATCGGTGTCTTCTTGTAAAAAGATACGCGCCGCCTTTTCTCGTTCATTTTCTGCCACTGTAATTGCGGAAGTGCATTTCTGTTCCTCCCGCAAAATAAGTTGCAAGCTATCAACATCGCCGCTTTTCAACACTTCCGTTTTCTTTTTGGCTAAATCAAACAAGTGTTCATGCAACGTATGGAGCTTTTCCAATATATTTATTAAAGCTTTCATGGCTTCCACGGCCTCCGGTTATTTCTCCGTAAAATACTTGGCGATGCCTTCGGCAACAGCCTTCGGATGTACTTTATATTCACCTGATTGGATATGCAGTTTTAATTGTTCAACGCGGGCTTTACGTTCAGCTTCCCATTTGGACGATTGCTGGAGCTTTTTTGCCGCCTCTGAAATTTCTACTTGATCCGCTGCACTTTTCCGCAGTTCCTGCCCCGCTTGTTGCGGTTGATGCTTATACGGATTCAAATCAGGACGGTTGTAAGGGGTTATTTTCATAAAAGCCTTCCTCCTTTTCAGCATCGTAACTATTATATCGGATGCAAGCTTTGTTTGTTTAGTCCACTATAAAAATTATCCTCTTGCCAGGGTAAAAGCGCTCACATTTTTTGCACCGGCTTTTTTTAATACAAGCGCGGCATGCCGAATGGTAGATCCGGTTGTATATATATCATCAATCAATAAAATTTCTTTTCCGGAAACATCCGCTCGCTCCGGAACAGTAAACACTTGCTGCAAATGTATTCTTTCATTCCGTGATTTTTTCGACTGCTTTTCTCCATGGACGCGCTCCAACACCTCATTTACCTGAAATCCGGCTTCTTCCGCAAGCGCTTTTGATTGATTAAACCCCCGTTCTAGAAGCCGGTCTGGACTCAATGGGATCGGGATAAGCAAATCAAACGTTTTCTTTGATAAAAATTTTCGCACGCTTGCTCCAAAAGCCTTGGCCAATGCATAGTCTCCACGATATTTGAAGCGGGCCAGAAGCTCCTTAAAAAAATCATTATATTGATAAATAGAAACATTGTTTGCCAATAAACCGCGCCACTCGGGATCTTGTTCCCACCTGACACAATCATGACAAATGGTTCCGTGAATATACTTTGTGTCTAACAATGGAAGTGAACGAGAACAAACTATACAAACACTTCCGGTAATTTTCTCCAGCTTTCCGCAACAACTCCCGCACAACATTTGCTCCCGTGACCCCGAAATCAGTTTCGTCCACGACCATTCTCCCCGAATACGATCATCACAATAAAGACAATGGCTATTCATCAATCAATCCCGCTTTTCGGGCTGCTTTATTCATATGATTAATATGGACGAGGGCTTGGATCATCGCTTTCGTCTTGCCATGATGAAAAAAAGTGACATTCCCGCCAGGAAAATCGGCGCTTCTGCCAACACGTCCGGCAATTTGGACGAGAGCCGCCTCAGTGAAAATAGGATCTTCTGCACCGATCACCGCTACATCCAAATTTGAAAAGGTGACTCCTCTTTCCAAAATCGTTGTCGTTAAAAGAATCGGGATTTTCTCTCTCCTCATCGCATTCACTTTTTCTTCTCTTAATGGGTCCTCTGCATGTACGGCCTGAATAGACGAATGAAGCTGTTTAAATAATGGAAGGGAGTTTTCCATGAGTTGAATATGAGGGAGAAAAATGAGAGCCTGTTTTCCTGCTTGGAGCCGTTCACGGACCCACTTTAGTACAACACGGGGGAGTTTGCTTTTTTCAAAAGATTTGCGCCAATTGCCACACCAAACAAATACGGGAGCCGGGAGTGGCTTGCGGTGATAGCGGGCAGGAATCTTGATAAAGTTTCTTTTTCCATAACGGCATTCTTCCTGCCAGCGCTTGCTTGGCGTTGCCGTTAAATAAATGCGAGCGGCATTTTTCTTCGCCGCTTTTTCAACTGCCCATTGCAAGCTTTGATCAAAAGAATAGGGGAAAGCATCCACTTCATCGACGATCATGACATCAAAAGCGCGTTCAAAACGCATGAGCTGGTGGGTAGTAGATATACTCAGAGGAGAAAATACATGCCGGTCTTCACTCCCACCGTACAAAACAGCCACAGCTATCGAAGGAAACACTTTTTGCAATCGTGGAGCAAGCTCCAAGGCGACGTCTGTACGCGGAGTGGCAATGCAAGTTCTCTTGCCAAGTTGGAGCGCTGCTTCAATCCCTGAAAAAAGGACCTCTGTTTTTCCCGCCCCGCATACCGCCCATACCAGCAGTTCTTTCTCTTTCTTGACAGCACTTAAAACTGCGGCCGCCGCGGCGTTTTGCGCCTTGGATAATTGTCCGTCCCACTCAAGAGCCACCGCATCCGCCCATTCGGGCTCCGGGCCGGACCAGCGGTACAGGGTTGTGCACGAAGCCACCCTGCCCATCATGACGCATTTCCGGCAATATACACATGTTTTCTTACATGTTGCGCACGGGAAGCTGGCAAACAAGCGCTGCGTGTCATTGTTGCAGCGTCTGCACGAAAATCGTTTTTTGTGAAGGACGACTCCGGGACAGCGCTTAATAAACCCTCTTGCCAAATGCCTTTTTATCATTGGATTGGAAAAAGGAATTTCGGATCTAAGAAGAGACCTTCCGGACAAGAAATGTTGTAAATCGAATGAAAAAATGGGGGGACAGATCGCTTTTCACCTCCATCACGAATAAGGACATAATGCAAGACGGCGCTTTGCCCCAACTTAATGTTGGGCGGGGCTGCGGTTCCGCGTACCCGCGCTTTCATTAGTAATTTGGACGATTGTCACTCAACGCCATGGCGAAAACACTGGAGGAAAGATTGGAGAAAGAATCTTCAGTTTTGGAATATTGTTTATTGAAAATAACATAGCTTAGAATTGGAACCTTTTTTTCATTGAATCTATTTCAATACTGCATTTTAGGCAAACACGATGAAACAATACATTGAAAATGATAAATAACCTATCATTTTAGGGGTTAAAAACAAATACGGCCATTTATCCGACAATTAACGGGGTAGTAAGCAAAATCAACTTCTTATACGATAAAGTATATGTCACCAAAATAAGGAGGAAAGGCCTATGTCAGACGTGAAACATATGATAGACACAATGAATGCAACGATCAAAGAGAATCCGGCGCTTGTAAAGGGAATCGAAGCGGTATATCAATTTCATGTAAAAGATGATCATCCGGATACTTTTCAATTCGTATTGCGAGGCGAGGATAGCTACATAGCTGAAGGTGCAAAGGAGAAAGCAGATTGTATCCTTCATATAAAAGCGGATCATTTTATCAAGTTGGCGAAAGGAACTCTAAAGGGAACCACCGCTTTTTTAAGCGGTAAGTTGAAGATCGAAGGAGAAATAGGGATGGCGATAAAATTGGAAAGCATTTTATCACGTATTAACCATAAACTTCAAACATAATTGCTTTTAGGGGAGAAAAAATTGGGTTACAGATGATTGTACAGCTTTGCTTTTGTAAGGAGCAATGAGTATGCGCTAGCGCTATTTTGGGCGCTAGTAACGGATTTATTTATTTGATTATTTTAAATTTTTATCCCGATTATCAATCAATATATCTTATTATCATTCTAATTTCAAGTGATTTGATGAGAGGTTTGTTTAATCATTGCAAAGAGGTGATGGGAGATGAAAGTAGCTAATGTGTTGCAAATGCTAAATCGAACGGTTGAACAATATCCTAATCATATAGCTTATCAATGGAAAGAAGAAGGATCGATTCAAAAATTAACCTATCAGAATTTATGGAATAGGATTAAAGGCTTTGCGAATGGTTTAACCTATATTGGTATAAAACCAGAAGCAAAAGTGGCTATTATTTCAAACAGCAATCCTATGTGGGCCATTTCCGACTTTGCATTAGCTAGCATTTCGGCTGTTAGCGTACCCATTTACCCTACCATCCCCGCCGAACAAGTTGCCTATATTATAAAGAACTGCGATATCACAGCCGCAATTGTTGAAAACAAGGAACAGTATGATAAGTTAATCTCAACAGGCGTACAGCTGGATCATATGATTATGATGTTTCCCCAACAAATGGAAGATGATGGTTTTATGACATTTAAAGAAGTGGAAAATATTGGAGACAACCAAGCTAAACCAAATTGGGAACAATCTTGGCAACATATTCCTCGAGATCAGTTGCTTACTATTATGAACACTTCCGGAACAACAGGAAAACCAAAAGGTGTCATGTTAACACATGGTAATATTTTGGCCAATATAGAAGGCGTACAATTTTGGGTGGTTGAACTGTTGCCTGAAGATGTTTCGCTTTCTTATTTGCCGCTTTCCCATATTTTTGAAAGGCTCGCCGGACATTATTTGCCATTATCGATTGGCACAACGATTAGTTATGCAGAAAATATCACAACCATCCCTGAAAATTTACAGGAATTCAAGCCTACTGTCATGACGAGCGTTCCAAGATTGTTTGAAAAAGTGTATACAAAAATACAAAGTGAAATGGAAAATGGCTCAGCCATGAAACGAAAAATTTTTAATTGGGCGCTATCAGTCGGCGAAGAAAAGTACAAATACTATCTGAATGCGACTATTAATCAATATATTTCACAAGATTATTTACCAAAAAAACTCGCTCGTAAATGGAAGATCGCCAATAAACTTGTTTATCAAAAGGTGAAGAATCAGTTAGGTGGAAGATTGCGTGGACTCGTATCCGGTGGAGGAACGCTCAATGCAGACATAGCAAGATTTTTCTGGGCTTTAGATATACCATTACTGGAGGGCTACGGGTTAACGGAAACATCACCCATTATTTCTACAAACCCATTCATCCGGGCCAAAGTAGGAACCGTTGGGAAAATTTTACCTAATGTCGAATTAAAAATGGCCCCAGACGGAGAGATTTTAGTAAAAGGTCCCAACATTACACAAGGGTATTACAACAATCCCCAAGAAACAGAAAAAGCGTTTGAAGATGGCTGGTTTAAAACGGGTGACATTGGAAAATTAGATGAAGATGGGTATTTAAAAGTCATCGACCGTAAAAAGCGGATTCTTGTATTATCAACCGGGATGAATGTAGCACCGGCTCCAGTTGAAACGGCTATTAACGAAAGCGCATACATTAGTCAATCGCTTGTTGTTGGCGACAACAGGAAATACATTATTGCATTGGTCAATCCAGATTACGAAAACGTCATTCCTTGGGCGAAAGCGCAAGGAATTCGTACAGATTCCAAAGAAGCACTATGTAAGGATAAAAAAGTACAACAACTTTTAAATAAAGAAGTAGCTACACTCACTAAAAAGTTTACGAATTATGCACAACCTAAAAAAGTAATCATTATTAGCGAGGAATGGACGATTGACGGGGGAGAATTAACGCCAAAGCTATCCCTTAAAGCGGATATAATTGAAAATAGATATCAGGATCTCATTGACTCTGTATATAAAGAAGAGAGCGTGGATCATCAAGTCGCCGTCACTGTATAAAGTGAAACTTCATTCAGTAGGGCTCCTACTGAATGTTAGTTGAACCAATCGGGCATTTAGGTGCCGTTTTCTCACACTTAGACCTTTGGTATTCACTCAAGATTTTAAAGTGGGAGGCTTACGGCACCTTACATGCGGGATAAAGTGATACTTCATCAGTAGGCGTTTTCTTACATCTCCTACTGAATGTTAGTTGAACCAATCGGGCATGTAGGTGCCGTTTTCTCACACTTGGACCTTTTGTATTCACTCAAGATTTTGAAGTGGGAGGCTTACGGCACCTTACATGCGGGATAAAGTGATACTTCATCAGTAGGCGTTTTCTTACATCTCCTACTGAATGTTAGTTGAACCAATCGGGCATGTAGGTGCCGTTTTCTCACACTTGGACCTTTTGTATTCACTCAAGATTTTGAAGTGGGAGGCTTACGGCACCTTACATGCGGGATCAAAAACTGGCTGGCGGCTGCCCTTCGGTTTTCTCTTTTATGTCTAAGCCATCATATACAGAAAGCTTGGCTGACGACTAGCAAAGTTAGCCACTGTAGTAGCATCGTTTGACTTAAGAGTGCTTTAAGGCTACTATTGCGTTCTGCCTCCCTGAACGAAAAGGGAAATCAGGTTCTGTTATCTCCCCCTCATACTTCGTCGTATCACCTATAACCCTACTTCAGTCGGGGTAAAAAGGAGAAAATCTCGTAACGCTCCTTTTTACCTGTTTTATTTTTCCATAAAACTTTTTAAATAATTCCATGTCTGATAGCATAGGCCACCGCTTCAGTTCGATTTTTTGCTTTCATTTTTTGCATAATTTTCGTAATATAATCCCTCACCGTATATTCACTTAAGTGTAGCCTGTCGGCAGCACTGCTTGTCGATTCCCCTTCCGCCATTAATGTCAACACTTCAATTTCTCTCAATGATAAATGAAGGGATTGATTTAAATAATTAATGTTATTTTTAAATTTTCCGATAGTTTCTCCCGCGCTTTGTCCGAACTTGATCAATGCCGTATACGTATCTTGTGACATAGTAAAATGTTTATTGGCACCTTGATCCAAAATAGCCGCCCCGATTAATTCCTGATTAGAAGCTTTAAAAATGGGTGCCACCACTACCGTCTTTAATTGGAATTGATGAATATACCTAATGGGAAAACTAGCTTTGGCCTCGGGAATATAAAGCGGTTGTAAAAACTTTATTCCATTTCCAAGCAACCGTAATAGCTCTAAACCATTATGAATGAGCGGAAAATTACGTACATCTTCCGTAATCTTTTGAATTGCTTTTATATCGAAGCGATGACCGGATAACCCGATCCCAATTTCATCATTTGGGGAATAGGAAAAAATGCCGCAACGCTCAAACGGTAAATAATCGGTAAATCCTTTTGTGACCAATTCCAATGCCTCTTTAAACGATTTTGCCTGCATAATGGACTCATAAAACATCATAACAGAATCCTTCCAACGCTGTTCTTGCCGGGCTATGTTTAAAATTGTTTTACTGCTTTGAAAAAGGTGCAAGGCATGGTGAATAAAAGGAGCAATATGCCCCGTGCTGTTTTTTTCCGTACACAATAATAAAGTGACATTTTCAAAAGGAATCGTCATCACATTTTTATCATGAGAATGAGTGATATATCTCAACAGCTGTTCCGTTACATCAAATATATTTTCTGCTGCGATATGAACATGCGCATGCAGTAAACATTGGTATTGATTGAACCATTTTTCCACGTAAAACACATTGTCTCTTCTTCCGACAACAGCAATCCATTCAATTGGCAGTTGCTCAGAAGCAACAAGATGTTCTAAAAAAGTATCAAGTGTAAATAAGTGCTCAAGTTTTTCTGTCAAAATATGTTCGCTGATCTTCGTAAATACATATTGGATTGCTTGATGATCATTATAGTGATTATCCTTGTTTACTTTAGCGGCTTGATGAACTGAATTTTCTAATAACGATATCATGAATTTGTTCAATGGATTATTGCCTATTTCTTTGTTCCATTCAGCCCTCAATTGATTCATGATTGTCTCTTTGTTGTATTGATGATTAAAAAGGATGTCCGAGAAAATTTTAACGGATATTGCTGTAGTGCTGGCCACTTTTTTACCAGTATGTTGAAAATAGTGTTGGATTTGCTCCCAATGATGTTGTATCGCTTTTTCATTGTTGCGAATGATGTCTAATCCATGATGAAATAAGGAGTCTAGATAATGGTCCAAAGTCAATGTCATGAAACATGCTCCCCTTCCTTTTCATCAATTCATCCCAAGATTCATGAAGCTTTTAGCCGTCCGTACTCCCCTTTATAGCTATAAGGTAACAAAAAATTACAAGAAAAGCTGAATGAAACTTCCAACTTGGGATCTTCATCCCCCCTCCCTCGATAGAATGAACTTCATTTTGCTTTTTCCTTGAACTGCGATCAGCTATTTAAAAACAGATATATCCCTTATAAAGTGAAACTTCATTCAGTAGGGCTCCTATTGAATGTTAGTTGAACGAATCGGGCATTTTGGTGCCGTTTTCTCACACTTAGACCTTTTGTATCTACTCAGGTCTGAAAGCGGTGTATATGGCACCTTACATGCGGGATGAATGAAGGCTTGTATTTATCGCAAGGTCGTTATTGACCGTATAAAAATAGGGTATAACCGAATCAATTTGATGAAAATACGATATTTTTAGGAATTGGTGAAAAAGTGTAAAAATCTTAAAGTAATAGTACAGCTTTCGTACAACAGATTACTTAATACATCTCTGTACTATAACTGCTTTCATACTAACAGAAAATGAAAAGGTTTACAACGCTGTTTTATGAAGTCGGGGGAGTGTGATACGTGACTTATTAATAAAGTGAAACTTCATTCAGTAGGGCTCCTACTGAATGTTAGTTGAACCAATAGGGCATTTAGGTGCCGTTTACTCCCACTTAGTCCTTTGTTATTCACTCAAGATTTTTAAGTGGGAGGCTTACGGCACCTTACATGCGGGATAAAGAAGAATCAAACGAAGAAGAAGGAGGAGATAATCATGAGCAAAATCGCAAAAAAGCTCACTATTATGATCTTAAGTATGATTTGCGTATTTTTCTATAGCGGTGGAATGATCGCCGCACATGCACAACAAGCAACAAAATCGTTCAATTACGTATGTGTCGCAAAAACGTCCATTGCCGGAGACATTCTTATTGATATGAAGGTTACCCCTACTGTAACTGTCCCGGATAAGGTGAATCCAAATCAGCAGTTTTCTGTTTCTGATATTGAAACAGCTATTGAAGTGGATGTGACTGGGAGCTTAGCACCATTAAAGGGGTTAATTAATCCTTTTAATGGTCATGTACAGCAATTTCATTTGCAAGCAGCAAATGAGACAGTGAATGTAGTCGGAGCAGCAGGAGTTGCCATCCCGGAAACTCCGTTTGACAACGACGCGCCTTTTATTCCGTTCCGGATAAGTGCCAATGATGCAAGTTATACTGCGGGCAATGAGGATATAAATATCCATGTAGGTGAAATAAAAGCAGAAATTCATGCCAAGTTAGGGACAACACCAGTTAATTTGCCTGTTACTTGTACGCCGCCTGAAGATACGCTGCTTACGACCGTGAAAGTAGAAGAAACAGAGGCAGAAGTGGATCAAGAAGCACCGGTTATTACGTTAAACGGCGACAACCCAATGACTTTAAAAGTTGGTGAAACGTACAACGAGCCAGGGGCAACTGCGAAAGATAATGTTGATGGAGATCTCAGCGAACAAATTCAGATTTCGGGAGAAGTAAATACTCAAAAAGCCGGTAAATATAACGTTACATATTCAGTGACAGATAAAGCTGGAAATAAAGGGACAGCTACTCGGACTGTTTATGTTGAAGAAGCCGCAGATCCAGGAGATGGTGAAAAACCTGGGGATGGCGATAAACCAGGAGGTGGTGAAAAGCCGGGTGATGGTGAAAAACCAAGAGACGGGCAAAAGCCGGGTGATGGTGAAAAGCCGGGTGACAGGCAAAAGCCTGGCAATGATAACAAGCCGCGTGAGCAAAATGGTACAAATGTAGGGGCAGGGAATAACAACAATGATCCTCCAAAGCTAGGAGGTACTAGTAAAGGCGGAGTTCTCCCGAATACAGCAACGAATATTCCACTCTCCTTATTAACGGGCGCGATCCTTATTGCATTAGGTGGCTCTTTCCATTTTTTAAGAAAGTATATCTTCAATTAAATGATTGAGGATAGGCAGTGAAAATCTCATGATTTTCATTGCCTTTTTTAACAAAGCAAATGGAAAACTGTTTTTTCCAACAGATTATCATTCTTACTTTATTGAACTTTCCATTTTTTCCACTCGTGTCGTTTGAACTTCAGCACTTGAATGTTATCCATTACCTCTTAATAGGAAAAGACAGCAAGACAACTTAAAGGAGGATATTTCATGGAAAAAGCGGGTTATATTTCCGCAGAGATGAGACGTATTTTTAAAAATAAATATGTACTTCTATCTGTCTGCTTGGCGCTCCTCGTTCCACTTGTATATGCGATGATCATGTTATCTCCAAAATGGGGGCCATACGATAACACGGATAATTTGCCAGTAGCTGTTGTTAATAATGATCAAGGCGCTATGTCAGATGGCCAAAGAATTAACATCGGTGAAAGCTTAATTGCCAGCTTAGAAGAAAATGAGTCATTGGGTTGGGATTTTGTCTCACCTGAAGAGGCTAAGAGCGGTATGGAAAAGCTGGAATATTATATGACGATTGAAGTACCTGAAGATTTTTCAAAAAAGACATTGACTGTCCTTGATGACGAACCGATAAAGCCAGAATTAAAATATACACAAAACGAAGGGCTGCACTTCATGGCCGCCCAGGTGACGAATAAAGCTGCTGAAACATTAAAAACACAGTTGTCTACACAAATTACCGCGACATATGTAGAAAATGTCGTATCACAACTGAAAGAAGTGGCAAGCGGATTTACTGAAGCTGCAGATGGCGCCAAACAAATCAATGATGGGACTGGACAATTAAAAGATGGATCTGAACAAATCCTTGATTCCTTGAATGAAAAGTCGTCCGATATAGGACGTTTAGCAGATGGCGCTAAACAGTTGGCAGACGGGACACGGACGATGCGAGAATCTTTAATATCCAAGCAAGGGGACATAACAAGACTTGCTAACGGTTCACAAGAATTAAACATTGGAACCGGCACCTTGTTATATAATTTACAAAATAAAGTAAATGATATTGCCAGATTAGCAGATGGCGCCAGACAAGTAAATGATGGGACTGGACAATTATTAAGTGCCTTAAATGAAAAGTCATCTGACATTAACCGCCTTTCAACTGGATCTTCTCAACTAGCGGAGGGCGCAGGTGAACTTCATTCCGGTTCAACTCAATTACTAAAAGGCGCCCAACAAGCAAAAGACGGGACTGCACAGCTTAAAAGCGGGCTGAGCGAAAAAGTTCTTCCCGGAAGTGAACAGTTAGCTGCAGGAGTTCAACAGGCGCAAGCGGGTGTTAATGAAACAATTGAATCAATGCAAAATTTACGGGCAGCTCTTGAACAACTGCCTAACAGTGTGGATGGACTGGAAGAAAATGTTCTATATAAACTCATCATGGGACAATTAAACGAAGGTTTAAAAACAGTTCCTCAAAAACAAAAAGATTTTCAAAGACTGGTAGATGGAGCTAATGAATTACGAGATGGGCTTAAAAATGAGCTAAATCCTGGGGTAACCGCTTTAGACAATGGCCTTTCCCGGCTTGTAGAGGGACAACAACAATTACAGAATGGGGCAAGCCAGTTAGCTCAAGGCTCAAAAGAAGTGGCTGCCGGCAATCAATCGGTAGCAGCCGGGTGGAAAGAATTACAAACAAACGTTGCTAAATTACATGACGGAACAAAACAAGTGAGTGACGGTAATGCCACTGTAAAAAGTGGTTGGAATGACCTTACAAATGGAGCGGCGCAACTGCATGATGGTTCTTCACAAATTCGTGACGGCAACAATGCGGTCGAAAGTGGATGGCAAGAACTATCCTCTGGTGCTACAAGACTACATGATGGTTCTAGTCAAGTGAGTGAAGGAAATCAAACAGTGAAGGCAGGCTGGGCAACATTAACAGATGGTGTCTCACAAGTAGACGGAGGTCTGGAACAACTATCTGATGGAAGTGAAGAATTGCAGGCAGGTCTAGAAGGAGGCGCTGAGCGAACGAGCAGTATCAATCCAGAAGAAGAGAATATTGCGATGTTTGCTGAGCCTGTTGTGTTAGACGGTGAAGTCATTAATAGTTTTCCATTTTATCGTGATGCCAACGCACCGTATATTTTAACATTGGCACTGTACGTTGGAGTTTTAGTGATGTCGTTTGCTGTTCAGTATCGAAAACCAGTTACAATGCCTCCATCAGCCACATCATGGTTTACCGGGAAAATAGCAAAATTATCTATGCTTGCTACCGCCCAAGCATTAATCATCTCTTTGTACACGCTATTCATATTAAAACTAGATGTACAAAGCGGTATTTCCTTCGTTTTATTCTCGATTATGGCAAGCCTGACTTTCTTAATGATTGTATTATTCCTAGTAGGTTTAGCGGGGAACATTGGCAGATTTCTTGCTTTGGCATTTGTTGTTCTACAATTATCTACGACTGGTTCAGCATTACCGGTTGATATGCTTCCAGAAGGATTACGTAATCTAAGTGTCTTTTTACCATTTACGTATTCCATTAATAGTTATCGGAATATTATTACATTAGGAAGCACGTCCGAGATGTGGGGAAATATAAGCGTATTATTCGTTTATTTTGCTGTATTTGCCATATTGTCATTTGTTGTCTTTAAGTTCAAGTATCGCTCATTGCCAGAACGGGCTGACTTTAACAACGAGGAAATAAGTGAATCGGTCCATTAAGATTTCAAAGTTGCTCCCATCATGTCTGATGGAGCAACTTTTCTATTACCTAGGAAATGACATCTGTTTCTCTCTAAGAAAACTCTTTTGCAAAGCAGTTTTGTCTACCATGCAGATAACTGCCCATCCCGCTCTTTACTGGTAATCCGCAGGGTTTTTTGTGATTTACGCAATCGCCTCTCTTGCGTCATTCCATATCAATTCGACGATAGCCGTAATTCCCAAGGACAACCGCAAGCAGCCATTCGGGTTCCGGCCCGAAACCGCGCTACAGAGTTGTACACGATGCTCCCTCTCCATCAGGACTTACTTGCGACAATAACGCATGTGTCCATATACAAGCTGGCAATGTTGTACGTCAACACCAGAACCGTTTTGGTGTAAACCAGTCCAGAAATCGACGCTTAAAGCCCTCTATCAAAGTACGATACTCACTTTTTACTGGAAAAAAGAAGTTTCGAATCTAAGGAGAGAACGTCCGGATAAGGAGTATTGTAAAGTGGATGCAAAATCTCGGGAGAGGATTGATCATATATGGTTGTTCTTCTCCAACAGGAATCAGGAGCAAAACGCAGTTAGCGCTTTGCCCCGACTTTATTGTGGGGGTACGCTTCCGCGTCCCGACGCTTTCAGCAATTTGTGTTGCCAATAAAGCTCTTTATCTTACTTCAACCCAGCCATTTTTAATAGCGGTAATAACTGCTTGGGTACGGTCATTCACATTCATTTTTTGCAAAATATTGCTGACATGGTTTTTAACCGTTTTTTCACTGATAAACAGCGTTTCACCAATGCTGCGGTTGCTTTTACCGTCGGCGAGAAGCTGCAATACTTCACATTCGCGGCTCGTTAACAGGTGAAGCGGAACTCTGACTTCAGGCTGCTGGTAGCCTGTTCCTTTATTTTGTTCGTTTGCTAAACGTCTATATTCCCTAATTAGTTTATGGGTTACTTTCGGGTGGATGTAACATCCCCCGCCTGCTACGACCTTAATTGCTTCAATGAGTTCATCTGAATCCATTTCTTTCAACATATAGCCGGCAGCTCCGGTTTTCAATGCGTGTGTTACATACGCCTCTTCATCGTGAATGGAAAGGATGATCGCCTTGGCTTCGGGATATGCTTCCATTAATTGTTTTGTCGCTTCAATGCCATTTGTGTTTTTCATATTGATATCCAATAAAACGACATCAGGTGAATATTCCTCAACAATTTCCACAGCTTCACAGCCATCTTCCCCTTCAGCCACAACTGAAAAAGTTTTTTCGAATTCTAAAATTCTTTTAACGCCTTCACGAAATAATTCATGGTCATCAATAATGGCAATTCTTGTTTGCATCGTCCTTCCTCCTTTATTCATAATCATTTTTATAAGGGCAATGGTATTTTAATCGTAATAATGGTTCCGGCCCCCGGCTTAGAGTGAACCGAAAGGTTTCCATCTAAAATGTCCACCCGTTCTCTCATCCCGATCATGCCAAACCTTCCGCTTTTTGTCTCACTTATGTCAAAGCCGATTCCATCGTCTTTTATTGTGACATACACTTTGCTGCTTTGGATTTCCACCTTTACTTGGATTGTTTCTGCTTTGGCATGTTTAAGCGCGTTATGTACCGATTCTTGGATGAGCCGAAACAGGGCAACCTCATATTTCGGTGGAAGTCGAATATCTTTTCCCAAATAGACAAATTCAATATATGTTCCTTTATGATAATCTTCGACTGTCGTTAAATATTTGTTCAGAGTCGGAATCAACCCAAGATCATCAAGCGCCATCGGCCTTAAATCGTAAATGATGCGGCGCACCTCATAAAGCGCTGTCCGGATCATTTCTTTTAAACTGCGAATTTCTTGGAGTGACTGTTCCGGACCCTGTTGTTTATGCATTTTTTCCGCCAAATCCGAACGGATGAGAACATTTGCCAGCAGCTGCGCGGGACCGTCATGCATTTCCCGGGACAAGCGTTTCCGTTCCTCCTCTTGGGCTTCGATGATCCTAAGTCCAAATTCCTGCTTTAACTTGGCATCCTCCAACGCTTCTCCCATTTCCTTTATATCACTTACAAGGTAGTTCGATACGATCGTAATCTGGGAAACGAGTGTTTCCGCGCGATGAATTGTTTCCTGCAAAGTAATGAGCCTTCTCTCCAAGTCATCTCTTCGCATTCTGAGCTGCTTTTCAAGTTGGCGGTTGATTGTTAATTTTGTCTGCAATTCATGGGCATACTCATAAGCCTCGCGAATCTGTTCCTCGGAAAATTCCTTGAAGTTCTTGCTTACATCGGATAGGCGCCTCCTTGCCAGTTTGGCCTTAACCTCCAATGAATCTCCGGTTTGGATAACTTCTTTAACTTCGTCCTTTATTTCCTGGAGCTCTTTTATGATGTGATCGTGATCACGGCGGCATTGCTCCCCGATTTGAAAAATTTCATCTTTACTCCTGTCGACCGTCTCAATCATCTGTTCTACGATTTTGTCCAGCGCTTTCGGGTTTACCTTTTTCAGTGCCATAATACTCCTTGAAGGCTCCCCCTTTCGAAATGAATTACTGGTAAAATTAGGATTTGGTTATACGTCTCCCATTCTACATAGTCATTATATCATGTATAATTTCTTTAGAACACGACATGTCATTTGGGAAAAAAAGAGTTTTTAGGAGGAACGTACCGATGCTTCCACGTTATTTAACAGTCAAAACAGCAGGATCACACGAAATCATCATACAAAAATCCAGATTTATTGCCCATGTAAATCGAGCGGAAACAGAGGAGGATGCACAGGCTTTTATACAGTCCATCAAAAAAGAACATTGGAATGCCACCCATAATTGTTCTGCCTATTTGATCGGTGAAAATGACCTGATCCAAAAGGCAAATGATGATGGGGAACCGAGCGGCACAGCCGGAATACCGATGCTGGAAGTTTTAAAAAAGCGCGGGTTAAAGGATACTGTCGTTGTCGTAACAAGGTATTTCGGCGGTATTAAACTGGGGGCGGGTGGACTCATCCGGGCCTATGGCCGCGCGGCTTCGGAAGGGATCGACGCCGTTGGGATCGTCGAGCGAAGATTAATGAATGTAATGAAAATCGGTATTGATTATACATGGCTCGGCAAACTGGAAAACGAGCTCAGAAACCAAAAATTTCTGGTGAAAAACATTCATTATTCAGACCAGGTAGAGATCGATGTGTATGTGGAAAGTGAAGGAACCGGTCAATTTTCCGACCTGATTACTGAACTTACAAACGGCCAGGCTGATGTCTCTGACGGACCCCAAGAATATTTGGAAGTCGATGTGAATTAATTTATAAGACTTTAGGATGAAAGACATCTTACTTTTTTATTAGGGAAAATTCTCCTCATTTTTTCGTTTTCTAAAAATTTATTTTTGTTTTTCATAGGCTTTCTTTTTCTCTAAAATTTGTTTTGCCATGAGGAGAGCTCCCGTAACCCCTGCATCATCTCCGAGCTGCGGCGGCACAATATAATGCACCAACTTGTCAGGAAGAGGAACAAAGCCTTCAAGTTTCTCTTTGACAAGGGAATGAATTCGAGGAAATAAATGCTTTTGTTTCATCACGCCTCCCCCCATAATAATTTTTTCCGGGGATAGAATAAGGATATACTGGACGAGCGCTTCGGCGAGGTAATAAGCTTCCATTTCCCATGCTTTCTCATGATGAAGCATGTCCGCTTTTACTCCCCAACGCCCTTCAATAGCAGGCCCGGCAGCAAGCCCCTCGATGCAGTCCCGGTGATACGGGCAAAAGCCTTCATAAGAATCTTCCGGATGACGGCGAACGGAAATATGCCCCATTTCCGGATGTGATAACCCCCGCAACAGCTTTCCATCAACAACCGCCCCGGCGCCGATTCCTGTCCCTACGGTGATGTATAAACAGCTATTGTGTCCCTTGGCAGCACCATAAGCCCACTCTCCCAAAGCGGCACCGTCCACGTCGGTGATAAAATGAATTGGCACATGAAAGGCATTTTCCATCGTCTGGACAAACGGGAAGTTGATCCATCCGGGTTTGGGTGTCGATTTTATGTATCCATAGGTCGGACTTTCCTTATTGATATCAATCGGCCCGAATGAGGCTATTCCAATCGCTTGTATGGGAAATTCTCGAAAAAACGCAATCACCTCAGGGATTGTCCGCTCGGGGATGTCTGTATTAATTTGAATCCGCTCAACCAATCGTCCGTCCTTTTGCCCAACAGCACAAACAAATTTGGTCCCTCCTGCCTCAATGGCTCCAAGCATCTCTTTTCACCTTTCTTGCAATCTACTGTTCTTTTTCCAATCATACATTGTTTTCCGTTTGAAATCAGCATGTATCTGTGTTTTACACATACACCTATATATGATAAAACGTTTTTCAAACGGGGAGGGACAGCCGTGGAAATCCGGGTCCGACCAGGCGATACACTTATGAATTACAGCCAATTGTTTTCGATCCCGCTTATGTTAATCATTGATTCCAATCCCGAAATAGCAAAGTCGAATATTCTTCAAACAGGACAGAGGGTTACAATCCCCGGATTTACGACAGAGAGTTATACGACTCAAAGCGGGGATACGTTTGGGAAAATTGCCCACGCCCAACGATTACACGTCAAAGCCCTGAAACGATTAAATCAAGATGTTGATTCGGATCAGTTGCAAGCCGGGCAAAAAATAGTAGTTCCCAAAAAAACGGCGGCGGTGGAGATCAGTCCGGAAGGTTATAATTTCAAAAAGCTGGACCGTCATGTCGATCAACTCACTAAGATTTTTCCATTCATGAACAACATTACTGTTGGAAAAAGCCTTCTTGGTCATCCATTGCATATTTTGAAAGTTGGAAAAGGGAAAAAGGTGCAAATCAATGCAGCGTTTCACGCCAATGAGTGGATTACAAGCGCGGTATTGATGAAATTTTTACACGAGTATATGATTGCTTTGATAAACAATGAAACAATCAGGGGAATTCCAGCGCTTGACATGTACACACATACCGAATTACATGCTGTTCCTATGGTGAATCCCGATGGAGTGAATACGGTTTTAAATGGTCCTCCGGGTGATTGGGCGTCGGAGGTTGTTTCGTTAAACCGGGGAAGCGCCGACTTCTCCGGCTGGAAAGCGAACATACGAGGAGTTGATTTAAACAAACAATTTCCGGCAAAGTGGGAGTTGGAGAAAAAACGCAAGCCCCAAAAGCCGGGACCGCGTGATTTTCCTGGTTTTTTCCCCATTTCAGAACCGGAATCAAAAGCGATGGCGGCGCTCGCCCGCAAGGAAAACTATGATATTCTGCTTGCCCTTCATACACAAGGCAAAGAAATCTATTGGGGATATGACGGACTTGAACCGCCTGAATCTGAAGTCCTTGCTCGGGATTTTGCCCGGATAAGCGGTTATAAGTCTGTGCGCTACATTGACAACTATACTGGTTACAAAGATTGGTTTATACAGGAGTTTCGGAAACCAGGTTTTACGATTGAGCTTGGTTTGGGTCACAACCCGCTTCCCATCGAACAATTTGATGAAATATACGATGATATGTTAGGCATTTTTGTCCGAGCGCTTTCTTAAAGCGGAAACCAACCCCAAAGCAAGAAGAGCCCCCAGGGAATCAATCCCGACATCCAAAATGGAGGCAGTCCGATCAGGCACATATAGTTGATGCAGTTCATCACTTGCCGCATATATGGTGGTGAATAACCAAGCCAGCAAAAACCTTTTTTTGCGCAGCCCGTGATAAAAAAGGATGGCCAGTAATCCAAATGCGGTTAGGTGAACAAATTTCCGAAATAAAAGATTCAGTACTGATGCTTGTTCAGGCGTGAGGTGCAAAAATCGTTCAAAAAATATGAGCGTGTTCCCACCGGTCGAAGAAGGTGATCCGGTTGCGGTAAAAATGGCAACACACCATCCGATTGCCGCCAATAGCCATAAGTGCCTTTTCTCCATTATTAGACTCCTTTTTTTAAACATGAAAAAAAGCTGGGACATAAGTTGAAAACGAATGGATATTCGTCCAAATCGTGAAAATAAAACCGCGTGAAATCAAAGGTTTACATTTGATTTCATGCGGCTTATTCATTTTTATAGGTTTTTGTCCCGGCCTCTTTCAAGCTATATATTCAATTGTTCCTTTAGAATGCTTTGAATTCTCTCCCTCTCATCTTGGGGGACAATATAATAATAGATGTTGTCTATCCTTTGTCCTTGTCCATCGATCTGGTATTGTTCGATGTTGTGGCGGGCGCTCTTATAATTTTTTTGTATTTCGACCATTTCATTGAAAGACATGTTTGTTTCGACATTTTTTCCGAGGGCTTTCAGAACATCATCATATTTCCATAATGCGGAAATGTTCGCCCCCTTATTGATGACTCCCTGAATAACCTGGCGCTGGCGCATTTGTCTCCCAAAATCTCCCCTCGGGTCATTTTTACGCATTCTGGAATAGGCAAGAGCATCCGCTCCATTTAGGGAGATTTCCCCTTTGGGAAAATGTTTCTTTTCATAGGAGAATTCAAGATCATTGTTTACATTGATTCCGCCTACCGAATCCACAATTTCTTTGAATCCATCCATGTTCATTTTGATATAATAATCAATCGGAATATCAAGGAATTTTTCCACCGTATTCATGGACATTTCGATCCCGCCAAAAGCATAGGCGTGGTTAATTTTATCATTAATCCCTTTACCGACGATTTCTACACGTGTATCGCGGGGTATACTAAGCATTTCGATCGACTTTTTTTCCGGATTTACCGCCATGACGATAATCGTGTCCGACCGGCCGCGATCCCCTGCCCGCTCATCAACTCCAAGCATCAACACTGAAAAGGGTTCTTTTTTGCCTAGCTCCAAGTCGGAGGAACGCGGCACTTCCGGATTTCGCTCAACAGGTTTATGTATAGAATTGGCTGTTTTGTTCAAATTATGATAAATGGAATAACCGTAGCCGACAAGACCCACAACTAGGACCAGCAGCACGATCAAAACGATTTTTAGCGCTTTTCGTTTCTTTTTTGGTTTATATCTCGACATTGAATACTTTCTCCTCTTGGATATGTTCATTCCTTTTTGAAAAACAATCTACCAATCTTATTATAAAGAACTTATAAAACAAATCAATACAAAATTCGACGGTTCCAACGTTTTTCAATTTTCTTTATTTATGATACCATAACATATAAATCGAAAGAAATAATGGGAGACTGATCATGGTAAAGGTGTTATTTGTTTGTTTGGGAAACATTTGCCGCTCCCCAATGGCGGAAGCGATTATGAAAGACTTGGTGGAAAAAGAAGGACTGAAGGATCAAATATCGGTAGATTCAGCCGGAACCGGCTCATGGCACATCGGAGAGCCGCCTCATCAAGGAACGAAAAGAAAACTGGAGGAATATGGGATTAAAACAGAAGGGCTTGTCGCCAGACAATTTTCAAAGGAAGACCTCGAGACATTTGACTATATTATCGGAATGGATCGATCCAATATTCAAAACATTTATCAAATAACGGGAGAGCCGGAACACCCAAAAGTTATGCGGCTGCTCGATTTAACCCATTTAAAAAAAGATGTGCCTGATCCGTACTACACTGGTAATTTTCAAGAAACTTACGACTTGGTGAGTGAAGGCTGCCGTGTGTTGTTGGCAAAAATCAAACAACAACTTTAGGCGCTGTTGTTTTAAAAGCTGAATCGCCAACATGTTGAAACATGGCATATGGGGCCAATAGGGCGATTTTTTGACCTTATTGGCCCCCGCTTTTTTAAAAATCGGCTGGATTGTTCGTTGTCTGTCTACGATTATTTTACGTAAAGCGCTTTTTATCTCCCCTAGCACCTTTTTGAACGATATTATGCTCCGCATGTGGAACTGCATCGGCTTCTGTGCGCAACTCAGCATCAACGTTTGGCACATCGTAAGGATTTATATATCCCGAATGGACACTGGTGCTGTACCTTTCACCGTATTCCTTATCGACATACAAAAAAATTCCTCCGTCATCAATTTCCTGATAATATCGCTCCAGTCAGGGCCCGATAGCTCCATGTTCTGCATCGCCTCTTTTACCGGCTCTTCACCAGTCATAAAACGAACGAAGCGGTCAAACCAATCCCCTCCGCCTGACCGGACATCTACGTTTGTCTGTCCGCGAAGCATGGAAATATCATGCTCTTCCCGAGCTACTGCGTATATATCACTGGGATCATAACCTTGTGCTTCCAGATCTTCTATTTTCCGAATGGCATCATGTTCAGATTGAAATACACCGATGGCTTTTTTGTCCATTTTAGTGAACGCCTCCTTTAACTCATGTGGGGTCACTACATATTTACCCGACTATTTTTTGTAAAAACATGGGAATTGGGCTGTATAAAAGTGGCGGCCCATGCAGATTGATAAATGTCCTTATGGTTTCCTTTGCTGTTCGACCAATTTTTTGTGACATTTTTTACCAATAGCATTTTCACCTTTGGATTATTTTGTTAGTGACGCCCTTCATTGGCACATCCATGAGTGGAGGAAAGTATTTTAAACAAGGAAAAGATCCCGGACCTCCGGGATCTGAAATGTGGAAATAACTGTTGAGGATATATATGGTTGTGGGCATGCTTGTAGTTTTCGGAATAGATGATTATGATTGCATACTCCTGATGATGTTATGCAACTTCATATCATGGCTGGCAACTTTTATGTTTAAATAGTCAATATCATATTTCACAGTTTGTAGCTCTTTATTGACTACTTTAAAGACCGATTGATGCTCGTCCAGCTTTGCATCGACCCTCTTAAAATGGCTGCGCATTTCACTCGTGAGATTGTCCACTTTTTTATCAATTATTCTCACTTCGGTTTTTACTTCCTGAAGCTCTGCACGCATTTCTTTTTGATCGGCTTTTACTTCCTGAAGCTCTGCACGCATTTCTTTTTGATCGGCTTTTACTTCCTGAAGCTCTGCATACATTTCTTTTTGATCGGCTTTTACTTCCTGAAGTTCTGCACGCATTTCTTTTTGATCGGTTTTTACTTCCTGAAGTTCTGCATACATTTCTTTTTGATCGGCTTTGATGAGCTGAAGCTCAGATTTTACCCCTTGAATTTCTCCCTCAACATTTTCCAATTTTGATAATATTAATTGCAGGCTTTCTTCCAATGTCTCACCCCTCCTTTCATTCCATTGATTATACCATATTCTTTTGAATAATAACCTTTTACAACGTAAGATAGCTGATTATAAGGGAGCAAACATGTTGAGTACGGCGGCTTCTAAATGTTTAAGGAGCCAGCTTTCCGAATTACTCTTTGATCCAATAAAGCTTTAAGAGCAGCTGGTAAGCTGGCGGTACATAGTATTCATATATCAGGGCTCGGCTCCTTATAGCAATCGCGCTAAAAATTCCTGCCCTTATTCTTCACTCTTAAGTAAAACCTTAAAGGGTTTGGCGCAAATACTCTTCCAGTTGATCTGCCGGGTTGTGGACAGGATTTCCATGACATATTTCGAGATGGACGGGCTTTAGGCGGAAAAGAACTTTACTGCTCTCGACCGCTTCAGCCATGTCGGCCGTAAACATCGGCATCGGCCTGCGAAGCTTCCCTTTTTTGGAGGTGAATAAATCTCCCCCCAAAACGACACGGTCTCTTTCATGCCAATAGATAACATGTCCCGGGGAATGCCCTGGGGTAAAATAAGGCTGGAGTCCTCCAATCGGAAGCAGTTGCCCGGTTTCATCTGCAGGGAGAGGCTCGACAATTTCTTTTTCTAGGGAGACCGCGGCTTTTTTCCTACGCGGGTATGCGAGATCACCTTCCATGAAAGGAATTTCAATCGTATGTACGTATACGGGGACCGGAGTGGATGCCAGGATTCGTTTGACTGCTCCGACATGGTCAGAATGCCCGTGTGTGAGGACAATTCTTTTAAGCGGCCCCGCTCCAATTTGATCTACTGCCTTCAAAATACCTTTTGCCATTTGCGGAATTCCCGCATCAACGAGTGTAACTCCATCTTCCTCCACAACGAGCCAGACATGGATGGGAATGAATACCCACGATTTGAGGCTCCAAATATGCTCGGAAATCCGGCTCATTTTCATATTGTTCCCTCTTCTCTATTCAACTTTTTCTTAAAGCCAGCCAAAAGCACATCAACCATATCGTCAAAAGTGGAGCCGAGCCGCTCCCGCAGCTGTTCGTACGACTCTTCGGAATGCGCATAGGTTCCAACGATTCCATAAAGGGCAAAATAGTAAATCCGACTAAAAGTCAAGAGCCTGTTGTCATGTTGCTGAAGCTCAAGACAGCCCTGCAACGCAGCCATCATACTCGCAAAAAGCTTGTTACGCGTCCGGTTTATGTCCAACTCCGGTTCAGCTTCATCGACTCTACCCGCTCTTTCCGTAAAAAGAATGGTGAACATATTTCGCTTTAAGAGGCAAAAGCGAATGAACTCACGGCTTAAGCCGCGCAGCTTTTCTTCGAGAGATAATTTTTCCTCAGATAAAATTGTTTCAAACTGCCGCTCCAGTTGATTGAGGGCCGGCATCGAGAGATCGTGGAGGAGTCCTTCCTTATCCTTAAAATAAAGATAAATGGTCGTATGCGAGCAGCCGGCTTCCTTGGCAATCTCACGGATGGTCACCGACTCAAATCCGTGGGCGGCAAACAATTTGCCAGCTGCCTCCAAAATCGCTTTTTTTGTTTCTTCTGCACGAAGATCGTGTTTTTTGAACATGAATGAATCAGCATCCTTCCACCTTGATAACCAATGGTTACTAACCAGCGGTTATAATATAACCTGCCGATCACTCGCTGTCAACAAAAAACGCCAAAGACATATAAAGATTGGAAAAAGAGACCGCTATTTGTGTCCATTTTCTACAAACCCGCTGCTGTTCAAAATGCGGATAAGAATGCGCTTATTCGATACGAGCTTCATTTTCATGAAAAAACCCGGCTCACGGCCAGGCTTCCTATAATGATTGAATGATTTCCTTTTGATCATTTTTCGGGCTGTTCACTAAAGTAGAAACCGGATACGATTCCATATCTTCTGCGCTGTATGGTAGAAGCAACTGTTTAAGTTTTGCCGAATCTTCAATTGTGCGATCCAACCATATTTGCTCTGCTTTTTTCGTCAAAATGACTGGCATCCGGTTATGAACTTCTCGTACAAGTGTATTCGCTTCCGTGGTAATGATCGTACACGAATGAATGACTTTGTCTCCCTCTTCCCAGCGATCCCAAAGTCCCGCAAAGGCAAAAGGCAGTTTTGTTTTTAAGTGAAACCGGTAAGGCTGCTTCTTGTCCCCGTCTCTTTTCCATTCATAAAACCCATCTGCTGGTATCAGGCAGCGCCTTCTCGTTAATAATCGCTTAAAGCTTGGCTTGTGGTCGACGGTTTCCATGCGGGCATTGATCATTTTATTGCCGATTTTCGGGTCTGTTGCCCACGTAGGCACCAGT
Organism: Siminovitchia thermophila; assembly: GCF_016909185.1. Taxonomy (GTDB): domain Bacteria; phylum Bacillota; class Bacilli; order Bacillales; family Bacillaceae_C; genus Siminovitchia; species Siminovitchia thermophila. The sequence continues at coordinate 140,916 of NZ_JAFBFH010000005.1, read as the reverse complement.
CCCCATTTTAGAAATCCTGCCCGGTTGCCCTTCTCGTCCCGGATGATGGCCAAAACTTGTTGGCTCGGCGCGATATTGTAGCGTTCAACCCATTCAAGTTGCTCGGAATTCGCCAGTTGGAAGCGCTCCGTCACTACATCCTGTTTGGAAAACAAACTGTATCGTCCACACATGCCGCATTCTCTCCTTTTTCATCCATTATAACAAGAAGCCGCTTTCATGAAACACGATCGGTTTATAAAACTTTCATTAAGGAAATACATACATAAAAGAAGAATTGGGAAAGGAGCGAAAGTCGATGAACATTTTGCTTGTTAGCGATTGTCGGCATCCGGGACGCTGCCTGTTTGAATTTTTATCCAAACATACCGACCATGATGTCAAAATGGAAACGTGGAAAACAGGCCCCATGATAACGGAGAACCAGGATGAGGAGCACTTGTCCAACGTGATGAAAGGGACAGATGTGGTTATCTTTTCTAGTGGTTGTGACGAACAAGCATATGAGCAAGCCCCCCATTCATCCGTCTTAAAACATATAAAAACGCTTATTAAAATGGCAAGCCGCATCAAAGTTCCCCGCTTCATTTTATTGAGCGCCCTGGGAGCTGACGACCCCCAAGGACCCGCTGAGGATTATTTGTATCATAAACGAGAAGCGGAAGATTACTTAAAAAACAGCGGACTTTCCTATACTATCATACGTCCCGGTCATTTGATCCACGGAGGCCCGTCCGGAAAAATCAACATGCAAGAAAATATGCAATGGATCGTCAACGTGGACATTTCCTGCGGAGATATCGCACTGGTGCTGAAATCTATCCTTGATTCCGGAAAGTTAATCAATAAGATTGTAGAGATCACTTCCGGTGAAAACAGCATAAAAAAAGCCATACATGGCATATAGGAAGGCCTCCTTTTTCCTTGGTCAATTTCATAACAAATTTTTGACAATTCGTCAGATAATTACTTTTTTCGAAATCTATAAAAAAGTTTATGTTATAGTAGTAATACTATATAAAAATGGGGTGATGAATATTGGCTTTGCCAAAGTACATTACGAAAATTGACCAAATCAAGCAGATTCCGGAAGAACAGCGCGAAAAATTGAAAGCAATTACAGAGAAATTTGTATTTCGCGTGAATGAGTACTATTTAGGTTTAATAGACTGGGATGATCCAAATGATCCGATTCGAAGATTGGTCATCCCTAGTGAAGGAGAATTAAAAGAGTACGGGCGCTGGGATGCTTCGGACGAAAATACAAACTATGTCGTACCGGGATGCCAGCACAAGTATACGACAACCGCTCTTTTGATCGTTTCCGAAGTATGCGGTGCTTATTGTCGTTACTGCTTTAGAAAACGTCTATTTAGAAATGACGTAAAAGAGGCATTGCTCGATGTTAGTCCGGGACTTGAGTATATCCGCCAGCATCCGGAAATTAACAACGTGCTTTTAACCGGGGGAGACCCGCTGATGCTCGGTACGAGAAGATTAAAATCGATCATCGAAAGTCTCAGAGAAATCGAGCATGTAAAAATCATCAGGCTTGGCTCAAAACTCCCTGTCTTTAATCCGATGCGGATTTATGAAGATGAAGAGCTATTAAAGGTGATCAAAGAAAATTCCACAACAGAAAACCGTATTTACGTTATGGCCCACATTAACCACCCCAGAGAAATCACTGCAGAAGCCCGCCGGGCCTTCCAGGCACTTCACGAAGCCGGTGCGATCGTCGTCAATCAAACCCCTGTACTGCGGGGGATCAACGATGACCCTGACGTATTGGCAGAACTCTTAGATAAACTTTCTTGGGCGGGAGTAACACCTTATTACTTTTTTGTAAACCGCCCCGTAGCCGGCAACAATGATTTTGTACTTTCCCTGAAGGAAGTATACGATATCGTTGAGAAAGCCAAGGCAAAAACTTCCGGACTTGGAAAAAGGGTTCGCCTTTCCATGAGTCACACAGCAGGAAAAGTGGAAATATTGGCGATCCAAGATGGAAAAGCCTACTTGAAATTTCATCAGTCACGCGACGGTGATTACGGTAAATTCATGGTTCTTGACTGTCCGGATGATGCTGCATGGTTTGACGATCTGCCCGGAAACGAAGCTTATTGGAAGCAACCTGATGAAGTCTTGATGTAAACAAAAAAGATATGAGCCTCCTTTTAACGGGGGATCATATCTTTTTCTCATCTTCCCAATTTCTCCTCTTTCGTGGCCCTTCCCGAACGAATGAGCCACATATGAACGAAAAATTCAATCGCCGTCAAGAAAAGAGCTACTACCATTGAACCAAAAAAAGTCACTTCGGCCCCAGCAAAAAAATAACTAAGAATGTAAATAGTAAGAGTAGATAAAACAAAGTCGCCTATGGTACTTAACCAAAAGGTACTGCGCGACAGAAGCGCCCATTCCAGCAAATGGCCGGCAACAGCAAGCGTTACCCCTATAACCACTGGCTGATACGCATAGAAATAATTGACATTCGTCAACATGGCGGCTGCTATGGAAAGCACGATCGGAGTGATGATCATTTTGATAATTAAATTTAACATGACAAAGGCCTCCTTTACTGTAAAAGGATGCCATATTAACGGATTTTTATTCAGTCAGTTTGTCATGATCAGAATTTCTTCACAAATGTTAAAACGATGAGAATTAAAAACTCTCAATGCGTCGGTAAACGGAGATTATCTTGGCATCGTTTCATTACCTGCTTTTCAGCTTTACAACGACAAGTTCTGGGCGGTTAAAGATTCTGAACGGAATGATGCTGTTCCCCAGTCCCCTGTTAACAACCATTGTGGTCATCCCGCGTTCATACTTGCCGGCCGTATATTTTGGAAACCAGCCTTGCCCCGGCGCAATCAAGCCACCAATAAACGGAAGGCGAATTTGTCCGCCATGTGCATGTCCTGTAAAAGCGAGATCAATTTCTTTTTTTACATAAACATCAAATACTTCGGGGCGATGAGAGAGTAAAATGCTATATGGCTGTCCCCTTATTCCGGTAAAAGCTTCCTCCAATGAGTCTGTCACCGCTTTGTCGGGATAATCCAAGCCTTTCATCAAAGGATCTTCAATGCCAGCAATGACGAGCTGCTCCCCATCAATCGTAAATGTTTTGGCGTCATTTGTCAGAACATGGACACCAAGTTTTTTCAGGGACGCATTGATTTCCTCCACCTGATTTACTGCCACTTCATGGTTTCCCGTTACATAATACACATCAGAAAGTGTTACTAGCTGCCGGACAAGGTCCAAGCTATTTTCTAAATCATAGCGATTGCTGTCAACGATGTCTCCTGTTATAAAAATTACATCTGGGTGGAGATTCTTCACTTTTTCTACCAATCTATTTTGTTTGTCACCAAAAGTGGCATCATGCAAGTCCGATAACTGGACAATCGTCAACCCGTCAAAAGGTTTTGGAACCCGCTCTGAATATATTTCATATGAAGATGTTTGCAGCCAATGATTGTTAAAATATAAAAAGAGCGATATAAAACAAAACAACAAAATGATACGAATCAATTTGCGCTTTTTACTCATCATTCGACATACCGTCATATTTTTGCAAAATCATACTGTCACCTCTAACGTTCAAAAGACTGCAATATGTCTATTTTAGTGTATGCGGTAAAAATGGACAATACCAAAAAAATTCAAGTGTTTTGAATCCCCATGAACAGAGTAAAGGTGATGAACTGCTTATAATAAGTGATTTTACAGTTTTTTCATTATCCGGACTATGACAAGGACATGATGACGGTGTTTACGATGGCTTGCCTCGCAACCCGGAGATCTTGGTTTTCGGTCTTAAAATGTTGACATTTTTATGGCATTCTTCTTGTTAGGCCATCACTACTCACACACATATTGGTTATATCCCTCATTATCTGGTTCACAACACGCCCCTGACGCCACAATAAAAAACAGCCCCGGCCAGGGCTGTGTTGTACATTTATGGTTGCTGTTGTTCTTCGTTATAAAAGTGAACACCGTATTGAGATCCTTCCGATACCATTTTGGCGTCTTCCAAAGAATATTTATCCGGATGACCCGCCTTTTCCACCAAGTTGACATCCTCTTCTTGGGCTCCCCGTAGTCTGATCACTTTATGTTTTATCTGCCTGACCTTCAGCATCGCTTTTTCACGATTTTCCCTGGAAGACAGATAGGCGCCAGCAAGACTTAGACCAAGACCTAGCAATACTAAGGAATTTATTTTTTTCGTTTGTCCCATAAGGAACTTCCTCCTTTTCGCATTTGTCTTGTCTTTACCCCATTTCCTTATCAATCAAGCCAAAATATTATAAATCGCTTAAAGTTTTTTCCTCTGAAAATCTCGAGGATTGCACAAGTGTCTTGATTTCCTCATGTTTCCCATCCGCCAGCAGTTGAACAATTTTACTTCCGACGATCACTCCGTCACAATGTTCTCCCAGCTCTTTTACATGTTGCGGATTGGAGACGCCAAAACCAGCAAGGACTGGAGTGGCAGAAAAAGACTTTAATGTTTTCAAATAGTCGGCTATCCCGGCTTCATAATCCGTTCTCGCGCCAGTTGTTCCTTTGACGGTCACGGCGTAAAGAAATCCTTCTGTTCTGCTGGCGATTTCGGCCATCCTGCCGCGAGGACTTGTTGGAGAAGCGAGACGAATCAAGGCTATATCATGTTCGGAAAGTGCGGGGGTCACGAGTTCTTCTTCCTCAAGCGGCACATCTGGAATAATGAGCCCGTCAACTCCCGCTTCCACACACATTTGGGCAAACTTTTCTATTCCATAGGAATAAATAAGATTGAAATAAGTCATGATCACGATCGGAACATGGCGATCCGCTTTTCCTTCCTTTAAAACGTCAAGTACCGCCTGCATCGTCGTTCCGCTTGCCAAAGCCCGGATTCCCGCCTCTTGAATAGTCGGTCCGTCCGCGACAGGGTCGGAAAAAGGAATGCCTAGTTCCACAATTGTAGCCCCGCATTTTTCTAAAAAAGTAATTTGTCCATGCAAATTGTCCAACCCTCCGTCCCCTGCCATTATATAAGGGACAAACGCTTTGTCTCCCCGTTCCAATACACGGGCTAATGCTTCATCAATCCGTTTTTTACCCATTCTCTTTTCCTCCCAACGCTGTTCTGACTGTATCTACATCTTTGTCGCCCCTGCCTGATAAGCAGATAACAATGATTTCATTGGGAGCCATTCTTTTGGCCAATTTGGCTCCAAATGCAACGGCATGGGAACTTTCGAGCGCAGGAATAATTCCCTCTGTTTTTGCCAACAACTGAAACGATTCAAGCGCTTCTTCATCCGTTGCGGAAGTGTATGTCACGCGCCCTGATTCGTTTAAATGGGAATGTTCCGGACCAACCCCAGGATAATCCAAACCCGCCGAGATAGAATGAGCCGGCAGGATTTGTCCCGCATCATCCTGAAGGAGATATGTCAATGTCCCGTGCAATACCCCCGCTTTTCCGCTAGTAAGGGTAGCTGAGTGCTTGCCTGTTTCGATCCCCGGACCAGCGGCTTCGACACCGTACATTTTCACATGCTTATCATTGATGAACGGATAAAACATTCCCATTGCGTTGCTTCCCCCGCCAACACAAGCCACAATTGCCTCCGGCAGCCTACCTTCTTGCCCAAGCAATTGCTGCTTCGTCTCTCTTCCAATCACACTTTGAAAATCACGGACAATTTGTGGAAACGGATGAGGACCGACAACCGAACCTAAAATATAATGAGTATCTTCTACATGCGCAACCCAGTAGCGAAGCGCTTCGTTAACCGCATCCTTCAATGTGCCGTTTCCTTGCGATACGCTTCTGACTTCCGCTCCGAGCAGCTCCATTCGGAATACGTTCAACTGTTGCCGCCGAATATCTTCTTCCCCCATAAAAACGATACATTCCAATCCGAGAAGGGCACATACCGTTGCTGTTGCGACACCGTGTTGTCCCGCTCCCGTTTCAGCTACAACCTTTTTCTTTCCCATTCTGAGTGTAAGAAGGGCCTGGCCGATTGTGTTATTAATTTTATGGGCTCCAGTATGATTTAGATCTTCCCGTTTCAAATAAATTTTGGCTCCGCCAAGCTGTTTTGATAGGCTCTCCGCATAATAAAGCGGGGTTTCCCTCCCGATGTATTGTTTTAGATAATAGGCCATTTGCCTTTCAAATTCGGGGTCTTCAATTGCTTTAGCGTATTCTTCTTCCAGTTCAAGCACGGCCGTCATCAACGTTTCTGGCACAAACCGACCGCCAAACTCGCCGTATTTTCCTCTATGATCAGGTAATGTGTACACGGACATCCTTCTCTCTCCCTTTTACCGCTTTAATAAACGCAGCAATCTTTTTTACATCTTTTTTTCCGTTCGTTTCTACACCGCTTGATACGTCGACCATTGCGGGACGAACGGTTCGAATGGCATCATGGACATTTATCTCATTCAGTCCCCCGGCAAGGATGATTTTTTCGTTTGGAATATCCCTGTCTTGAAGGAGATGCCAATCAAAGGTTTTACCGCTCCCCCCGCGATACTGTACTCCGGGGCTGTCAAGTAAAAAATAGTCGCAGTTATATTGGGACATTTTTTCGATAACGCTTTTTTCCCGGATGGCCAAGGCTTTAATGACCGGAACTCCAAGACTTTTACAAAACTCCGGTGATTCGTCACCGTGCAGTTGCACGTAATCTAAGCTCACCATTTCTTTGATATCGCGTATGACCTCGGCCTTTTCATTTACAAAAACGCCTGTTATCTTTACATTGTCCGAGAGCAATTGAACAATTTCTTTTGCCTTTTCCGGACTGATTCTTCGCGAACTTTCCGCAAATACGAAACCGATCATATCAGCACCAGAACGGGAAGCCGCTATAGCAGCGTCTTCTGTTGTAATTCCGCAAATTTTGACTCGCAATCAGCGCACCGCCCTCAACAGGGGAATTTTCAAATCAGACATTGTACCCGCAATATCTTCTGCTTTCATCAATGTTTCACCGACTAGAACAGCACTTGCACCAGCTTCTTTTACAAAAGTAGCATCTTCTTTCGTTCGTAACCCACTTTCACTGACAATGACAACATTTTCGTTTTTAACGAGGGCGGCCACTCGCTCCGTCACCGCCAAATCGACATGAAAAGTTTTCAAATCCCGATTATTGATGCCAACGATATTGGCTCCGATTCTTAAAGCCGTTTCAGCTTCCCGCTCGTTGTGGACTTCAAACAATACATCTAACTGCATTGATTGCGCATAATCATAAAGGTCTTTAAGCTGTTTTTCCCTTAAAGCTGCGGCGATAAGCAAAATAACGCTTGCTCCGTGGTCAACCGCGGCATCAATCTGCACTCGGTCGATGATAAAATCTTTGCACAATAAAGGCAGTTCAGGCAAAGCAGCGGAGACAGCAGCCAAATCAGCCATCGACCCTTTAAAAAATTGGCGGTCGGTTAGAACAGAAATCGCACTTGCTCCTGCCTCTTCGTATTTTTGGGCCTGCCTGATTGGATCGACATCTTGCTTAATATCTCCTTTAGAAGGCGACGCCCTTTTCACCTCGGCAATGACACTCATCGTGTCTGCATCACGAATGCTGTTAAACAGCGATTTTCTTCTTTGGGGCTTTACTTGGCAGGAAGTATAAATCGTTTTTAACTCACGCACCTCAATGTCTTTTTGGGCTATAATCCGGTCAAGAATCGTCATTCATACCACTCCCCGTTTCATTCGTTCATTCTTTCTTATTAAAAATTCCAGTTTGGACAATGCTGCGCCTGAATCAATACTTTCTTTCGCACATTGAATTCCCGCCTGAATGGTGTCAACTTTGCCGTTCGCAAATATGCCGACACCGGCATTTAACAGCACTGTGTCGCGGAACGGACCTTGATCCCCTCTTAAAATGCTCATCATAATCCTGGCATTTCGTTCCGCGTCCCCGCCTGTGATCTCTTCAATGGAATATGTCGGCAAATCCACTTCATCCGGGTGGAGCTTAATGGAGTTCAGCTCGCCTTCATCCAAAATGACGAGATGATTTTCTCCAGCAAGCGACAATTCGTCCATATGACCGGCACCGTTTACAATGACAGCTCTTTTCCTTCCAAGGCGTTTTAACACTTCACCCATAATCTGTAACTTATCGCGGCGGTAAATGCCGACAAGCTGGGTATCAAGCTCAATCGGATTGGTCAGCGGTCCAATTAAATTGAAAATAGTTGGCACGCGTAAATCTTTTCTTACTTTCATTACTCTTTTCATGGCTGGATGAACATAAGGAGCGAACAAGAAGGCAATTCCGTTTTCCTCTAGCAGCTCTTGCGTTTCTTCTGGAGTATTTTCCAAGTAAACACCGAGATACTCTAGTACATCTGCGCTTCCGGTTTGGCTAGAGATATTGCGATTTCCATGCTTTGCCACTTTAATCCCGGCACCGGCTATCACGAATGCAGACGCAGTGCTAATATTAAAGCTTTTGGACCCATCCCCGCCTGTTCCGCAATTATCCATCACACTTCCTCTCGTCTTTTTGATGGGAAGGGACCTTTCCCGAATCGCCTGAACAAGCCCCGCGATTTCATCAGCCGTTTCACCTTTTAAAGCAAGCAGTCCCAATAACGCGCCCGCTTGGCTGTCCGTCGCCTCTCCAGAACATAATATTCTTGCCGCGGCCGTCATTTCATCCACGCTTAAATGATTTCCCGCCATCAGCTTTTGCAAATAAGTTTGCATCATCATTCCTCCCATCTCATTTTTCATAAAAAAAAGCCCTCCATAAATACACAAAAGTGCATTTATAGAGGGCGAATGTATCGCGGTGCCACCTCATTTTGGAAATAAAAAATTTCCTTCTCTTTCGGGTACAGAATCGTCTTCAACCATTCGATACCCTATCCCGTTAACGGAGGAAACCGTGCTTTCCTACTCTGACTTCAGAAAGCCTCTCATAAGGCCATTCCACAAGGCGATTCGTGCCGGTTTCCCACCATCACCAGCTCTCTGATTCGAATGCGCCAAGCGTACTCTTCTTATTCATCGATTTTCTTTATGAAAAACAAAAAGGGCTCCTCATCCAAAGGACGAGGAAACCCGTGGTACCACCTTTATTAGCTGTTTGCACAGCCCACTTTGCCGGCAACAAGCGCCAATGCTTAATGCCCGTCTCGTTATAACGCCGAGAATACGCCAAAGCCTACTGCCTGCCCTCAGCAAGGTTCGGTTTGGAAGCTCGGAAGCCCATTCACTGTTCCCGCACACCGGTTTTCACCAACCACCGGCTCTCTTTAGTGCCAAGATACAGCTACTTCTCTTCGTCATAGCCATCACATATCAAACAAATCATATTATTTTATATATTAAAGGTGCTTGAAGACGATGTCAAGATTAATTTCATGTCAGCTTTCCTTTTCACCTTCACCGCTCGGGCATCATCATAGATATCGAGCACTTTTCAAGTAAAGCTTTTGCAAGTCTAATTTTGAAAGTCCACGTTTGTCAGCAACAGCTTGGATCAAGGCTATTTCATAATTCATTGCCTTAGAAAGCTTTCCTTTTTTGATATTCTTGTTAATTTCCACAAAAAAACTTGCTAATTTCTGATCTGACAGCTTATCGTATGAAGACAAACAGCGGTTCCCTCCCCTTAAATTGTTTATTATAGATATGTATTTTAGATCTCGTATATGTTTTCCTTCTTTTTTAAAAAAATTTATCCGGTTTGTCTTTCGAAACAGAGAAAAGCTAGTACAGTAAAAAGAATTAGCGCCGTTCGGTTTTTTTTATAAAAAACAGCCCCCTCCCGTTGTTACACAACGTTAAGCGTCTAATGCTTACTTGTTATTCACTTGTTAAACTTTTAATGCTTCGGCCTTGGCGGTAATAATAAAAAGCTCTTATTTACATATATAAAATTGCAAAAAAAACCGTCAATTTTTATCTGAAACGAAAAAGCAGTAATCCCGGTATTTTCTCGATTACTGCTTTTTGTCTATCTATAAATCCTTCGGCCCATAGGTTCCCCTTTTATCGTCTTCGTTTTCTTCGCGCTTTTCAATCAAGTCATCGGAAAGGTCATCAACTGGCATAACGAGTTGGTCGCGTTGGGCTTGCTTCGCTTTATCTTTGTAAAAGGCCTTATCTTTTTTATTGCGGTTCGCCAAAGCTTTTGCCCGATCTATTTTATTTTGTCCAGGTTCTGATGTCATTTGAATCCCTCCACTTCGTTTCTTTTTCTTTTTCCGTTTTGGGGTCCATTAAAACGTATTCGGCTTCATAGGCGGTAAAATTTGATTGTGTTTTGGTATAACAGATCATATACAATCGGGAGGGGCGTTTTTTTAAGCCGGGCAATTGCCGGGATCGCGTCATGAATCATGGCCGGATGGGTCATTTTTCCGGAAAAAGGTCCTTCAAAACGCCACGGTCCATCCGTTTCCACCATCATTTGGCGGAGTGGATATTGCTTGGCAACCTCTTGAATTTCTTCTTCGTACAAGATATCGGGTGTAATTGAAATATAAAAACCATTGGCCGCCATTCTTTGGATTGTCTTCTTGTCTCCTTTAAACCAGTGAAAATGGGCATTTGTCACCTCGTGTTTTTCGAGCAGGTCGCACGCTAGGGGAGCATCATCGTAAACGGCATGAAGAACAATGGGCTTGTCCCATCTTTTTGCCAATTTGATAAACTCTTCGAGCAATTCGATATAGCCTTCCAGTTGGAAGCCTGGACCATGCTCGTTCCGCAAATAATACGGCAGGCCCACCTCGCCTACAGCCGTCAGCAAATCTACCCGGGCCTCCATCCAGGAAATGAAATCAGCCAATTCCCGATCACTAGGAAGCGGCTGTTCTGGATGGAATCCGAAAGCAGGGTAAACATGGGAATATTTTTTGCTTAGCGCCATATTTCGCTTGGACGATTCCAAATGGAAGGAAACGGAAATGAGTCCCGCACAATTCATCTGCTCCATCTCTCCCAATATGTCCGTTATCTCTTCATCTTTATAAAAATCAAGGTGAATATGTGAATCAATCATCTTACGCATTTTCATCATCCTGTTTGGCGATATGATTTGCAACAAGGCGCTTCCACTCTAAAAATTCATTTGATAAAACGAGATTTCCTGTTCGCGGTCTCTCAAATGGAACCTCGAACTGTTTGACGACCGTTGCTGGATTCGTCGACAAAATGGCAATTCGGTCCGAGAGGAACAATGCTTCTTCTATATTATGAGTGATGAAAAGAATCGTCCGGCGATATTCCATCCAAACTGACTGAAGCCACTTTTGCATATCTTGCCGGGTAAAATCGTCCAATGCCGAAAATGGCTCATCCAAAAGTATAAGCGGCTGCGGGTTTAATAACGCCCGAATAAAAGAAGCCCTTTGTTTCATTCCGCCAGACAAAGCATCGGGCAGCGAATGTTCGTACCCGGCCAAACCAGCTTTGTGGATCATATCGAACGCTTTTTGTTGATCCTGTTTTCCTCCCTGCAACTCCTGGCCCAGCAGGACATTTTGAAGGACAGTGCGCCATGGAAAAAGCGCGTGATGCTGCGGCATATAACTAATAAAACCCCGCTTTCCGGTAATCTCCTGGTCATGTAAAAAGATGGAACCTTGATCAGGCTTTAGCAAACCGCCAATCACATGAAACAAAGTGCTTTTTCCACTTCCGGAAGGTCCGAGAATCGAGATAAATTCGCCCTCTGCAATGTTCAGTTGAATATCTCGCAACACTTCTTTTTGTCCGAAACTTTTACTTACACCTTGTATTGTTAAATGGCCCATTCACAGTACCTTCCTTTTTCTCCACTTGATCAGCCTGTTTTCCATCAAGGTAATCACCCCAAAAAACAGCAAACTCAAGAACATAATAATGAAAATCGCGACAAAAACGCGATCCGTGCGAAATGAGGAGGAAGCGAGCGTCATATAAACACCAAGCCCCTTTTTCGCTCCGAGCCACTCCGAGATCACCGCCCCCATGATGCTGTATGTGGCGGAAATTTTGAGTCCGGAAAAGACAGATGATAAAGCGTATGGCCATTCCAGCTTTGTAAATATTTGCATTTTTGAAGCACCGACCATTAACATATATCGCTTCATCTCGGCCGGGGCACTCCTAAACCCGTCCATCGCCGCTACCGCGACAGGGAAAAAACAGACAAGGGTAATGACAATGACTTTGGGTAAAAGCCCAAACCCCAACCAAATCACCAGAAGCGGCGCCAATACAATAATCGGCACATTCTGCGATAAAATGAGGAGCGGATAAACGGATTCGTGAAATCCCGGCACTAAATGAAGCAAGATGGCGACAAGAATACCAACTGCACATCCGATCAAAAATCCTCCAATGGCCAGTCCAACTGTAGACTGGATATGCGGCGCGAGTTCCGCATATCCGGAAACCCCTTCTTTTGCAATGGAGCTGGGGGCAGGAAGCAGCCAGCCCTGAATGTTGGCAAGTTTTACGTATACTTCCCATATACATAATAAAAGGAGGAGGACCCCCAGTGGCCTCCATCCTTTTTTGACCAGCACTTTCATTACCGGTATTTCTCCGTCAATTGGCCCATGGAAATTCCGTCCGGCTGATACAATATTTTCACTTGGGAGATCACATTTTTACTGCCCATTTCAATCATCCGGTCATTCATTTTTTTCACAACATCCATCAATTTGGTAAAGTCCCCTTCCATCGTCGTTTCCAAAGGATGTACTTCATAACGGACTCCGGATTCCTCAATGACTCTAATCGCTTCATCGACATATGGAATAACGTCTTCGCCACTTTTTGTTTTCGGGATGATCTGTATGCTGATCAGTGAGTTTGTCATCGTTTACTCCTCCTATTTGGGTAAAAATTCATTCGTGAAGGCTTTTTCTACATCCATTTCCTTTTCGAGCAAATCTTTTTCAAGCATCCAGTCCATGTAGTTTTTCCATACTTCGGCCTTTTGTTCTCCCCAGCGGGCCGCATCATCTTGATAGCGGGGAGAAAGCCATTCCTGACTTTTTTTCACAAGCTCCGGATCAAGATCCGGTACCGCTTTGATCAATATCTCCGCAGCTTTTTCGGGTTGGCTGATAGCAAACTCGTACCCTTTGGAGACGGCTGCCATAAATGCTTTAACCGTATCCGGATCCGATTTGATCATTTCCTCATTCGTCGTAATGACTGGCGTATAATAATCAAGCTGATCAGAGTAATCGGTCAAGTAAATCATATTCAATTTTTCCCCGCGAAGCTCCGCTTCCACTCCCGTCCATGCATAATAAATCCAAGCGAAATCAACATCTCTTTGCACAGCGGTAAAAAAGTCCGCTTCTCCCATGTTGACAATATCCACTTTCTCTATATCGGCGCCAGACACCTCCATCAGTGACGCCAGGACCGCTTCCTCAAGCGGGGCTCCCCAGCCGCCATACGTTTTTCCTTCAAAGTCTTTCGGAGATGTAATGTTCTTTTCCTTAAGGGAGGCAAAACCGGATGTATTGTGCTGTATCACGGCTGCAAGAGACACAATCGGCACGTCTTGAACACGCGCCTCTGTCACGCTTTCTTGGTAACTCACTCCAAATTCGGACTTTCCAGAAGCAACAAGCTGATCAGAGCCAGCTTCCCCCGGCATGATGATGTCAACATCCAGGCCTTCTTCTTCAAAAAAGCCTTTTTCCTTCGCCACATAAAGCCCCGTATGATTTGTATTGGGCGACCAATCGAGTACGACCGACACCTTTTGATGTCCTTTTTCTTCTTTTTTTTCATTTTCATTTTTATCGGCCGCATTGTTCCCGCAGCCTGCCAGGAATAAAAGCAATGTGATGCAACCTGCCCACCATTTATTCATTGGATGTTCCTCCTTGAATGATAAAAAGCGCCCGGGAAAAAAGAACCCAAAAGGCGCCAAAAGTATATATTTGTATTCATTGACGTTCCCTTCGCTGGTATGAACCAGATCAGGTTCAAAGGGTCAGCATTTCACCAATGCTTTCTCAACCGGCGACACCGGTTCCCCTACTCAAATGCGATGAAGTTTATTTTATTATATCAGAAGTAAAAAACTGCTCCAAGGCGGAGCAGTTCATTTTTATACCGGAGGAAAGATTGGTGGTGCTTGAGGGACGACTCCTCCAATAATTGGAGCGACGTACAGCGCAAATGCCACTCCTGCTGTTAAATATAGCTTTTTCATTTTCATTCCCCCCTTTCCGCGACTTTTTTATAATAATAAAGAGCTTTATCCAAGTTAGAGTCTGAATAATATCGGGCCAAGGATAAAGCGAATTTATTATAATCTTCTATAAAATAGGTCTTTTCCAAATATGGAAGCAAGTCATTTTCCAGAAAGTCCATCGCTCTATCTTTTCTGTTTTTCAATAAGTATTGATAATATTTGAAAATGAGCTGCTGCTTCCTCATGGAGCTTGCTTTTGTTTCCTGCAGTATTTTTGAAATATTTTCGAGTGCTTGTTCTTTCCGGCCCAGGGAAATGAGAAGCTCGGTGTAACTGCACAAGCTCGTTAAATACTCCGTTTCCGTCTGCGCATGTTCCATTGAAAGGAGATAATAGCGGGCAGCCTGATCCATTTCGCCCATTTTCTCTAAGAGCAAGGCATAATTGTTATACATGGCCGACTTTAATTCATCCGCATTAATCAAGTTCATATTTTTAAATATATAGTTATATTGTTCAGTGGCATTCTCGTAAATGCCCAAATCTGTATACGCAATGCCTAATAGAAACTGGGTATGCAATATTCGCAAATAATTAAACGATCTGGAAAACGCCTCCAACGCTTTATGGCCGTATGCAACACTGCTGCTGCTATCTTTTAGATTAGCATAATTGAAGGCAATGAAATAATAGAGTTCCGCTTGCCACGAAGACGGCAATAGATCATTCGCTTCTACTTTTAGCAGAGTATCCAAAGATAATTTATAATCACCTTTTATAATATAGTAAGCGCCATTAATAAATTCATAAAGCTCTTTTTCCTGTTCTGGCATTGAATTGACTATTTGTCTGATAATTTCTTGTTCCTTTTCAGCTTCCTCCAAATGATTCATCAGCAAGTGATAGCGATATACATATAAATGATAGAGTGATATATAGTTGGAAAACGTAATACACTCTTGTAATTCCTTCACACGATTGTAGCACTCCGTTGCCCGTTCCTTATCATACGAAAGCACCGCATCGAGTAAATCGGAAAGTTCTGTAGAAATCTTTTCTGATGTCTGCTGAATGGAATCCAGTGAAATGCCCAACCGATCGAGCAGCAGCATGATCGTTTCCCAATTTGCTTCTTTGTTATAGTTCTCAAACTTGCTTAAATGTGTGACAGAACAAATTCCCTTGCATAATTCGGACTGGGTCATATTCCTTAATTGGCGATGATATTTAATCATCGCACCTATATTCATCTTTTCTAGGCTCATATCTTCATCCTCTAGTCATGCTACTGTATAGATAAATGGTAGCATAAATTGGATAAAAAATCTATTTTTTGATAAACTTGTCATCTATTATTATCTAATATTTCTTTTAATGCAATCTCTATATTCGGATACAAAAAATCAAATTGATGTTTGATCGCCATTTCGGGAGTCACCCGCTGCCCCCGAACGAGCATATTGCTCATTTCTCCCAGTAACACGCGAATGAACCATTCAGGAACCGGAAGCCAATCCGGCCGCCCCAAAACAGCGCCGAGCGTTTTTCCAAACTCTTTCATTTGAACCGGCTTGGGTGCTGTGGCGTTTATCGGTCCAGAAATAGCAGGATGCTCGATTACAAAAGCTATTAAACGGGCCGCATCCTCCACATGAATCCAGGAAACCCATTGTTCACCGGAGCCGACCGTCCCTCCCACCCCCAACTTATAAGGAAGTGCCATCAAAGGGAGCGCGCCTTCTTTTCCAAGAATCAGGCCCAATCTGACAAGCACGGTTCGAATTCCAAGTCCTTCCGCCGCCAAGGCTTGTTCTTCCCAATCTTTTACGACAGTTGCCAAAAAGTCGGTCGCCTCGCTCCTTGAAGCTTCTGTAAATGTTTCCGTGGCAGACATGCCATAATACCCAATAGCCGAAGCATTGACCAACACTTTCGGTTTGTGGGCCATTTTTTCCGCCAAGCGTATCAGTTCTTTCGTTGCAGCCCGCCTGCTTCTTACAATTCTATCCTTCTTTTTGCTTGTCCATCTGATTCCATTAATCGTTTCTCCTGCCAGATTGACGAAAGCATCCACATTTATCAGTTCTTCTTCAGGCCGTGCTCCATCAACTAGCCATTTGACAGCCGCAAGACCTTCTGATTTTTCGACCTTGTCAGGATCTCTTGATAAAATAGTCACGCGAAAGCCATTGTTCAAAAGCTGCTTTTGCAACACTTTACCAAGAAAACCACTTCCGCCCGCAATCGCAACATGCATATCCATTCCCCCCGCTCAAATTCAATGTATATTTAAATATGATACAAACAAATTGGGGCCGCACCGCATCTATCCCATTCCCCTCCAAAAAAGGTCTCCCAACAATACCTATCGTACTATTTCCCTATTTTACATTTTCGTTTTTATAAATTGCCGAAGATCATGTATGTATTCAAAAAACTAGATCATTTTCCAGTTTGTCTTTTGTATCAGATTATTCTTAAAAATGAATAATTGCAAGCAGAAACGCCATCCACTGATCACTGTCCGTCTTTTATAACAAAAAACAAACCGCCTGAAATCAAATGTACAAACCTTGATTTCACGCGATTTTATTGTCACGATTTGCGCGAATATCCATCCGCTTTCCACTTGTGGCCCTGCCTTTTATGCCAACTGTATGGATGTTAATTGTTCAGGGCTTTTTTCTGTAACGGTAAAGCCCAGCTTTTCAAGAATTTTTATGATTTCGCCAGCTGTCTGATGTTGTGCCACCAAAAAGGTCCGGTCCCTTTCCATCGTTTGTTTAACGGACAATAACAGTGTGAATAACGAAGCAGTTTTTTCGTAGGTTTTGTTTTTGGGTAATTCTTTTAACAAAGCGGTAGTTGGCTCTGTAACAGGCAATATCCAGATCTCACACGGATACGGAATCGTAAGCAGTTCATTGAAAACATCCATTTTTTCCAAAGGTGTTCTAAAAGTGTAATCAGTCAATTCGTAAACACCTGTCTTATTATAATCGATGTTATGAAATGGTGACGGGTCTCCTTTCACAAAAGACTTTATTTGTAAGTTTGAACCAGCCTTCAAATCAGGTGTATTATCGGGTATGGAAGATGTCATACTCACGTTTCTTACTCCCCCTGTTCATCTTTTTCTCCAGTGTAATGTTTAACCAATACCCTTTTTTAGAAAAAACAAACATGACGGGAATTTTCACTTCATCCGTTGGCGTATGCCCACTCGTTAAAGCGTTCTTGTAAATCCAGTCATCTCCCTGTAGCGGTTTGGGAACGAAAGAATGATCATCGCTGTTTTGCTCAATTATCCATCTTTCACTGTCATTCTCGCCGAGCGCGGGAATGGTATCTTTATTGCCATTGGGTATATTGTTTTCGTAAAAATTTCACCCCTTCCTTTGCAAAGCTCTGTTTTCTATACTTTTTTTTAATACGATGTACAAGACTTGGCATTGTTCAAAGGACTGGACGTCAATTTTGAATAATTGGTTGATTTTATTCAGTCTATAAATGAGCGTATTGCGGTGCACATATAGAAACCTCGCAGTCCGGCTAACATTCATATTATTTTCACAGTAAGAAAGAAACGTCTTGACCAGCATTTCCGCTTCGGGATGCGCCCATATTTTTTGTATGTCATCAGCGAAAAGGTCTAAAAAGGAAAAGTCCATTTCCTCCAAGAAGATGTCGGGAAGAATTGCCCAACTGTCAAACGAATAGACTGCATTGTTCTTGTTTTTCTCCAAACCAATGATGAGCGCTTTGTGAGCCTGTCGATACGATTTGGAGGCTCCTTCAAGCCCCTTGTAGCATTTGCCGTATGAAATGGAAACCTTGCAATGAAGATGATGCCGCTCCAGAAACAAAGTCAACTTTCTAGCAGAACGTTCGCATAACTCCGCTAACGTTCCCATTTTTTGCTCTTCGATTTGTTTGAGAACAATCCACTTGTCTTGGCCAATCGGACACACAATATCACTCATGGTGGCTTGGAATAGATGACAAATAACGTTTTTAAGTTCTATTTGGGAAAAAGCAACAGGTTTTGCTTCTGCCTTTATTTGTGCCAGCGAAGGCAGGTGGAGGATCAGACAAACTCTGGGTAGATGAAACCGATAACCGAGCATTTCGCAATAGTTTTCCAGCTCGCCATTATTCTCCCATTCATTAAAATGAATCAAGTGCTGTACGAACAGTTCAGTTGTTTTCATTTGAAGGAGCAGTGACTCGGTTCGAAAGTTCTCATGAAGTATCATTTCTACATGGTTGCGAACGATGTTGACAAACTTTTCCACTTCTGATGGTTCTCCGATAATTCCGAGTACGCCAATGATTTGATTGTGCAAACGGATAGGCGTAGCAATACCGGGCAGTACATTTTCAAGAATCTTGGCTTTGTTTTTTGTAAAAACAACTTCTCTCCCTTCTCTGATTACCTGGGCGGATGCACGGTGCAACGACCCAATTCTCTCTTTCCGATCACAGGCGACAATCACCCCTTCTGCATCTGTAATGCTCATGGATACCCCTAATAAAGAGGAAGTTTGTTCCACGATTGATTGTGCAATTTGCTCAAGAATTTTCATGTTCCAACCCCCGAACGAGATAAAGTTTCTCTCCATGTACAAAAATTATAGCAAAATTCCACTATTTTTATATTCTAAATGTTGTGCATATTTTATATTGATTGAATGAGTATCTACTTTATAATGACATGTAATCAGCAGAGAGGAGGCAAGTCATTGAAACATCGCATCATTATTGTCGGAGGAGGAGTTATGGGATCGAGTACCGCATACCATTTGCGGAAATGCGGCTATGAAGGACAAATAATCGTTTTTGAAAAAGATCCCGCCTATGAATACGCTTCGACTCCCCGAAGTGCCGGAGGCATCAGGCAGCTTTTCACAACAGCCATCAACATAACGCTCAGCCGCTACAGCCTTCAGCAGTATAAACAGTTCTCTCAAACAATGAAAATAAACGGCGATCCCGCAGAGATCGATTTCAAACAGCGTGGATATTTATTCCTCGCCACAGATGATATGCTGTCGGCGATGGAGAAACAACAAAAGCTGCAAAACGAGCTCGGCGTGCCATCCAGATTTTTAGAGCCGGCAGAGCTGCTCGCTATTATTCCGGAGTTGAATCCAACTGATTTGGCCGGCGGATTGTTTTGTCCGGAGGACGGGTATCTGGATCCCTATTCCGTGATGCAAGCATATAAATATGAGGCCCGGAAAAAGGATGTTGAATATGTTTCCGAAGAAGTCGACATGATCCTCCATGACCGCGGCCAGGTGACAGGGGTCAAAACAAAAAGCGGCAGGGTAGAGGAAGCGAAAGTCGTGATGAACTGTGCGGGTGCCTGGGGTGCCGAGCTTAGTGAAAAAATGGGTCTTCCTCTCCCAATAGTAGCTTTAAAGAGACAGATCTTTTTGTTCGATCCTGCCGTACCGTTGAAAAACCCGCTTCCACTTACAGTCGATCCAACGGGAGTATATTTTCGCCACGAAGGCGACCGGATCATTACCGGATTTTCCGATCATGTAAAGCCTGGATATGATTTCGATTGGAAGCGCTCCCATTTCGAGGAGCTATGGCCAATTCTTGCCCACCGAATCACCAACTTTGAAAGCCTGAAACTCGAATCAGGCTGGGCGGGACTGTACGATTATAATCTGAAAGACCAAAATGCCATTATCGGCTCCCATCCGGAAATGCGCGGCTATTACATGGCACTCGGCTTTAGCGGACACGGGATGCAGCAGGCTCCGGGGGTTGGACTAGGCTTGGCAGAACTCATATGCAAAGGAGCATATGAAACGATTGACTTGACGCCTTTACGATTTGAACGGTTTGCAGAAAATGATCTAGTGCTGGAACATGCCATTGTATAACGCGATATAAAAGGAGGCGACAAACCTTGTTGTTATTGGGTGAAAAAGACATCCAAAAGGCGATTCATATCACTCAAATAACGGATTCTTTGGAACATGCCTACAAACTTTACCATCAAAAACAATTCGTCATGGGACAAAGAATGCAATTATCGACAGGAGAAAATACCTTTCTGCTCATGCCGTGTATAGCGGCTGAGTCAATCGGCACCAAAATTGTAAGCGTTTTCCCTGATAATATAGAAACTCCTGTCACTCAGGGACTGATGATCCTGCTTTGTGGCAAGAGTGGTCAAGTGAAAGCTATTTTAAATGGCACAACGTTGACAAATATGCGAACCGGGTCACTCGGCGGCTTGGCTGTAAGACACTTGGCCAAACGGGATGCGAAAATCATCGGTCTCGTTGG
The DNA here is from genome assembly GCF_016909185.1 of Siminovitchia thermophila. Classification (GTDB taxonomy): domain Bacteria; phylum Bacillota; class Bacilli; order Bacillales; family Bacillaceae_C; genus Siminovitchia; species Siminovitchia thermophila. The sequence continues at coordinate 120,403 of NZ_JAFBFH010000005.1, read as the reverse complement.
ATTAGGCGCTCAAGGGTTACATCAGTTAACTGCGGCATGTAAAGAACGGGATTTTAATAAGATCGTTTTATGGAACCGTTCACGCCCAAAAACAGAAGCTTTTATTGAAAAGCTGAAACTGAAAATCGCTCCCGATATCGACATCACAGCGGAAGACTCTCTAGAAAAACTCGTGAAACAATCCGACATCGTGATTACCGCAACAACTTCAAAACAGCCGGTTTTACCAAATAACCAGCACATATATTCGGGAAAGCTCATCATTGGAATCGGCTCCTTTCGGGTGGACATGAGGGAATTTCCCGAAGCTCTATTCAAGGGCGCTTCCCGTATGTATATTGACACGCTTGATGCAAAAAACGAAACAGGAGACGTGATCGATCCTCTTAAAAACGCTTGGATGGCTCCCCGGCAAATCATCCCTTTTTCAAATGTTATTGTCAACAAGGTGGGTGCCATAAACAGAACTGATGAAAGGCCCGTTTTATTTAAGTCGACTGGCATGGCTCTTTTTGATCTTGTCGCAGCACTGAAAATATACGAAAGCGCGGTACAACGAAACATCGGCCAGAAAGTATATTTGTGATCGACTAAAAATAAGGAGTAGATGACAATGCATACTGTCATACTTGTTGAATTCGCCTTGTATTGTCTGATATTGGTCGCGGTGGGATACTATTTCAGCAGGAAAGACATGGGACATTCGGAGTTTCTTCTTGGCGGTAAAAAGCTGCCCGGCTGGACGCTTGCCTTTTCAGAAAGGGCGACAGGCGAATCCGCCTGGCTTCTGCTTGGCTATACGGGTTTTGTGTTTATGACCGGTTTTTCTGCCATTTGGGTAGCTGTAGGCATTGCATCGGGCATCATCTTTTCTTGGTTGTTTTTGGCGAAAAAGTTTATGGGAGAAGCCGAAAAATATCAAGTTATGACACTCCCCGGATACTTGGCCAAAAGGTTTGAATCGAAAGCCAAAATCATTCTGTGGATATGTACCATACTGATTATCAGCTTTATGATGTTTTATTTTGGCGCCCAAATCGCCGGCGCGGGGAAAACATTGTTTACCGTCTTTGGCATCAAGCCGGTGACAGGCGTTTTGATCAGTATCAGCATTGTCATTCTGCTCTCTTATCTCGGCGGATTCATCGCCGTCGTCTGGACCGATATGATTCAAAGCTTGATGATGCTGCTTACCCTTGTCGGCCTGCCCATTATCGCATTATTTAAAATCAAAGCGGAGAATCTGTCCATCCTTGATGCCTTAGTAAGTGCGGGTCCGACGATGGATTCGTGGACGGGCGGATTAACAGGATTCGCACTGGGTCTTTTACTATTTAACAATTTTGCCTGGTTCTTCGGATTTCTTGGAGGCCAACCACAATTAAGCGCGCGTTTTATGGCATTAAAAAACAGATCAGAAGCCAACACGGGAACAGCAGTGGCGATTTTATGGACCGTGTTTGCCTATACCGGGGCTTTCTTGATCGGGATTACCGCTTTGACATTATATAGAGGCCAAGCTTTTGCGGATGTGGAAACGATCTTGCCCTTAATGGTTCTTGATTTGTTCCCTGAGTGGATTGCGGGCATCCTTCTTGCCGGTATTTTGGCAGCGATCATTTCGACAGCAGATTCGCAATTACTTGTGGTAACGAGTTCCGTCAGCGAAGATATTGTCCGAAATGCGCTTGGAATCAACTTGTCAGAAAAAAAGCTCGTTTTGGTATCCAGGCTAACGATACTTGGAGCCGGCTTCCTTGGACTCATGATCGCCCTTTTTTCCAAATCGCTCGTTTATTTGATTGTCAGTTGGGCATGGGCAGGAGTCGGTTGCACACTCTCACCGGCCATCATTCTCACCTTCTTTTGGAGAAAATACTCTGGAACCGGCGTGATCGCCACGATTATTTCCGGATTTGTGGGAACGGTCGTCTGGATCTCCACGCCTCTTGAGGAGATCATCTCTTCCCGCTTTACCACATTTTTTATCGCTTTGGCCTTCGGTGTCATTTTCAGCCTTCTCTTCCCTGAAAAACAACAAGCGGATAAACAAGCGAAAGACGAAATTGCTGTTGGCAGCGCACTGAATGGATAGCAGGAAGACGGCAAGATGACTATTGAAGTATATTTACGGGATAAAGTGAAACTTCATTCAGTAGGGCTCCTACTGAATGTTAGTTGAACCAATCGGGCATTTAGGTGCCGTTTTCTCACACTTAGACCTTTTATATTCACTCAAGATTTCGATGTGGGAGGCTTACGCGGCACCTTACATGCCGGATAAAAGAGCGCCTGAGCCGCCATGCGCTCTTTTATGATTCAATCCCGCAAGCTTCCGCGAGCACCTCCACAATATGCAAAGCCCGGGCATTCTCAAGTCCGCTTCTTTCCACCCCCAGCTTCATTTGCAACAGGCAGCCCGGGTTGGTCGTCACGATCGTTTTGGCTTTGGTTGCTTTAACGTTTTCCATTTTATCATCAAGGATTTTCATCGATTCATCAAAGTGGATCAAATTATAGATTCCGCCGGAAGCACAGCAACGGTCGCTCCCTTTCATTTCCACAAACTCGGCCCCCGGAACCGAGCGTAACAGCTCCCTCGGTTGGATGGATACACCCTGGACGTTTCGCAAATGACAGGAATCCTGATACGTAATGATCCCGTCCCATTCCTCTTTTTTATAAGGAAGCGGGCCATACTCCACGAGCATTTCTGTTATATCGCGGGACTTTTCAGTAAACCGCCGGGCACGCTCTTCCCATTCTGGCTCTCCTTTTAAATGCTTATCATATTCACAAAGCATCGCGCCGCAACCACCGGCATTGTTGATAAAATAGGCCGCTCCGGACGATTCGAAAGCCTCGATATTGGCTTTTGCCAATTCTTTTGCTTCCTGTATCATTCCCTGGTGGGCATGCAATGCACCGCAACAGCTTTGTGCTTTGGGGATAAACACCTTACACCCCACTTTCTGGAGCAATTCAATGGTCATCCGGTTTATGTTTGACATCATGGCATCCATGACACATCCTGTAAAAAAAGCGACAGTCGCTTTTTTCTCGCCGTCGGCCGGATAGATTTCACCATATTTATACCGCTTCAATGGAGATTCCACATTCGGCAGGATTTTTTCAAACTGCCCCATCGACTCGGATACTTTATGCACGAGCTTCAGCTTACGGGCCAACTTGTTGGCGCCTGTTTTTTGATAAAGCCATGTGGCGTTTCCGATCAGACGAAGCCGTTTGCGGTGAGGAAAAACATTGTTCAGCACTTTGTCGCGAATCTTTACGCCAACAGAAGACTTGTTCTCCTCCTCTTTTTGCTGCTGGGCAATGACGCTCCTGGCCGCTTCATAGATTTCACCGTAAGGGACGCTTACCGGGCAGGCAACTTCACAGGCGCGACAGCCAAGACAAAGATCAATCGGTTCGGCAAGGTCTTTTTGCAAATCAATTTTGCCTTCTGCCGCCATTTTCACTAGATTGATTCTCCCTCTCGGCGATTGGGATTCCTTCCCCATCGATTCATACGTAGGGCAGGCTGGAAGGCAATAACCACACTGAACACACATATTAGCCGCCTCATAAGTCAGTTCATGGAGCAGAGAAACGTATTGATGTTCTGGATGACAGACAGCATTGTTTTTCACGTTAAAACCACCTTTGTTTGACCGGGCTGCGGAAAAATTTTGCCGGGATTCAAAATTCCGTTCGGGTCCCAGGCATCTTTAATTTTTTTCATCATCTGAACGCCTTCTTTTCCGAGTTCCATTTCCATATACGGCGACTTCAACGTACCAATGCCGTGCTCTCCCGACAGTGTGCCGCCCAATTCAACCGCTGCTTCAAAAATCTCACTCACCGCGGACTCCACCCGCTTCATTTCTTCCACATTCCGCTTATCCGTAATAATATTTGGATGAAGGTTTCCGTCTCCGGCATGGCCAAACACCACGAGGTTTAGTTGATATTTGTCACGTATGGCATGTAGCCGCTCCATCATTTTCGGAATTTCGCTCCGGGGGACCGTTGCATCTTCAGAAATTTTCGTTGGGCCCATTTTTGTGATCGCAGGCGAAACCATCTTTCTCGCCCTCCAAATGTTAGCCCGTTCTTCCTCGGTTTGGGCCACCCTCACTTCTGTTGCTTTTTGTGCAAAACAAATCGCTTCACATCGTTGGATTTCCTCGGCGATGGCTGCCTCATGCCCATCAATTTCAACAATAATGATCGCTTCCGCTTCGACCGGCAGCCCGCTTGGCGTGTAGCTTTCTACCGCACGGATGCAAGCGTTATCCATTAATTCCATTGCGCTTGGCAAAATTCCGGCAGATAAAATATTCGTTATGGCATGACCCGAATCTATTAATCTTTCAAACGATGCAAGCAATGTTTTCCGAGCCTGCGGTTTCGGTATCAACCTTACTATCGCCTCAGTCACAATTCCAAGCGTTCCTTCCGAACCGACAATCAGTCGCGTTAAATCATACCCGGTTACATTTTTCACTGTCTTCCCGCCGGTACGGATGATCTCCCCTGTTGGTGTAACGACTTCGAGACCTATGGCATATTCCTTCGTCGTTCCATATTTTAATCCTTTTGGCCCGCTCGAATTTTCAAGCAAATTTCCGCCTATTGTAGAAACGTGGGAACTGCTTGGATCGGGCGGATAAAACAATCCTGCTTCTTCTGCCTGTTGATGAATGTCTCCGGTAATGACGCTGGGAGAAACGATGGCCAGTAAATTTTCCCTGTCAATAACCAGCTTCTTATGAAACTGGGACATGTCAAGGACAATACCGCCTTTTACAGGCAGCGAGCCGCCGCTTAACGATGTGGCCGCCCCTCTTGGATATATAGGGATCATATGTTCATTGGCAAGCTTCATAATAGCCGCAATCTGCTCTTTATTTTCCGGTTGGATAACGAGATCGGGCAAATATTCCCCGAAAGAAGCATCAAAACTATATGAATATCTGTCTGCTATTTGGGTTAAAATTCGGCCTTCAGGGATGAGCGGGCGGACAAGTTCGCATATTTCTTCCGTCTTCATTGTGGTTCACTCCTACTTCATACATCGTTCTAAGATAATATTATGCAAATATGATGCCATCCATCATCTCAATGGAATCACAACTGCGTGAAATAAAAATGAAACAAAACGAAACATTTTTTCTCATTTTGTTTCATTTCGTTTCAATTCTCCAGGTTTTCAGTTTTCTCCAAAACGTTGTCCGGCTCATTCCCAATTCAGCCGCCGCTTTCCCTTTATGAAAATGATGCTTTTCAAGAGCACGGATGATTCTTTCTTTTTCGGATAAAAAGGATGGGTTGCTTTCAGTGGACTCTCGCTCCCCTTGCTCCGGCAAATGCTTGGCCAGCTCCAGTTCATCAATGACTTGTCCCTTGCAAAGTACTGTCAACCTTTCACAAAAGTTTTGCAGCTGACGAATATTGCCTTCCCATCTTTGCTCTGAAAGCAATTGCAGTGCCGATTTGGTGAATGTCACTTTTTGTAAAAAGGCCTCCGCCAAAACCGCGATGTCCTCGGGCCGCTCCCTCAATGGCGGCAGTTTGAGATCCAGCACACTCAATCTATAAAATAAGTCCGCCCGGAATTCGTTATTTTGCACCATTTTCAGTAAGTCTTGATTCGTTGCCGCAATAATTCTTACATCAACCGGAATAACTTTATCGTCTCCGACCCTCATAATTTCCCTTTCCTGGAGAACGCGAAGCAAGCGGCTTTGCAACTTGGGAGAGATTTCTCCAATTTCATCGAGAAACAGCGTCCCTCGATGCGCAAGTTCGAAAAAACCCTGTTTGCCGCCTTTCATCGCTCCGGTAAAGGCCCCTTCCACATAACCGAAAAGTTCACTTTCGAGCAAGCTCTCCGGAAGCGCGGCACAATTAATCGCCACAAACGGATTATTGCTTCGCTGGCTATGGTTATGAACGCTTTGGGCAAACATTTCCTTCCCCGTTCCTGTTTCCCCAATAATTAATATATTTGAATCCGCCTCGCTGTAGGATTTTGCCGTATCAATGACTTCTTGGATGGCCTTACTTTTGTGAAAAATGTCTCCAAACGAATATTTCGCGACATGGCCCCTCATATGCATTTTTTTACGGATCTTTCCTTCCATTTCTTGAATTCCGGTCACATCCTGGAAAGCGACCATATCTCCCACACGCTTGCCCTTGAGAAAGATCCCGGCTTTTTTCACGGATAACTGAATCGATTCATAGGAAATGATATCTTCGTGAAAATCTTTTTCATCAAGCAGGCGGTCAAGAAGTTCACCCTTAGACAAAACATCTGTAATCGGAGCTCCAAGCAAATGAGAACCGGAAATACCCAATATTTTTTGAGCGGATATATTAAAAATGGACACTTTTCTATTTAGGTCAACAGCTATAACCCCCTCATAGGCATTGTCCAAAATGGTTTTGTATTGCTGGGCCTTCTCCTGCTCTTTCCTGCTTACGATGGCGAGGCGCTTTGCTTCAGTCAAGGCTTGCCGAAACGACTCTTTTCCAGTTTCAATCAACATCGTTCTCAACCCGATTTGGTCGGCATATTTGCACGTATTATAACCTGATAAGATAACTTCGCAACCTTCACTTGCCGCCAAGTCTACGAGATGATCCGATGAACGAATATCATCCAGAATATATTTGTGAATCGGCAATTCAATAATATCCTCCAAATTCTCCACACCAAAAATCATGTTCGCCGCACCAATCACCGCAACCTTTTTTTGTCCGAAACGTTTCCTGCATTCATCCAGGCTGCGGATCAAATCAATTCCTTGAACAGGAATATCAACGATTGGAGTGGAATCGTGACTTTCTTTTAATAGTTTTGACACGAGCCCCCTTGAAATGATCACATCGGCATCAAACGTTTTTCCCCTTACTTGATCCGTAGGAACAACCACTTCTTCCAATATGAAATCAGGCCCCTCACGATCTTCACTCTCTTCGGTCAAAAGAAACTCATGAAACCTGTCCAGCGCATTTGTTATGTAATTTTTTTGGGGAACGACGAGTTTCATTTTAATCAAGGAAAGACTCTCCTTCACCTTAGAGTTTTATCATCCTGATCCACTTCCATAACGGATAACCGTTTCAATCATGTTTTTCTCTATTATACATTAAGCCGTACATATAGATAAAAACCTACCCGGTTTTTATGGAAAACAGCGCCTGCATTCACGTTCTTTCCACAGAGACGACAGGCAAAAAAAGGGTAAAATCAGATGAACATATGATAAAAATAATAAAAAAAGCTTATAGAGAAAAAATACCTGCTTTCTCTACAAGCTGAGAGTGGTAAATCCCACTCTTTTTTTATAAGGTTTTGGAAGAAACATCATTCGTTTATCTACCTCGTATCATTAAAATGAATTTAACTTTAATGATTAATGACCAACTCTAGGATGTAACACTTCAACACTTTCGATTTTCCCAATCATCGCAGGATATGATTCTTTAATAGGAGATTTCACAATAAAAGTTATATAGTCACCATTTTTTAAATTTAAACCTGTACTCGGTATTGAATAAAGTCTCAACCCGCCTATCGATTCAAAATATTTCATATATTCTTCTTCTAATTTTTTATCATTTTTAGACATTATGAACATGTTATGATAATAATCTTGAAAGTGGTTATCCATATTATGAAAATAATCTTTTTCAAACTCACTATCTTGTTTTTCTCTTTGATCAAGATAGCCGAAGTAATAATAGCCAGACATTTTAAACTCAATCTCTTCTTCTTTCACTACTTCATTTTTTACTTCCTTATTCTCAAAAACTATTTGTTTATAGAAAAAAAATATCATGGCTATTATTATACCTAATAACAAAAAGAAAATGATCCTCTTCATTTCAGTGAAACACCTGTTTTATTGTTTTAAAAAAAGAATTTTAAGTGGGTCTAAAGCAGTTCCATAATTTTTTTGATTAATTGTGCTACCTGCAGAATGGACTCCGATAACCTTGTTTGTATTATTATCCAACACAGGAGCACCACTTTGTCCACCATAAGTGTCAATTGTATAGCTTAAAACTCCATTGCTCAAGTTAGCACTCCCACTCATTATATACTGATTATAATTTGGTTTATCAGCAGGATAACCTCCAATTTTTACAGTTCTTGAGGAAGCATTTTCTAAATCTAAAGTTCCTAACCCAATAGACAAATCATCCTGCATTGTAACAGCGCCAATGTCAGTAGCTATTTGCCCAGTATTAATATATTCAGATGGAATTTTAACAGAACTTGCGTAAGAAACATCATCATACACTCCATCTTTCATTCCTCTATATATAGCCATTCCTAATACATAACCTTGAACAAAGTTCTCGTCCATTTCACGTGTATAAATACAATGAGCAGAAGTTAGCACTTTTCCTTGAGCCAAATTATCTTTAAAAAACGATCCTGAACATCTATAAATCACTAATTCATTAAAAGTATTTAAATATATAGATTCCAAGTAGACCGTTTGTTTATACGGGGTAACATTAATATTAGAAACTTTGGTTCGTCCATCAGGACCGATAACGACCGAAGGCGAAACGCTATTGGATTCACTTCCTTCATTATCTCCTACTATTTTTACGTTTGAAACTTCATAATCCGGATTATGTTTATTCCATTTTTCTAGATATTGCACCTCATTTAATACCGTGTTATTTTCAGCTAAAAAGGACAAATCAATATCTTTCCCTTTTATGATTCGACTTAATGATTCATCGCCTTCTTTAACCGATTGTGAATAAATAGGTTCTTCATGTATGGTTAATGGACTTGCACTTACAAACGTAGGAACAGACAACAAAAATAAAGTAACTAGTAAAATAACACCTAATTGTTTTCTCATAAACAACACCCCTTTTATTAATTTCAACTTCCAAAGAACTTCGTTCCTTAGATGATTGGTGAGTTGATTAACAAGACAATATCATAAAGTGATATTTTTGTAAAATATTAATATTTAAAATATTATCATTATATCTATAGAATTATGAAATCCCATAATATGTTCATATGCCAAGTGAATTTAATCACTCACACTTTCAGTGATACCTCGAACTCAACAGGACGGTTTGTATTCATCTAATCCATCGATACCAAAACATGTATGATCATTTTTATATATGTAATTTATCAAAAGTATTTAAGAAAGATGGACGAATGTCAAAAAGGTAATGTAAAGCAATTATGCTAAATAGCTTATCGAACGTTCGAAGTAGTTTGAACGGATAAAAAGAATTTGGAATGAAGGTGGAGAAAGTTGGATGGACGAAATAGAATTTGAGTAAGTAATTAAGTCATACTGTAGTATAACTTAGCACTTTTTGTTTTTATTCTTGCCGAACTAGCAAGTGACTATGAAGATCATGAATGAAACGATGTAACGGTAGTAACTGATGTTCCACCACAAGAAGTGGGAACAAAAGAAGCCAAAGAGTTTAAGCATTTCTTGCAACAAAAGCACCTAGTAACACGCAACGGTGATAAAATTGCTTCATACAAGATGGAGTATTCAAAAAGAACGGAGCGCCAACTGGAAAGGGAAATTCAAACGAAGCTTCGCAGATTCAAAAGAACGCATGGGCTTCGTTATTGTCGGTTGAGGGGGTTACAAAAGGCATCCGAGCAGGTGCTTCTCACTGGAGCCTGTCAGAACATGAAGAAGATTGCCTTACACCTGGACAGACAGGGCTAGGTGTAAGGGAGGCTTTTTTTCTTTGAGAAAAGGGTAAAATCAGATGAACATATCAATAAAAAAGCTTATAGAGAAAAAACACCTGCTTTCTCTACAAGCTGAGGTGACTGTCCGAAAAGTAATATTTCAGCTCGAAAATTTAAAAAAGCAAACCCAAGAATGCCGTAAAATCAACATTCTTGGGTTTTACATTTTAGTGTATTTCCTCTAAATTGAACTTTTTAGACAGCCCTGTTTCCCTATTATATAGATAATAGATTAGTAATTATCAATTTGCGCCCGCTGAATTTTTCCGCTGTAGTCTACGTATAGCGATCTCCACTCCGTAAAGACATCAAGGGAAGCGACTCCGGAATCCCTGTGGCCATTTCCTGTTCCTTTTGTTCCCCCAAACGGCAAGTGGATTTCCGCTCCCGTCGTACCCGCATTGACGTACACGATACCCGTATCGAAATCGCGCATGGCGCGGAATACTTTGTTGACATCGGCTGTAAAAATCGAGCTGGATAATCCGAATTTCACACTATTGTTCACTTCAATGGCTTCATCTAAGTCTTTTACCGGTATAAAAGAAACGACAGGCCCAAAAATTTCTTCCTGGGCGATTCTCATGTCGGCTCTGACGTCTGTAAAGAGCGTCGGTTGATAATAGTTCCCTTTATCGAGACCGTTACCGGTTGCAATCTCACCGCCGGCCAACATTTTGGCTCCTTCTTCTTGCCCGATCTTCACGTACTCATGAATTTTTTCCAAAGCAGAGCGGTTAATGACAGGTCCGACATCAACGGATTCATCGAGCCCATCTCCAAGCTTCAAATTGTTCATTTTCTCTAATACTTTTTGCTCAAGGGCTTCCTTGACCGTCTCTTGCACAATCACACGGCTGCAAGCGGTACACCTTTGGCCTGTTGTACCAAACGCACTCCAAACAATGCCGTCCGCGGCCAAATCCAGATCAGCATCTTCCAATACCGTTACGGCATTTTTTCCGCCCATCTCCAGTGACGTACGTTTCAATAGTTCACCTGCACGGCCATTGATTTTAGCGCCAACTTCATTGGAGCCTGTAAATGAAACGAGATCAATCCCTGGATGTTCAACGATCGCGTTGCCCACAACGCTTCCCGAGCCATATACAAGGTTCAGCAATCCTTTTGGAAGGCCGGCTTCTTCATATATTTTTACAAATTCGGCTGCCAAGAACGGGGTTTCTGTCGCCGGTTTCCAAACAACGGCATTCCCGGCAACAAGGGCCGGAAGCGATTTCCAAGAGGCAATGGCAATGGGGAAATTCCAAGGTGTAATCAATCCCGCAACACCAACCGGTACCCGTACGCTCATCGCAAATTTGTCTCTTAATTCGGATGGAACAGTCTCACCAAACAACCGGCGCCCTTCTCCTGCCATATAAAATGCCATATCAATTGCTTCCTGCACTTCTCCACGGGCTTCGGCAATCACTTTCCCCATTTCCGTCGTCAACACTTGGGCTAATTCTTCTTTTCTTTCCTTTAACAGGTTAGCGACTGTATATAAAATATCTGCCCGTTCCGGAGCGGGAACTAATGCCCATTTTTTCTGCGCCATTTTAGCAGCCTGCACCGCACGGTCCACATCTTTTTCGGTCGATGACGTTACTTCTCCAAGTACTTCGCCGTTTGCCGGATTCGTATTTTGAACCCATTCACCAGATTCTGAAGCAACCCATTCCCCATTAATGTAGTTGACATAACGTTTCATCCCATATTCCTCCTCGCTTTCTATATTATGTAATTCCCCACCGTGACCAGCAAAAATAATTGAAACGCTTTCGTACATATACTGTAACTTTATCCTACTTATAACTCTATGGTCAACATGTACAAAAATGATGAAGTTGATCTTGTTTTTTATTTATATGTCACGAATGAGATGCTTTTTTTCATACAATTCTCAAAGGATTTATTCACATTTTTGCATGTTTATAAAAAACTTTTTTTGCTTTTCCCGTGTTTATCGTCTATAATAAAGATAGATATACAAATTCCATTCATTTTCGTATGAACATATATTTAGAGGTGTTGCTGATTGTTTGGTGATGATCGATTTCGCGATTACCAACCCGCAAGCCTCCGCAAAGATTTCGTTTCTGGGATCACTGTCGGTATCGTAGCCATTCCACTTGGAATGGCTTTTGCCATGGCTTCAGGTGTAAAACCCGAATATGGCATTTATACGACGATCATTGCCGGATTGATTGTATCTTTGTTGGGAGGCTCCCGCTTTCAAATTGCGGGTCCTACAGGAGCATTTATTCCGATTTTGCTCGCCGTCGTACTTCAATATGGTTATGAAAATTTATTAATAGCCGGTCTCATGTCGGGAATTCTTTTGGTCATCATGAGCTTTTTAAAACTGGGGAACCTAGTCCACTTTATACCAAGGTCCGTCACAATCGGATTTACCACGGGGATTGCTGTCATTATTTTCACCGGACAGCTTGGAAATTTTTTGGGCTTGGATCATCTGGAAAAAAAGGAATACTTCCATCAAAATATGGCGGAACTTTTTCGTCATCTAGACCAAATAAACGGGTACAGTATATTAACAGCTTTCATTGGCCTTCTCGTCATTATGATTATCCCAAGGCTTTTCCCGCGGATTCCGGTTTTATTGGTCGGATTGTTGATTCCGACTTTATGTGCCGTCATCTTTTACCCTGGACAAGTTGAGACAATTGGCACGGCCTTTGGCGGAATACCGCAGTCACTGCCAAAGTTTCAGTTTCCGGAGATAACATTGGAAAAAATAACGATGCTCATAACACCCGCTCTTGTGATAGCCGCTCTTGGAGCAATAGAATCCTTGCTGTCAGCAGTAGTTGCCGACAGTATGACGGGAGACAGACATAAATCAAACCGTGAGTTGTTTGGACAGGGCATTGCCAATATCGTTTCTCCTTTGTTTGGCGGAATTCCGGCGACAGGTGCGATCGCGCGAACAGCAACAAATATTAAATCAGGCGCTGTCAGCCCATTGTCCGGAGTCATTCACAGTGTTTTCGTCTTGCTGACGTTGCTTCTTTTTGCGCCGTATGCTTCGTATATTCCGCTTGCCGCAATGGCTCCGATTCTGATGCTAGTGGCTTGGAATATGAGCGGATACAAAGCTTTTCAACATATTCTACAGTTAAAGACAAGCGACTCGCTCGTTCTCGTCGTTACATTTCTTTTAACGGTATTTGTCAATTTGACCGTCGCCGTCCAAGTGGGCTTGCTGCTCGCTGTTCTTTCTTTCGTCAAAAAGAAAAGCGAACAACTGCAAATCGACAATCCGCCTGATCCGCAAAAGCGGAAACAGGAAACACTTGATTTGACTGCTCACTTCCAAATAAAAACTTTTACGATAAAAGGTCCATTATTTTTCGGTACCGCCCAAAGCTTTGAACATTCCTTAATGGCCTCAATTGGAAGAATGCCTTCGGTCATTTTGCTCGATATGCAGCATGTAACCATGATAGATGCGACCGGAGAGGATAAACTCGCTTCCATTATCGAAAATATAAAAAAAGCGGGAAGCACGGTTCTAGTTTCCGGGCTGCCTGATTGGGGTATTGAACTGTTTAAAAAGAGCGGATTGTATGAAAAAATTGGCGCCTCATGCTTTTTCCCGGATGAATCCAGCGCAAGAGAATCAGCCTTTCGCCGTCAAGAAACGGCAGACTGATTCTTTTTTTATTTGCTGTCTTCTTTTCTTCATCCGGTTTGCGGCAAAGGAAGCTTTTTATCAAACATTTGACATAGAAGTTTTATGAAAACCGAAACAGGAAAGATGTAAGTAATGGTATTCTATACATAGAGCATCCGATGGACGGATTCATTCTTCCAAATGAGTAAAAAAGAGAAGAGCGAGGATCATTGATGGAAAAATTCGGTTCCTTTATTTATAAACAAAGAAAACTAGTATTGTTTGCTTGGATCGTTATCACAGCTGTTTTCGGATTTTTTGCATTAAAGCTCCCATCTGTTTTGGAGGGAAGCGGATTTGAATATAACGGCATGTATAATGAAGTAGAAAATAAGCTTGAAAAAGAATTTGACATTCCCCAATCATCCACTATCTTATTATTTGAAAAAAAAGATACAGGGAAATCCGAAAATTTCGCCGCCTATATTGAAAATACACTAAAAGAAGTCAAAAAAGTAGAAGATGTTGACTTAAACCGCTCGCCGCTGGAACATCCGGAAATGATGAAAGACAATGTGGCATACGCGCTTCTTTCCCTGGATGAAGAAAAAAATGAAATGAGCGGACAAATATCGGATGTTCGCGATAAACTAAAAGACGATAAACAGTTTAAGGCCAGCTTGACAGGCGGGCATGTCATTGAGGAAGACATGAGCAAAGCCGCGCAGGACGACCTCGTCCGGGCTGAATTAATTGGCATTCCAATTGCCCTGATTGTGTTGCTTTTGGCTTTTAGAGGGCTCGTCGCAGCTATCATCCCGCTTCTGACCGGATTTGTAAGCGTCATTTTCTCTATGGGATTGCTTTATTTTACCGGGAACACAATGGATTTATCGATTTTTGTGCTAAACGTCGCTCCGATGATCGGGCTTGCCCTTGGAATCGACTTCGCCCTATTGTTTGTAAACCGTTTTAGGGAGGAACTGACGACACAGCCTGTTGAAGAAGCCATTATCAAAACAGTGGCGACTTCCGGAAGAACGATTATCTTCTCCGGCCTGTGCGTGCTTCTGGGCATGATCGGCATGTTATTCATCGAAGTAGGTGTTTTTCAGGCTGTTGCATTGGCAGGAGTGGCGGTTGTCTTCACATCCGTATTGGCCGCGAATACCTTTTTGCCTGCTTTGCTTTCCATTCTTGGGCCGCGCATCAATAAACTGATGATTTTTCGGGAAAAGAAAAAGGAATCGAGCGCTTGGCATGCTTTTGCAACATTTGTTATGAAACGGCCTGTCATCATGGCTGTGCTGGCTTCGCTTCTGCTCATTACCGGGGCCCTTCCCGTTGGAAAAATGAATTTGGTCATTCCCGAAGCGGATGCCTTGCCGAAGACTTTTGAAGCAAGAACAGCATTTGAAACATTTGAGGATCATTTCAAAACGAAAAACGAGGTGACGGTTCCCGTCATAGCAGAAACTGAGGGAAAAATCACTGACAGGAAAACGCTGGAAGACTTGGAAAAAGTGGTTGACCAGCTAAAAGAAGATCCGCTCGTAAATAAAGTAGACTCGTTTTTTTCCGCGACCGACTTAAGCGCAGATGAAATCATCAACGCACTCGCCGTTCCTGAAATGGCTCAACAAGTAAACCCTGCCATCGATCAATTAACAAATGACGGGGATGCTTTGTTTCAAGTGACACTGGATACCGACACGTCATCCAAAGAAGCAAAAGACTGGGTAAGGTCTTGGAGTGATGACCAAGGTGAAATCCCGCTTCTTGTCGGAGGACATCCGAAATTCCAGCAGGAAATTTTTGATGAAATTTACGATAAAATTTTTTACAGCCTTGCTTTTATCTTAATTTCAACTTATGTGATTTTATTTATCGCCTTCAGGTCCGTCCTTATTCCATTAAAGGCGATCATCATGAATATCATCAGTCTGAGCTGTACATTCGGCCTCGTCGTTTGGTTATTCCAGGGCGGGCACTTGGGCTTTCATCCGGTAGACATCGCGCTCATGATTCCAGTATTCGCCTTCAGCATCGTATTCGGACTAAGCATGGACTATGAAGTCTTTCTCATTTCACGGATTCACGAAATATATATGAAGACACATGACAACGATCGGGCTACGCTTGAAGGCCTGATATCGACGAGTAAAATCATCACATCCGCGGCAGCCATTATGATTGTCATTACTGGGGCCTTCGCTTTTACCGGAGTCGTACCCGTCCAACAGATGGGAGTGACGGTTGCCATCGCGATATTTATTGATGCAACCATCGTCCGGATGGTCTTAGTGCCCTCTCTGATGAAATTGCTTGGAGACCTGAATTGGTGGGCACCGTTTCAAAAGAAAGCCAAATCAAGGAGCAGAAGCCATTAAGGCAACTGCTCTTTTTCAACTCTCCCATTTTGAATCACCTCATTCTTTCGGAGGTTAAGCTTCCAACTGAGAAAATGCGAAAAGAACGACCATGCCTCCAAACTCTATAGTCTACAGCCTCTCAAAGCAGTTCTGCTTTTGTGATGGAACAGACTATTAGAAAGAGTTTATTCTATTCTATAAGAGCGGGGACAGAAACCCCGTAAAAATGAATAAACCGCATGGAATCAAGTTGGTACTTACCCCCGAAAGTTAGAGTAGAAAATATAACTTTTAGGGGTAACCACCGTTTGAAAAACCTTGATTTCACAACGGTTTTATTCTCACGGTTTTTACGAATATCAATTAGCTTTCAACTTATGTCCCAGCCCCATCATTTTCTTCGCCGCAGGGCATTGCAAGAGCCAATCATCCGCCACTCCATGTAATGGTGCATACGCCCACTGCATCTAGAATTTGCCCGCAATATCGCAAGATCCTAGTCAATGTCTTCCTGGCGGATATTATTTGAAAAGCTTTCGTTTTATCAGCGCGGAAAACTTAGAACGTCAGTCATAAAGAGTGTCAGCTTTGAAATTGATATACACACAGAGCTCATTAATTGATTTTTTACCAAAATACAATGAAAATATAAAAAAGCAATGGCAAAGGGGCAGGAAAAGTATAAAAGAATGGGCCGGGACATACCCTGTAAAAATGAATAAACCGCATGGAATCAAGTTTGTCACAACGGTTTTATTCTCACGGTTTTTACGAATATCAATCAGCTTTCAACCTATGTCCCAGCCCTATTCAGAAAGACGAAAACATTCTGGGCTGATTTTTTCTCAATAAATACAAGAAACTGGAGGAGCATTATATCTTGTTTAGAAAGCATAGATACAACCTGACCGGAAAGAAATGGCTCATAATTGGCGACAGTATAACGGATCAAAAGCATTCACCACAGACAAAGAAATACCATGATTACATCAAGGAACGGACAGGCTGTACGGTCATCAACTACGGCCTATCAGGAACGGGCTACACAACGGAAGAAACATTTTTAGAACGGCTTATGCGAACTCCTTTGGATGTCGACTATGTGACAGTTTTTGGCGGAACAAATGACTTCAGACTGGGAAAGAAGCCGCTTGGAGAATTTGGGGATGCCACGAATGATACTTTTTACGGCGCCTTGGACATATTCTTGCAAGCACTGATCCAGAAATACCCGACCAAACAATTAAGCGTGATCACCCCGTTGCCGCGCTGGCGGGAAAACGAAGGGGAGTTTAACAGCCGTGGCGAAACGCTGGACCAATATGTCGAAGCGATCAAGGAAACCGCCGCACTCTGCGGCATCCCCGTCAAAGATATGTACCGGGAAGGCGGAATCTATGTAAAAAACCCCGACTTTCTTTCAAATTTTATGCCAGACGGACTGCACCCTAACAGCAAAGGACACCAATACTTTCACCAAAAAATTTTAAGCTTTATAGAGAGCCTGTAAGAACAAAAGACCGGATGACACTCTGAGCGTGTCCCATCGATCAAATGCGAGGATTTCTGTTAATCCACGGGGAATTTTACTCCTATACGCGGGTAAGTTCCGCCTATATGCGGGTATTTCCTTCTATATGCGGGTAAGTTTCTCCTATACGCGGGTATTTCCTTCTATACGCGGGTAAGCTCCCCTATACGCGGGTAAATTCCCCTATACGCGGGTAAGCTCCCCTATACGCGGGTAAGTTCCTCCTATACGCGGGTAAGTTTCTCCTATACGCGGGTATTTCCTTCTATACGCGGGTAAATTCCGCCTATGCGCGGGTAAGCTCCTTCTATACGCGGGTAAATTCCCCTATACGCGGGTAGCTTCCTCCCTTCACGAATCAACGGGTAGCTCCCCCTCCCTTGCGCGAGGGTTCCGTTTGCCGTTAGTTTTTCGCAAGCGGGTTAAACGCCCTCAAAAAAAACCGGGAGGCCACTGCCTCCCGGTTCAGTATGTTACTGATCGCTTTTACGCGGTATAAAAGGCCACCAGTTTGCTTTTCCCAACAGGTTGATGAGTACTGGTACAAATAGCGGCAGGACGATTAAAGCGTAAAACAGTAGTCCTGTCAGTACTAATGTGGCTATTTGCAGCATGGACAAGACGCCTGATGGCAGCATTGCCGCAAAGGTGCCCGCTAAAATAATGGCAGCACTGATGATGACCGTACCCATATTTTTCATAGCGAGCATAATGCCTGTTTTCACGTCCAGCTCTTTGTATTCGGAAAAGCGGTCCATCAAAAAGATAGAATAGTCTACGCCAAGGGCAATCAAAATGACGAACCCGAAAAATGGTGTAACCCAGTTGATTCCCGGATATCCAAGAATGTTGACAAAAATCACTTCCGTCATCGCGATTGATGAATAATAGGTTAATAGCAGCGAAGCAATGATATAAATCGGCATAACGAGCGACCGCAGTAAAATGATTAAAATGACGACGATTCCGGCCATCATAAACATGACGGTTTTTGAATAGTCCGCATCAGACATGGACTCGAGATCCCTGTTCATGCTCGTTACGCCGCCGATACCGATGTTGGCCTGTTCCAGTTTCGTGTCTTTAACGGCATTTTGAATCGTATCTTCAATATCAGAAAGCATCGTCATCGATTGCTTCGCATATGGGTTGGAATCAAGGACCACGTCAATTGTTGTCATTTTACCATCCCCGGACATGTATATATCAAACACGCGCTGGAATTCCTTGTCTGTCAACAATTGGTCCGGAATATAAATTCCCGACTGCTGTATGTCGGTGTCTTTTGCCAAATTGGACAAGTGCTGTTTCGCTTCGCCTAATCCACCTTCTATTTCTTCAAGACCTTCACTGCTGGCGGATAACCCGTCGCTTAATTCATCCAATTGGTTTCCCATTTGACCAAAGCCAGAACGAAGTTGTTCCTGACCACTAGCAATTTCCCCCATTCCCGATGCAATGGCCGGGATTTCATCGACAACTTGCTTTTGGCCAGAAGCAGCGGCTCCCAAACCTGACTCCAGTTCCTTCAAACCGTTCTCTATTTCTTTTAAACCCGAAGAAAATTGGCCCAAGCCTTCTACTATCCTTGTTAGTTGGCTGTTTGCCGTTGCAAGACCCGTTCTCACTTTTTCCAACTCGCCATTGAGAGCAGAAACCGTTCCTCCGGCAATCGCAACCTGCTTTGTCGCATTCTCCACAATGGACTGAATCTCGGCGAAATTTGGATCGTTAATGATTTCCGGGTGATTTTGCGCTAGTTTTCCGAGCGGCTCTTCCAACGACATGAGCTGATTTTGTGCCCCTTCCAAAGTCGACGGTATTTTCCCATATTCAGAGCTTAATTGCGCCAAACCCGTTTGAGCCTGCTCATATCCCCCCAGCAGTTCTTTCGTTCCCGCCTGAAGTTCCGCGGCCTTTTGACTTGCTTCAGCCGCCCCTTTTTTCAACTCACCAGCGCCATCTGTTCCCTGGCGAATTCCATTTTCGATGGCACCCAGCGCCGTTTGCAGTTGACCGACACCGGACTGCAATTCTTTCGTGCCTTCTTGCAACTCGCCAATCCCGCCGGTTGCCTTATCCAACTCTGGTTTGGAATCCTTAATCGAAGTAGCGGCCTCATTTAAGCCATCTTTGATTTTCGAGATGCCTTCTGTTCCTTCACCGATCCCTTCGCCGAGTTGATCGGCTTGCTTTTTCACATACAACTCTTCCAGTTTATCACCTGTCGGCCTTGTGACACTGCGGACTTTTTCCACGTGTTCAAGCTTTTCCAAATCATTTCCGAGCGACTCAATCAAGGTTAAATACTCTTTTGGTTTCATCGGATCGTCATTTTCAATGACGAGTTGAACCGGCATCATTTCGCCAGGACCAAAATTATCCTCAACAATGTTGAATCCTTTGACGGAGTCATACTCATCGCCGATTTCATCCAATGAATTAAATGAAAGTTCGCCGTCATAGCTTACAAGAAGCGGAACGGTGAAAAAGGAAACGATACCAAGGGCAACAAGCGGTCTTGTAATCGCGAGGTTTCCCATCCAGCCCCATAATCTACTTTCTTTATGAGAAATATTTTTTTTCACCGGCCAGAAAAGAGCTTTTTTCAAGGTCGCCATGAAAAAAGGAACGATCGTAAATAGGGCAATCAAAAGCACAAAAACGCCGACCGCTACCCCTGCTGCCGATTGATAAAGTTTAAATGAAGCAAACCCGATTGACGCAAAACCGATCATGACGGCAATGGCGCTGTATACAACCGTTTTTCCAGCCGTTTTGTAAGTTGCGACAATGGCGGAATAAATATCCTGCCCGTTCGAAAGCTCCTCCTTATAACGGCTTAGCAACAAAATACAATAATCAGTTCCAATTCCGAAAAGCACCGCCACCATGAATGTCTGTGTAAAATTGGAAACCGGAAAGTCGAGCCGATCTACTAAAAAGGCAACGATCGACGAACTAGCCAAATACGTCATCCCAACTGTTAAAAGCGGAATAAACGGAGCCACAGCGGAGCGAAATACTAACAGAAGAACGGCCATAATGAAAATAACGGTAATGATTTCTGTTTTTTTCAGCCCTTTTTCTGAACTGATAATGACATCTTCGTTGATGAGCGCATTTCCAGTCATGTACGTTTCCACATCGGCTGTACTGATCTCCTGATCAAGACGCTTGCGCACATCCTTTATTTCCTCGTCCCCAATCTTCACATCGAGCAATGCAATGACTGTATTCTTTTCTTTGGAGACAAGCTGGTCCGATAAGTCCTTGTCTTGAAAGTGGGTCGTGATTTCACTGATCCCTAATTCACTTTTTTTCTGGTCGAGTGAATCGATAGTGGACGCAATATTTGAAAGCTGCCCCTCGGAAAATGTGTCATTGCTATGAAAAACGGCGATAAATGACTCGCCCCCTTTTTCTTTAGGTGAGTGTTTGGCCAATATATCTGCCGCCACCGTTGACGGATATCCGTCCGCAATTGTCAACTGGCCTTTTTCCCGGACAAGTTGATTCATATTCGGCGCAAATACGACTAATGCTATCGCGCAAACTATCCAAGCAGCCAAGACGAGCCATCTCAGACGCAAGACCGTTCTCATGTTTTTTCCCCCCTGTAATTCTCGATGTGATAGGCAATTTTTTCAAAAACTTGCAGAAAACGCTCCATTTCATCTTTTGGAATATCTTTTACAATCGTTTCAACAAACTCGTTGATTTTATTTTCCATCGTTTCGTAGTATTCAACGCCCGCCTCAGAAAGTCGCAAATAGACACTTCTACGGTCTTCGATGTCCCGTTCCCGGATAAGCAATCCTTTTTTTACAAGTTTATCCGCACGAACCGTCACGGCACTTTTATGTACGTACAGCAACTCGGCAAGTTCTGAAACCCGAATGGTGCCAAGCTTGTAAACCTGTTGGATAAGTGTAAATTGTTCAATAGAATAGTCTTTTAAAAGCTGTTCTGAAACAAGCGTAGACATCCCTTTTCTTCCAGAAAGCATAATATTCATAAATCGCTCAAAAATTCGTTGATTGATTTCCATGGTTAGGACATCCCCCCTAAATAGTTGACCCCATAAACTATAATAAAAAACAATATGTGCGTCAATGCTCCAAAATCACTACGGGGGGTGTCGTGATAAAAATAAAGAGCGGGAAGGCTGGCCAGATGGGGAAAACTACTGAAGTTGATGAATCGTACGACATTTTTTCAAAGAGCGCCGAAGAAATAAAAATCACCTCCAGCATAAAAGTCAGCCTTCCATGGCCGTCTTCGATTCCATATCCTCGGAAAAAGCTTTCGCTTCCCTTTTGTGATCTGGCCGCTGGCACCGGAATTCCCTGGACGACGATGGACTCAATCAGCAACTCTTCACTAAGGTAAAGCTTTTTCGTAATCCCATCCGATTTAAGCCGACCATTTAAATGAAAAAAGGACCCAAACGGGTCCTCAGACTGTCGACAAACCCCCCGAAAATTAAACACGGCGAATCCATTCATACTTTTGGATTTACTCGTCTTTTTTGGGGTTTACTCGCGACTCTTGGGGATTACTATCCACTGTTTTGATTTACTCGCGACTCTTCGAGATTACTATCCACTTTTTTGATTTACTCGCGACTCTTCGAGATTACTATCCACTGTTTTGATTTACTAGCCGATTCCAGGTAATTACTCGCCATTTTTTTGATTTACTGGCGGCTTTTGGGACTTACCATCCACTTTCTCTACAAGCTGGGGACCCAAACGGGTCCCGCTTTAAAAATCTGTTAACTTTTCAGCAGGATTCGTCCGATTCCGGCTTCTTTTTGCCACTATTTCTTTATCAAAATATCCCACTTGCATGATTCCGGCGATTTTTTCTCCAGGCTCTAAACCGAGCGCCGAACGAAAGCGCGGGTCATGTATATAAGCGGGTGTTTTCCAGCATACGCCGATTTCCTGTTCCCAGGCAAGAAGCTGGAAGTTTTGCAAGAGACAGCTTGTTGCCGCAAAATCTTCTTCTCGTATTTTTTGCCGAGGATCGTCATCCACTACTGCTATTAAAAACGCTGGCACTTCCCCAAGCTTGGCACGAGTGCTTTCATGCTTTGCAGGTTCCACACATGTAAGTACTTCTTCTATAAATGCTTCTCTCCGTTCTTTCGATATAAAGATAAAACGCCACGGTTCACGCACACCATGCGTTGGTGCCCAAACAGCATCCTCCAACAATGATAGAATTTGTTTACGGCTTATTTCTTTATCAGTAAAACCTTTCTTAATAGATGTTCTTTCACGAATGACTTCCGCAATTGAGTTTACAGCCAACATCCATTTCCCCCCATCAACTTATTAAATGAGAATCACTTTCATTGATCATATCACGAAGCGGCAAATGTTGAAAGTCATCCTCTGATTAATGGTATTTGGTCAATCTTTTCTTTGGAAAAACGGTACGCTTTTACGATTTTTTCCATTACAGTCGAAACATTTTGGACATTGCTATGAATTGTCGCGATCGACTCTCCTGAATGTACCCTGTCTCCAATTTTTTTATGCAACATGACTCCAACACTTAAGTCAATATCGGATTCCTTTGTTACGCGGCCCGCTCCAAGCAGCATGGCAGCTGTTCCAATTTCGTCGGCTTTGATTGCCGAAACATATCCATTTTCAGGGGATGCGACCGGAATTTGATAAACAGCCTTCGGAAGCTTTTCCGGATTATCAACGACAGAAACATCTCCTCCCTGTGCGGCTAAAAATTGTTTGAACACTTGAAGTGCTTCACCGCTTTTCATGACTTTCTCCAGTAATTCGCGTGCTTCTTTTTCAGATTCCGCTTTTTCTGCAAGCACGATCATTTTACTGCCCAAAACGAGACATAATTCGGTTAAATCAGCGGGGCCTCTTCCTTGTAGCGTTTCAATGCCTTCCTTTACTTCCAATGCATTGCCAATCGCATTGCCAAGCGGCTGGCTCATATCTGAGATGACTGCCATCGTTTTTCTGCCCACCTGGTTGCCAATTTCAACCATCGTATTCGCAAGCAACCTGGCGTCTTCAAACTTTTTCATAAAAGCGCCGGAACCAGTCTTAACATCCAACACAATCGCATCGGCGCCTGCAGCGATCTTTTTGCTCATGATGGAGCTTGCAATAAGCGGAATTGAATTTACAGTTGCAGTTACATCCCTAAGACCGTATATCATCTTGTCGGCCGGTGCGAGATTCCCCGATTGCCCGACGATCGCGAGTTTGTTTTGATTGACAAGCCGAATAAATTCTTCTTCCGATACCTCTGCCCGATATCCCGGAATAGCTTCCAACTTATCGATCGTTCCTCCCGTATGTCCCAGCCCTCTGCCAGACATTTTGGCCACCGGAATGCCGAGTGCTGCGACAAGAGGCGCCAAAATGATACTAGTCGTATCTCCAACTCCACCCGTAGAATGTTTGTCAACTTTAATTCCATCAATGGTCGATAAATCAATCCTGTCCCCTGATGAAGCCATTGCCAGTGTAAGTTGCGCCGTTTCCGCATGGGACATCCCTTGAAAATAAACGGCCATGAGGAATGCGGACATTTGATAATCAGGAATTTCGTTACTAACATAGCCATTTACGACGAATTGAATTTCTTCGGGCGTCAATTCTTTCCCATCACGCTTTTTGGCAATCATATCAACCATACGCACGACCAACCATTCCTTTCCCTGTCTATTTCTCTAATTTGATTATTCATCGTTCCATCACGCTTGTCAAAAAAAGCAAACATATTCCCTTTACAAATAAATAACTATTAACTATAATTAAAATACAAACTTACTTTTTGTAACTAATGAGGAGGAATTATAGTGGCAATTTCTACATGGACACTTGATAAAGCGCATAGCACGGTTGAATTTTCTATTCGGCATATGATGATTTCAAGAGTAAAAGGAACTTTCAATGAATTTTCTGCTGATATAAAAGCGGACCCTGAAGATTTGACAACTGCCGAGGTTTCTTTTTCAATCGACGTGGCAAGTATTGACACTGGCAACGAAGACCGCGATAACCATCTTCGGTCTGCCGACTTTTTTGATGTTGAAAATTACCCGACTTTGACATTCAAATCAACAAATTTCGAAAAACAAGGAAAACAATATGCCGTGACGGGTGAAGTCACCTTGCATGACGTGACCAAAACGGAAACATTTACTGTTATACCAGGCGGTGTGGTGAAAGACCCAATGAGTGGAGCCGAAAAAGCTGGCTTCAGCGTCGAAGGAAAGATC
This sequence comes from Siminovitchia thermophila, assembly GCF_016909185.1. Taxonomy (GTDB): domain Bacteria; phylum Bacillota; class Bacilli; order Bacillales; family Bacillaceae_C; genus Siminovitchia; species Siminovitchia thermophila. The sequence goes on along the minus strand of NZ_JAFBFH010000005.1, from coordinate 95,818 downwards.
AATCGGAGCGATTATGGTTTGACTTGGAACGCCCCACTTGAAACGGGTGGTGTCGTAGTCAGTGATGAAGTAAAAATTGCCTTGGAAATCCAAGCAAGTAAAAATGAATAATCATGTGTGTTGGTCATATTCAAAAAAGCAGCCGGGCGACTGCTTAGGAGGCTGTCCGAAAAGTAATATTTCAGCTTGAAAATAAAAAACAAACCCCAGAATGCCGTAACATCGACATTCTGGGGTTTTACATTGTAGTGCATATACTCTAAATTGGACATTTTAGATAGCCCTTAATCATGACAAATCCATATAACCTTTGGGATTTACTCGTCTTTTTTGAGGTTTGCTAACGACTTTTGGAAATGACGATCGACTTTTTCCACTTACTCGCAACCTTTGGGATTTACAATCCACTTTTTCGACTTACTCACGGCTTTTGGGATTTACGATCTGCTTTTTCGACTTACTCACGGCTTTTGGGATTTACGATCTGCTTTTTCGACTTACTCGCAACTTTGGGATTTACGATCCGCTTTTTCGACTTACTCACGGCTTTGGGGATTTACGATCCACTTTCTCTTCAACCTAAAGCAGCCGGACGGCTGCTTCGGCTTATTTTTTTGAGGATAGGATGAACGGGACGCCAAAATTCCTTATTATATAAAGAATCCATCGTATCAATAAAGCAATTTTTTCGTCATTTGGATGTCTCATCCTTCTGCTACATTCTTTACAAGCTACTTCCTCTTCGAACAGTCCTGACTGTTTTACCACTCATTCTTGCACATTGCTTTTTTCCGCTTTTAACAAATCGCGAATTTCTGACAGCAATTCCACTTCTGACGGCTTTTTAGGAACATCGGCCTCATCTTCTTTCTTTTCAAATTTCACCTTATTAATTAACTTTATAAAGACAAATATTGCTGCCGATATAATAAAGAAATCCACAATGCTTTGGATAAATATGCCATATTTAATCACAGCATCGCCCATTTGGAGTTCCAGCTTTTCAAAACTGTAGCCCCCCAACAAAATGCCGGCAAGAGGCATAATAATATGCTCCACTAGCGATGAAACGATTTTTCCGAAAGCTGCCCCGATCACGACCGCCACAGCCAAATCAAGAACATTTCCTTGAATGGCAAACTTCTTGAACTCTTTCCACATCCTCTTTCCTCCTCATGAAAAGCATACTAACATTCTACTTATTCATCTTCATTTTACAAGCTGGAAAAAAAAGTTAGCAAGCTTTCAGTTTTGGTTGAAATGAATTCAGAAGGTGACATCGGAAAAATCATCCACCCCAGCTTTTCTTGTCGACAATTCACTTTTGTTACTGGACTCTGGTTGTTCGTTCCGTCATTCCAGCAAGCAGCCATTTTCCAAAAAAAGGAACCCGCATGCCTAAATTCCGAAACATCAACTTAAAATCCTGCTTCGTTCGTTTTTTGGAAAATTTGAAACTGATTTTTTCCGTTTTCCTTTGATTCATATAAAGCACGGTCAGCTTTTTCATATAAACTCGCCAAATCATCTTCCGAATCGGCAAAAGCAATGCCGATACTGACGGAAATATCGATTTGATTCCTGAAGCGTATTTCACCAAATTGCTCATCAATATCTTTAATAAGAGAGGAAGCAACGAATATGATCTCGTTTTCGTCCAAGCCGGAAATGATAACGGCAAACTCATCGCCGCCAAGCCTTGTGGACTCATGGCTTTTTCCTACACATCTTTGAATGCGATAAGCAGCCATTTTTAAGATTTGGTCCCCCTCCAAATGACCTAAGCGGTCATTGACGAGCTTAAAGTTATCAAGATCAATCATCATTAAAGCCAAATTTTGTTTCTTGCTGCTTAATTTTTGTTTTACAATTTCCTCAAAGGCCGCCCGATTTTTCAGTCCGGTTAAACTGTCATGAAATGCCAAATACATCGGCCGCGCCATCCAGCGCGCGATAATCATGGAGATGATGATGGCCCCGGTAAAAATAATAAGCATCTGAGAAAAAAACTTGTTCCGGCTCTTACTCAACGCTTCATGCAAATCATCTTCGTTATAAATGATTTCTACAACTCTGCTGGTGGAATACCCTCGTGCTGATTCAGCCGCATAAGGAACATAACGGTACGTGACGTCTCTTCCGTTATACCGGCCTTTTACCTCTTGCGACTTTCGCGTTTTGGTCGCCGATTTAAATGCTTCCCAATTGTCGGATGAAAATGTGATATCTTCTTTTGTCTGATCGTTTCTTCCGATCACATATCCGTCATTATTAAAAATTCGAATCGAGTCAATAATGGAGAACTTATTCTCAATCTCTACTTCTGCATCAAAATAATTGAATTGCTTAAAAATCTCGCCGTTTTCCAGAGAAACACCGAGTTGCAATATGTATTTACGGTCAGGAGTAGGGATATAGCTGAATTTTTTGACTTCTCCACTGGTTTGTTGGATGTCCAATCCGTCATCCACAAATGTCCCTTCATTTCTCCTGATATTCAGCAAATTGGCGAACTCTGCGCAGCATTTACGAAAATCAAGGCCAATATCCGGCTCATAACTACTGTGAATAATGACATTCTCATTATTTATGATGTAAATGTCCATGCCGATTTGTTTTTTTAAAGATGTAAAATCCCAAGTCCTGAAATCAGGATTTTGTTGATACAATCCCAGCAGGACTTTAGACTTATCTTCCATATCCTTGGCAATATTTTTGTCAAATAGCATATACGCTTTGTCAATCGTATTCAGAGAACTTAAAATATTGTCCTCGACCATTTCCAGCTTCAACTTATGAGCTTCAAACAGCGTATTTTTAAGGTTATTTTGATTGAGCAACGCAACGACAAAAGATATAAAAATCGAAAATATAATCATAATGAAGGTAAGATGCAGTCTGAAATTATTATTCAAATAAACCTGCACTCCTTTAAATTCAAGTCGCGTCAAGGACTATTATACTATCATATAAACTTTTGGGGAATATGCATTCGCCAAACGGTCAAAAAGTAAGAAATCAATCGTTTCTCTACTTTGTCAACGTCAAAACCATTTTGTTACCGATAATCCACCTGATTTCTTTCATAAAAATGGCTTAAATAAATCTGGAAAGTAGTCACATTTTGTTAAATCAGTTTGCTATAATGATAATAATTCATTACCATTATATATAAATCTATTAAGAACCAGGGGAGTTTTTAGTTGGAAAATCAAGGGAATGCAACAAATGAATTGATTGAAAAAGCAGACAGTGAATTTCGAGTTAAGCATTACGCAGGAAAAGCCGCAAAGGTGGTCACAGGGATAGCAGTCATTTGGTCCATATTCCAAATTTTCACCTCCAGTTCGGGGGTTTTCGATGCCATGACTCTTAGGGGATGGCATTTATTATTTTTACTGGTCATGACGTTCTTGTTATATCCCGCAACGAAAAAAAGCAAAAGACATATTGTGTTTCCATCTGTTATTGACTCGATCCTTATTATTCTAAGTATTCTGTCTATTAGTTACGTTTTGCTCAACTATAAGGCGATTGTCCTTAGAGGGGGATTTTTAATAACAGCGGATTACATTTTCGGAGCCATAGGCATTCTCATGGTATTCGAAGCCGCCCGCCGGGTAGTTGGAAATCTCGCCATATTAGCACTGATTTTTCTGTTATATAACTTTTTGGGACCGTTCATACCCGGGACATTTGGCCACAGCGGATTTTCAGTAAATCGTATTATTGACTATCTTTTCTGGGGTAGTGAAGGGATTTTTGGAATAGCGATCGGCGTATCTGCCACTTTCGTCTTTCTTTTTATCTTGTTTGGCGCATTTTTAAGCCGAAGCGGCTTTAGTCAATTTATTAATGATTTTGCATTGACGATAGCCGGACGTTCACCGGGGGGACCTGCAAAGGTGGCTGTTATTGCTAGCAGCTTGATGGGAATGATTAATGGAAGCGCGATTGCGAACGTGGCAACTACCGGAACATTAACGATTCCTTTGATGAAAAAAAATGGCTATAAAGCCCGATTTGCTGCGGCTGTCGAAGCAGTTGCCTCCACTGGAGGACAGTTTGCTCCACCAATTATGGGCGCCGCCGGATTTGTCATGGCCGAATATTTAGGCGTTCCGTATACGACGGTAATGATCGCTGCCATTATTCCGGCTGCTCTTTATTATTTGGCCTTGATTATGGTTGTCCACTTTGAGGCAAAACGTCTCGGTTTAAAAGGACTGTCCAAGGAAAATATCCCCAAGGCCATGGAAGTCATAAAAAAGCAAGGCCATTTATCTCTTCCATTAATCGTCTTGCTTGGCATGTTGTTTCTTGGTTACACTCCGCTTTATGCGGCGGTCTTTTCCATCGCGGCCTGTATTGTCGCAAGCTGGCTCAGGAAAGAAACGCGGATGGGCTTAAAAGATATCTTGTTGGCGCTCGAAGAAGGAGCGAAAGGGGCAATTGGCGTAGCCGTAGCTTGTGCTGTCATCGGAGTCATTATAGGAACGGTGTCATTAACAGGCCTTGGCCTGAATTTCGGATACAGTGTCATGAATTATACAAATGACAGTGTTTTATTTGCCGCGTTTCTTGTCATGCTGATGAGCATCGTGTTAGGGATGGGTGTACCCGGCGTAGCGGCTTACGTCATCGTGGCGACGGTAGGCGCACCAGTTTTGGTCAACCTCGGTGTCACACCGCTTGCCGCGCATATGTTTGTTTTAATTTACGCCTGTTTATCCAATATTACGCCGCCTGTTGCCCTAGCCTCCTATGTGGCGGCCGGGATCGCGAATACGAGTCAGCACCAGGTCTCCATGACTGCGGTGAAGCTCGGAATCACCGGATTTATTCTACCGTTCTTCTTTATCTTTGAACCGGCCCTGCTGTTGGGAGAAGCTGCCTATTCAAAAAGTATCTTGCCTTCGATTACCGCAGCGATCGGGGTCATTTCCCTGTCTGCTGGGTTGCAGGGCTGGCTTTTATCATGGGCGTCAAATATACAACGCGTCCTGCTCACAGCCACTGGCTTATTCATGATTTCACCCGATTATATAACAGATTTAATCGGAATCGCCCTGCTCGTTATCGTATTGGCTTGGCAAGCTGCAACAAAGAAGAAAGCCCAGGATGTCAAACCATCTGGCACGTAATCAACTTAGAGAAAGGATTATGAAAATGAAAAATAAGCTTATTTTCTTATGTCTAACGTTATTCATTTTAACTCTTGGAGCATGTGGAAGTAAGGATGGCGGAAAAAGCGGAGGTTCTAAAAATACAAATCTTAACTTCCCGACCGCTTCTACTACCGGAACAATCTACCCATTGGGCTCGGCAATGGCCAACATGTGGGGTAAAAAGGTCGAAGGCGTACGTGTCAATGCGCAAGCCTCCAACGGCGGTGTTGACAATTTGAATATGATGAAAGAAGGCGAAGCACAAATTGCATTTGCCACCGCGGGTATCGCTTGGGAAGCCTATAATGGAGAAAGAGGATTCAAAGACCGCAAATATGAGGATCTCCGTGTCATCGCCGGCCTCTATTACAACCCAAACCAAGTCGTTGTTCGAAAAGATTCCGGAATTGAATCGCTAAAAGACTTAAAAGGGAAACGTTTTGCTCCAGGATCTGTAGGAAGTACACCTGAAGTTGAATCAAGTATTATTCTCCCTGCATACGGGATTAAATACCCTGAAGACATCAAAGAAAACTTCGTCGGATTTACAGAAGCCATTGATTTAATGAGAAATAAACAAATAGACGGCGCATTGATTCAGGCGGGTCTCCCAACTGCTGCGGTAACAGAAATGATTTCAACGGCGGATGGAACATTAATTGGCATTGAGCCGGAAGTTCGCAAAGAATTAATGGAAAAATATCCATGGTACGCAGAAATGACCATCCCGGCAGGAACTTATGACAACCAAAAAGAAGACGTAGATACGCTCGCCATTAAAATGCTGCTTTTGGCTGACGCTTCAGTAGACGATGAAGTGATATATGAATTGACCAAATCCTTCTGGGAAAATCTGAACGAATTGGAATCAACACATGCCATCGTCAAGCAAATGAAGTTGGAAGACGCAACTACAGAGCTTGCCGACATTCCGTTGCATGACGGCGCAAAAAAATATTACGAAGAAAAAGAGGTATTAAAGTAATTTCCAATTAAAACATACTAAGATTAGTAGCACAAACCAAGGCCATGGTTTGTGCTACTATTTTTATAATAGAAGTGAAAGAAAGTCCGACTGAAGCCTCGGGGATTGCGAATCCAAATGATAAACCGGGCTTCTTCACTTTCATTTTTGAATCAGGTTTAAGTATGTTGGAGCCATAGAGCTCGTGTATAGGAAATTGGAATCGAAATGAATAAGTGGAGATCTTTCAAATAATCAAGAAGAGCGAGGCAAAAATATTGGGATTAGTCATTGCTTTAGATATCTCTATGGGGAAAAGCTACAAAGTCACCTATGATGATCAAACTTGTCTTTCGGAAGGAGAAATTATTCACAATAAGGAGGGTTTTCAAGCGTTGCTTGCGGAAATTCAAAGTCTCCCTGAAGAACCTATTCTTGTTTTTGAATCAACAGGGGTCTATTCAAAGCCAGTTGAAACCCTTTGTCAAAGAAATAAGCTGCGTTATTGTGTATTAAACCCTTTTGAGGCAAGAACAAGGAACCCTAAGAAGCTGGAAAACGGACAAGCACGATGCTCACAAACTTGCACAAGTCCATCAACATCATTACCGAACGAAAAAAACAACAACCTGAAATTGATAATGAACTCCGAGATCTTTCTCGTTTCTACCAAGAAATAGAGGAGGAAATAAAGCGTACACGAATGCACTTACATAATGCACTTCAATTAAGCTTTCCAGAACTTGAACAATTCTTTTCAAGTAGAGTTACGCCATATGCCTTGACTCTAATTGAATTATTTCCACATCCGGAATTTGTCTTACAAACAAGTCGAACAACAATCAAAAAGCTTTTGATGAAAAGCACCACCAAAAAGATATCAGAGAATCGCCAAACAAAAAGCAAGTCAAATTATGGAATACGCAAAGGAGTCTTATCCTGCTGTTTCTTCGAACAGTGTTCAAACACAAAAAGTTCAATACTACGCGCGACAACTACTTCACCTATTGGAGGATAAAGAAAGCATTTCTGATCAATTGATAGAGAATGCAAAAAAAATAACGGAGTTTGAGCTACTTATAAGCCTTCCAGGGGTTGGTGGAATTAGCGCGGCGCTTTTCATAGGTGAATTTGGTGATCTTTCTCGCTTTTCGAATCATAAAAAAGTGAACGCATTTATTAGTATTGATATCCGAAGGTATCAATCAGGGAAATATACAGGTCAGGATCACATCAATAAACATGGAAATCCAAAAGGAAGGAACATTTTATACCTCATTGTTCGGAACATGATACGTCAACAACAAGCAGTACCCAATCACATCGAGGATTATTATTATAAATTAAAAAAGCAACCTACTCCCAAAAAGGATAAGGTTGCCACTGTAGCTCGCATGAATAAGCTACTAAAATGTATCTTACCATGGTCGGGAACAATACAAAGTACGATTATTCGTACACGGTCTCTTTGGACCAATAATATATAAGTATTATACCACGAATACCCTCAGTTTAAAAATTTGAATTGGCTGAGGTTTATTTCCCATTCACAAAAATAGGAAAGTAGAATAGTACATTAATTAAAATGTATGCTTGACTAATCGTAGGAAAAGTAGGCTCGTTCATCCAAATACGAGACATCCCGCCTTTGATCATTTCACGCATTGGATTTATCTCGTTAAAAGAGTATCATCCGACAGTTGCTTTTATTCACAAATATAAAATCAGGTGGAAAAAAACTCCACCTGATGTTTTCTCGAAAATTTAATCTTGCATAAAGCCGTGTTTGCTTTTTTTCAAGCACGTAGGTTTGATCAAAAGAGATTTTCTATCGCGACTGAAATCCCCTGGCCAACTCCAATGCACATAGTGGACAGTCCTCGCCTGGCCTCCCGTTTTTTCATTTCGTAAATTAATGTAGTGAGAATTCTGGCGCCGCTCGCACCAAGGGGATGCCCTAATGCAATCGCGCCACCATTTACATTGACTTGATCCATATCAAGGCCGAGCTGTTTGATACATTCCAGTGATTGTGACGCAAAGGCTTCGTTTAATTCAACGAGATCAAAGTCCTGCGGGGAAAGCCCGGTTTTCTTCATTAGTTTTCGCGTGGAATAAATCGGACCGAGTCCCATGACGGCTGGCTCCACTCCTGCCGTCGCGGATGCGGTAAATTTCACTAGTGGTTGCATTCCCAGTTCCTTTGCCCGTCTTGCGCTCATGAGCAACAGAGCCGAGGCGCCGTCGTTCACGCCGGATGCATTGCCTGCTGTGACTGTTCCACCGGGAAACAAAGGAGGGAGGTTGCCCAACTTCTCCAGCGATGTGTTTGGACGAGGATGTTCATCTTGATCAACAATTGTTTCCCGGCCTTTTTTGTCTATAAGCACAACCGGAACCATTTCCTCGGAAAATCGATTGTTTTCAATAGCCGCTTTTGCCCGTTTCTGGCTGATGTAAGCAAATTCGTCTTGCTCTTCCCGTGAAATACCATATCTTTTTGCTACATTTTCTGCTGTTTGGGGCATGGAATCTGTTCCGTACATCTCCTGCATTTTCGGATTAATAAACCGCCATCCGATCGTTGTATCAAATAATTCCATGTTTCCCCTTGGAAAATCCTGTTCAGGCTTTTTCATGACAAAAGGCGCCCTTGTCATGCTTTCTGTTCCACCGGCAATGATAATCTCTTCTTCACCGGACAAAATCGTTCGGGCGGCCATACTGACAGCATCCAGGCCAGATCCGCAGAGGCGGTTGATCGTTGTTCCGCTGACTGTTTCAGGCAAGCCCGCAAGAAGAAGAGACATCCGGGCCACATTCCGGTTATCCTCTCCGGCACCGTTAGCATTGCCGAACAGCACATCTCCAATCTCCTCTTGCGGCAAATCCGGGTTTCTATCCAACAACGCTTTGATGACAATGGCGCCCAGATCATCCGGACGGACATCTTTCAAAGCTCCTCTGTATCTCCCAATCGGTGTTCGTACCGCATCCACAATCACCACGTCGTTCATCAGCTTCCCTCCATCTGCAGAAGCTCTTCACTAACCCGGAAAGAGGCTGTTGTTTTTTCTTTCACTTCATTCAGTGTGGCGTTACCCATCAGTTCCATACATTCATAGCCACCCTTCTTCCATTGAAACACCGCCAGGTCGGTGATAATGACATCTGCAATCCTCGTCGCCGTAATCGGATAAGTACAGCGTTCCACAAACTTCGGCGAACCCTCTTTTGAGACGTGGCTCATCGTAATTATAATTTTTTTCGCTCCGGACAAAAGATCCATGGCCCCTCCGACACCGATAATATCTTTTCCGGGAATGGCCCAGTTGGCCACAAGCCCCTGTTCATCAACCTGCAAGGCACCCAGAATGGCGACATCCACATGGCCGCCGCGAATCATGGCAAAAGAATCGGCACTATGAAAATAGGAAGCTCCCACCGCTTCACCAACAGGCAGCTTGCCAGCATTCACTAACAGCGGGTCCATCTCATCGTCTTCCACGGAGGTAACCCCCAATAGACCGTTTTCGGTGTGTAAATAGTATTTACTTTCATCTAAATAATCTGGGACAAGGGTCGGGATGCCAATCCCCAGATTGATGATCGAATAAGGAGTGAGTTCTTTGGCCGCGCGCTTGGCAATTATTTCTTTCATGTTCATACTTCGACCACCCCTTTTTTCGTTAAAACAAGACGGCTCATGACCATGGCATCTACATACAGATGCGGAGTAATGATTTCTTCCGGCGACAGCTCTCCGGCTTCCACAATTTCATCCACTTCAGCGATTACATAGTCTGCGGCAGTGGCCATGATCGGATTGAAATTCCTGGCCGTTTTATAATAGACAACATTGCCTTTTGTGTCCGCTTTTTTGGCACGAATGAGGGCGACATTGGCTTTCAACGCTTTTTCAAAAAGATACGTCTCTCCGTCAATCACTTTTATCGCCTTTCCTTTTGCCAACTCCGTTCCTACTGCTGTCTTCGTATAAAAACCTCCAATCCCTGCTCCGCCTGCACGGATCGCTTCAGAAAAGGTTCCTTGCGGCAGTAATCCAATTTCAAGTTTTCCTTCGTTATACCATTTGGCCACTTCACGATTGCTCGTAAAATAGGAACCGATCGCTTTTTTAATTTTCCCCTGACGCAACAGCAGGCCCAAGCCTTTACCAGCTTCACCCACATTATTGCTGATGATCGTCAGCTCTTTAACATCATGGCGTGTCAGCTCATCAATTAATGTCAGCGGACTGCCAATCAGGCCAAAGCCCCCGACCATGATGACGTCACCCGACTGAATAACCTTTTGTATTGCTTCTTTTGCATCCATCACTTTTGAGGCGCTCATGCCGTCACTCCCTTAATTGAGATAAAGTGAAACTTCATTCAGTAGGGCTCCTACTGAATGTTAGTTGAACCATTCGGGCATTTAGGTGCCGTTTTCTCACACTTAGAACCTTTTGTATTCACTCAAGATTGTGAAGTGGGAGTATTACGGCACCTTACATGCGGGATAAAAATGCCTGAATCTGCCCAATGATCTCTGGCTGTTTATGAAATACCAGCTCATAATGGTTCACTGAAGTGGCCTCGGTGTGAAGATCTGAGATCCATTTTTTTGTCTGGGCATAGCCGCCTTTTTGAAACAGCGGGCCCTTTTCCCCAATGCTTCCGGTCGCGACTAGCAGAAAAGCGGAACATTGGATGAGCGGCAGTATTTTTTCCGGATGAAATGTATAAAAACTGTCAAAGTCACGCGTAATGATGCCGGGATCCGATTTATGCTTCCATACGCCATCTTCTTCTGTTATTTCGTAGCGGACAATTTCTTCCATCTGCTGATTCCATTCAATATTCAGCTTCGTATAAAGCATCCTCGCTTCCTCCACATACTGATCTGGTGTGGAATAGGTTTTTTTCAAGCGTTCCAGCGAAGGGAGAACCAACTGTCTTGTACCGTCATCCGCCCTGCCGGCTCCATCAAGAAGGATCAACGCTTCCACATCGGACAGCCGGCTGGCGGCAATAGCGCTGATATACGCCCCCATCGAATATCCAAGCAGGATGGGACGTTTTATTTCCAATGTAGCAATCAAGTCGAGCAAATCATTGGCGTGGGTATCAATCGAGCTTCCCTCCGGCGCCGGCCCGCTGTTTCCGCGGCCAAGGATGTCATAGCTAATAAATCGATAAGTTCCAGAAAAAGCTTCCTGGTAATGACGGAGCTGTTTATGATGGCCGGTCAGTCCATGAGAGCCAATAATCGTGCCATTTTCTCCGGGAGTTTCCCGGATATAAAAATTCCGCCCACTGTTTGTTGTTACATACCGTTCCACGTTATACCGATCCCCTCTTTCCGTTTTAATCGACTACATAGATGGAATAATTGACCTTTCCCGGCAACCTGATTCCTCTTGATATAAACAGCCTGCGATTCAGCCAGTCATATTTGGAAGAGGCCGTTTCAAAAATGGGAGCCGTTCGGAAATAGTACTCGTCCGGGTCCACTTGTTCATTGTTGTCCAGGCGCTGAAGCACCTCGGGTTCCCCGGTGCGAATTCCCCGGTACATCATCAAAATCAGCTCCCCGTCATCCGTTTTGAGCAAAATCCGGACGTCTTGGATAATCGTGCCGTCATCCCGTACTGTAATCCAGTCGTCTCCTCCCGGAATCACTTCGGCAGTCAATTTGTCTCCCCGGAGGGCTCCCCCGGTCACACGGATGATCCGGCGGTTCCCAATGGGCGTTTTTCCAGGCAGATGAGGCCCTTCAACCGTTAATTCCATATCACATAAAAAAGAGAGAGCAGGGGCGGGCAGATGTTTCATCAGATCAACACTCCTTTCTCTTCTTTTCTCCTATATTCTTCCACTTTCTGCTCATCCAGCTCGACGCCAAGCCCGGGGCGGTCCGGTACAAAGAGGAAGCCGTCTTTGGTCGTCAGCGGATTTTTCACCAGGTCATCGGCCAGCCAGTCGGGACCGAACAATTCACTGCCCTCATTCAAATTTGGAATCGAGGCATAGACATGGGCGCAGGCGGCTGTTCCAATGGAGCTCTCAAGTGATGTCCCTCCAAAACAAGATATACCAGCGGCTTCGGCAATTCCGGCAATCTTCATTGTATTTTTCATCCCGCCGGATTTATGAATTTTCAAGGAGAAAATATCTGCCGCTTTTTCTGTCGCCAGGCGCAAAGCATCCTGGACAGAAGCCAGACTCTCGTCAGCCATGATCGGAACCTTTTTCATCGCCGACAGCCGGGCCAATCCCTCAATATCTTCGGGAGGAAGAGGCTGCTCCAGAAAATCAATGCCCGCATCAAAGAAAGCATCCATCCATTTCATTGTGGAAATCCGGTCCCATGAGCCGTTCGGATCAATGCCGATTGTAGACCGCCCGCGGATTCCTTCGGCAATACGGATATTGCGCCTTGCATCATTCTCTGGAGCATCATGCCCGGATTTTGTTTTGAAATGGGCATAAGTCCCCGAATGGACATGACCTTTGGCTTCCTCGATATCACCTTCCGGCGTACCGGAAGCAAGCGCCCAGCGGACAGGTATTTTTTCACGGTGCAGGCCGCCAAGCAATTGGTGGACAGGTACCCCATATGTTTTTCCCAATGCATCAAAAAGTGCCATCTCCACCGTCGCTTTGGCAAAAGCATTCCCGCGAATTTGGCGATTCAGCTTCTGCAGAAGTCTTTCAATATACTCGGGCTCTTCATCGAGCAAAAGAGGAGCGGCGTACCGGTCAATGACGAGCTTCATCGTTTCCACACTTTCACCGCTCCACCAGATCCCCGGTGTAGTGCCTTCTCCAATCCCCACTACTCCGTTGTTTAATGTCAACTTGATCAATACAAAGCTTTTGGTGGAAACTTTTTCAGTTGAAAATTGATGAGGCCTTTTTATCGGAATATCAACAATGACCGTTTTTATTTCTTTTATTTTCGTTTTCTCCACTTCTACCCTCCTAACATATTTTTCGTACGCGACAGGAAAGTTGATATTTGCTGTTTAAAATTCATTTCCATGCCCGCCACGACAAATAAATGAAGGCGCAACCATTCGCAACTCCAAACGGATCGTCATCGCAAAATGAATTTGTCCATTGCAAAATAGGTAACTATCGAATACTACAAGTTTTCGATATTAACTACCATCACCTTCTTCGCTCCATTGCCCCGGATGTTTTTTTCATGTTAGCGCTAGCATTTTCTTTGTTTTTATTGTACGATATACGTACAAATATTTAATTATCGTACAACCTTATTATAGCAAGGGAGATGACGAGATTGTCAATAGAAAAAACAAAAAATTCAACAAAGTCTGCAGATTTCGTGCAATCACTTGAGCGCGGACTAGCTGTTATCCAGGCTTTTTCTGAAGAACATCCGTCTTTAACCATTAGTGAAGCCGCAAAAATAACTGGCATTAGCCGTCCGGCTGTTCGAAGAATTCTTCTTACTTTAAAAGAGCTCGGATATGCAGAATGTGCCAATGACCGCTTTTCACTTACCGTCCGTACTCTGTCACTTGGTTATGCCTACCTCTCATCAAAAAATATCTGGCATATCGCTCAGCCTCATATGAAACATTTTGTTGATAAAACGGGGGAATCCTCTTCTATTTCTGTATTGGATGAAACAGAAGTTGTCTATGTCGCCCGGGTTGCCACAAAGAGAATCATGACTATTGCCATTGATGTGGGCACAAGGCTCCCGGCACACGCAACCTCCATGGGGCAAGTATTACTGGCCCACCTTTCGGAAGCCGAGTTGGAAGAATATTTTAAACGGGCAACATTAGAGTCGTTCACAAACAACACCATTACAGATAAGTCACAACTACTTAACGTCTTTGAGCAGATCAGGGAAAACGGATGGATAATGGTTGAACAACAATTGGAGGAAGGGCTGCGATCTATAGCAGTGCCAATAAGAAATTCTAATGGCAAGGTAATAGCAGCAATCAATTGCTCTGCGCACGCCGGAAGGATCACCTCATCAGTCATTCAAGAGCAGTTTCTTCCATTGCTTTTAAAAACAGCAGAAAAAATAAGCAAGGATCTGGCAACTTACGATTCTTCGTTGCTATAGATGACCGATGTTCCCATGAATCCGGTCAAGTCAGACGAAAGGCGACAGTCGATATAAATACAAAACTGATCCAAGCGATCCGCTATTAGCAATCCCAAATCCCCAAATACAAAGCAGGTGGAAACGCAGCTTTTTCCACCTGACTTATTTGTCGTGACTTTTTACAACATGTTACTGCGGGCGCATGACGAAATTCAAAGAAGCCTCCTTATGTCCGCTTTTATCCTCCAGCTTTGTGACAAGGTCTGTCCGTACCCCGTCTGCCACATCTGTTTCCAGCCACTCATCCCCCTCAAAAAACACTTGGGTAATCAACGTTTCATGTCCCTCCGCCTCAAACATGAGATGAAGATGGGCCGGGCGCATCGGATGCTGGTCCATATACTTCAAGAATTCCCCTGTCGGACCGTCTGCCGGTATGGAGTACGGAACAGGCACGATTGTCTTCACTTCAAAATCTCCGTTTTCATCTGTATAAAAATGCCCTCTTAGATTGTATCTCGGTGCATCTGCATCAAAAGCAGAGTATTTCCCTGAATGGTCATTTTGCCACATCTCAACACGGGTGTTTGGAAGTGGCATGCCATCCGTGCTGCTCACATTTCCTTTAAACATCAACACCTCACCCGCTTCATCGTGCCGCTGCGTCAATACGAGAGGCTTCCCGGGCTCTTTCTTCAGCAATGGTGAGCCTTCAATAAAATACGGTCCCAATAATGACGGCTGGGTTCCAGGTTTATTGGTATACATCGCTTTGAGCACATGGGATTCAAGGAAAACATCCGTATACAGGGGAAGTTCACCGGCTCGTCCCAGACGGTCCGCCCAGTTGACAAAGTTCGTGTACTCTTCATGGTTTAACTTGGCTTCCTTTAAAAAGTTTTGCACGTGCTTAACAAATAAATGAAACACTTCCTCGACACGTTCATTTTTTTGTACCGCTTGCTTTTGCATAGATAATTCCTCCCTAGATATTAGTGAATTTCCAGGCTTTGTCTCCCCAACAAATCTCGCACTTTGATCCAGTCATTCTTCTGAAGCAATTTTCTAATTCTCGTAGATGAAATTCTTTTTCCTTGTTCACATGTTACAACAGGATGAATATTCACTTTCAAATATTCCGAGAGCCATTCCACGCTGCCTTCTTTGTCCTTCCCAAACCGAAAATCCGGTCCCACCCATATATCACGTGCTCCCAACAAACGTAGCTCCTTGATAAATTCTAATGGAGGCCTGGAAGCATAATGTCTGTTAAAATGTGCGACTATTGTAAAATCGACATTCAACTCCTTAATCAGAGCCATTTTTTCTTCAATGCTTGTTAACATCCGCTCGCTTTGAAAATAAACCCGAGGAGGAGGATCAAAGGTGTAAACGACAGATGGCACATCTAATTCGCGAGCCCTTTTGACCACCCGTTTAATCAATGTTTGATGTCCACGGTGCAAGCCGTCAAAAGCTCCGATGGAAACTACAGAAGATTTCAGAATCAGCTCATTTTCACGAAAGACTTTCATGCTGTTTTCCTCCTCATGCCAATATGAAAAAATATCAGTTTTGGAAATAATTTACATCATCCGGGTTCAGCCAAGTGTCGTTCACCCAGCCATCGAGGTCATAGTCAGCCATGCATTGCTCGGCAAATGCAATATATTGATCGGCCGCACCCGTCTGGTTGGCAACTGTCAAGTTCTCCAATCGGATATTTTCGTGGTTTCCGGAGTAGTTTCGTTCGTATAACTCATGGCGCCCACCGTACTCCGTACCAACAACTTCCCATAACAGCTTAATCAGCTTGATTTTTTCAAGAGAAGTGATGCCGTTGGACCCCCGATATAGTCGGTCGATCAACGGTCTTAATTCGGGGTTTTTAAAATCGGCCGCACTGGAAGGCTGCACGATCAAATTGCCGGCCACCACGTTTTCAATGATCCCTTTGATTTTTGGCCAGCCATCAGACATAAACACACGATAGGATAGCCCATATTTTAAGTTCGGCAAAACCGTTCCATTCCGCCCTTGATCAGGGTTCATGGCCATCGAATCACTAAGTGACCAAAACATATTTTTCCAAGCCAACACTTCGCCCACATTTGCCTGGACGCCGCGAAATTGATCCGTTCCGTTTGTTTTGACGGCTTTTAAAAGCAATCCGGAAATAAAATCGAGTTTCACCGCCAGTCTCGTTACCCCGTGAAACGTAAAGCGATGAAGAAAACCGCTCTCGGGAAAAAAGTTGTTGGCCTTTTCGACGTCCCGATAAATAAGAACATTTTCCCAAGGGATAAGTGCCCGGTCGAAAATAAGTACAGCATCGTTTTCATCGAAGCGGCTACTCAACGGATAGTCAAAAGGACTGCCCATCACCGCTGCCTGCATTTCATACGATTGACGGCAGATTAATTTCACTCCTGGCGTATCCATAGGGGCAATAAACACCAAGGCCATATCCTCTGAGCCAACCGGAACAGCGCCATAATGAGCAACAAAGTTGTAGTTTGTAAGAGCAGAACCAGTCGCAACCATTTTCGCACCGCTGACAATAACACCTTTATCTGTTTCCTCTTCCACCCTGACAAAGACATCCCGGACAGCTTCCAATGGTTTATTACGGTCAACAGGAGGATTGATGATCGCATGGTTAAAAAACCAGTTTCTTTCTTGGGCCTCTTTATACCAATATCTGGCATTGTCATCATAAGGAGCATAATAATCAGGATCTGCCCCTAATGTAGCTAAAAAAGAGGCCTTGTAATCCGGTGACCTCCCCATTTGGCCATAGGTGATTTTTGCCCATTCCGCAATGGCATCCCTTGAACCAATGAGATCATCCACTGTCCTGTCATATTGGAAAAACCTCTGCGTATAACCGTTGTTTCCCGTATCTGTTTCAGTTGTTAAAATTGCTTTCGTTTTTTCATCGTGTAAGGCATCGTATTGGCGAGCAATGGATCTCGCTGCATTTCTGAAAGCGGGATGAGTTGTGACATCTTTGACTCTTTCACCATGAATCCAAACTTCTCTGTTGTCCTTCAAACTTTCTAAGTACTCTTTTCCTGTCAATGGCAGCTTTACTTTTTGCTTTTGCGTGACCATTTAAGCCCTCCTTAAAAATATTTTTAAAGCGCTTTCAACTGCTGATTTTATTATGAATGTGTTTCAGCACAATCGTAAGTGCAAAAGAATATGAATATTCCTCCTATTACTATTATTTTTTGTGGTATTGCAGAAAGGCAAATGCCGTATTTGAGCTTGACCCACCTTCTCCTATGTTGGATACGCTTCCCATAAAAAAATCCTGCTGAAATAGCAGGATTCCACTAAGAATGTATGATTGGGGGCTTTTTTCCATTAATTAGCATGGCAAAATAAATTTGGAGAGCCAATTGACAATGAAATCGACCTTCTCCCGTCTTCAGATCAACGTCACACAACTCCGCAATCCGGTCCAAACGATATCGTAATCCAGCAATCGAAAGATGGAGCTTATCAGCGGTCTGTTGCAGGTTTCCATTATAATCAAGATACGTTTTTAAGGTGATTAAAAAATGAGACTCATTCACCTTGTCATACTCTATCAATTCACCGATTGTCTTTTTATAAAATTCTATAAGCTCTGTTTGGTCCGTTCCTTTTAAAAACATCATAATGGACCCCATATCTTCATACAGAGATATCAAACTGTCCGCTGGATGAGTCAGATGGATAAAATTGCTGATGGAACGAGCATCTTCATAGCTCTTCCTCAAATCAGCAAGATTCTTCGACTTTCTGCCAACGCCAATATAAAATCTGCCATTTTTAAACTGCTGTTTCAACTGTGTAAGGAGATTTGCAGAAACATGAAGAATTTGCTCCATATCTTCGTTGGTTAAAATCATGATAATAAACTCATCATTGGAAAAGAAATCTTTCTTAGAATAATCTGGATGCAGTTTTAAAAATTGCATGACATCCTGCCGTTTTTCGGAAGGTTCCACCTTAATGGAAATGACTCGGTTCGGATTATTGGGAAGAAAATGAAACAAATGCGAAAACTTTTCATAACCTTCATCAATGGAATGATGAAGCATTTCCTCAAAGAAATTTTCCTTCTTTTTCCATAGTGAACGAGTGATTTTCCAATCATGATACATTTGGACGGTAAAGATGCTTCGTGCCCGGCTTATAATAAGCTGATCTTTTTGAGTCATTTTTTCACGGCCTATGACTACCAACCGGCCAAGATTGACCGCGTTTGCTCTAATAGGAAATGTTGAAATGTCATTATGCCTTTCCTCTGTATAAATAAACCGATCAGACCAATTATGATAAATCGCCTCATCCTCCCTATCTAAAAAAGCGCTTTCAATCTGTTTGTTATAATAATCAATCACCAGACTTCTATTTAAAACGCGGGCAACAAATTGAACAGTTTCCGATAGCCCTTTATCTTCCAACAAATAATTCGTTAATTCTTCGTGAATTTTATCTGATTCGATAATGGTTTGATTGATGCTGTTCAGCTCTTGATAAGCCCGGTCCAGTTCGGAAACCAAAGTTTCGGCTTTGTAATAATTCAAATAGGACTTATGCTTTTCTTCAAGCTGTTCAACGGTTTTCGCAACAAAACGGCAATAGGAGTCTCCTTTTCCAAAGCAGCATTCTTCATAGGCGATGACATCTTTTCCAAAAGCGCTTGTTAAATAACCGCTTGCATAGCCGACAAGAATCCAGCAAGTGTGATCATTGCCCGCTCCTAAATATTCAATATGTTCTTTGGCCTCAAAGGAATTCCTCCAAAATCCGGTAAAGTGAATCGAGCTTTCCGTTAGTTCAATTGTGTCAGGCTCAACGGTGACAACCCCTTCCAAGGTATGAAGCACCGGGCCGGCCAACAGCAATTCCTTGGGATTTTTCCAATTATACATGGAAGCAATTGTTTCTCCGTCCTTTTTTCCCCATTCCCATCCATATCTCATTAAAAACCCTTTGGCCCGCTCCATTCCGAGCGTATTGATTAAATCACGCCGCAAAAGGCCCAAGGCTTCAACGGAAACCAAGACGCTTCTCTTATGATTGAACTTGATAATCCCTGTTCGAGGATCTGTTTCGATCAGATTGTCAAACAATAATTGGCTCGCCTTCACTCGTCAGTGACCCCCTTTATATTTAAGAGAGAATATGATTTGAATGTATCTTGGAAAACTGCCCACCATAATAAAGAAGCGGCTGTCCCGGATGATATTCAAAGCTTTTTACTTCCCCCAGAAAAAGAACATGATCCCCGCCATCATATGACTTCCATGGCTCACACTCGATATATGCCAGCGCCTCTTTAATTCTTTTTCCCAGCATACCATTTTCCCATTCAAACGGTTGATTTTTTTGAGGCCTTCCGGCAAAGTGCATGGCGATATCTTGCTGATCCTCTTTTAAAATATTGACAATAAATCGATTGTTTTCAAGGACACTCAAAGCTCTTGTTTTCCGATCGACAGAAACTAAGATTAACATTGGATCAAGCGATACAGATGTAAAGGAGTTTGCAGTAAATCCATGAGTACCTGTTTCCGTCTCACTCGTAATGATCGTTACACCCGTAGCAAACTGCCCTGCACAATTTCGAAATTCTCTCGTATCCATTTCATCTCTCCTCACTTTTAAGTCAATTTATTTAAAATTGTAACAATATTCGCGTCCACAATGAACCGTAAAAACCGGTAGATAATTTGCCGCTTACTTGCAAAAATACACGAACCACTTCACAGGGAACACTAAACATCATGAACAATTAAATGGAACACTAAGCGATTAAATCTTATTGAAAAGCAATTTTCGATGGTAATAATGTTCGCTTTGAGGGAAATAGCACTATGGCTAACGGGGGTGTGAGAAGAAACTGAACAGACAAGTTCCACACAAACGTTGGTACTTTAATGAAATCGCATTTAAAAAAGAAATATAAGGCCTGATCTCTATACGATACCGAGTTTAGGCCTTACCGACTCAAGTTCTTCACTGGACGCTTAACAGTTTTTACCCAGCTTCAGAGAAGCTTTGCAAAATAGTGATTCATATGGAAATCGTTTGACTGAATACTTTTACCCTGCATTGATGTATTTTTATACAATACAGGTGTCAATAGCATTCTACAAAATGCGCTGTACGCCACATCCAATGAGTCTTGTATAAATGATACACTAGAGAAGCTCAAATGAAACCCTTTTATACTTAGGCTAAATGAAAATCAATGTTGGCATTTGACAAAATGTATTTTTGCTCTGCGTCTAATTCCTTAGTAGTAATGAGGGTGTCAATTTCTTTCATATCCGCTACTTTGTATAAAGATATTTTGCCGATTTTAGTATGGTCAGCCATAACAATCACTTTTTTGGCGGAACGGATCATCGCCCTTTTTGCTGACACTAAATAATCATCAAAATGAGTGAGGCCGTGTGTGTGGTGGAAGGCGGGCGTCCCAATAAATGCCGTGTGTACATGCAGCTCTTTTAATGCCTGATCTGTCAACATGCCATTTAGCATATAACTTTCCGGAAAAAGCGTTCCCCCGGTGACAATCACCTTCGTTGACTTCGAAAAGCGCAGCTTGGCGGCAATATTAATATCGTTCGTTATGACAGTAATGTCCTTTTTATGTAAAATGGCATCAATGACATGCACAGTAGTCGTCCCTGAGTCTAAAATGATGTTATCTCCATCATTGATAAACTCTCCCGCCAGTTTGCCCATTCTTTTTTTCTCTTCGTACCACACTGATTCCCGTTCTTGAAATGGCGGTTCAGAATGCACTTCATCCTCAATCATGACTCCACCATGAGTCCGCTTCAACTTTCCTTCTTTTTCAAGGAGAGATAAGTCTCTTCGAATCGTCGCTTCATGAACACTAAAGTGCTGTGCCAATTCCGCCACTGTTGCCACCCTGTTTTTCCTGACAAACTCCAATACTTTATTTTGCCTGTCGAGTATGAGCAATGTAGTCACCCCAATCAAAGTATAAATATGATTTTTCCCATTTTTTCTCCTGCACAATTTGATCCATAGCGATCACCAAATCTTCAATTGTTTTGATGTAAAAAGGAGTTTCCGGAACTAGTTTCAGAAAGGTTTTTTGCAATGTGTAAGGCCCCCAGATTCTGAAAAGGATCTTCTTGAGCGGCTGAAAATGGGAATTCCTTTCTCCAATACATCTCTCGTATTGATTGGAACGTGATCTTCTGATACTCCCAATAATAGTAATTTACCATTACGAGAAATTAAATCAATGGCTCGATGAATGACAGTCTCACAAAATTTGCCGCCGCTACATTCAAAAAAACCGGCTACTCATGCAAGTTTATGTGGACGTATTTGAAAAAAAGGATTACATGTTTCTTCAACAGTCAACGCATCAGCAGTTGGAGCAGCCGTTTTAGGAGCAGTTACGGCAGGAGAATATAAGAAGCATCTCAGCGGATGAAACAACCTTTTATTTACATAAGGAAAGATATGCTGAATGATGTAAAATGTATGGTGAAATGCACCATTATTTTGGTCTCCAACGTCCGGAATTCATGGAGTAACGTGACGGCCGTTTTGGGGTGGGTCCATTTTTAAACGGGGATCAACCATTTATGAAAAGCAGCATTTACCAGTTAGGAGAGAATTTTAAAAAGGATTACCATGCTACGCTGAAACCTGCATGGTAATCCTTTTTCAGCAAGTAAATTGCTTCTTTATAAAACCTTTCGTTTACCGCTTACATTTCC
Source organism: Siminovitchia thermophila (assembly GCF_016909185.1). GTDB lineage: Bacteria > Bacillota > Bacilli > Bacillales > Bacillaceae_C > Siminovitchia > Siminovitchia thermophila. The sequence goes on along the minus strand of NZ_JAFBFH010000005.1, from coordinate 73,826 downwards.
TTTACGTTCAGGTCAACTTCTTTGCCTTTGTTGGGCGACCATATTGAAACTGTAATCATGACAACAAAGCTGACGGCAATACCGTAGATGATGGGTGCCGTAGATGTAATGCCTTCAATGGCCAATCCGGCCAAAATAACGGCGGTACTCGCGATAATGGCATAAAATGCGGCCTTGGCCGTTGCTTTTTTCCAGAACAATCCTAGAATAACCGGCGCAAAAATGCCTCCCGATAATACGGCATATGCCACATCAAGCGCCACAAGCACATCCTGAATCCATAATGCACAGACAATCGTCAATATGCCAATGACTGTTGTAACGACTCTCGATAATGCCAAGTATTGATCATCTGTTATATTTTTCAAGAAAAACCGTTTGATAATATCGTTTGAAATCAATGTCGAAGAGGCGAGCAATGTACCGGAAGCGGTAGACATGAGCGCTGAGACAACCGCCGCGATCACCAAGCCTAATACCCCGGAAGGCAAAATGGCAACAGCCATGCTGGCAAATGTATTTTGTGTATCTTCCAAATTAGGCAAGATGACGAAAGCGCACATGCCGATAATCGCAACGGCAACGCCGTAAAGCAAGCTGTAAACACCGGCTGCAACAGTACCGGCCCGTGCAATTTTAATTGTTTTCGCTGTCAATATTCGCTGCCAAATATCCTGGGCCACAACCATTCCAAGGGCAAAAAGCAAGAAATACTGAAATATTTCTTGGCCGCCGATTCCGGTAAAAGTAAAGTATGTGTCCGGCAATTGACTTTGCAGATTGGACCAGCCTCCGGCTTTGGAAAGACCGAGCGGAAGCATGATGAAGAAAACCCCGATCGTCATAATGATAAATTGTACAATATCCGTCATCGTAACCGACCACATGCCGCCAAGGATTGTATAGAATAAAACAACTCCTCCTCCCACCAGCATGGAAACGGTTAAATTCCAGCCAAGTAAAACGTTTAAAATCGTACCCATTCCAATTACTTGCGTAACGGAAACCATCATCGCATATGTCGCGGCAATCACAGCGCTGACAAGGCCTGCTTCCACCCCAAAGCGCTTACTCAAATATTCACTAATAGTCATGACAGAAAGATTGGAGATTTTTTTGGCGAGAAAAATGCCGAGCAGCATAATCCCCAAACCGAGCATAACGACAAGCCACATGCCGGATATCCCAAATTCATAACCAAGTTTGGTGGAGCCAATCGTTGATGCCCCACCTAAAATAACAGCTCCGAGACAGCCGAAATACATAAAGAAACCAAGATTTCTTCCGGCTAATACATAATCCTCAGATGTTTTGGCCCGTCGGGAACCAATAATCCCAACAATAACCAACAGCAGCAAATAGGCAATCATGATAGCAACGTCTAATGTGTTAAAGTTCATGCTGCTTCCCCCTTTACTTCTCTGAACTTTTTAATCTTTAGATTCCTTTTTCAACTGGCGTCTTTTCTTTAAAGCCGTCAGCGTAATCATTTCATAAATCACTGAAGAAGCGAGTACAGCCGTAATTTCGTTGGCATCATAGCTCGGCAGCACTTCCACCAAGTCAAAACCGACCACATCCAACCCATCAAGACCCCGTACATATTCAAGCGCTTCATAGCTAGTTGGTCCCCCAACTTCCGGTGTTCCTGTACCCGGAGCGTATGCGGGATCTACGAAATCGATATCATATGTGACAAATACTGGACGGTCTTTGACCCGGTCATGGATTCTTTTCATTACCTGTTCAAAGCCAATCTTCCGCATTTCCTTCATCGGAATGACTTCAAAACCGAGCTTTCGTGCATCCTCAATATCATCCGGGCTATACAGCGGCCCTCTCATTCCAACTTGGATCGAGTGCTCGACATCAAGAAGCCCTTCTTCCACGGCACGGCGGAAAGGTGTTCCATGCATATATTTTTCCCCGTAATAATGCTCCCACGTATCGCCATGGGAATCAAAATGAACCAAAGCGATTTTACCGAATTTTTTATGAAAAGCTCTCAAGTTTCCCAATGAGATGGAATGATCGCCACCCATAATAATCGGTATGACGTTTTTTTCTAAAAGCGGTGTCAGCTCTTCCACCATATTGTCATAAGTTCGAAGGGCATTTCCCGGAATGACGTTAATATCCCCATAATCCACCCCGGAACAATATTCAAAAATATCAATATCCATATCCGGATTGTAGGGGCGAAGGAGCACTGAAAAGTTGCGGATATGCTGCGGCCCGAAACGCTGGCCAGTCCGATTTGAAGCCGCTGTATCAAACGGGCAACCCAGAACGGCAAAGTCAATTCCTTCAGTTGTTCGTATTTGTTCTAATCTCATAAAAGTCCTCGTTCCGACAAATCGCGGGGACTGTGAAGAATCTTTTGGTTTATACATAAAATAACCTCCTGTCAGTTTTTATAGTCTCAAAATATACATTGCAAAATCCGTGCCAACTTTCGAGAAGCGCGGGTATTGAATCTGGCCCATAAAAAAAATCCATTAATGCATCAAAAAGACTTCTTTCGATTCATTAATGGATTATAATTCATTTATGAATTAATTCCGTATTTTTTCAGCTTACGAACAACGCTTGACTGGCTGATGCCCAAGTATTCGGCCATTTCATAGGTTGTTTTATATTGTCTGGCGGCCCGTTTCAACCAGCGGATCTCCACCTGCTCCAATGCCTGCTGCAAGCTTCCCCCTTCTTCTTCCCATCCTTCCCCTTCCGGCTCCAGGTCAGGTAAAGCTGCGGCAGCATGTGCATAAAAAGGCAAAGCATTTGGATAAATTACCCTGCCTTCTGTCGTAATGACGAGCCGCTCGACCAAATTCTCCAACTCCCTGACATTCCCCGGCCATTGATAATCGAGCATTGCGTTGACTGTCGCCTGATGAAAAACTTTATCGGTTTTATATTTTTCATTAAATTTCTCCAAATAAAAGTGGCACAACTGCAATAAATCATCCTTGCGCTCCCTGAGCGGCGGAATCGTAATCGGCACTACATTCAGGCGATAGTAGAGGTCTTCACGAAATTGTCCTTTCTGGACCATCTCCCATAAATCCCTGTTTGTCGAGACAATGATTCTGAAATTAATATTTTTCGGCTGTGTCCCGCCAATTCGGGTTATTTTCTTTTCCTGAATCACCTTCAGCAATTTTGCCTGAAGTCCGAGCGGCAGCTCCCCGACCTCATCTAAAAAAAGTGTGCCATGATTGGACAGCTCAATTAATCCGGGCTTGCCTTCTTTGTTCGCCCCGGTAAAGGCTCCCCGCTCATACCCAAACATTTCCGATTCAAACAATGTTTCCGGAATAGCTCCGCAGTTTACCTCAATAAATGCCTCTTTTCTCCGATCACTTTTTTCATGGATCGCTTTTGCAAACACGTTTTTACCGACGCCCGATTCTCCCAGAAACACGACGGTCGCATCTGATATGGCGACCCGCTGCACAAGCTGCCAAATGTTGTGCATTTCTTTACTCTTAAATGTAATGCCCTCAAGAATTTGTTCTTTATCCCGTAATTCCTGAATTTCGCTCTCATAATATTCCATTTTGGCGCGCAGTTCTTCATAATCTTCCTTGAGCTGCCGTAATTCCGTTAAATCATGTGAAAAACTGATGACCCGGATCATGTTGCCTTCATGATCAAACACCGGAAGAGCCGTTGCCATGACCGAGCGGCCCGTCAGTGTATGCTGCATCACCTGAACTTCTTTTTTCTCGGCGAGTACTCTTCTCGTAACGGAGGGAGAAAAAATTCCTTTCCGTTCCAACTCATCAACGTTTTTTCCAATCAGTTCTTCCGCTACTTTTCCATAAATGGATAAGCAGTTCGGACTTGCCCTCAACACTTTTCCTTGACCATCCGTAATGACGATATTGTCATACGAAGCGTCCAATATGGCTTTTAACTCCATTTCAAGAATATCTTCTTCGTTCATGATCCATCACTCGTTTTTCTTCATTATAATTGAAGTTATTTTATCATAAGTTTGCGACAAAACCGAAAGGGATGATAGCAAGTCAGGAAATCAAACTTGATTGAATAACATGGACTGTGAACCAGAAGCAGCCTTTTAACAGCGGCCTCATTAAAAGCTGGAGCTAAAGGTTTTTTTCCTGAAAATGGATACTTTCTTTGATATAGCCCAGGAAATAGGCATCCGTCCTGTTTCTAGTAGGGAGAACAGGAATCGCTATCTGTTGGCTGGGAGCCATTCGGAGCCGCCAAAAGAAAATGGACTCCCCCGCAGAGTCCATTCTTGTTGGCTAAATAGGCCTTATCACTGCGCGAACCGGGCTTCCGTCCGCTCCTTCAATCGCAAGGGGGAGGGCAATTAATTCATAGTTACCAGGTTCTACCTTTTCCAATACAATGTTCTCTAAAATAAACACGTCGTTTTCATGGAGAGAGTGATGTGCCAGCATTTTTTTGCTGTCAACGGGGTCAACGGATGGCGTATCGATTCCAAGCAAGCGAACCCCTTTTTCCTTTAAATAAGGCCCAACATCTTCACGCAAAACGGTATATTTTTCCGGAAAAACCGTCAAATCCCTGTCCGTCATGGTCCGTAAAAGAAGCCGGGGCACCCCTTCAATCCCAAACGGCTCAAGCTCAGCGCGCCCCACGCTCTCATATCCCGTGACATCAATGACCCGGGCAGTCCCAATATAAAGGTCAATATCCAGTTCATGTACTTTTTTTCCCTCATGATCAAAATGAAATGGCGCATCAATATGAGTTCCGGAATGAACACTTGTCGTTATCTGACCGATATTGACCGAGCCAGTTTGCTCTTTGGTATAACTGAGTTGAAAAGAAAACGGCGTATCCCCTGGCCAAACAGCCATTTCATTTGTCAGCGGCTGCGAAATATCAATCCATTTCTTTTTCTCCATCTATATCACTCCATTTAAATGAGTCCCAACGTATTTAAGAATACCACCACAATCGTAGCGGGGACAATCCAAGTCATCAGCAGGCGCCATCCGGAATAAAAACCCGGAGCGATGGTGCCATTCAACAAAAATTCTTCCTTAACGAGGACCTTATCCATTCGATGGATAATGAACAGCGCAATCAACAAACTGCCAAATGGAAGCATGAGATTACTCACCAAATAATCGGTCGCATCAAAAACACTTTTGCCAAAAATCGTAAAGTTGGAAAGACTGCTAGAGGACAATGCAGCTGGGATCGCTGCAATAAAAATCACAACTCCTGCAAGCCAGGTGACTTGTTTCCTTGACCGCTTTCCATTTGCGGTGAAAGCTGCAACTATGATTTCGTATAAACTGAATGATGACGTCAATGTGGCAAATAAAAACAAAAGCAAGAACATGCTTAAGAACACTTCACCGAAAGGCAACTGCGAAAAAACAGACGGCAACACAATAAAAAGTAGTCCCGGACCTTCCGCCGGCTCATATCCGAAAGCGAATACAACCGGAAAAATCGCTAACCCTGCCAATAATGAAACGAATATATTCATTCCCACAACCGATCCGGCAGAGGAAGTCAGGCTGACATCTTTTTTCAAATAAGAACTGTACGTGACCATGCACGAAAAGCCGACAGCGAGCGAAAAGAATGATTGTCCCAAAGCATATAACAGCGATTCACCCGTTATGTTTGAAAAATCGGGAGCCAGAAAAAACTTCACGCCCTCCATCGCGCCATCAAGCGTCAAGGAGCGAATGACAAGAATGATAAAAAAGAGAAACAAAAGCGGCATCATATATTTATTCGCTTTTTCGATACCATTTTGAACTCCCGAGGCAATGACAAGCACGTTGGCGAGCGTAAACAAAAGCAGTCCCAGTAGCGTGATCCACGGAGAACCGGTCACTGCTCCAAACAAGTCCGGATAATTGGCGCCGTCGGCAATAATTTTCCCGGGGAGCGACAAACCGCTATAAATAAGCACCCAGCCCCCGACAACACTATAAAAGGAAAGAAGCAAAAAACAACCAAGTAAGCCGAGCCTGCCGACCCACACCCAGAAACTATCGGGAGCCAACTTTTTGTATGCGCTAAGCGCCTCCCTGCCACTCCCTCTCCCGATAATAAACTCCGAAATGAGCATTGGCAGTCCGATTAACAAAGTGAATACGACAAAAATGAGAAAAAAAGCTCCGCCGCCGCTCATTCCAGTTACATATGGGAACTTCCAAATGGCCCCCAAGCCGATCGCCGCCCCGGCGGAAGCCAAAATAAAGCCAAGCTTGGATGACCATTGTTCCTTTCTTTCTTCCATACCATTTCCCCCTGTTTGTCCAAATAGTCTTTCAATTTATATAAAACACCGCCGGCTGCTTACCGGCGTTGACGTATGCTGAAGGTGCGCTCCCCACCTTCCCTTCCGCGAAATTTTAAAAGATCCCGGGTGCGTCATCTTTCTATTTTACAGCTCTGTTCTCAAATCCCACAATTCAGGGAAGAAACGATGATCTAATACTTGTTTCAAATAATTAACTCCGGAAGAACCACCTGTCCCTGTTTTAAAGCCGATAATACGCTCGACAGTTTTCATATGGCGGAAGCGCCATTGCTGGAGCCAATCCTCAATATCGACAAGCTTTTCTGCCAGCTCGTACAAATCCCAATATTGATCCACATTACGGTACACTTCCTTCCAGGCAGCCGCAACCGTCGGATCTCCTCCGTACGTTTTGGAAAAGTCGCGGTTCAACAATTCCGGATTGATCGGAAATCCTGCGCGAGCCAATGCTTGAATGGACACATCGTAAATGCTTGGAGCTTGGTGGGCCTGCTGAAGCATTTCATGCACTTTTGGATCTTTCTCGTATATTGTTAAAATATGGGTTGATTTGTAGCCGAGGGCAAACTCGATCAATCTGTATTGGTACGATTGAAAACCCGAGGCCCGGCCAAGGGAATCACGAAACTCCAGGTATTCCGCGGGTGTAAGTGTCGATAAAACATCCCAAGCTTGAATAATTTGTGTTTGTGTTTTTGATACTCGTGACAGCATTTTGAAAGCGGCATGCAATTCCCCTTTTTCAATTGCCTGGATGGCTGCTGTCATTTCATGCAATATGAGCTTCATCCACAGCTCACTCACTTGATGAATAATGATAAACAACATTTCATCATGGTGATCGGACAGCCTTTTCTGACTCGATAAAATTTTCTCTAGCCCCAAATACTCCCCATATGTCATGTCTTTTTTAAAATCCGTATAAATACCCTTTTCACTTTCAAGTTTTTGATGAAGTTCCGAAATGGATTTTGCCATGTTGTCTCCCCCTTTTAACATTCACAAAGTTAGTGAAATCGCCTCCACTTTAGATGAAATGGAACGGGCAGTGCCGACCGCGTCCCGTTTTCCAACATACACTATGCGACTACGTCTCTTTTATTTTCAAACTGCTTGTATTGTTCTTCGGCCATAATCTTCTTCAATGCTTGAACCGTTCTCCATACTTCTTCATACGTGTTGTAGAGGGCAACCGGAGCCAAGCGTATTCCTTTCGGCGTCCGGAAATCCGGAATAATGCCATTTTCTTTTAACGCCTTGCAAATTCTCGCCGCTTCATCATGTTCAAGATAAATATGTCCGCCTCTTTTATCCTCGTCACGCGGATTGGCAACGACAAATCCGAAATCCTTTAATTCTGCGTCAATTAACTTCATCATATATTCTGTCATGTCCAACGATTTTTTGCGAATTTTTTCGATGCCCACTTCGTTGAACATCGTTAAAGAACCGTATAATGGCGCCGCGCTCAGAAGGTGCGGCGTTCCCATTTGAAATGCTCCCGCATCAGGCGCTGGTGTCAGTGTATGTTCCATATCAAATTGCTTTTCTTTATGCGATCCAAACCAGCCCGCAAGTCCGGGGTTCGCTCCAAAATGCGCTTCATTGACATACAGGCCAGCCACCGCGCCGGGACCGCCATTTAAATGTTTGTATGAACACCAAAAGGCAAAATCGACACCCCACTCACTTAATTGATGGGGAATGGCGCCGATTGAATGGCACAAGTCAAAGGCAATCAAAATCCCCCGTTTATGCGCTTCTTTCGTCAAGCGTTCCATATCCAAGATTTGCCCGCTGCGATAGAGTACTCCGGCAAGGACAATCAATGCCACGTCGTCCGTCATTGCATTGATAATATCCTCTTCGCAAAGCGTCTGGCCGTCAGCGCTTTTTACTTGAATCAAATGCTCTTCCGGATCAAGACCATGTATACCCAGTTGGCTTTTCAATGCGTAAATGTCTGTCGGAAAATTCAACTCATCGGCAAGAATTTTTGTTCTATTTCCTTTAGGTTTGAAAAAAGTTGAGACGATTTGGTGCAAGTTCACGGTCGTCGATCCGGTGACAATGACTTCTTCGGGCTTGGCGCCAATAAGAGGAGCAGTCATCTCGCCCAGTTTCTCGGAAAAATAAAACCACGGATGTTCTCCCTTCGTCCAGCCATCTATACCATATGTCTTCCAGGAATCTAGCATCCGCCAAAGAGAGTCTTCTGCCCGCTTCGACAGCAGACCGAGCGAATTTCCATCCATATAAATGATTCCGGGTTGAATATAAAATTCTTCCCGATACTGCTTCAGTTCGTCCTCTTCATCCAGCTGACGTGCATATTCTTGTGTTAAATAAGCGTTTTCATTCATATAAAATTCTCCTTCATAACCGATAGTTGACTATAATCATAATATAACCCAGACGATGACATCAAGTCAATGACATAATGTCAATGAAATATTTGCCTGTTACATACATACAAGCTAATATATACATAGACATCTTTCATTCTGAGAGGACGAACAAAATGGAAGGAACAGAACAATTAACGAAACGGCAAATGAAAGCCCTTCAAACGAGAGAAAATCTGCTGAAGGCCGGCCGCGCCGTTTTTCTCGAAAATGGATTTCAAAAAGCAACAATGACCCAAATTAATAAAATGGCCCATACAGGATACGGCACCGCGTATGTGTATTTCCGGAACAAAGATGAATTGTTTGTGGAGTTAATGGAAACGATCATGCAAAAGATGTATGAGGTGGCGGATCTTCCGTTCCGACCTAAAACAAAAGAAGAAGCCTTTTCCCAGATACAAAAACAAACACAGCTATTTTTAAAAGCCGCATTGGAAGAAAAAGCGATCATGCAAATTGTAAAGGAAGCCATCGGCGCTTCAGAAATTGTCAGTGAAAAATGGAATAACATTCGCACCCGCTTTATTAACGGCATTACCACCGATATCGACTTCGTTCAAAAAACAGGTCTTGCGCGTCCGGACTTGGATGCATCCCTTATCGCCAAAGGTTGGTTTTACATGAACGAACAGCTCATGTGGGATCTCGTGTTGGAAGAAGTAGACGGGGACTTTGAAAAAGTGGCGGTAAACCTTGTGAAACTGTACACTGGAGGGCTTTATCAGTAAGCCGGTATCACTTAAGAAAATTCGTTCGATCACTCTTCTAATGTTTTTTTGAGACAACTAAAAAACCTTGGGATAACGTCCCGGAATGGAAGAGGAGATATTTATGAATCAAGGCAGAATTATGATCATTACTGGTTCACCAGGGGCTGGTAAAAGTACAACGGCATATATTGTTGCTAAAGAATCTAATTTATCAAAGTCAGTACATATGCACACGGATGATTTTTATCACTATATTCAAAAGGGGGTAATACCCCATTTTCACCGGAATCACAAGAACAAAACTTAGTTGTAATGGAAGCTTTTTTGGAAGCTGCAAAACGTTTGGCGCGTGGTGGGTACGATGTGATTGTAGATGGAATCGTTGGTCCTTGGTTTCTGGAGCCATGGTTTAAAGTTGTACAAGATCATTATGAAGTACATTACATTATTTTAAGAGCGGCCAAAGAAGAAACAATGAAACGAGCCATTAACCGTGCCAAATTGGACGAAGATGCCAACATTAAATTGGTGGAAAAAATGTGGGCGCAATTTAACAATCTGGGTTCCCTTGAATCCAATATTATTGACACAACAAATCAATCAATCGAACAAAGTGTTTCAACGATAAAAGCTGTGATTGAAAAGAAATCTTCCTTACTCACTATCTGATATGACATAAAGGTTCAATAAACGGGCGCTTTAATCGCATAAAAGAAGCGCATATATGATGTATGACAGGGAAGCAACCTGCTACATACGAAGAGTTTAAAAAAATTGAGGCAATACATCCAGTACTACAATACTAACCCATCGAACAGAAATTGGCTGGCATGAGTCCGGCTCTGTACCGTCTTCATTCCAGCCAACAGACTGCTTCATATAAAACTTTAACGTGTTGGGATCGTCTCACTTTTCCATTTAGGTGGGCGCGTTTTCCTTTACATTCCCGGATGTCCTTCCATGAAAATAATTTTCTCTTCCTTAAAAGGAAACAATTTCATTTCCCTTGCTTTTTCACCGTGGTTAATCATAATCTCATGGAAAATTTCTTCGTCAGACTTTCCGTCTGTATTCACTCCCAGCTTTTCAGCGGCCCGGTGAATCATCGTATGTCTCACTTCTTTGGCCAGTTCGCGAAGATCCTTGCCTTCCGTGGAGATTCCCAACTCTTCTGCATGCTTCAGAACTTGTGCTTCCCAAACTTCTTTCCTTAACTCCTTTAACGACTTTCCTTCTGTTGAAATGCCGAGTTCATGCGCTTGTTCACTGAGCCTCGCCTTTTTGACCTCTTTCTTTAATGTGTTCAAATCCTTGCCTTCTGTTTGAATACCATATTGCTTCGCGATATTTTTCATCCAAACCATCTGGATTTCCTTTTCTAATTGTTCCGTTGTTTTCCCTTCAGTGCTGATACCAAATTCCCCTGCTTGCTTTTGCAAATACTTTTCTTTTATTTCCTTATGTAAGGTTTCCGTATCTTTCCCTTCCGTGTCGATGCCCAACATCTCGGCGTATTTTTTCGTTAACTCCGGATCACTTTTATTTACTTGCTCCGCTGTAAAATTGCGCTTCCCCAATTCCTTGCCTAATTCAACATCGCCCGCCATCGCTGTTCCGGCGAAACCAACTACGAAAGTTAACAGCAACAGCATTCCGGCACACATCTTTTTCATAAAACATTCCTCCTTGACAAAAAATACTCATACATAGCATTCCCTGTCGTTCACAGATCATGTGCATATTGGTAGTTCTCCCGGAAAATCGGAGAAGGAGCATTTACCAATAACCGAGGTTAGTCAATCTTTTGGAGAGTATGTACCGATAATCGGAGTGGAGTTCAATCTTTTGGAGAACATTTTCCGACAATCGAAGTTGCCTTCAATCTTTTAGATCGTATTGTACCGATAACTGGAGTGGCGTTAAATCTTTTGGAGAGTATTTTCCAACAAATGGAGTGGCGTTCGGTCCTTGAGAGTATGTACCGACAACCGGAGTGGCCTTCGATCATCCGAAGTGTATTAGCCGATAAACCAAGTGGCCTTCAACCTTTTTGCGAGTATTTTCCAACAAACAGAGTGGCGTTAAATCTTTTGGAGAGTATTTTCCAACAAACGGAGTGGAGTTCAATCCTTGAGAGTATGTACCTACAACCAGAGTGGCCTTCAATCCTTGAAGTATTTGCCGATAATCGGAGTTTCGTTTGATCATTTGGGAAGTATTGCTTCGTGTTCCAAGTACTTGGACTATATTTCAAGTTTCTTTCGGACAAAAAATTCCCGAACGCAAGCCATATGGCTCGCATTCGGGACTGGTCTAATCCGTACCTTTTTTCTGCTTCTCCTTCTGCTCTAACAGGAAAACCTGGCCGGTCAATAATTTATAAATATATGAAGAGGTAAGCTGGTAGCCATTTTCGATTTTTTCTGCCAAGTGGCCCGCTCTTTCAAATATAATGGAGCGAAGATTTGTAACTTGCCGTAACACTTTTTCCGTTAACGCCTCCTGATTATCGAGCCTGTCAAGGAGTTCTTGGTGCCTTTCTTCTTGCTTGGATATCTGAATCCCCATGTCCTTTTGGAACTCATGGTGCTCGCGCAAATCGGCCAGAAAATCTTCGATTGTCGCTTCCTGCTTTTCCAGACGGTTTTCAATATCTTGTTGCATTTGCTTAAGATTGTGCAATTTTTCCAGGATGTCCTGTTTTAATTGGCTGTCCTCATTCAGCAATATCTGAAGATGCTCGTTCTGGCTCTCAATATTCTCCAGCCAGTTCTTTACATAATCCTCGAATTCCTTGCGTTTTCCGTTGATTTTCCGCTGTTCATTAAATTTATAGTATATCTTTCGCCAACGCTGTTGCTGGGCATGTTCTTGCTGTTCTATTTTATGATTTAAGCCCTTTAAGGACTGATCAATCTTGGACTGTACTCGCTTTTGCTCTTCAATGAGATCGGACCAATAATCGTATTTGGCAATCGATTGGTTCTGCCCGTCGATTTCCTCTTCCGTTTTAAAAATATAAGGATGTTCCTCATCATTGAAGTATATTGCCATCTTTCCACCCCCTTGCGGCCCCATATATTAGTCTATGCAATATGGCTGACAAGGGAGACATTGGAACAACAGATGGTTTGCGGGCATTTATTTTTAAAAAATAAAAAATAACGCATTTACGTTCATTATGTTCATATCTATATACAAAGACAAGCTCTTATTTGGGGGGGATGGGCTTTGACAATCGTCCGATATCTCGTCGGCTATGTGTTTATAACTTCCGGAATCATGAAATTTGTCAATCCTGAATTGGGTGAAACATTTATTAGCTTGAATTTGCCTTTTCCGCTGCAATTCATGACTGCTATAGCCGTTATTGAAATCATTTGCGGCTTACTCATCATTTTAAAAAAATGGGTGCAACAGGCCACGTTCCCATTAATTGGCATTATGATCGGCGCGATTATTTTAACAAAATTTCCCGTGTTGAATGATAGTTTTATGCAGTTTGCTTTTAATGCAAGACTAGATATCGTTATGCTTGTACTGTTAGCTTATTTGTACTTTGAGTAAATGTTTATTCGACTGTTACTTTTACGCCTTCTTCTCCGTATTTATGATAAGCGGCATGATAAGTCGGGCCAACGCCCCGCTTGAATTGAATCGAATGGCGGATGGCCGCAGTGATAAATTTCTTTGCTTCCTCCACCGCTTCGGGAACTGCTTTGCCTTTTGCCAATTCTGCCGCAATGGCCGCAGAATAACTGCAACCCGCCCCATTCGTATGAATCGTGTCAATTCGCGGAGCATCCAGTACATAAAACTTTTCCCCATCATATAACACATCGGTGGCAGGTCCTTCTAAGCGCCCTCCCTTGACAAGAACATATTTCGGACCCAGGTCGGCCAAGGCTTTCGCGGATTCTTTCAAATCTTCGACCGTTTTCAGCTCGTCTGTCTCAAGCAACCGAGCAGCTTCCGGCATATTGGGTGTGATAACCGTAGCGAGCGGCAGTAGTTTCTCTTTCAGCGCGATGATCGCTTCGTCTTTCAATAAAGGCGAGCCCATCTTCCCAATCATGACGGGATCTACCACAACACTAGACACACCGGACTCTTCAATCCAGCTTGCCACGCTGCCAATATTTTCTTCCGTAAACAGCATTCCCACTTTAATGGCATCCGCTCCAATGTCCCGAAGGGCAGTGTAAACTTGTGCTTCTATCGCATCCACCGGCAGAGGAAAAATCCCCTGGTCTGTCCTTGGGTGATTAGCCACAATGGCCGTAATGGCGCTCATTCCAAATACATCCAGTTCCTGAAATGTTTTCAAATCCGCTTGGATCCCCGCTCCTCCTCTCGCGGCAGAACCCGCAATGGATAATGCTCTATGTATACTCATCTTACCAATTCCTTTCATTTGCTTTTTTCAGATTCCCGAATAAAAAACCTGTATGGCGTATAACTACCCTGGCAACACTTTGCAGCCAGCTTTTGCCATAACCTAGAATAATACAAGAAAATTGTCCGATATCATTGTACCAAGAATCGCTTGATATTTCTTTTACTTACGTTTAAAAAATGCCTGTCCGATCCTTTCCGAGTTGAAAACTTGGTTTTACAACCGCCATTGCCCGCCAAATGTAAACTGAGTGTTAAAATTTTTACATTGGGTAAATACCACTTGAAAAGTCCCCCGACTTCATGTCTCTATATGCTTGTATGGATCCACTTTTTTCAAAAAAACAGCCGAATACGACACAGGCGATCTACTTTACAATAACTTTACGACTAACTTAATGAAACCTAATAAGTGATTGATATTCCTCCGCTATTGTTATAGATGAGGATTTTTGTGGAAATGGAGGGTGATCATGAAGGTCGATTTACATATCCATAGTACGTATTCAGATGGTCAGTGGACGCCTTTCAAACTAGTAGAAGAAGCCAGTTTCCGCGGCGTCTCCATCATGGCGATTACAGATCATGATGAAATGGCAGGTTCAAAAGAAATTCGGGAAAGCGCTGCCAAGAAAGGGATAACTATCATTTCAGGAATCGAATTAAACACCGACGGCGAAGAAGGAGAACTTCATATTTTAGGCTATGGGTTTGATGTTGAGAATAAAAGATTATGCGAATATATTCATTGGCGGCAACAAGAGCGGGTTTTTTGGAGCAAAAAAATTGTCGCAAAGTTGCAGCAGCTCGGTTATTTGATCGACTGGGACGCTTGTTGGAAACGCGCAAATGAAAAAGTCATTGTCAGAACACATATTGCAGATGAACTTGTTGATCAAGGCTACTTTTCTGATCGAGAGCACGCTTTTCAAGCGTTGCTCATGAAAGGCGCGCCAGCCTTTGTTGATCGCGAAGGACTGTCGGCGACAGAAGCTATCGAGCTCATTCACCACGCCGGCGGAAAGGCATTTGTGGCCCATCCGGGAGAATATAGTTGGGAATGGTCCTTAAAAAAATTGGTAGACCGGGGACTGGACGGAATTGAAGTTTACTATTCCAGACATAAACAAATGACCACATTATATTGGAATCATATGGCTGATACATTTAACCTGTTAAAAAGTGTCGGAAGCGACTTTCACGGACCCACATCAAGAAGCCCTTACCCTATTGGATCGGTTCATTTTAACGAAAATGAGGTGTTGGCCTGGTTGAAAGAGCTTTCTATTGAGGAGGGAGTATATTGAAGTTATACGCCTCATCGACATTAATGTGGGGAAAAGGAATCCGCGAAATGGCACAACTGGCACATGAGTTTCATCTGGATGGAATCGAATTATGGGCAGAGCAGGCTTGGTTTTGCCATATGAATACACGGGAGATTGTCCAGGTGCTTAAACAATATGGATTGGATGTAACGGTCCATGCGGCTAGTTGGGATACAAATATTTGTTCATTAAATGAAAGGATACGAAGAAAATCGTTGGAGGAAATTTTTCGCTCCATTATTTTTGCGGATGCCATTCAAGCAAAGAATGTAACCGTCCATCCCGGAAAAAGGACGTTATCCGCCGAATGGACTTTGTGGCATGAAAAAATATTAAACCAGAGCCTCGATCAATTAGAAGAAATAGCAAATCATTATGGGATTACTTTATCAGTTGAATTAATGGAAGAAGTCGATAAAGAATTGATCACGACGGCCGCTGCCTTAAACAGATTTATCACTCATCGATCCGAAGCGATTCAGACGACATTCCATATAACGCATATCTCGCTCGATAACGTATTGAATGATTTGCAACGTGTGAATAAAATGTATTTGCGTGACTCAACCTTGGAACAACCTCATGCTCCTCTTGGAGACGGTAAAATAAAACAAAAACAATTCCTGGAACGAATCATGAACAAAGACTATATAACGGTTTTGGATGGATTTGACACGAGTGAAAATGCTTGGATGCTCCAGAAACACTTATCTTATTTGGAGACATGCCGCCAAGCAATGGAGGAGATCAAGTTTGAAGTTTTTAGTAACAAACGATGACGGCAGTTTTGCGCCGGGTCTGGAAGCTCTCGTAGAAGTTCTTCTGCATTTTGGGGAAGTTCATGTTGTCTGTCCGGATCAAGAAAGCAGTGCTGTAAGCCATTCCACATTGGATCCCAGGTTTATATTATTGATCGCATTCATCCTGCCGTATTCAATGTGCTTGCCCTTTCCCAAAGCCTTCCCGCCGCATTTTGGGCATTCTGTTGCTGACGTTTTTTCGTTCATCCATGTTTCTCTCCTCTGATCGCATTTCATGGCAAATGCCTTAAAAGGTAATTATTTCCTTATTTCCTCAGTATAACAAAAAAGGCTTCTCTATCATTTTTGAAGCACCCCATCTTTTTCAAATGGGGTTACCTAGCTGGGAAAGCTATTACTTTCCGTCCATATCCTTATAAGATTATAGATGTTTGTAAGATCCAACTCATTTGACAAATTGGGAAATCAGTCTGTCGCAAAAACAAAAATGCTGGTTATTTCTCGGGAAATATGACAGGGAGGGTGACATGTCTCGTCCATTCATTTAACATAAGAAGAGGAGGGATTCTAACGAAAGGAAGGAGGATACAGATGATACAATTTCATCCTGTTTGGGCAAGCAAATTAACTCCAAAACAAAAAAATGAGCTCCTTCAGGCAGCGGAACAGCTTCCACCCTCATCTTCCCAATATAGCGCTGTTTTATTTAGGGGAAAGTATAAAAAAAACGGGGGACTTGTCGCCACTGTTTTTTTACGGAACGAAATGTCTCAAAGCTTGGATATTCAAAAAATCAAAGTTGAAATCTTGGAAAAGCATACAGTCATTGCAAAAGGAATCTTTTCACCCAATCTTCGTATAAACAGTGCATCTGTATATCCGTGGTCGTTTGTTTTTTCACCAGAATTGGTATGTCAATCCCATTCGGATCCTCAAAATTGGCATGTTCATATTGATATGTAAATAAAAGAGTGGCAGGCCCACTCTTTTCACTTTCCTCTTTCGCAAAGCACTTCACGGGCAGTAAGAATCCCCAAAACAACCGCCAGTAAAAACTCGATTGACTTAGATCAACAGGACAAAAAATTCGGCAGTGACACATCGCCATCTTTTATGGTTTTTCGCAATGTCTCGTGAAAGCGCAGCGACAGGACAAGAAAAGTTTTTCCGGCTTTGTCATCGTCCCTAAAAATGCGCGAGCTTTGAGGGCGATGTTGTTTAAGGTGGCCAGTAGGACACTTTCGACCTTTACCTTTTTCCGCTTCTTTTCAGTAGGGAAAACACCGTATCTTGTGACACCATCTTTATGATTGACATTTTTGTGGGCCTGATTGAAACTTCATCTTTCTTAATGATAAATACCAAGTTCTGTCTTTCAAAAAGCAAAGCTTTGGGAGCGAGACAGTCGTCGACTATATCTATGACTTTAAAAGGTGTGCAAACATTGATTGTAAACCCTGAATGATATAGTCGGGAAATATGTTCAATTTTTCAATATCTTCATGGCTGGCTACTCCTGTCAATACGAGACAAGTGCGAAAAGCATTTAATTTTCCCAGCATGATATCTGTTTCAAGGCGATCTCCTATAATTAAACAGCGTTCCCTTGAAACATTCAGTTGCGTAAGGATCATATCGCCATAAAAAGTAGAGGGCTTTCCGATTACTTTAAAAATATCATGCCCAGACGCCGTTTCAATTGCCCGGGCAATGGCCAATGTATCTGAAATAAATCCTCCTGGAACCGGACAAAATGGATCGGGATTCGTTACAATTAACTTCGCCCCGTTGCGTACCGCCGTCATGGCCGCGTTCAGCTTTTCATAATTAAAGGAGCGGTCGAGACCGACAATTACATGTGTTGCTTCTAAAGGAGCTTCAGTCAATTGTAATGAAAATTGCTTGAACTCTTCCTTGATTGCTTTCTCACCAACGACATAAACCGAGGATTCCGGGAAATATTTGGTAAAATACAATGCCGCAATATAAGATGCTGTAAACACTTCTTCAATAGACGAAGCCACCCCTAGCCGTTCCAACTTTTCCTGACATCCTTTGCGTGTTAAAGTGGGGGAGTTTGTAATAAACAGCACCTTCTTACCTTGTGCCCTAATAAAGTCAACACTGTCTTTTGCTCCTGGTAAAATTTCATCGCCCAAAAAAATCGTACCATCTAAATCAAAACAAAATGCATCATAATGATCTATATTTACCATTGGACTCTCCGCCTTTTTCAGTAGAAGTTCAAGCAACATCAATCTGTAAGCCGTTCCTCCGACTCTTGATCAAATAAGTGAATCGAATCCTCCTCAATTGCAAGAAAAATCGTATCCCCAGTCTTTATAGCTTCATTTGTTTGGGACTTAATGATAATGGAATGATCGGCAAACCGAGTGTGAACAAGCATTTCAGCCCCATTTACCTCTACTAAATCCACGATTGCTTTAAAAGGGGTTTTTTCATCATGTATGATAATATTTTCCGGCCTGACTCCCATCATGACCGGCTTGCGCCCATTTTTTTCAATAAGAGCCTTTTGGCTGGCCGAAAAAGGATAACGGATATCGCCAGAACCTATAAAGAAGCCATCTTCCCGAATGTCGCCTTTCAAGAAATTCATACCAGGCGAGCCAATAAAACTAGCGACAAATATATTTGCCGGCCGTTTATATACTTCTGCCGGGGAGCCGATTTGCTGAATCAATCCATCTTTCATGATGACAATTCTCGTTGCCATCGTCATGGCTTCTGTCTGGTCATGAGTGACATAAATCGTTGTAGTCCCAAGTTGACGGTGTAATTTACTAATTTCCGCCCTCATTTGCACCCGTAATTTCGCATCCAGGTTCGACAGTGGTTCATCCATAAGAAAAATTCCGGCATTCCGTACAATGGCCCGTCCCAATGCTACCCTTTGCCTTTGGCCGCCGGAAAGCTCTTTTGGTTTTCTTTTTAACAAATGGGTTAAGCCGAGAATCTCAGCTGCCTCATGGACCTTTTTTGCAATTTGATCCTTGGGCTCCTTTTGAATCTTCAAGCCAAACGCCATATTCTCAAACACTGTCATATGAGGATACAACGCGTAGTTTTGAAACACCATGGCAATGTCTCGGTCTTTGGGCGGCAAATCGTTTACCCTTTTCCCGGAAATGAATAAATCCCCTCCGGAAATATCTTCCAATCCGGCAATCATTCTTAATGTAGTTGATTTCCCGCACCCGGAAGGTCCGACAAGCACGATAAATTCTTTATCTTCAATTTCCAAATGAAAATCCTTGACGGAATATTCCCCGCTTTTGGGATATTTTTTGTATATATGATCTAGTTGAATGTTTGGCATCTTCTCATCCTCCAGCCATTAACGTTGAAGTAATGTCATAATTTGTTTCTTTGAACATTCTGTCCTTTTCATCGTATTTGTTTTCAGGATCAATTCAGAAGGTGCTTCCCTGAAATGAGAAAAGAGCGATTCCCTACCAATTTGCAAATGTTCATACTATGGCCATGGTAGTCATTGATATGCAAGCCGAATACACCATTCTCCAATACATAACAATGACCTGTTTCCAACATGATCCCGGCACGGCGGTTGCTATTTTTCAAACGATGAAAAACACTTCCTCCATAGTTGCTCCGATGACATTTTCCGATTGGAGCATTTTCAATGGCAAGTTTGGTTTCATCGGGTAAATCACCCAACATGTTCAGGGGAAAACGAGCCGCTGATTCTATCCCATCTTCTTGTGCCAGAATTGCTACCCGGATTTTCAGAACAACATCATCAACATTCCATATGTCCATAATAGGCAAACATTTTTTCCAAATGATCGGGTAAAGCAGGATTAAAGCGGCCGATCGGCAAACGGAGTATAAACGAAACTTCACCGCCATTGCCAAGCTATCCGCATTTTCCCCATTGCGCTCGGCTCACTTCCAATAAATAAACTTCGTCCGTACCGACTGCCTTCTACATGATTTCAATCGACTTCCAACTCTTGCCGATCAAAATAGCCCTCGCTTCATCAACATCATTGGATATGAAAATATTGTATAGGTTGAAATTGAACACCCATTCCCGTTACCCCGCTATTTAATTCCCGAATGCATAAAGCTGGAAATAAATTGCTTTTGAAAAATAAAGAAAGCCAGCAATAGAGGAAATGCAACAAATAACGTTGCCGCTCCAACAACCCCCCATTGAGCTCCGGAATCGGAGGCTTTGGCAAACATGGAAAGCCCCACGGTCAATGGTCGATTGGAATCTGAATCAGTAATGATCAAAGGCCACAAAAAATTGCTCCATTGTGAACAAATAGAAATTAAACCAAAGGCAACATAAGTTGGCTTCGCCAGCGGAACATACACATGCCAAATCGTTTGCAGCCGATTGCACCCTTCCATTTTGGCCGCTTCTTCCAGTTCATATGGTATGCCTTTAAACGTTTGCCTTAGTAAAAACACACCGAAAGCGGAAGTAAAATATGGCAACATAATCGCCCATTTCGTATCATAGATTCCCAACTGGGCGATTGTCCCCGAATTGGGGAAAATCAATAATTCTACCGGAATCATAATTTGGACGAGATAAAGAAGAAAAATCACACTTTTACCGATAAAGTTCATCCGTGCAAAAGCATAGGCTGCGAGCGTGATCGTAATGAGTTGCACCGCTAAAATGACGGTAACAATGATCAGCGTATTGATATAATATTGGGCAAAAGGAGCTGAATGCCAAGCTTCGACAAAGTGCTGAAGGGTAAAGGAATATCCTTCTGCCTTCGTGTCTTTAAAAGCCATATAAATGATTCCAAAAAGTGGAAGCGCCCAAAGAAAAGCTAAAACATGCGTTGAAATACTAATAAGCCGATTCAATGGAATACCACCTTAACTGTAATGAATTTTCCGATCTGTTCCAAAGAACTGAACGGCCGCAATGATCAACATCAATATTAAAACAACAACTGTGACAGTCGATGCCTTTCCGTAATCCATAAACCGAAATGTGCTTTCATAAATATAGTAAAGCAATAGATTACTGGCATTATTTGGTCCACCTTGAGTCATGACAACAAGTTGATCCACGGTTTTAAAGGCATTAGTCGTTGCAATCACAGAAGAAAATAAGGTTGTCGGCATAAGAAGGGGAAAGACAATCCTTCGAAATTGAGTCCACTTCGATGCGCCGTCAATATAAGATGCTTCCATTAATTCCTTGGGAATGTTTTGCAAGGCTGCCAAATAAAAAACCATAAAAAATCCGGCTTCCTTCCAGATGACCATCACCATAATGGCCATTAGCGCGGTTTCTGTATTTCCCAGCAAATTCAATTCCCCCGCACCGAATACTTTTAACAAACTGTTGATCATCCCATATTCCGGTGTATAAAAGAACAGCCATATAAACGCCGCGGTTACCATTGGGATGACAACGGGGTAAAAGAAAAAGGTTCTTGCCAATCCACTCCCCTTCATCGACCTGTTGACTAAAATGGCAAGCAGCAGTCCCAATAAAACACTTGTTGGTACGGTTCCAATCGCAAACCAAACATTATTGATAAACGCCTTCCGGAAAACCTCATCTTCCAGCATCACCTTAAAGTTATCCAAACCGATATAAACGGGCTCATTTGTTGATAAATCTGATTGAAAAAAGCTCAAATATACCGTTTTTATGATTGGATATAACGTAAATATGATGAGAAAGATGAAGGACGGAAGGAGAAAAATCCAAGCTGCAGTATTTTCTTTGACCAGTTTGCTTCTCCCCAATTCCTTCACCTCAAACAAAAAATGAATTACTTATATTGTTTTAATAAAGCATCGGCCTGTTCCTGGGCTTGATCCAATGTTTTGTCCACATCTTCACCATTAATCGCCGCTTGGATGGCATCCGACAGGATTTTAATAATTTTTCCTTGCTCATACACTGATATTTCTTTATGCGCATTTTCCAACTGTTTCATCGCCGTCAAAGCTTGCGGGAAAGAATCCGTATAAGCTTTTAATTCAGGAGTTTCGTAGCTTGATTGACGCGTTGCAATATATCCCGTATCGATGCTCCATTGAGCCGCGCGTTTAGGGTCGGCAATCCATTTAATAAACTCCATGGATGCTTTTTGTCTGTCCTCTGAAATATCTTTAAAAATGTAGAAGTTTCCGCCTCCTGTTGGGGTAGCCATTCGCTCTTTTGCCGGCAAAAAGGCAACACCAAACTCAAAATCAGCATTGTTCTTAACATTGGTTAAATTACCGGTTGTCGAAAGCATCATTGCTGTCTTGCCTTCAATAAAATCAGTCGGAACCGTATTCCAATCGAGAACACCTTTCGGCATCACTTTATGCTTCTTGGAAAGGTCAATCCAATATTGAAGCGCCTCTTTGGCTTCATCAGAATTGAAATAGACTTCTTTTCCATCATCGCTCATCAAGTTTTCTTCTCCGTTTTGGAGAGCAAGCGCCTGATAAATCCAATATCCGCTTATTGTCGCAGGCAGCTCAATACCCCACTTTCCATCTTTTGTCAGCTTTTTCCCATAGTCAACTACCTCATCCCATGTAGTTGGAGGAGCTTCCGGATCCAATCCGGCTTCTTTAAACATATCTTTGTTATAGTAGAGCAAAACTGTACTCCGTTGAAATGGGACAGACCACGTTTTTCCTTCCGCTTGTGAATTGAGCATAAAACCCGGGAAGAAATCATCCATCATTTTTTTTGCTTCCGGATCTTCAGCGATCAAATCATCCAACGGCATGATGGAATCCTTAATTTGAAAAAGATCCACCGATAATAGAACAGCCATGTCTGGGGATTTGCCATTTTTAACGGCCGTTTGCACTTTGGTCATGGATTCATCATAGTTGCCGCTATAAACAGGCTTCACGGTTACCTTTTTTCCATTTACTTCAATTCCCTCTTTATTGAATTCCTCTGCATAACCATCGATTACCTTTGTAATTTCACCACCGACATTGACGGGATAATACCAGGTTAAATCAATCGTATCTCCGGAAGATTCTTTGGAAGCGGCTGATTCTTGATCTCCCGAATCCTTTTTGGAAGAATTGCTGTTACATGCACTCAATATACTAAAAACAAAGAACAATAATGCCAACATGAAAAGACGTATCTTCACTGTATGAAACCTCTCTTTTCTATTAAATTTGTTATGATACCAAACCGCATTATCTTCAATTCCATTCCCGTAAGCCGTTTTATGCTTGCCCCCTTTCAAAGCATAAAAGAACCGCAAATAGACTGTTTTTCATCAACAGTTATTTGCGGCCTCTCTTATCGCGCCTTTTCTTCTATGTACTTTTCAATACTGATGATAGCCAATCTTTGTTAATGACATATAAATAAAATGTAAACATTTAATAAAGATCATTCAAATCCATTTTCCACAATTCAGTATTGGATGTTGATACGGCGGCAGCTCCATGTTCCAAAGCCTCCTTCGCATGATAAGGAGTTGTCAACAATCCACCGGTGATCACCGGAACATGTGATGCTTTTGATAAATCCGCCAAAAAATCGATGATCCGACTCGGCATCACTTCAATCATGTCGGCCTGAAGATGATCCAAGCCGGCAAGCAATTGATCATATACCTCCGTATCAATGAGAAAAACCCTTTGAATGACATACATTCCTTTCGATTTTGCTTTTTTGATAATACCGGATTTCGTCGTTACAATGGCAAATGGCTTCACATACTCTTGAATAAAATCAATACCATAATGGTCTACCTGCAAACCGCCAATTTTCTCCACATGTAAAATCACCGGCAACCCCGCTTTTTGGAGCACATCCACATATTGTTTGACCGTCAATATATTCCCTGTCATCAGGATAACCGCCGATATATGCTCCTTGTACTTGATGGCTTGTTCAATAGACTTGGGCTGCTTGACCGCGGCAATCAACTTGTGCTTTTTTAACCTCTCTTCAAAAATTTTCTTCATCCTCTTCACCACTTTACATGATGTATAAGACTATTGTACCTATCTTGTCTGACCACTTGCAATGCCGCAATCCTGTAAGCCAGAACTATTTTGCTGAAAAAAACCATCCCACCCCCATAAAAATTTACAAGAAGTGGTTGAAAGCGACCTTGCGTCATCTCGTATAATTTGCCTGACATGTTCATTTTGACTTGGTGAAAGGGGCCATCTAAAAACGAAATGGCTGGCGATGAACATCCATGTTGCCTCCTGCGGTACCGGGAACAATTAATATAAACTTCAGGATGTAATCCCACAAAAGGAATATATGTTTTCCAACGGCCAAGTGGTTGAAAGTTGCCATGAAAGGAGTAGAAGCGGGAGCTCATTTTACTAAATTGTGTCTCAGGAAATCGTACTGCCCAATTATCAGCCCCTACGATTTATTTTTACATTTTTAGGAGGGATATTTTTTGCGTTTACTTCAAATGCTCGTTCAAAGAAAAATACTCATCATATTAGCAACCTTTTTTACCATCGTGTTAGGTATTTTTACATTTTTTAATTTAGACAAAGAATTGACTCCAACAGTTGGACTTGATAGCGCCACGATTCATGTCGAGGCCAGTAACTTACATATAGATGATGTAGAAAGAAAGATTACCAATCCTCTTGAACAAACTCTCCAAGAAATGGAAGGAATAAAAGAAATTTCATCTACTACTTCAATTGGACGCAGTTCTATCAAGATATTATTTGAAAGTGGAAAAGGGGATGAAATATTTAAGGATGTCGAATCTAAAGCGAATGTCGTCTTAAGCGATATTCCGAACCTCGATTACTATCAAGTTTTGCAGGACGGGAAAAATCCATCCTTTGAATTTATTGTAGATGTTTCAGGCGGAAATCCCGATCAGATGTCTGCTTTTGCCAAGGATATTTTGAAACCTCGTTTGGAAAAACTTTCTGAAGTACGCGAAGTAAAGTTGGATGGTTTCACCGAACAGCAAGTAGATATTCATTTTGATCAAGACAAAATGAACGAAAAACATATAACGATACAGCAAGCAGTCGAAGTGATTCAACAATTGAACAACGAAGCAATTGTAGGAGAACTAACAGATGGACATGAAAGCCTTTCTTTGCGTTGGGACACTGCTTTGAAAAATATGGAAGACTTGAAAACACTGCAAATCCCGACGGAAAATGGATTGGTTGAGTTAAAGGATATTTCTGCTATTTCAATCAATCCAGTCACAAATTCCTCCAACACATGGAAAAATGGCTCAAAAGATATGATAATGGTTCAAATTGCCCGTAAAGCGAGCGCGAGTCAAGCAGATATGGCGGAAGCTGTCAGGAATGAATTACGAAAGATTGATGAAGAAGGTTTGGTGAAAGGCTTTACCGTCAATGAAGTAATCGCCCATGCGGACTTTGTCAATGACTCGATGAATGATGTGACAACTAATATGTGGATTGGCGGAATGATTGCGATCGTTGTATTGTATCTTTTTTTGCGCAATATCAGAGCTGCCTTTATTATTGGCTTATCGATTCCCACGTCCATATTGCTCACTTTCATAGCCATAGGCTTACTCGATTATAGTATGAACATGCTGACACTCATTGGATTAGGGCTCGGTATTGGGATGATGGTAGATTCCTCGATTGTGATTCTGGAAGCTATTTATAAGAAAAAAGAACAAGGGTTAAACAATTTACAGGCAGTGCTTGAAGGAACAAAGGAAGTGGCTTCAGCCATTATCGCATCTGTCCTTACAACCATCGTAGTCTTTCTTCCAATTGGCCTGATTGGGGGAGATTCCGGAAAATTTATGATGATTTTGTCAGTTGTGACCGCCATCACATTAATAAGCTCTGTAATCATTGCTTTTACATTAATCCCAACACTTGCCAATGAATTCATAAGATTAAAGAAACAAAAAAGCAATCATCAAAAAACGTTTTTTATGTCCATATATAAAAATACGGTAGCATGGTGTATTCAGAAAAAAAGTCGCAGTTTCATCGTCATCATCGCGTTTTTTATCGTATTTTCTTTATCACTTTTCCTCATTCCCAAAATACCAATGAAAATCATGCCGGATATGTTTAATCGATATACTGAAATGGTGATTGATTTAGAAAATGGGGTTTCTCAACAAGAGAAAGAGATGATCGCAGAAAAAGTACATGAAACCGTAAGTTCTACAGAAGATGTAAAGGCCAATTATGTACTTGACCTTGACGATAGACTAATAGTGAATATTGTGATGACAACGGGCAGTAAAATAACAACAGAACAAGAGAAGGTTACAGAAAATATTTTAAAAAAGTTGCGGGTCTTGGAAGAAACGCAACCCATTCGGGCCGTTGAAAGAGCCTTGGATGGCATCAGCGGATACCCGGTGCAAATCCATATAAGTGGTGATGACTATGCTGAATTACGAAAAGGCGCAAACGCTTTACAAAAAGAAATAAAGTCTATTAAGGGGATTACAGATGTCACAAGCTCACTAGACAACTTTTCCGAGACACCAACCATTCAATTAAAAGAAGAAAATATAAAAGCGGCAGGCCTATCAACGTTACATATCAAACAAACGATTGAAGCGTTTTTGTTGCAAGAACCTATCGGTACAGTTGAATGGGATGGCGACAAATTACAAGTATATGCTCATCAAGGTAATGAGAAGCTGACAAAAGAGGCGTTGCTGGAATTGTCCGTTCCAACGGCCAATGGTGAAAAAAAGCTTTCATCTTTTGTAGCCTTTGAAAAAGAATATAGGCCCGATCAAATCTTTCATAAAAACGGAGAAAGATATATTTCGATCATGGCTGATGCAGACAAGGAAGATCTCGGCACAATCAACAATGACATTCAAAAAGTTTTGAAAGGCTTTGACAGTTCACAAGACTTTACCGTTACATTAGCCGGCGACTTGGAAGAACAAAACCAACTAATGAATGAGTTCCTATTCGCCTTTGGTATTGCTCTGTTTTTAGTGTATGTGGTGATGGCCATGCAATTTAATCATCTCGGGCAACCACTCATTGTCATGAGCATCATACCGATTACGATTGTTGGGGCTATCCTTGGATTATTCATCACCCAAGCGGAATTACACTTTATGTCAGGCATGGGTTTCATCATACTGATTGGAATTGTCTTAAACAATGCGATTTTAATCATTGATCGCACGAACCAACTGCGCAAAAAAGGACTGCCAGTGATCGAGTCCTTGTTACAAGCCGGCGAAAATCGTATACGCCCCATTTTTATGACAACGTTAACGACAGTAGGCGGGATGCTTCCTTTAGCATTGGCAACTGGAATGTCTGCCGATTACCAAGCCCCGCTTTCAATCGTCATCATTTCAGGTATGTTATTTGCAACGTTCATAACTTTGTTATTGATTCCTTGTGTTTACAGGTTATTTAGTAAAAGTTAAGAATGATAGGCTTGAAGAGTCTGGACAC
Source organism: Siminovitchia thermophila (assembly GCF_016909185.1). Lineage (GTDB taxonomy): Bacteria > Bacillota > Bacilli > Bacillales > Bacillaceae_C > Siminovitchia > Siminovitchia thermophila. The sequence goes on along the minus strand of NZ_JAFBFH010000005.1, from coordinate 46,511 downwards.
AACTAAATCAGCTGAACAATACATTGTCCCAGTGTATCATACGCAAGCTTTTAGCGTAATCAACATATGTAGACTCCTGCGGGAATAGCTCGAGCTGAAGATCCCGCAGGAAAGCGGCCTTTGCTTAACGAGGAAGCTGAAGAGACCTGCGGAATGCGAAATATTTGACGAGCGATGACCGGGATCTGGATCATAAGTTAAAAGCTGATTGATATTCGTAAAAATCGTGAGAATAAAACCACGTGAAATCAAGGTTTTAAACTAGATTTCACGCGGTTTATTCTTTTTTACAGGGTTCTGTCCCGGCCCCTTTGCTATTTCGTATTTACTTATGTCCCAGCCCCTATTGAATTGGAAGTGTGTCAAAAAAGAGTGCTCTGCGAACAACTAAATCTATGGCAAAGGCTCTGACAAGAGACTCTTTCAAAATTACTGCTAAAATCAGTCCTGTTTCGTGTCCTTTATATGGGGTTTTTTTCTCTTCCGTCTTTTTACAAAATAATAAACTCCCACACCAATCAATGTGACTAAAGTCAAAATCGGCAGGTTTCCGACAAAAAATACGACAATCCCCGAAGCGGCCGCAAGTAAAAAGTTCAAGCTGACAGCAAGCTGCTGTTTTGTTTTTTCCCACGTATTCAACTTGTTTCCGTCCACTCCTGGAACAACCACTTTGTTTTCCTTCATAAAAATGTCAACTGTAGAATAGGCGGTTTGGTTTTCCAAGTATTTCATTTTGCCAACAATGACCTCAATCTCTTCCTGGACCTTCGCCAAATCACTTGAGATTTTCAATAAATCCTCAGTCTTTTGAGCAGTTTTCATAAAATCAAGCAACCGTTGTTCTACCGCCCGCTTTGATTTTAAGCGGGATTCCAAATCCACATATTCCTCCGTTACATCCTGTCCCGTGACACTTCTTTCCATCACTTCGACAGCCGCTTTCTCTGTATCATTTAGGAACTGTTGAAAGTGTTTTTCAGGGATGCGAATGGTTAAATACCCGCTCATCAGTTCATTTTCTTCTCTGTAAATATTCGATTCTACGATATATCCCCCGTATTCCTTCACCTTTTTCTCGATGTCTTTCCGGGCCGTCTCCAAATTTTTCACTTTTACTTCCAGATTGCCCCGGTGTACGATCATTCGGTCGCCTGTAACATCTATGTTCTCTTCTCCTGCTGGTTCATCCTCCGTAGATTTCTCCGCATCATCTCGCACCGCAAATTCTTTAGAATCGGATAACTCGTTCGTTTTGGCCATTTCTCCACTGCTGTCCGCGGAATCATCAGACTTGCAAGCCGCCAAGACAAACACCGTGATTATACAAAGAAGCCATATATAAAACCTTTTTTTCGTCATCAAAATCCTCCTTCCTTTACATATTAGACGATTCATCACGCATTACATTACACATAAATGACCCGGCAACTTTCTTTCAATGTGCCATAACCGTTCCCTAATACGATCGAAAAATGGAAAACGAGAAAATATTCCACTATCAGCTGTAAAAAATGTTTGACAGGTAGTTCATCTTATTTTACAATGATGGGTGTAAAATAAGTTTTACACTATTTCAAATGTAAAGGTGCTGTCCGATGCAAAATAGAATAAAAGAATACCGGGAAAAGAAAGGTTTTTCCCAAGGAAAATTAGCGGATTTGTGCCACGTCAGCAGGCAAACGATCAATGCGATTGAGAATAACAAATATGATCCTAGTTTGCAACTAGCCTTTAACATTGCGAAAACGTTAGGCATCAAAGTGGATGATTTATTCTTACATGAGGGAGAGATCGAAAAATGAGCACGAAAAAAATCGGCGCACTCATCATCGGGACTGCCACACTCATTGTCATTGCTTTCACAATCTATAAAATAAGTACTGGAAAAGCGATTGGATTCAATGAAATTATAACAATCTCGATATTGTTAATGATGTTTTTCTCCGCGATCACTTGGGGAAATAAAGAAGAAAAGGACGGTATATTACAAGAAGAAGAACTTGGCCAAAGAATTACAGAGAAAAGCTCAAAAATAAGTTATTTTATTTTATTATTCATCATATTGGCGGCTGTCACCGCTGATCATTTAGTAAACGGAACGAATAACATATTCTTGTTGGCAGTGCTAGGTTTCGCGATGATTATACTCCCTCTCGTTGAATTTCTCGTTGCCAAACAATATCAGTGATCTTAAAACGAGAGCTGGTTTTGCCAACTCTTTCAGCTTGTAAAGAAAGTGGACATTTTTTCTCTACAAGCTTTTTTACGCGGCCACTTCTCTTGCAGAAAGAGAATCGTAAAAGTTTGATAGGAAATTGGCTTACTTCTCTTGTCACGACCTTAGCACCGGACTACACACTCATTCCAATTTCCACGGCGTAGGTGTTCCATTCTGCTCTTTTGGCTATTTGTTGAAGATATAGGCCGATACAAAACCGATGGCGAATATCCATTTTGACCAATCGAAGAGTTGTATGACATGCATGCTGGATCATTCCCACGGGTTAGAAAAACCGGAAATGCTTGATTTTCGTTATCATTCTAGCCCATACTTTGCTCAGTTTTCCCCTGTTGTCGGGAAGAAGTGAAATGCTCGACATTGAAGCGATCTGCTCTGCCACTTGCTCAATAGACAGATGATCGGTTTGCAGATGTTGCTGAAACTTTTCATTGGACAGTCCATCGATACAACGCTCGACTTGCCGTGCCGCCCAAGATTGTCTGCCCTCTCCCCTGCTGCGCAATCTTTGCATCAATGTCTCTTTGGAAACACACAGCGTAAAGTGATTGACCTGTACGCCATCCCTTCTTAATTTGCCAATGATGTCATCAAAATAATGAGGATGGACGACCGTCATCGGCACAAGGATGACCCCATTATATTTACGATCAATGTAAGACAACATCGAGTAGTTACATTCACGCCACATCGGGTAGTTTTGAAAATCTGCTTCCAAGGTTTCTGGCGGAATATTTTTCTTATGTAAAATCCTGCGTTCTCCGGATCGAATACATACGAGCCTGGGATTCTTCTATGCAGCTCATAAGCCGTCTGTGTTTTACCAGCTCCGAAAGCTCCGTTAATCCAAATGATCATAAGAGCACCTCCCGTTGCATCTTCATCAATCCGTTTACCTATTCTTATGCTCGATGATAACATGATACAAATCACTTGGTAAGCCAAAAGATGAGGGCCCATAAGACGTAATAACGACAAACCCGAAAATAGCGCTTTAGGATCTGTCGTTATTTCAAAATCATTGGAGGTGCAGGTTTTTACCAAGTTTCTCGCTGGTCAGGGGTACTCTGCTTTGCCCCGGTGTAAGCTAAGAAAATCCTGGAATAGCTCTTTCGCCACGTCATAGGAAGTGATCTTGAAAAAAGCTTGTAACATCCCGCGAAACAAGCTCTTTATCTATTGCAGAGGATGGATCAAAATCGATCATTTTCGCTCCCCATATTCTCTTTTGAGACACCTATATTTGAGGTCCCTTTTAACAACATGTCATGATTGCTGATTGATTGCACTTGGATCCATATAGAAAATTTCCCAAGTATGCCCGTCCAAATCTTGGAATCCCCATTCGTACATAAAGCCATGGTCCGTAGGCTTTTTAGAGGGCTTGCCACCGGCAGCCAAAGCTTTATTGACAATCTCGTCTACATGGTCCCTGCTCTCCGCAGTTAACGCTAGGAGCACTTCCGTACTTTTCGTCGCGTCTACAATTTCTTTATCGGTAAACGTTTTAAATTTATCTTCCACCAACAGCATTGCAAATATATGGTCGCCAATCATCATGCATGTTGCCGTTTCATCAGTAAACTGGGGATTGAATTCAAAGCCGACGTGAGTAAAAAAAGTAACCGACCGATTCAAATCTTTCACTGGCAAGTTTACAAAAATATTGTTTAGTTTGAGTGCTCCCATCATGATCACCTCTTCATTTTGATAAACAGCTATTTTATTTCAGGTTCTTCGCTACATCATCACTTGTTACTACAACGAACATTGTGAACCTATTTTAGCACACAAACGATGAATTTCGAGTAAAAAAATTGTATTTTTTTCAAAAAATTAACATATTTTTCCACTGTAGGAGGCACTGAAGCGCAGTCCAAACTAAATACGGCAAGCCAAGTTAAATAGGCTAATATCCATTGGTGGAGTCACATAAGCAGAAAGGGTGATTTTTTGGAGGAACCAGAAAGGTTCTTCGAAATAAATGACGAAATTCCTTTTTAAAAAAGCTACTTGAGTGTTTGAAATTGAGAAATAGCATTCTTTGGTTGCATGCGTACGGCAACATTTTGGAAAAAAGAAAAGGCGCTCTATCATGGTTATATGCTTACCAAGGTACATACAACACCATGAATAGAGGCCTTCCTTGCATAATCCCGCCTTCTTCCCGTTTCATTCATACTTAATTGATGTTGAGCAACACACAAGAGATGATGGCTTCCAATTACAGTCCTTTTTGCGTAAAGCGCTACTTTTCTTTTGTCTGTGCCCCAACAAAATGAATACAACTACCACCATTTCATCATAATACCTATGAGCTTCCCATGACCGAACGGAACAACCGAATGGAAAATCAGCTTTATCTCTGCCCGGAACTTAACTTCACATTTTTCACCAAGTGAACAACTTCACCTTTGATATAAGGTTTGTCCTTTGCACTTGTCCATCATATCGAACCCGTTCTTTTTAAAAGTCAGCATAATGGCTCTCGTTAAAATTTCTGTACCAGCTATTAAAGCCTTACGATCAAATGTCATTTTTGGATGATGCAACCCAGGGGTTAATCCACATCCTAATCCAAGCATCGTTGCTTTTACTTTTGGGCGCTTAACACTATAAAAATGAAAATCCTCTCCGCCGGGCGTTAAGCTCGGCGGCAATACATTTTCCGCGCCAATGGATTGCTGAATGGCTTCCGCCATAATATCTTTTGCTTCTTCATCAACTTTAGCAGCTACCCCACTGGATGTATACTTATAATTTATTTCTACTCCATACAAATTCGAAATGGCGCTTAAAACCTTTTCTACTTTGTCTTTTAACAGGGTCATCACTTGATTAGTCTGAGCACGAAGGTCTAAGCTAAACTCTGCGGAACCTGGTATAATGTTACTGTTATTCCCTCCAGCACGAAACTTTGTCATCTTTACAGAATAAGGTACCATTGGGTCAAGACGTATTCCCCTTAAATGATTAACCAAATCCGCGCCAACCTCAATGGCGTTTGGTTGTAGATGCGGCCTACCGCCATGGCCATCCTCTCCCGATATCTTACCTGCAATAGAACTCCCCGCCCCGTGAATGATTGCGGGAGTGGCTTTCCCGTTCCCAACTTCCGTTTCAGGGCGTAAATGAACCCCGTATAAATAATCAACATCATCGACAACACCTTTTTCTATCATTGCTAAGGCGCCATCTCCCTTTTCTTCACTTGGCTGAAATATAAACTTAACCTTTCCCGGTAGACTAGTCCTTATTTTTTTTAAAGTTAAAAATACACCCAAAGCTAAAGTCATATGAGCATCATGACCACAAGAGTGGTTTGCCCGCCACACTCCATCTACTTCTTGCCACAAAGCATCCATATCGGCACGGATTCCAACAGTAATGGGACCATCCCCTATCTCAGCAACTAAACCAGGACTATCTTCAAACGTAGTAATAACATCTGCTCCCTCCTGTTGAAATATTTTGACAACATAATTTGTCGTATTGAATTCCTTCCAACTTACTTCAGGATTTTCATGTAAATAGTCGAAGATTTTATATAAATCAGCCTCAAGCCCATCGACACTAATTGTTTCAATCATCTTAAATCCCCCAGTTTATGACGCAATATTTTCTCAACTCATTCATGTTATTTTTCCGCTTGAAGTTTGCTTTTAAGAAACGTTTCTGTAGAAACTGTATATCGTTCCAATGCGCCCTGATTGATTTCATATCCCAAACCCGGCTTTGCTGACAGTTCAATTTCGCCATTCTCATTCATTTCAATTTCAGGTTGTATGATATCCTCTTCCCAATAGCGGGCGGATGGTGCGGTATCGCCAGGAATTGTAAAGTTATCCAAGCTTGTAATGGCCAGATTATGGGCGCGGCCAATACCGGACTCCAACATGCCCCCGCACCATACAGGAATTTGGTTTTCTTTACATAAATCGTGAATCTTGATCGCTTCGGCAATACCGCCGACTCTACCGATTTTAATATTGATGATTTTACAGCTTCCCAGTTCAATCGCTTTTCTCGCATCCTCAACAGAATGGATGCTTTCATCAAGACAAATCGGGGTTTTAATCGCCTCCTGCAGCTTTGCGTGATCAATGATATCGTCATGGGCTAGCGGTTGCTCAAACATCATCAAATGAAGAGGGTCCATTTGTTTAAAAAGATGAATGTCGTCAAGTGTATAGGCAGAGTTGGCATCGGCCATCAAGGGGATGTCTCCAAACTGGTCTCGGACAGCTTGTAACATTTCAATATCTTTTCCAGGCTTGATTTTTATTTTAATTTTTTGAAAACCTTGCTCGAGATATTTTCCAACAATTTCAACCAAATCTTCCTTGGTTTTCTGAATTCCGATACTCACTCCAACGGATATTTGTTTCTTCTCGCCACCAATGACTTCAGCAAGAGGCTTTCCCTGTTCCTTGGCGTACAAATCCCAAATCGCGCCTTCCAGTGCTGATTTAGCCATGTTATGGCGACGAACTTGCCGGAAAATATCACGCACCTCATTTGGATGAAGAATTTCTTCTTTTTGAAATAAAAACGGAATCAGAAAGTCTTTCATCATGTGCCAAGCAGTTTGAACCGTTTCTTCACTGTAAAAAGGTTTGGTATCGACCACGCATTCTCCATATCCAATATGATTTTCGCCGTATACTTCCGTAATGAGGAACTCTCGACCCTCTGATGTTCCAAAACTAGTTTGAAAAGGGAACTTTAAATCCATTTTCAGTTTTCTTAATACCACTTTTTCGATTTTCATCTGAATTTCCTCCTTCAATTATATAAATGACATGCAACCGCATGATTGGGCGCAACCATTTTTTTCATCGGTATTTCCTGTTTACATGTCTCGGTGGCATAAGGACACCTAGTATGAAACACGCATCCATCAGGAGGGTTTAGGGGTGAAGGAACCTCTCCTTTTAACGTAATTCGCTCTCTTTTTAATTCCGGGTTGGCTATCGGTACTGCTGAGAAGAGGGCCTGAGTATACGGATGAAGTGGATTCTTATATAATTCGTCAGTTATCGCTTCTTCCACTATTTTCCCTAAGTACATAACCCCAATACGATCAGATATATGACGCACAACACTTAAGTCATGAGAAATAAATAAGTATGAAAGATTGAATTCTCTTTGGATTTTGTTCAAAAGGTTTAGTACTTGAGACTGAATGGATACATCCAAAGCTGAAACCGGCTCATCACATATGATCAATTCGGGATTCACCATTAAGGCTCTGGCCAAGCCAATTCTTTGTCTTTGCCCTCCCGAAAATTCATGCGGATATCGAAAATATTGTTCCGGCTGAAAGCCTACTACGTTCAACATGCTCATCACTCGGTCCATTCGTTCTTTTTTATTTCCGATATGATGAATCTTCAAAGTCTCTTCCAAAATATGACCAACCCTTTTACGCGGATTTAAGGATGAATAAGGATCTTGGAATACCATTTGTATAGCCCGTCTTATTTCAAGGAGCTCCTTTTCCTTCAATTGATAAATATTTTTATCTCTGTAGATCGCCTCCCCATCAGTTGGTTCAATCAAACGCATAATTGTTCGTCCTGTCGTACTTTTCCCGCATCCGGATTCACCCACCAAGCCATAAGTTTCCCCAGATCTTACTTCAAAAGAAATATTGTCTACCGCTTTGACTTTTCCAGTTACTCGCCCAAGAGAATTTGTCACAAGAAAGTGTTTTTTTACGTTCTTCACCCGCAAGAGGGGACTGGCTCCTTTAGTTGGCTGTGTTGGCATAGACATCCTCCCTTTTTTCAGTGATTTCTTTGTAATGCCAGCACCTCACCTTGCGGCCATCTTTCTCCTCTACTAGCCTGGGCATAAGCTCCTTACATTTCTCACTGGCAAATTGGCAACGCGGGGCAAACCGACACCCCTTGGGAACTTGGTATAGTGTTGGGACTTTGCCTTTGATGACATAGAGTTCCTTTTTTCGCTCTCCATTTAAGTGCGGAATGGATTGTAATAAACCTCGGGTGTATGGATGATACGGTTGCCGAAAGATGGATTTGACATCAGCTTCCTCAATCACCTGTCCCAAATACATAATGACGACTCTTGAACATACCTCCGCTACGACACCCAAGTCATGCGTAATCATCACAGTCCCCATGTTATATTCCTTTTTCAAACGATCGATTAAATCGAGAATTTGAGCTTGGGTTGTTACATCAAGGGCTGTCGTTGGTTCATCCGCTATGAGAAGCCGGGGTTTGCAAGAAAGCGCCAAAGCAATCATTACCCGTTGTCTTGTACCTCCGGAAAGCTCATGAGGATATTCGTGAATTCTCTTTTCAGGTGAAGGAATTCCCGTGATCCGCAACATTTCAATTGCTTTTGTGTATGCTTCTTTTTTACCGCAGTTTTGATGAAGGAGGATGGCTTCAACAATCTGATTTCCCACTGTATACACGGGATTCAATGAACTCATCGGATCTTGGAAAACCATTGAAATATCGTTACCCCTAATATCCTGCATTTCTCTGACAGAAAAGTTTAGTAAATTCTTTCCCATATATAGAATTTCACCTTCATACCGAGTGGATGCTTCATTAAGGAGTCTTAATATGGATTCTGCCGTTACACTCTTTCCACACCCTGACTCGCCCACTACTCCAACCGTTTCTCCGGCATAAACGGTAAAAGAGACTCCGTCTACTGCTGTAACAGTACCCCACTCAGTTTGAAAATGGGTTTTTAGCTCTTTAACCTCTAATAGCTTTTCACTCATGTTTCCACCTCCGTTGCCTATGATTTTCCAGCTTTATTGTGATGAGGGTCCAAAAGGTCGCGCAGGCCATCCCCAAACAAGTTTAGGCCCAAAACGGTCAGCATAATGGCTACTCCCGGGAAGACAGTCATCCACCAAGCATTGTAAATGACCATTTTACCGTCATATAGCAGGTTACCCCAGCTAGGGGCCGGCGCCGGAGTTCCCGCCCCAAGAAAGCTTAATGCGGCTTCTGTTATGATCGAGTCGGCAAATATAAAAGTAGCCTGGACAACCAAAGGTGATATCACATTGGGAGCCATGTTAGACCATATAATTCTGGTAGAGCTAGCGCCTTGAGACCGTAGCGCTTCAATGTATGTTTGCTCCTTGACGACTAAAGCCGCCGAACGTACCGTTCGTGCTACATAAGGGGTAAAGACAATACTTAACGCAATAATGACATTTTCAATCCTCGGTCCCATGGCTGCCATGATAGCAATTGCCAGTAAAATAGCCGGAAAAGCCATCAGTCCATCACAAACTCTCATCAAAATGTTATCCAGCGCATGGAAATAAGCAGCATAGAGCCCGATAATCATTCCAAGGATAGATGTAATCAAAGAGACTGAAAGCCCCACTCCTATAGACACTTTTGCTCCATGTGCCACTCTGCTGAGAAGATCTCTGCCATAGTTATCAGTCCCCCAAAAATATTCCGAACTGGGGGCAAGCAACCGATTTTTCGCATGCAGATCATAAGGATCATGTGGGGTTATCAATGGACCGATAATAGTAAATAAGAGTATAAGAATAATAATGATACTTCCGGTAAGGGCTAATTTATTTGATAAAAAACGGCGAACCATTAAATACCGCCGTTCTTTTTTCATTTTTTGTGCCACATTTGACAATCCCAATTCATCTTTAAAAGTTGATGTATGCATGAGATGTCCCTCCTTTCTACTTCTTTGCTAATCGCACACGCGGATCAATCACACTGTAAAGCAAATCAATGACCAGATTAATGGCGACATAACTAATCGCTATGAGTAGAACAGACCCCTGAATCACCGCAAAATCGCGCCGTTCCACAGAATTAACAATTAACTGTCCTATTCCCGGAATATTAAATACCGTCTCCACTACAGCTGCCCCTGCTATGAGAGTGCCAAATGTTTGGCCAATGACGGTTAAGATAGGGATAAAAGCATTTTTAAGCGCATGCTTATAAACGATAATGATTTCTTTGACTCCTTTTGAGCGGGCTGTTTTGATATAATTCGCATTTAAAATATCTAACATGGTGGATCGTGTCATTCTGGCAATCAATGCCGCCTGCATAGATCCCAAAGCGATCGTTGGCAATAGTAAATATCTTACATGCTGGAACAGCCCATCACTTACTGGTTTATATCCCGCAACCGGAAGTATTTTTAGCTTTACAGCAAAAAACAATATGAGAAATAATCCTAATAAAAAGCTGGGTACGGAAATCCCCATCAAGGAGAAACCCATAAACGTCTGATCTATGATTGTGCCTCGCTTTCTGGCAGCTATTACCCCTAGAGGAATAGCAAGTATGACCGCAAAAAGCTGTGCCATTACAGCTAAAGAAAAAGTCGGTCCCAGATGTAACATGAACGCTTGCAAGACAGATTCATCCATGAAGTAAGAATATCCAAGATCTCCTTGTATAATTCCAAGCAACCACTTCGCAAATTGTTCGTAAAGCGGGAGGTTAAGGCCGAGCTGCTCTCGAAGCTCGGCAACCTCGGCGGGACTTGCATCCGGACCCAATATGACAGCAGCAGGGTCACCAGGCGTTATGTGGATAAGAAGAAAAACAACAACGGAAACAATCATTAATACAGGAATCAACGAAAGCAACCGCTTTAGTATATATCCCTTCAAATGTCTCACCACTCTCTGAATACTGGCTATTTTTTCTCAACATTCCATAAGATGATTCCTTGTAAAAAACCCATGCCTTCAATATTTGAACGAGTAGCAGTAATGGTCGTTTTATTGCCAAATTTAATGATGGGCAAATATTGATAGAATTCTTCTTGAAGCTGAGCAAAGTATTTCTTGGCTTCCTCTTGAGAAGCACTCCTATTAATTTGATCTAGCAATTCATCAATCTCGGGACTGTCACTCCATCCCGGCCATTCCTTGGCGGAATCTAAAAATGAATACTTAGCCGGGATTTGCTCGGTTGGAAACCCTGTCACAAAAATATCAAAGGCATTTGGATCCTCTCGCTTTTCCAATAGAGTTGGCCAATCATAAACATCCAGCTTAACCTTCATGCCAATCTTCTCAAGTTCTTGTTGAACGACAACCGCGGCATTATAGTGATCTTCATAATCTCTGCTCGTCAACATCACAATTTCTTCACCGTTGTATCCGGCATCTTTAAGGATTTTTTTCGCCTTTTCTTTATCATTTTGGTTATATTGATCTTTACCTGCTTCGCTATACCAACTTTCTTGATCCTTGATCATTAACCCATGTTCTAATTCATAGTAATTTTCATTTGTAAATGAAGCTTTAAGCACTTCTTCCAAATCCAATGCCGCATTCACTGCCTGACGGGCAGTTACATTTTTAAAAAGGCCTTGCTTCTTATTAAATACAATCCCATTGAAACCATTGTGATCAACATAGATGGTCACATCCGCATTAGCTTCCAGCTGTTCCCCATTATCAAATGGGATCGCATTGGCCACATCATATTCTCCTGTCTGGATGCCAGCCAATCTTGTGGAAGCGTCTGTGATAAATTGAAAATAAATATCATCGACGAGCGCTTCTTTTTTACCAGCCAAGCCACCACTTTCCTTTTCTAATGATTGGTAATCTTCAAATTTTTCCAAATGGATGTATTGATCCGTTTTCCATTCTTTAAACTGAAAAGGGCCGGTTCCAATAAATTCAGATAAACCTTTCTCTGTTGCCCCTTCATTGACTTCCTTAGGCACTATAACCGCGGATTGTCCCGGATCAGCGAGCATGGCAAGAGCTGTTGAAAGCCGTTCAGGCATTTCCAATACGACGGCGTTTTCGCCGCTTTCTTTAAAAGTTGCCTTTGAGAAATAAGCTTTTCCCATCGGGGTCGTATCTTTCCAACGATTCATGGAAGAAACTACGTCTTCAACAGTCATCTCATCCCCATTGTGGAACTTTATGCCTTTTCTTAATTGAAACGTGATCGTTTTTCCATCATCACTCACCTCATATGACTCAGCCAGCATTGGTTCAACTTCAAATTTTTGATTAAAAGTAACCAGTGACTCAAAAATATGTCTTGTAATATCTCTTGTTGCGACAGCAGAGGTTAATAACGGATCCATGGTCGGCGGCTGAGCATTATAAGCAACCTGCAGCTCCCCTCCTGTTACTTTTCCGCCGTTGTCAGACTGTTTGGTAGTTGCATCTTTTCCAGGCGAACAGCCAAATAAAGAAATAACCAAAAGCATAACCAATACTAGAACATTACTTCTCTTCATACGTATTCCCCTCTTTTCTCAAATGGCAATGTAATGTTTTTCCTTTTATCTCATGGGGTTATCACGTTCACATTGTCCTCCGGTGCCGGAATCCCGATCAATCGTGACATTACAATTTCGTATTCCTCACTTTTGATGGAACATAATCGCTTCTGTAATATCCGTACATAACGATTCATCATCCATGTCCCGAAGCCAATACTATAACTGAACTGCGAACAATAGAATGAGAGGGGGCCCATGATCGACCATGCCCCTCTATCTCCTGGCGGCAAGAATTTCAAAGAAAAACACAATGATAATGGAAGTATTTTGAAAGCCAAGATGACGAAATGGCTGGGTCAATGCATTAAGAGCGCTTTCAAAACCAATAGCTCCTTAACCAGGGATCTTCAAATCTCTTTTATACACCCGATGGTTAATTAAATACGGAACGAAGGCAGGTCCAAACCCGCTCCATTCTAACTTTTCTACATCCTACGGGGCAGCATCTGTCCCCAGAATGACTGCCCCTAGTGTAAGGTGATCAAAAAGAAAACGACTACAGCTTCAACGAGCAAAGCCGGGTCAGGGATATTATTATTGAAATATGAAAAATATAAGAGAAATACTCTTTAAAAAATCACAATGATACATGTACAACAATTTTACGGCTCAATTTTTCTTAAACAGCCGACTAATCGGTACTTCCAAGACATCAGAAATTTTTTCAAGGGTTGCAATCGATGGATTAATTCGCCCCAATTCAATTCTGCTAAGAGATTCCTGGCGAATATTGATAATCTCGGCTAATTTAGCTTGGGTCATATTTTTTTCTTCTCTTAATTGTTTAATCTGAAATCTTGACAAGTACATCACCTTTATAGTTTGAGTTGTTCTTGTTGACCTTCCTATTTGTTGGTACAATCTACTTATGATGTAATACATCATAAAAAATAGTTTGAAATTCAAAGCGGTTAGTTATTTTTGTTTGCAATATTCAAATAATAACGGATGAGTCACTTGACGACTATGTATGTTTCATATTGATGTATACACGTTTTGAGCCGTTTTTACACCCCTCTCTTTTAATAGCCCTTTAATTCATGTTACGTCATATTATATTGAATTAAATTCAATATGTCAACGGAAAGTTTTAATGAATTTCCAGTTTGTTTTGCGTTCATTGAATAAAATTCCATCCAAGTTGGTGAATATCATGATTAACGTAGGAAAACGTATAAAAAGTCTCCGAGAACAAGCGAATATGTCCGGACGCCTGCTCGCAGAAAAGACAAACCTAGACCCTTCCCAAATCTCTAAAATAGAAAAAGGTGTCAGTAAACCATCCCTAGATGCCCTTGAAAGAATTTGTAAGGTATTAAACATTAGTCTTTCAGAATTTTTTTCTGATAGCGCAAACGAACAAACCGCAGAATATAAAGAGTTTATTGAAACCATGAATGCTCTGACACCGATGCAACGAAAATTACTAAGCCAGTTTATTCAAACATTTAAAACGGAGTAGACAGAAGCCCAAACAAAAATCCGAAGGTTACTGAGTAAACTTCGGATTTTTATTTTTAAATACAGTATGTAACTGTCTTATCAACGTCACAACCCTCTTTTCCCATCAACATATTTTGGGGGTTGTGCGTGGCTGACTTTATGATAATATAGAAGAGGTTTTTACGAAAATAAAGAGGGACGAACGACATGTGGTTTATTTTTTCTATCTTAACAGCCATTTCTTGGGGCGCCGCAAATCTGTATTATAAAAAAGGTTCCGATAGCAGCGACAAATACAGTCATCTTAAAATTGTTACGATGGTTGGTTTTGTCATGGGGATTCATGCTGTTTCCTATATGCTAATCAAAGGGATCGCCTTTGACCCTTTTGATATGATTCGGTATTTTCCGGTTTCGGCACTGTATATTTTGTCGATGACAATCGGGTACGTCGGATTGAGATATATTGAATTGTCTATTGCCGCACCTGTGCAAAACTCTTCAGGAGCTGTCAGCGCAATTTTATTATTTATTTTCTTTCCACGGGAAATGAGCTTAATCAACATTCTTGGAATCGTCACCGTAACAGCCGGAGTGATCGGACTGGCAATTTTGGAAAAACAGGGTGAAATAGAAAGCTTGCGGGCCAGCAATGCGGTCATCCCAAAAAAATACCAAATCGGTATATTGGCCATCACTTTCCCTATTCTCTACAGTATTTTCGATGGCTTAGGCACATTCGTAGATGGCATGTATTTGGATGAATTAAAACTGATCAGTGAAGATTCGGCTTTACTTGCCTATGAATTCACATTCTTTATTGTCGGCCTACTTTCCTATTTATATGTCAAAATTATTAAAAAAGAGCCATTTGTGATACTTAAAGAGCATGATAAAGGATTTGCTGCCATCTTAGAAACAATCGGACAATTCTTCTATGTTTTCGCGCTGGCAGGCAATGCCATCATCGCCGCCCCGCTGATTGCAGCCCATGGCATATTCTCGGTGGTTTTATCGCGGATGTTTCTCAATGAGGTGTTGAGCAAGCGTCATTATGTCATGATCGCCATTGTCATGCTGGGAATTATTTTACTAGGGATCGCGGAGGGGCTTGGGGAGTAGTCGAAATGCCCAGCCTGCAGCCAACTTTCATCAACAAGTTTATAGCCCGAACCGGGTGGACAAAAAAAAACAGGCCCCAAGTAGTGGCCTGTTTCCAACCTTTTAATAAACTTTTTGTACGTTTGTAGCTTGTGGGCCGCGCTGGCCTTGTTCAACTTCAAAAGTGACACTTTGACCCTCGTCTAAAGATTTGAACCCTTCACTTTGGATAGCTGAGAAATGTACGAATACATCGTCTCCTTCTTCTCTTTCGATGAAACCGAAACCTTTCTCTGCATTAAACCACTTAACTTTACCTTGTTCCAAAACATTTCCTCCTGGTGCGCTTGTTCGCACATATGTTACTATCCTTGCTCTAATACCTTAGACGAAAAACAAAATCTGAGAGAGCAAAAATAACTCTTCTCTAGAATACCAGACAAATCATAAAATAGCAAGTTTCTGGACGATGCATTTTCCTAATCCAGGTGAAAAAAGCCTATTTTTTCGAAACCTTGAAGATCTTGTTAATAAGGTATTTGGCCTACAGACAGGTCCTTGTGAGCGATGAAAAAGTATCCTTCCAAAAATAGGTAAAGGAAACGATACGAATAAGCAAGCAAATTCACCAAAACAGTAAGTAAGTCTTGTCGGAAAAAAATGAAGAAGAGACGGAGTAAGGGACATTTTTTCCAAATGTAGTCACCTCTTTCACCAAACCAAGTAGAATGAGCTGAATTTTCCCGATGTTCCCCTGTTGAAAAGTTTGATTTGGCTTCCCGGAGCGTTCCCTAATGAAGAAGATGATCTTTCTCTTGGACTGCTCCTGCTTGTCCTTTTGTACGGAAGGCGCGGCACATAAACCAGTTGGAAAAGCAAATAGAGTTAGAGTCTGAAAAAACGGGTGACCAATCAGATAAAACATTGGTAAAAAGGGGCTTAAAAATATGGGCAACACGGGGATTACAAAACATTTCCTTATCTCAATTCCGAAACGAAAGAATATAACGGCGATAATAAAAAACTGGCCAAAACTGCCCGTGGTGTCCGATCAAAAAAGCGGGTCCAGGACATTATCAAAAGTAAGAGGAAACGATACTCCACTCCCCTTTTGTTTGATATCTATACCCCCGGCTTCAGCCGGGGGACTTCTTCAACTCGGTTTTTCATTTACATCAAGGCTTCCTGTAGTAAATCCACTATATGAACTGCCCGAACTCCGCGCAGGTTCTCTCTTTCTATTCCAAGCTTCATTTGCAGTAGACAGCCTGGATTGGCCGTTACAATGGTTGTTGCATTCGTCTCTTTTATAACAGTCATTTTTTGATTAAGAATATTCATTGATGATTCGGGTTCTACAATGTTATAGATGCCGGCTGATCCGCAACAGCTATCAGCATTTTCCATTTCACAGAACTTGGCCCCCTTGATGGATTTCAATAATTTCCGGGGCGCTTCATTGACATGCATGACATTCCGTAAATGGCAGGAATCCTGAAAAGTGATGATCTGTTCATCTAAAACCAGACGGTTTTCTTTATGAAAAGAAACTTCATAAAGGACGCTTGATATGTCTTTGATCTTTTTCGCGACTTCTTTTACCCGTCCTTCCCAGCCAGGTTCATCTTTTAGCAAGTGGTCATAATCGGACAAGAAAGCACCGCAACCTCCGGCATTGGTAACGATATAATCAACATGCTCTTTTTCAAAAGCTTCAATGTTCTGTTTGGCCATTTTTTTCGCCAGCTCTTTTTCGCCGCTATGTCCGTGCAACGCCCCGCAGCATACTTGTGTCTGAGGGATAACGACTTCACACCCTGCTTTTTGCAATAGCTTGATTGTCGCATCATTTGTTTCCCGAAAAACTGTATCCATTAGGCAGCCGGTAAAAAACGCGACTGTTGCTTTTTTTATACTGTCAGGCTTTACTCGCGTTATGCGCTTTGTCATGTTTGTTTTCTTTGGAACTTCAGGCAGTACTCTTTCCATTTCTCTTAAATGGTTGGGAAAAAGGTGTAAAAAGCCAATTTTACGAACCGCTTTTTGCAGGCCGGAGCGTTGATAAAATCCAATGAGACTTGTGATATTTTCTATGTTGTTCTGGTTCGGAAAAAGGTGTTTGAAAACCGCTTGATGAACGAGTTGGCTTGACAGGGAACGCTTTTTATTTTGGTTGATGATGTCTCGAGCTTCCTCCAATAAAAATCCATAGTTCACCCCCGCTGGACATACGGGTTCACAAGCTCTGCATCCTAAACACAGATTCAAAGATCTTTCAAATTCATCATCCGGTTCTATTAAACCATCGTAAACCGCCTTCATTAAGGCGATTCTTCCTCTTGGCGATTGGCTTTCCTTATATCCTGAAACAATATATGTTGGGCAAGATGGCAAACAAAAGCCGCATCTCATACAGTTGAGCAGCTCTTTCTCGTCCATTCGCTCTTGAAAACCCTTTTGAATATTTTCCATTTCCGTCATTGTCGTCATCTCGATACTACCACCCGTTTTCGAGTATCTTTTGCAAACATTTTACCGGGATTCATAATATGATTGGGATCCAAGGCATCTTTGATCGATTTCATTACATTGACGCCTGATTCGCCAAGCTTCCATTCCAAATAAGGAGCCTTCACAATCCCTACTCCGTGTTCTCCAGTAATTGTCCCGCCCAACTCAATCGCTTTATCAAATATTTCATCGAACGCATTTTCCACCCTTTGCATTTCATCCTTGTCCCGTACATCTGTCGGACAAGTTGGATGCAGATTTCCATCCCCGGCATGACCAAAAGTACATATGTTTATTTGATGCTTATTGGCTATTTCATTAATGGCCATCACCATTTTAGCTATTTCCGACCGCGGAACAGTCGCGTCCTCCAATATGGTCGTTGGCTTCATTCTTGCGAGTGCGGATAAGGCATTTCTTCTGGCCGTCCGTAAGGCTTCAGCTTCATTTTCTGTTTGGGCGATTTGAATGGAATATGCATTCTCACTTTTACATATTTCCTCTATTTTTATCATATCTTTTTCAACACTGTGTCCTTCCCCGTCCTGTTCAATCAGCAATACGCATTTTACGTCTGTCGGAAGACCGATTCGTGAATAATCCTCCACCACTTTTAATGTAGGTTGATCCAAAAACTCCAAAGTTGCCGGTATCACTTTGTTTGCGATAATTTTCGAAACGGACCGTGCCGCATCTTCTAAATCTTGGTAATGGACAAGCATGGTCTTTTTCGTTTTAGGAATTGGAATAAGCTTTAAGGTAGCTTCAGTTATAATCCCTAATGTCCCTTCCGAACCAATAAACAATCTTGTCAAATCATAGCCGGCAACATCTTTGGCAAGCTTGCCGCCTGTTCGGACAATTTCACCGTTTGGAAGAGCAACCTCCAGCCCCAACACATAGTCCCTGGTGACACCATATTTAAGGCCTCTTAATCCCCCGGAATTTTCATTCAAATTTCCTCCAATGGTTGATATTTTCATGGAGCTAGGGTCAGGCGGATAGAATAGTCCTTTTTTTTCCACCTCCCGTATCAGATCCAAAGTAATGACCCCCGGCTGGCAGGTGACTGTCAAGTTTTCCTCATCAATCTCCAAAATCTGATTCATATGATTGAAAAGGATGACGATGCCTCCCTTAACAGGACAAGTACCGGCGCATAGATTTGTTCCTGATCCTCTGGGGATGACGGGGATTTTGTATTCATTGCATAAAGCTAGTATTTTAGCCACTTCTTCCGAACTCCTTGGCGACACAACAGCATCGGGCATTGATTGGTAGTCTGGTGTAGCGTCATATGAATATACGAGTCTTTCAACTTGGGAATCGACAAAGTTCTCCGCCCCCGTTATATTGATCAAGTGTTCCTTTATCTGAGAGGTAAGCATGACAAGCCCCCTGTTTTTTAATTTTCAATATATTATAGAAGATATTCTTCTCGCAATCTATGTATGATGATATAATTAAAAGGCAAATCATACGCTTTTTCTTGTGTGTTTATCCAAAGGAGTGAATACAAGTGGAATTATCACCAAAACTGGCTTCCAGAATCACTTCTGAAGTACGCCAAGTCATGAAAGAGGATATTATACTAATGGGTATAAACGGATTCATTATATCGTCTACAGAAAAAAGCAGAGTCGGTTCTTTTCACGAAGGTGCCGAGATCGTCATTAACACAAAGAAAAAGCTCTATATCGATAAAGAAAAGGCGATGACCTTGAAGGGGGTAAAAGCCGGTATCAATATGCCCATTATGTTTAACCATCAAGTGATTGGCGTTGTCGGCATTACCGGCAATCCAAAAAAAGTGGAGCCATATGCTGAGTTAATTAGAAGAATGACAGAGCTTATCATACAAGAAGCTTTTTATACCGAAAGACATGAATGGGAAATAAGAGGTATCGAATCCTATATTCATGAATGGTTGAACGTCGTCTCCATTGATAATGAGTTTTTGGAAAACGGCATGATGCTGGGAATTCCGGTTGCTTCCCCGCTTATTTGCGCCCTCATACATTTGGATATCAAAAAGGTATCCAACTATGAAATGAGCAAATTGCAAAAAGATGTCATTGTACTGTTTCATTCCATCTTTGGTGAAAATAATTCCTTTATAATCCGCTGGGGACAAGAAAATTTTCTAGTTTTGAAAAAAGCCGGTCCTGCCTATAGTAAAAGCGCATTCCACTATCAATTAAAAAGGTTTAAAGACTCTTTCGAGCGAAGACACCTTCAATCCTTGTCCATCGGTGTTGGTAAAAATATATGCAAACATCATATCAAGAAAACATATAAAGAGGCCCAAAAAGCGTTAAAAGTTGCTCAAAAAAGCAAGGGCATCGTATTTTACGATGATTTAATTCTTGAAATCATACTAGAAGATATATCAGCAGAAATACAAACCGAATTTTTAAAACAAACCATTTACAAAATGAAAGAGGAAAAGCATTTAATTTATACCCTGCAACAATATATAAAAAATAATCAGTCCATTAAAAATACAGCCGAAGCGATGAACATACACATCAACACTCTGCATTACCGTTTAAATAAGATTGAGGAACTTATAGGAATTAATCCCAAAACAACGGAAGGAGTTGTGATATTATATATCGCCTCGATGCTGTTAAATCCGAATTTCTGACCATCATAAAGTGAAACTTCATTCAGTAGGCGTTTTCTTCCATCTCCTACTGAATGTTAGTTGAACGAATCGGGCATTTAGGTGCCGTTTTCTCCCACTTGGACTTTTTGTATCAACTCAGGTCTTGAAATGGTGTAGATGGCACCTTAGATGCGGAATAAAAGTAATGAGGACCGAGTTTCCTCGATCCTTGTCAAGCCTTAAACAGAGATTTCTTTTTTCGCTTTCAATAGCTTAAAAAATTCTCTCATGAAACCTGGCAAGTCCGGCCAGGCATGTCCTGAAACTATATTACCGTCCACATGCAGCATCTTTTCCATATAGATGGCCCCCGATGCCTCCACTTCCGGCCTGCAGGCTGAGTATGCCGTCATCTCTCTGTCCTTAATATACTCCCTGACTGTCGTTAAGACGAGCTGGCCATGACAGATGACCCCAACAGGCTTTTTTTCTTGTAAGAAATGAGCCGTTATTTCCTGAACCTTCGGGTTCATTCGAATATATTCCGGAGCACGTCCGCCCGGTATGATAAGACCGTCATAATCATTTGGATCAATCTCATCTACAGAAGCATGGGATTCGATCTTATATCCCCACTTTTCAGTAAATGTCTCCATCTCGGGAAGGAAATCATGGATAACTGTCTGAAGCTTTTTCTTTGTGGGAGAAGCGATTGTACAGTCAATGTTTTCTTCAATACAGCGATAATAAGGATAAAATACTTCTAAAGCCTCTACAGCATCTCCAGTAAGGATCAATACCTTTTTGCTCATTCTTCTCACCATTCCTTTTTTATTTTTTAATGAACCGGATCAGATAAAGATCCGTTTATTCCTTAACCAAGTCGACTTCTTCGGAAGGAGGCAAATTGTATCTCTCCTCCAACAATCCCCGGCAATAGTGAGCATTAAATTCCATGCTCATACGTGTTCTTTTAGCCCCTCGCAGATAATCCTTAAACACTTTTTTCGTTAACGGCTCTTCCTCCGGAGTTGTAACAGCTAGGAGGCTGGAGTGATGTAATGCCTTCTTTTTTTCCAAATACTTATTTCGAAGCAGCCTGCCTTTCTCTGACAATGGTAAATTTTTTAATGTTTGAATGGACAGACCTATTATCTCTTCCTCAGTCATTCCCCTGTTAAGAAGATGCTTTAACAGCTTTTCCTGCCTGGCGTAATAGGCCTTAATATCGAATGTCCGGCGCAAATCCTCGAGATCCCCGTCAGATAATCCACTAAAAACCTCATTGAATGAGCACCGATTTGTCACACCTTTATTTATTTCGTCTGAAGCACAATGGTCCAGCAAACTAACTTGTACAGTTGTCACCCAATCGAGTTCTGAAACATATTTTCTTATATCTTCAGCCATGATATAGGCAAAATTTGGAGAGCACCAATAAGTGGGCAAGCGGAAAACAACATGAACGGATGGGCCGTTTATTTCAACGCGGTCGATGAAATTCAAGTCGGTGAGTGGCTCGTCCAGTTCGGGATCATATACTTTTTCAAGCATTTGGTAAACTTCTTCCTCTTTTGTCATCGCTATGCAACCCCTCCCAAACCATTCGTTGTGCAAAATACAAGAACTCATCAAACCATCTGTACTGGCAATGGGCTGTTTTTTAATTTTTCCTTTTGTTCTTTAATATTAATGTTATATAATCTTGCAACATTTTCAGCTAAAATTTTCTTTTTCACATCAAGATCAAACGTAACACCAGTCTCTTCTTGAATATCTTCCGGAAGCTCTAATTCCAAGAACTTTTCAATGAGCCATTTTGGTTCCCAAATGGCATAGTCACTTCCGAAGATAATCCGATCTTCATCAAGCCAATACAATAGTTCGCTAATTATTTCAGCAAAATACCGCGGTCGTGTGTGAATTAAAGCAATGGCAACAGACAATCCGGCATAAACATTTTTTTCTTGTGTAGCAATCCAGCAAAAATCATCCAATCTGGGAAGCCCGACGTGTTCTACGATAAAGTTCAATTCAGGGAAACAGCTTGCCGCATCGTCCACATCTGCCACGTCAAAGGCATCACGGTGCAGCGGGGTGATGGTTGGTCCTTTATGGATATGGATATTTTTAATTCCCATCTCTTGACATTTTTCCAAGTATCTTTTGGACCAATCATCTGAAAGCTTGTATCCCTTGGAATTTCCATACCAATCTGCTGTATATAATTTTACTCCTTGCCAACCATACTTTTCCTTATTTTCTTCCAACTCCTTTAACCCCCTGTCCCCATGCCGAGGATCAAAGCCTCCATTACAAATGAAACGGCCCGGGAACTGCCTGGATAACTCTTCATTCACATCGTAATCGCCAAAACCATTCTTATAAAACTCGCTTAATAAAACCGGCTGGAAAATGGCCATGTCCGCATACCCTCTAACAAATACATCTTCTACCAACTTTTCCGGGGAATATGTGTCGAATTCTTCCCTTGACCACAAGAATTCTTTTGGGCTCAAGTTTTTGTGATAATCATAGAAGCAATTAATGAATTGCTCCCCATGGATGTTTAATCGATTTTCTTTCCTTGCGTCCCATAAAGCGATATGAGCATCAATTACGAAAATTTCTTCCCCGTTCGGTACTTTAATCAACTTCATTCCTCCTTGTTACATTTTTTCCATCATGGAGAATGTCAGCTATTTCATTAGATGCAAGGCGTATGCAGTTGTCAGACTCTTTTCATTACTTTATTTGATCTTAACAAAATTTTTAAACATTTTGAATATATGAACAAACAAAAAACCATCCAATAGCTTCTCCTTTTTTGGTATGAATGAACAAAAAACGATTCTTTATTGTTCAATATCTCCGAAGGGGAAAAAGAAAACCTATGGCGGCAAGGGCGAAAATAGCCGAATACTGAAAATGCTGGTTACTTTATCAAACAACGACAAAACGGAAGCACTTTATTTAAATAGAGTGTTTTGAGGGTTGAATAGCGCCCCTGCATAACACAATACTTGTGAAAACAAGATTGAAGAAAATGTTCTGTCAACCGTTTATTTCCTTGTATACTAGTCTTAGGTACATAATAAAAGCAAAGGAGAAAAAACGATGAACCAAGCTGCCAAAACATATTGGAATGATTATTGGAAGGGACAGGAGAAGCCCGCATCTGTCAGCGCCTGGCAATTTGGGGCTGATGCGGACCACCTGGCCCAGCTGGTCATAGATGGCGTAAAAACCGCAACTTGTTCAAGCTTTGTTTCTTATGAGTTTGAAAATGAACCGGTACCATCTGTTGGTGATTACAGCATTATTCTCAACAGTCGTGATGAGCCGGTGGCCATCATTCAGACAGTTGAAGTTGACATCATGCCGATAAAAAATGTTCCCGAAGATTTCGCTGCCGCGGAAGGTGAGGGGGACGGGACATATGCATATTGGAAGCATACCCATGTCAAATATTTTTCAGAAGAATTAAGCCGAATGGGGCTTGAGTTTTCAGACGATATGCTGCTAGTGTGCGAACGGTTTCAGCTAGTTGATGTAAAACAATAAATGATCCGTTCGTTGTAAAACAATAGGGAGATGTCCATATGAAAAACTGATGGCTTCTAAAAGGACAGCGTCTGTTTTTGTTGAAGAGCATCATCTTTTTTTCATGCTTGCACGAAAAATTGAAAGGAGACGACCGCTGGTCATGTCCACTGACCACGGAACATCTCCCTTCGTAAAGCAAGTCGTTCGGTCGCCCGTCATGTATTTTTTTATCAGGCGACCAGGTTCGATCTCATACTTGTGCCGTTTTCGGCTTTGGGCTTCTTTCAAAATGATCTAGCGGGTATAGCGGCCGTTTCAGTTTTTTATAATCAAAGATCGTGAAATCGAGTGTTGTTAATCCGGGTGAATCTAATGTGATGATTTCGCGGGCTATTGGTTCAAAAGCGGCTCTGAAATGCTGGCTTGACTTAAATGCAACAAGATTATAATTCGCTATGTCTATCCCATGAAGTAAAAAGTTTTGTTCGTCTAAAACTTGGGATTTGACGAACAAACGATGATATCAAGCCCCTCAACAACTAATCGAGCTGATTTGCCAAGGTTGTTTTTCATTCCCTTCCACATAGGGGATGATTGGTAAAATACACTGTCAGTGAGTGTTTTCACATAAGCATTTATTTCTAATGGCTTTCCATGGAGGTGATCTGTCTTTCCTCCCAGCCTAACTTGAATATTGGCACCGACTCCTGCTTGATGAGCTTTATTGGCCACTTCGGTATCGTAAATATACCCAAAGCAGCTGTCGGTTAATGATGCGTCAAGCACTTTGTGCCAAATATCATATAACTGGATGAAGGATTGAAAAGGCGCTTCAAGTTGAGGGCAGACCCGTTATCATCAATGAAACTTCAGACAATCCGGGTGGAGACACAACAGGAGATGGTATTTACGCAGGATCGGTGCATGGAACAAATAAATCCTTGTTAAAGGAAACTTTAACAAACCTTTAAGAAGGATACTGTAAAAGCTATCATTAGGTGTGCAAAAAAGCCATGCTTAAAAAATAAGCATAGCTTTA
The DNA here is from genome assembly GCF_016909185.1 of Siminovitchia thermophila. Lineage (GTDB taxonomy): Bacteria > Bacillota > Bacilli > Bacillales > Bacillaceae_C > Siminovitchia > Siminovitchia thermophila. The sequence continues at coordinate 21,719 of NZ_JAFBFH010000005.1, read as the reverse complement.
AAATCGAAGGTTGGTCTGGTTTATCCTATTTTTGTTAAGAGTTCATCCAGGCGCTCGTATTGTGAAGAGACTCCCTCAACTACTCCCATTTCCATGGCTTTCTGAAGCGCTTCTACAGACGGGAACTCCGTTTTGATAGTAACCTTTGTGACTCCTTCTTGTTCAGTAAAGACCATTGATGCTGACATTTCCGGCATATCTTCGACCGAATTTCCATCTTTATCGCAAAAAACATCTGTGTATACGATTTTCTCAGGAACAATCATTTCATGAAATAACATCTTGCCCCAAGACTCTTGTTGATAATACTCACCCATGTTTGGGTCGGTGCATGTCATGCAATAATGCCAAATGCCGCCGGGCTTAAACTCAAAACTGACGCTTTTCGTCTGCCACCCTTTAGGTCCCCACCATTTTTCCAAATGTTCTTGTTCCGAAAAAGCCGTAAATACAAGCTCTCGCGGAGCCTGAAAACTCCTCTCTATAATAAGAATTTTTCCTTCGGCAACCGCTCTTACCTTATTTACTGTATTATGATCAGTCATGTCATTTCTCCTTAGCAGAAGTTATTTTTGAAACATACTTTTCAACTATTCTACAAAACGATCATGTACGGAGGCATTGAAAACTCTATTGACAATGATACTTCTGCTCGAAAGGAAATTTTGCTGGCTGTGCGTTGATCAGCCATCGCCATTTTTGAGCATTTCATCCAAATAATCATCCAAACGGTCGAGTCTTTCTTCCCAGATGTGCCGATATGAAGCTAACCATGCGTCTAAAACGATAAATGGTTCAGGCCGCAATGTATAAAAGCGGCGGTTCGCATCTGGGTGTACTTCCACAATTCCCGCAGAGCTGAGAACGCGGAGATGTTTGGATGCCTGAGGCTGACGAATTTGCAAACGATCGGCAATTTCTCCAACGGTAAAGGGGCCTTCCCGCAAAAGTTCAACAATCCGCAAGCGGTTAGGTTCCGCAAGTGCGCTCAAAGTTGTCGTATCCATAATTGAACCCACCCTTATCTTCCGTTATTTATCCATCACTCCCAACATGTATGGATTAAAAATCAAGATGATTCATATTTTCTTGCTTATTTCAAATATACCTTATAAGGAATATTCTTGTAAAGGAATACTCCAAAAAAAAGTTGGTTTTTCTTTCTGACCCAATGACGAACTGCATTTCTGGACAAAAAGCAGATACGAATAGAAAAGACTTAGTCATTTTGAAGGCTTGATGAAAAATCTTCAAGCCTTACCTCAGAAGAAAGCACTCTTGCAGCCGGGATTTCTTTTTAGATGGCGTCGGAAACCAAGGCTTTATCTTCTTATTTCTAGATATTATATGACTGGATTCTTCAACTTCCGGCAACACTTTTCAAACTGCTTCTGCTCCAAACCACCATCGGGATAATGAGTAAGGAAATCATCCCGCCCGCAATTGACAACGTGGTATAGCTTGTTTGCGCTGCAATAATGCCCGAAATTCCCCCGCCAAGCGCTCCTGAAAGAGCAATAAACACATCAACTGCCCCTTGTGTCTTGGCCCGGGTAGCCAAACTTGTTGCATCAACGATGAGGGCTGTTCCACTAATAAGGCCAAAGTTCCATCCAAGCCCCAGCAATGCCAAGGAAAAAATAAGCGTAACCAAGGAATCGCTCGGGGCGATAGCCGGTAATGCTCCCGCAAAAAGTAATGTGATTCCCGAGGCGACAGCCATTGTGCCGCGCCCAAATTTATCGACAAGGATACCGGTAATCAAAGATGGCAGATACATGGCACCGACATGGATGCCAATGACTAATCCCACCCTGGATAAATCATGTCCGTGATTTTCCATATGTACAGGTGTCATTGTCATAATGGCAACCATCACAAATTGAGATAAAACCATTACTGTAAAGCCTACCGCGATCCCCTTGCTATTTGTTTTTTCAAGGGCCTTTTCCTTTATCTGATTCGCTTCCACTCGTTCACTAGTAATGGCTCTTGCTACAAAGAGGGGATCAGGGCGAAGGAAGAAAAGAAGGATCAGTCCTGCTAGAAAATATGCAAAGGAGGCCAAGATAAACGGACCGGCCAAGGATGGGATGCCGATTGCTTCAGCAAAGTCTCCCATGACATTGACCAAATTGGGACCCGCCACAGCACCCAAAGTCGTAGCGACCATGGCAATACTCACAGCTGTAGCACGCTGTGTCGAACCGGCCAAGTCTGTACCCGCGTAACGCGCTTGTAAATTTGTAGCGGTTCCGGCGCCGTAAATCAATAGTGAAGCAAACAGCAGATAAACATGACTCGTGATAGCGGCGATCACTACACCCGCAGCCCCGAGCGCTCCAGCAAGGAACCCCCCCGCCAGTCCAATGCGGCGGCCAAAACGTTGAGAAATACGTCCTACAATAAATGCCGATCCAGCAGACCCCAATGTAAACAAAGCAACCGGAACTCCGGCAAAACTGTTCGAGCCGAGCATTTCCTGCGCAAGCAATGCTCCAACAGTTATCCCTGCGGCGAGTCCCGCGCCCCCGAAAATTTGTGAAATGACTACAATGATTAACGTCCTGCGATATAATTCCATTTGCTTTTCAGAGGACTCAATATAAGCGGATTGCTCAGCTTTGTGTGGCATTGTTATTCCTCCTTTTCAGGTTCTTTCTATTACATTCATATGTTGAAGTGTCCCAATGATTGAAAAACACTTAATGAGGTCTTAACAAATAGGAGATCATTTAACTAATAGTGATGAATAACCCAATCTCGCGAATAAATAAGAGTGGCGTTGTGTCGCCGCTCTTCATTTTGCTCTTTGTATTCTTCTCACATCTGCTTTTGTTTCTACCAATTCTTCCAGCACAATCGTAAACTTTGTTTCCAGGTGCTTAATGTGGTCTGTCAGGTTTTGCTCCATAGACTTTAATTGGGCTTCCAAGTTACCTTGGCGGATTTCCAGATTTTCTTGGCGGGTTTCGAGAATGGCGAAGCGATCTTCCAAATTATCGAGACGCACTTCTAGACTACCGAAACGATCTTCCAAATAAATCATGAAAATGTTTTTTTAGATTTTAAAAGAATTAGCTCCACCGATCTTGAACTGTTTGAAAAGCTTGGGGTTGAATACATTGCATGGTTCAATGATAAAAAAGAAGCTTTGCAAAACGCTATTGATGTCATGAGTGCCGTAATGGTTAAAAGTAAGAAGATGACAAAATAAAGTACTATTAGTTGCTAAAGCACGTAAGCCACCCTTTAAGGGTGGTTTTTTATCTTTAGATAATATGTATCTAGCTTTTTAAGATGCTATAATAGACTGAGCAATAGGGCTTTCATGGGTGGTGGCTCATTCCCTGTAAAGGGGGTGATGCCTTATGACAGTATTCGAGAGTTTGATTTTGATGATCTCTTTTGCAACGTTAATCGTAGCTATACTGTCGCAACAAAAAAATAACCACCTCATGGCTGCCTAGCGAGCATTTTGGGTTGGTTATTTTTTGTGATAACTCAAAATTTGAGCTACCCCAATGAAGGGCTATTGCTTAGACCGAAGGTGTACCAGCTACCTTTGGTCTTTTTTAATTTATTCATTTTCTATTTACAGTATACCCTCTTTTTCTAAAAAAGAAAACATAAAACGGTAATCATAACTGAATAAAAAAGTAATCATTCGGAATTGCGGAAAACTAAAACCTGATGGCCGCAGCTGCTTTGTTGACTTTCTATTCTCCAACAACCTTTAATATTACTTTTTTGTAGTGTTAATGACCTCGGCTAACTGCATTATAACCTCGGCTAATTTTTCAAGTTTCTTTTCGAACCTGAGAAACAGATAAATTGTTATAGCTATAGGAAATCCAAAATTTCCGATTAGAGTTATCCAAAATGGAAATTCAGTTGGTGTCATTTCTCTCACCTCTTTTATCAATAAAGAGTTTTTTTTACTAAATTACAACCCCCTCCCAAAAATAAGTCCCTAATTCCACAATCTTTTGTCAAGAAATTTTTTGCCGGAACATTTCATAAAACTCCCAAAAACCGACGATATCTTCCGGGTCATATCGTTTTACAATATGGATCAATTTGAGATGCAGCTCCTGCTCCAAATCTTCCCTAATCTGGGTGTCTGTCTGAAGCAAAGTTTTTTTGATTTTGGGTGCAAAGAGGTTAATGACCTTTTCAATGGCTTTCTCATCTTTTTTTGTAGTTAGTTCATATAAATTGGATTCCAATTTAAAAACCTCCATTCTGAAAGTTAATCATCCTTCCGCAATAATTTTCTCATCTTGCTGAGTGCCTTTTTCCGGGCCTTGGATACGGCCTGCTGGGATTTTCCTAAGAATGTGCCAATTTCAGAATCTGTCAGTCCTTTTATATATGACAGGGATAAAATATCTCTTTGATTAGGGGTTAAACTTTGAATAGCTTTGTAAAGGGCTGGATCGGTAACATAATCCAAAATATTGTCCGACTTTAATTCGAAGTCTTCCTCAATTGCCGCTAGGTCTTTATAGGTTAACTCTGTGTCATCCTTTACGGGTTCGTCTAACATTGCGGGAAAACGGTAAAGATCTTGGCGAATCTTTTTATCCATATTAACCCCATGGTAGTGAAGCGTTTTAGATACATAGGCAGTAAACCGGATACGGAAATAAAATTCCCGGAAGGCTTGATCTAGCAACTCTTGATTCTGGGGAGTAGGATGGCAAATGGATTGCTTGAATAACTCAAAATGTTTTCTCGTGGACAGAAAACTTTTGATGATAGGATTACTCAAAAATTTTTTATTTTCTTTAATAAATTCAAGGAATTTACAACAAGACTTTTGATTTTCCATCTTAAAACCAACCTTTTTAGGAGCGTATGTTCGATTAATTACATAAAAAAATTTCACGCTATTTTTTCGGTTAATTCATGATGAAAAATGTCTATTTTTCCTTAGGCATTGATTCGAAGAATTTTTTGATGTCATTAGAAGTTCTGGTAGCATCTTTCACCAATTCTCCTAAGAAATCTTTTTCCTCCTCTGTTACAGCCTCATTTAAACATTTTGTATAAAAGGCTTGCGTTCGTCTAGATTCGCATAAGCACTGTAATAGCTTGTCAAACATCAAATATTTCACCCCTTATATAGTATTTATTTAATCTTTGATATATAAAGAGGCGTTAAGAAAAGATATAACAACCCTATTCGTATATTAAATGTTGTGTAAGTTTATCAACTAAGCAGCCGATACTATTTGAACGTCTATTCTCATCTTGATATGTCAAATCAAGGTGTGAAATTGGTTCAATGATAAAATTTCTTCCTGCATTCTTTAAGTTAAATGGAACTTTATCATATACGGCGATTAAAAAAAGATTATAATTAGGTAGCCGATTATGTTTTTTAAGAAGTTTGTTATCAATATTGGTTCCAATCTCTGGAATAAATTTCCCGGATATATAGTCAATTACTCTGTATCCACTATAAAAGCTATTCCACCAACCCATGAATGATTTGAGTACTTGATTAAATGCTTCTATACCTTCCTTATTCTTTTTAAAAAGGGATTGGTAATTATAATCGTTTGGGTTATTGATAAAATTGAGATCCAAGGTTGTCGGACTTTCATCTAAAGCAATTGTATTTTGCACAGATTGGATATAGCTTTCCCAATGTAAAGAAACTTCATTTTTGAAAGTATCCATTGGTAAAATTGCATTATTATTAAGAGGGAAATAAGGAAATAAGATTGGTTCTCCATCGTATATATATCGATTTTTATACATGTTTGAAACATAAATTAGAAAGTTTAAATTAGCTGAACAATGATTACAAAGGGTCATTACCCTCATCCCCTCTCTTAAAATTAGATGGCTTTAATTTTATAATAACAAAAAACTAAGCCAAGATGGCTTAGTTTTTTCATTAATTGCGATATGCTGTTTCACATTTTGGTACTACAAAACTTGAAGTGCCTTGATTGTCCCTCGCTACCCCAGTAAATACTGCTTTGTAAGTTTTTCCTTTGGTTTTTGGTCCTCCTCCTTTGAAGCCGGATAGGGCTTTATATGGTTGCCCCATTCCACTTACAGGGAGTGAAGCTATAAATCTAGCTCCGTCTTTGATCGTGATTTCGCCAATAAAGGAATAGAGCGTACTAAAGCCTGGTTTGACGTACCACCATAGGGTTCCTCCTCCACGATCTTCAATTTTAGCTATCCCATTATTCCCATAGCATGTCACAAATGGTTGGATTTGTTCATTATTTTTCATATTAATTCCTCCTCTTTTAATTTCTTACATATTCAAGTCCTAAACTATTTACTAATTAACCGGTTATTAGTGGTATTTTGAATATGTAAATAATAAAGAGGGGTTTAATAATAAAAGTACAACCTAAAAAATTTTTATATACATGATTTATTTTCAGCTATGATGACTGCTTTTTGGAGGAGAGAGAAAACACAAAAGAGTGGACGGTTTGTTTTCGGCATCGAGCTTCAACAAACTGACTATTTTCATTTCATGAAAATAGTACACTCATTCCGGGGATCCGGCCAACCAAAAACATGTTGGCCGAATCTGCCTAATTCGCTTCATTTGTTTTTTCTCGAATATGAAAACTCGAAAAAGCGTTCCTCCTACCTAGGGATATCCTTCTTTGTGTCTCCTAAGTGTAATGATTGGCTCATAACTCGGTCAAGGGCGGGCGAAAAGGCAAGCCGACCCTTGACTCTCGTTTTCGCCAACATTATCCCGGGAAGATGTAGAGGTAACTAAGCGATTAGTTGAAGCTGGCAGGATATTAGGAATTGAATTGCTGGATCATGTCATAGTGAATGCAACTGGCGAATATAGCAGCCTGAAAGAAAAAGGGTTCATCTAAAGGGGAAGGTCTAAAATGGGACATCCTCTTTTTTCTTCCAATCTATTATATAACCTTTGAGCACATCATGAGTGACGTAGCGCTTCTCTTCCATTCGGAGATGACATTGTTGGCAACTTTGGCACCGTCACCTGCCGAGACGATTGTATGGACACTGACGTCGGCAACGGTTCCTGCAGTCCAGATCCCGTCGATGATTGTTTACCTGCCAAATCTACTTGTACGACTGTTTTGATTCTCGGTTCTCTTCCTTACTCCGTATCTACACCGATTTTCTCAGCCAATGTGACCAACGCTCCCGTAGCCAAAATAACATGCTTGGCTTTGTATTGGTTTTTTGGAGGGTGATCAGCCTCCCCTTCACAAATTGGCGCTCAAGTCATTAAAAGAAAGCTTTCTATAACTTCCACTTAACCTTCCTGCTACGATAGTTTTTGATCTATGTTTAGTACGGCGTTCAGCATCACATTTGCGGCCTGTTCAATGTCTTCTTTTTTGCTGAATTCTTCGGGACAGTGGCTTTTGCCATTGATGCTTTTTACAAAAATCATGGCTGTTTTTGCCACGTCCGCCATATGCGTGGCATCATGGCCGGCCATGGATGAAAATGTTGTGTAAGGGATTTGAAGATCCTTGGCAGACTCTTGAATCCACTGAACGATTTGTTCATCAAATTGGCATTCTTGTTGATCGAGTATATTGACAACGTTGATGCTCACTTTCCGTCTGTCTATAACTTCATCCCATTTTTGATAGATCATTTTTTTCAACTCTATCCGTTCCGCTGCCGTTCCGGAACGGATTTCAAGCACCATATCTACTTTTCCGGGTATAATATTCGCCGCATTCGGAAAAACATCCAATTTGCCGATTGTGGCCACTGCATCAGTGCCATGATTTCTCAAAATTGTTTCTACCGCGAGTATCATCTCGGAAGCTGCGGTCAAAGCATCAAACCGGTCGTTCATCATCGTTGTGCCCGAGTGATTCGATTCGCCAATAATCGTGACTTTATCCCTGTAGATTCCAACGATCCGATCGACAACCCCTACTGGAAGTTCTGCTGATTCGAGCCGTTTCCCCTGCTCAATATGAAGCTCCACGAATGCCGCGATATCGTCTTTTTCAATAGGGAGACGTTCCAATGAACCGCCAGCTTTTTCAACAGCATCTTTCAATTTCGTCCCTTTTGAATCGGTAACTGTCATTAGATCTTCTTTTGTCAGTTTGCCGGTAAAAGTTCTGCTTCCCATCGTAGAAAGGTTAAAGTCGTTGGGCTCCTCTGCTGTAAAGGAGACAATTTCCAATGTGTGCTTTAATGGAACCTCATGCTCGATGATCGTTTTCATGATTTCTTTTGCCACCAAGACGCCCAAAGCACCGTCAAACATGCCGCCATTTGGAACAGTATCGAGATGGGACCCGATTACGATGGATTTTTTAGAGGTATCTTCACCGCTCCAGCGTCCCCATATATTTGCGATCGGGTCGACATATACCGCGAGCCCCATCTCCTTTAGTTCTTTCATAAATAATTCTCTCACTTGATAATCCGGCTCGCTGAAACTGGGGCGGGTCAACCCGCCCTTTGGATCTAAACCATATGTTCCATAACGTTCTATATCACTCATAAGCCGATCTATATTGATTCTCATTGTAACACCTTTCTCATTCGTGATTTAAAGAGAACTGCCGAACATTTTATTTGATTAGGTCTTCCGCCAAATGAACGCCAAGTCCGGCTGCGTTGCTGACTCTGATTTTACCGTCTTCCACTAAATCCCACATAGGGGTTTGGACGATATCATGTTCATGCAGATAAGCGCCACATATAAAATCACTCGGATTTACTATAACCGGAGTGCTGGCTGCGACATGCATGCTGGCTGCGATCCCGATGCCCAGCTCCAGGTTGCTGCCGATTGTGCAAGTCATTCCTGCTGCTTCCGCCATTCCGGCAATTTTTTTAGCTTGGTGGATTCCCCCGACTTTACAAATTTTCAAGTTGACAATATCGGCACAGCCGATTTTGATAATATTAGTCATATCATGAATGGAGAATACCAGCTCATCCGCCATGATAGGCGTTTTGACTGCACTTCTTATTTCTTTCAATCCGAATATATTCCACTTTTCAATTGGCTGTTCAACTGATTTCAAGTCACCTGTCTCTTCCAGTTCTCTGATTACTTTGATCGCGTCCGCTACATGATATCCCTGGTTCCCGTCCAGACGGATGCGAACATCTTTCTTGTTGTCTTTAATGGCTTGTCTGATTGATTGGACTACACGTATATCCCTGACAGGGTCCTTTCCAACTTTGATTTTGATTGTTTGGAACCCGAGATTCATTACTTTTACAGCCTCTTCATAGGCTTCTTCGTCACTTTTCATTCCAATCACATAAGTCAAAGGAATTTCTTCCCGGTAAAGCCCGCCAACAAGATCGTATACAGGTTTATTTTCCATTTTTCCCCAAGCATCGTGGATGGCGATATCAATCGCAGATTTTGCGGCACTTTGGCCATAAATCGTCTGATCCATATTCCTATGGATTTGACTCAACGATTGGAGCGGCAGTCCAGTGATAACAGGAGCCAAATATTGATCATTCACCAGCTTAATTGTTTCCGCCGTTTCGCCCATGAACGCAGGAGAAGGAGATGCTTCTCCGTACCCTTTAACTCCATCTTCAGTGACTACTTCCACAATGGCATGTTGTCTCACTTTAGAAGAGTAAAGCGATATTTTCCACTCATTTACTAATGGCACTTCAACAATGTACGTATTAACCTCTTTGATGTGATGACTCAATTGAAATTCTCCTTTATTTGATAAATTGCCCTTGGCCTTCCCATATCGTGAATCTTTCTTTCGCCAACCGATTCAAGCACGCCAGTGTCTGTCATTTTTTTAATGAGACGCGCAGCGGTTCTCGTTGTTACGTTCGCGTACTCAGCGTACTCCTGGGAAGTGAAGGGGCGGAATTGACGAAGCAATAAAAAGTCGGCAAATCTGGACGCTGTTTCAAGCGTCAGCCCACAAGTAAGCAATGCGTTCATCAATGATTCTTTGTTGACATCCTCTTCCTCGTTCAGCAAATAAATATAAGCTCCTGACTCGTTGTATAAATAGCAAATACTTTCATCTTCTTCCAATGCGCGTTGTAACGCACTTTGGGCATTATGTTCCGCCTGCCTTGCCGTCAGTCCGGAACCAAATCCGACGGCAACTGTAATGTTTAATTTCTTTTCTATTTCTTTTACAAAACAGGACAAATGATTATCCGAAATCAGCTTGTCGAAGCTGCCTTTTGTCCCAAAAATGATGAACTGATGATAATGGCCCTTATATAAAGAGAAGTCCATTTTATGAGTGTAATTCAGCAGTATTTGATGAAAAGCCAATAACAATTGCTCAAATTGAAAATCTCCCAGACTGTCCGATACGCGGTCCAAATTTTTAATTTTCACGAGCCCCATCACGATCCGGGACGTTTCACTCAGCTTTATTTGTCCGAGCGTTTTAGCTTCTTGCAAGCCATGCAAAAAGTTTTTCTTCGGAATCGGCATTTTCAGACAAGGAATGTTCAGCTCTTTCAATGCTTGGGCGACTGCATCGATACTTGTTAATACAAAGTCAATCGCCTCTTGATCCCAAAGCTGTTGATGGCGCTTGACAATTTCCGCAATGTCCAAACCCGGAATTTCATGAATATCATGGATAAAAATATCTTTTTGCTCCATCCCAAGATCGTTCAATACTTCTGTCACATGCGCCGGGTTCATAATATCAATGGAAAGCCTGCGAATCGCCATTTGATATTCCGTCGCCAATAAAAAGAATGTATGTGAAACCATCAATTCATCAAACGGCACGTGAGTATAAGGGACATTCATTTGTTCCAAGGCATTTTTGGCATACAGATAAGGCACAGGGCCGGCAAACAAGAACACGTCGCACGTATAGGCTTCTTCCACCAAATCTACACATTCTTTTGGCTGTTGATACGTGAACGGAACGATAGAAATATTAGAAAACAACTTGCTGTAATTCTCCAACCCTTTTACTGTTTCCTTCGTACCAAAAGCCGCGACTCGGATATTCATAAGACTCTCCCTTTTTATTCAGTGGCCGTCATGTATTCAATCGTCAGTTTGCCGATCTGCGAAATAAACTCCCGGCCCTGATAATTGTTGTTCCAGTTGGAAGATAATATCGCAGCATACACCTGTCTATTTTCAAAGGTAAACATCCCGACATCATGCTGAATGCCGTTTAACTCTCCCGTCTTGTTGGCGATTGATACCTTGTCATGAAACATGGCCTGGTGTGCTGCAAGCTTCTCCCTAAATTGCTGATTTTCTAACATTTGATAAATGACTTTTCTGCTTTCATTTGACAATAGTTTGTTTTCGTGGCCGATTAACCGGAAAAAACGGATCATATCACCGGCCGAGGTGTAATTGTCGATCCCGCGCTTCATCGCCTCGTGATCCATAAAATAACGACCAAGAACTGTTTGGCTTGCCCCCGCCTTTTGACAAAAAGCGTTAATGTTTTCTCGTCCAATTTCATGGATCAACAAGTTGGAGGCTGTATTGTCAGATACAATCAAAGCAAGGGTCATCATGTTTAAAATACTTAATTCCATATTACCAGATAAATAATTCAGTACACCCGTGCCCGCCACTTTATCTTGAACAACAACTTTTTTGTTAAGATCGAGCATACCTTGATCAGAAGCATGGAGACCGGCCATGACGATTGGTACTTTTATGACACTTGCCGCCTGCATTCTTTCCGCTTCATTGATTTTTATTTCCCCATCAGGTGTGCAGATATAAACGGCGGTTTTTCCACTGGCCTCTTGAGCCAATGTTTCAATGTGGCGTTTATATGATGAAAAATCCATCCCATTCACTCACCTTATATAATAATAGTCCGCAAAATGACAAACGCAACGATCACGGCTGTCCCCACGATTCCGAATATGACCATGCTCTTCAAGTCTTTCGAGCGGGCAATTCCCATTGCGCCAAGGGTATCTCCGATCGGATATAGCATTTCGGTCATTTGCGAGCCGACAAGAAGGACCATGATATAGATACTGATCGGAATACCGGCAGAAGTGAAAAGTCCCTTGAACATTTCATCAAGAACAACAACTTGCGCAACCGCCGCTCCAGGAATGCCTGCAATACCCGTAATCGTGGTCAAAGCGACAAGCGTAATGTCTCCGCCTTTTTCAATAAACGGCATGAGCAGATTTTTCAACGCTTCAAACCCGCCAAGTTGCTCTATATAAAAAATAAACGGTGAAAACAAGACAAACTGGAAGAACAGCCAAATTAACGGCTTTGCCCCCTCAAAGAAATGTTCCGCTATTTCATTCGGTGTCAAACGCCCAGCCAATCCAGTCACTACGGCAGTGATAACGATTACGGCAATGGCAAACGTTGACCCGCCTTCCGTAAGGATGCCGTACACAATTAAGGCAAACAGTGTCACCAAAAAGACGAAAGTTGCCTGTTTCTTAACTTTTTCGTTGCCTGGTTGCTCTGATTGACTGTTTTTGGAAAGCATAATATCTTCATCTGAGTAAGGAAACTGTTGCAATGTCTGCGGTAAAGTCTTTTTCACAAAAATAAAAGTAACGAGCCACATAACAACTGCTAATGGCAGACCTGCATATAAAACGATCTGTCCGTATGACAAGCCGGTGATTTCCATAAAAGTGACCATGGGTGGAGTAAATGGCCCGAGCCATAAGCCCGTCACACCAGCCCCTTGAAAAATGATTGCCACCGCGCTGGACGAAAGACCGGCTGATGCAACAATCGGAATTACGACAGGTGCGATGACCGCATTGGCACCAGCCAGTGTTCCGAGGGAACCGGTTAATAAGGCAGATGATGCCATCGTTCCAATAATTGCTTTGTTCGGTGTATTGACCCCGACCCGGTGCATGACAAAGCGGACAATATTTTCTGCCACACCCGTTCTTTCCGCAATTTTCCCAAGCCCTGCTCCCGCCAGGATAATTAATCCGACATAGGCAAGGAAAGAACCTAACCCTTCTTTTGTTTGTGTAGCAATAGATGTAATGCCGTGCCCGCCCATTACCGCTCCAACAATTGTTGCTATGGCAATGGCAACGACCGGGTGCCATTTTCTAAACGCCAATACGACAAAAATAATCAAGGGCAAAAGCCCCCACAATGTTGGCCCCTCAAACATAGGTTCCCCTCCTTTAACTAAAAGACATATATAAAGACGTTGTCTCTTTATTTTCAGATTCTAGTTTATTCAACTATAAAAGTCAATACATTTTTAAAGGGCTTACATAAAGAGAGAACTCTTTTCAGCCATTGCTGATCCACCTTTTATCTCCCCCATATCATTTGTAATAACATCAACTAGCGGCTTTCCATCCAAAAAGTAGTTTTCCCAATAAAATAACTTTTATATTTTATATTTGCAAAAAATTTTAATTGTGCTACAGTATTGAATACTATAGATAAAAAGAGAGGAATTTAAATATGAAAGCGCTATTTAAATTCTTTTCTCTGAATGAGATCAGCCTTGGAATCATCAAGTACAAGTGGGGTAATACAGTGACAAAAAAGCCGTAGAGATGAAGACTCTATGGCTTTAAAAAGTATGTGTGAAGTGAAAAAGAAGGAAAAAGTCGAAACTATGAATATTATTATTGAGGGAAGATGACATAATCTCTAATTTTGGGATTGCTCATTAGTGATGTTGAAACGACATTCCACCCCTTTTTAATTGCTACTTTTGAAGAATTCTTATTTAGATATTTAATCTTAATCATTCTAAGAAAGGAGTTCTCGAAATCTTGGAGCTTTATAATAGGTTCTATTTTATTCGCTATGTTACTTCACTTAAATGGAGATTGGCTTTTAAATATAATGATAAAGTTTCCCTCAAGTTTAATACTATACTACTTGGCAGATAAATATGGATTACAAGATGCAATTGCTTTTCATTGGCTACATAATCTAGCTATTACAGTTTATTCTCAATAAATTTCAAAGTACAGGTGATATGAAATGAGACTGAAAATATTTTTATCTATAGTATTAAATTGCATAACCTTTGGAATAGCAAGTCTTTTAAACATTGATATTTCACTACTTCTCTTAATCAGTTTAATTTACATTATACCCGTAATGTACAATTTAATTTTAGAGTATATGTTTCCGAGCAATACAAATTATGTAAGTATTTTTTCTTTGTCTCTTATTACTACAATTTTTTATTTTGTATTTAGCTTGATTATTATGTCAAATCCTAACTTTGATTTATTCATTAAAAAACATACAATGACTATCGGTGACATAGCGATTGAACTTAGTGATGATTTTTCTAGTCTCCCACAACTACTTTTTGTATTTTTGGTGAATTTCTCTATTTTATTTTTATATCAAAAGATTAAACAAAAGAGGTGAGCATCATTGTTAGAAGTTAAAAATGTAAGCAAAAAATTTAAAAGCAATGAGTTTTTTTCTTTGCAAGATGTCAGTTTTAGCATTAAACCTGGAGAAATTGTGGGATTGATTGGTAAAAACGGAGCTGGAAAAACAACCTTAATGAAGATGATTGCTAAAACGATCAAGCCAACAAGTGGTACCATTATCTATCAAGGAAAGGATATTTTTTCTGGAGACAATTTATTGCATAATGTCGGCTTGATGATTGAAGCCGTATATTACTCCCATTTAAGTGCCTATCGAAACCTAGAATTTTATTTGCAAATTCATAATCAGAAACAATATCATGAAAACATTGAAAAAGTACTTGATCTTGTCGGATTATTAGAAAAAAAAGACCAAAAGCCAAGCGGATTTTCTTTCGGAATGAAGCAACGACTTGGACTAGCACTCTGCCTCGTAACAAATCCTGAGTTTTTAATTTTAGATGAACCATTTGTTGGCCTAGATCCTAATGGTGTTGAAATGTTAATAAAAACATTGAAAAAGTGGGCTGAAGAAAGAAAAACAACCATTCTTATTTCAAGTCACCAATTGAATGAATTAGAAGAATTAGCAGAGCGATACCTTTTTATAGAAAACGGCAGATTAAAAGATGATTTTATACAGAGTCAGGAAAATATAACCATCATTCAATTGAGTAAACCGGTAAATAGCTTTGATTCTATAAAAAAGAAATATTCAGGTCAAATTACTTTAACCGGCGATGGAGATTATCTCGAAGTGAATTTAAAAGGAGAATCATTCAATAGCCTATTAGTAGACTTAACTAAAGAGAACCAAATTGTTGCTATTACAACAAAAGAAAACACCATTCAGAAATATTTTAAGGAGGAAAATGATCATGAATAAACTATTCCCTCCAGTCTTTTCTAATACACTAAAAATGAAGTCGTCTTTGTTGTATTTTGCTTTCGGGCTTTTTCCAATGATCTTGATTATCATCTCTCTTATAAATACTAACTTTATGCAGCTCACGGGGGAGCCTGGATCTCTAAGCGCACTTGAGTTTTTTGTATCTACTTCAGTAGTTCAACATAATGCGGTATTGCCACTAATTATTATTGCTTATATTGCGTCAACATTATTTTTCACTGAAATTGATAAAGGTACTTTATTTCTATATAAAGATCTCAACCGGACTTCTATTTTGAACGCAAAGTGGTTTTCTTTACTATCGCTTTACTTGATATATTTGATTATTTTATTTGTCTCTAGCATTATCGTTTATTATGTTCACTTAACTCAGTTCGATTACACATCCGGCAATTTTTTTCCTGCAAGTATGGCTGATTTTGGATATGCTTTAATCGAATTTCTAGGCGTGTTTTTTATTGATTTACTTTTTATTCAAGTTGTTACAGCGCTATCCATTAACTTCTCTACAGGGTATGCTATTTTTGGAGGGATTGTGTTTTTCATTATCACTGGAACTGCTCCAATGCTCAGTACGTTAAAGTACTTCTTCCCTAATGGTTATCTATCACTAGTGGGGTCTACTCATATGGGAATTCTTGTGGGATTGGTGATATGTATATTCATTATCTACTCAACATTGCTATACTTTTATTCTAAAATCAAATTTAATAAAGTCGAATATTAAAAACGAGTTTTGAAGATTTATTTTCCGTCTATCATCTTACATAACAACTGAAGAAAAATATACTAACATTAGTAGTACAGGCCAAGGCAATGGTTTGTGCTACTTTATTTTTTGCGGTAGAAAACCCCTAGGATCGACATAGTCCGTTTCAGCTTCCCCCCTCATGTGTATTTTAGTTTGTTGGGGCAGTGAAAATGTGTAAAAGAAAACGTATGTTGTATCTTGTTAAGGAATATGTTAGTCCGACTACATACGTCACCACTCTAAAAGCCATGGCGAATAGGTAAAAGATGGTGGAACTATGTTTAATTTTCAAATGTTTTCGTACTGTCGAGTTAAACATATGTTTGAGCATCTTTCTTATGGATCCCTCGTCGCACTTATACTTAAATAACAATTGTTATACCCGTTTACTAGTGAAGTGCTTTAGAAATTCTCCGAAAACAATCTACTGATTATTCCTGCAAAATCGCTGCTCTTAAAAAGGAGCGCCGTCCTTCAAATGTTTCGTTTAACCGTCAAGCACAATCATTCATGTTTCATATTCCTTTCCCCATAAGGCCATGACAGCACACCAAAGCAATATTGTGCTTTATGCACAATCCATATTTGGGAATTTGTCTTTCGACACTAATGACCTTATATATAAATGGAAGATAAAATAATAGTAATTCCCGAAAGCTTGCTATATAATTTACTCATTACTCTGAAAAGTCGCATCTTTACAATAACGAAAGGATGAACGATTGTGCGTTTAAGTCTCGAAATTCTCAATGGGATGGATCAAACCGATTTTACCGAGGCGCTTGGCTGGATTTTTGAATATTCCCCCTGGGTCGCCGAGCGAGTATGGATGAAACGGCCATTTGCTTCTATATCCGAACTCCATCAGACGATGGTAAACGAAGTAAATAAAGCGGCATTTGACGAAAAATTGGCCCTCTTAAGGGCACATCCCGATTTAGCTGCCCGTGTTAAAATGGCTGAAGCTTCTGTGAAAGAACAAACCGGTGCAGGCCTTGACCAACTGACAAAAGACGAACGAGAAGAATTTTTATCCCTCAATAAAGCCTATACAACCAAATTTCATTTTCCGTTTATTTTGGCTGTCAGAAACCACACGAAGGAAACCATTCTGGCAAAAATGAAGGAACGCCTCGATCATTCTCAAGAAGCTGAATTCAAAGAAGCGCTTGAACAAGTATATCAAATTGCCTATTTTCGGCTACAAGACTTTATCGCTTCCTAGAGTGTTTTCGCGTTTTTCCCACCTATCGGGTGTTACCATTCGCTTTGCAAAAAGAACGTTTTGCAAGTGAGGGATCACAATATAAAGCTTGAGGAGGAATTTGAATGAGTTCACAAAAAAGATTAATGTACTATGGGAAAGGTGACGTCTTTGTGTTCCGCACCTATCAAAAGCCGCTCGATGGAATTAAAGCGATTCCAGAATCAGGGTTTACGGGACGAAACAATGTCATTTTTGGGATGAATGCAAAGATTGCACTTGAAGGGGAGTTCCTGGAATCATTTACAAAAGCGGATAATTCCCGTGTGGTCGCAACTGACTCTATGAAAAACTTTATTCTTCGCAAAGCTGCTGAATATCACGGCTCCACTTTCGAAGGATTTTTACACTTTGTTTGCAAGCGCTTTCTTGATGTGTATTCCCACATAACTGCAGTTGAAATAACGGCAGACGAAATTCCATTCGAGGCAGTTCAAGTCGCGGGTGACACGCATTTGGAGACAAGTCCGCTCGTATATAGACATTCAAGAAATGAGTTGATCACTACGACGGTGAAGGTCCAGCGAAGCAAAGCAGGCTATGAACTTGCCAAACAGGAAAGCGGCATTCGGGATCTGCATTTGATTAAGGTTTCGGGCAGTTCCTTTTACGGCTATATTCGGGATGAGTATACGACCTTGCCAGAAGCAAAAGATCGGCCTTTATATATTTATCTCGACATTCTCTATCGGTACAATAAGAAAGAAGATGCCGTCGCAGATAACCCTGCTGTTTATGTGCCGGCAGAGCAAGTCCGTGATATAGCCGCTTCGGTGTTCCATGAAGCAGATAATAAATCAATACAGGATCTGATTTATCGAATTGGCTTACGGGTTCTTCAACGTTTTCCGCAACTGGCCGAAGTTCAATTTTTATCCAATAATCGTACTTGGGAAGCGGTGATTGAAGATATTCCTGGATACAAAGGCGCTGTCTGGACAGAACCGAGGCCGCCATATGGTTTCCAAGGATTTGTGGTCAGCCGCCAGGATCTTGTCAATGAAGGTTTGGAAAAAGCAAAGGAAAGTGTAAAAGCATGAATGGAAAATTAACAACTCATGTCCTTGATTTAATGAACGGTATTCCTGCGGAAGGTTTAAACATCGACCTTTGGAAGTTGGAACCAGAACGGACCTTTATCAAAACCGTTACTACAAACAGCGACGGCAGGGTTGATTCTCCCCTGCTCTGTGATGAGCAATTCAACCCGGGGGAGTATGAACTCGTATTTTATGTGGCTGATTACTTTAAGAAAAAAGGGGTTATTCCAGCGGCAACCCCGTTTCTGGATCAAGTCCCTGTTAGATTCGGAATTTCTGATATGAATTCCCATTACCATGTTCCGCTTTTGGTCGCTCCTGGCGGTTACAGCACCTACCGGGGGAGTTAGTTTGGACTTATCATGGCGCATACCTCCCGCGCCTTTGCAGACCGCGAAAAAAAAAGACCCCTTCCCAGGGAGGGGGTGTTCATCCTAATGCCACATCAAGAATCATCATCACTACAAAGCCGACCATTAAGCTCATTGAAGCCAAATCTTTATTACCCTTCTCTTGAGAAGCCGGAATAACTTCTTCCGCTACAACAAAGATCATTGCTCCAGCTGCAAAACTTAACGCATAAGGCAGTAACGGTTCAATAATCGCAACAGCAAATGCCCCGATAACTGCGGCAACCGGTTCCGCCATACCTGATAACTGTCCGTAAAAGAAGCTTTTTCTTCGCGACATACCTTCCGCCCTTAACGGCATGGAAACCGCAACTCCTTCAGGGAAATTTTGAATGCCGATTCCCAGCGCCAAGGTTAAAGCATCACTTAAAGAAGCTTCCGTTCCCCCACTTGCAAGCGCACCAAAAGTAATCCCAACCGCCAACCCTTCTGGAATATTGTGTAACGTGATTGCAAGCACCAACAATGTACTTCTTTTTCTTTTTTTCGCCTGATATCCTTCCGCTTTGCCAAAGGAAGTATTCGGGTGGAGATGAGGCAGTACTGTATCAATCCCCCACAAAAAAACGCCGCCCATCAAAAAACCAATTGCCGAAGGAAACCAAGCCCCGACGGAATTCCCATTTGACATGTCGATGGCTGGAGCCAATAAAGACCAGTAGCTGGCTGCAATCATGATACCACCGGCAAATCCTAACATACTATCCAATAGCCGCTGGTTTATTGTTCTTGTAGCAAAAACGAGGGCAGCACCAAACGCTGTCATTCCCCACGTAAATAAAGTAGCCATCAATGCTTGTGTAACTGGACTAAAATACATAAAAAAGTCTGCCATAATGGAATGACTCCCTTTAAGCTCATACTAAGATCAATAAATGACTGCAGGCACAAGTTCATTTTTTCATAAAGTTTCCCTGCTAACAAGCATATTACAAGCTTTGTCCCTTTATACGGCAAATATTGAAAATAGAAACACATCGCTAAGCTTACCAAAAAAAATCCCCCAGATATATGTTAGGGGATTTCAAATATATAAAGGTAGAGGTTAACAAAAATAAACAAATGTAAAAGCAAATTCATTCCAACATGATTCAACTGTCACCGCTAACAGCTTTTTGTTCCATATTCATGGCATTCGCATTACTTGGAACATGGTCCGTATGCCTGGGACCATTGATACCATTTAAAATAACGTTTAATAGAATGAGAACCAATGAGCCCATTACTACCCCGTTT
Source organism: Siminovitchia thermophila (assembly GCF_016909185.1). Classification (GTDB taxonomy): domain Bacteria; phylum Bacillota; class Bacilli; order Bacillales; family Bacillaceae_C; genus Siminovitchia; species Siminovitchia thermophila. The sequence goes on along the minus strand of NZ_JAFBFH010000005.1, from coordinate 1,759 downwards.
CCAAAAATTAAGCGGATCGTATCAGGAAATTGTTCAAATGAAGCCGGAACACCCTTAATCGCTATTCCAATTCCAACACCTACTGCGATAATCAATTGATTGGAAGGCAAGGACAAGTTTTCACTGCTGATCATTTTTAAGGCTGCTGAAATGAGCATCCCAAACATCGGTACCATGGCTCCACCCAATACGGGAGCAGGTATCATCGTTGTCAGCGCCGCCACTTTTGGCACAAGCCCCAACAAAATCAGGATTCCACCCGCGGCGATCAGAACTTTTAGCTGTGTTACTTTTGTAAGGAGAACTAGTCCGACATTCTGGGAAAAAGTCGAATGGTTAAAGGAATTAAAAAACCCGCTAATAAAAGAGCCAAGACCTTCTGCGCGGAGCCCTTTTTTCACATCGTTCTCACCGATTTCCTTATTTGTAAACTCCCCCAGCGCAAAAAACACACCAATACTTTCAATCGCAATGATAAAAGAAATAATCGTCATGGCAATAATGGACGAAAGCTGGAATGTCGGGGCTCCGAAGTAAAATGGCCGGGGTATATTGAGCCATTTCGCTTCATTGAATACGCTAAAATCCACCAACCCAAAAAAACTGGCCGCAACCGTACCAATAATTAACGCAAGTAAAATCGATACGACTTTAATAAATCCCTTGAACAAAGTGTTTATAATTAAAAAGCAAATTAAAGTAAACACCGCCAATATCAAATTCTTCGGTTCCCCAAAAGTAGGGGAATTTGCTCCTCCTGCCGCATTGTTCATCGCAACCGGCATCAAAGAAATTCCTATAATCAGGATCACGGAACCTGAAACGATAGGCGGGAAAAACTTAACCAATTTTCCGATCAAGGGCGCGGAAAGTGTAATGATTAAGCCAGAGACGATAACGGCGCCAAAAACTCCCGTTATACTATAGATCTTTCCAATTGCAATGGCTGGTTCCACTACAATAAAAGAGACAGCCATCAATACAGGCAATTTGATTCCGATATGCTTCCCGCCGATTACCTGAATCAACGTGGCGACTCCACATGCCAATAAGTCAAATGATATAAGATAAACGAGCTGTTGTTGCGTTAATCCGATAGCATGTGCCACAATGATCGGTACTGCCACAGCGCCGCCATACATGACGCAAACGTGTTGAAATCCCAAGGTAGTTGTCTTCATTAAGCTTGTATTTCCCATTCGATTTCCTCCTCAATGTTCATTGTCGAGCGGCTTCTGTCATCACAAGAGCGTAAGCTGTCAAACAAATAGATGCCTAATTTTAGTAATACATTAAATTTTTAGAAAATTTAATGTGGAGAAAAAGTTGTGACAGATTTGTTATGAAAAAATCGGGATAGACATTGTAAATCAAATTTACAATACCACACAGCCAACAATATTCTCCCCCTGTCCTTTCCCTGGAACTTGGGCAAAGCAAGAAACAGATTCTCTTCTCGTAAGAGTTTCATTGACATGGATCTTCCATACATGCGAAAATCTGATGTATAAGTTTACTTCACTTACTGATAAATGTATCACCCCATTATATTTCCCCTTAAGTAAAACGCTTACAAATCCGCTTTAGATTCGCAAAACGTGCTTTTATTTACTTTTACATTGTATCTCCACAAAAAGGGCGGGTCATTAGTCAAAAGCAACAAGTATAAATGTCAACGATGATATGTACACTTTTGACTGTTTTAATATGTACAATTTTGATAAAAGACAATGGCTACAGGAACCCTAACTATATACAG
>NZ_JAFBFH010000004.1 GCF_016909185.1 Siminovitchia thermophila | reverse complement strand
CGGAGAAATAACGACGCCGACGCCAAGCGGGATATAATCATAGCGGTTATATTCCCCCGGACGGCTTTGCACTTTTTTGCCGTCTTTGAGCTCCAGCATTTGCCGGCCGTAGTATTCCAAGAAATCAATGCCTTCTGCCGTATCGGCATCGGCTTCTTTCCACGGCTTTCCCGCTTCTTTCACAAGCAAGGCGGAAAATTCATGCTTCCGGCGGCGGACAATGGCCGCGGCTTTAAAAAGAACGTCTGCCCTGACTTCCGGCTTTACTTTTTTCCACGACTCAAAGGCTTCCAGCGCACTGTTCATGGCGCGCTCCGCCAATTCCCGGTTCGCTTTAGATACGCGGCCGACAACTTCCACTTTGTTCGCGGGGTTAACCGAAGTGATTTTTTCTTCCGTTTCGATCCGTTCACCGCCGATGATTAATGGATAATCCTGGCCAAGATAGCTTTCTACAAGCTCCATTCCCGCTTGAAACGCTTTCTTGTTTTCCTCTTTTGAAAAATCCGTGAATGGTTCATGTTTGTATTCAATCATTTCATATCCTCCCTTGTTATTATTTTTCCTTTCACAACAACTTATTAAACGCAAAAAAAATTTGCATTAATAAGTTGTATCTGTATATAATAATGCAAAATAATTCAACAAAATTCAAGTATTTTTTTAAAGGGGAATCTTGAAGATGGATCAAAAGATGCTTTTACATTTATATAACGCTGTTCTGGAAAACATCGATGCGGGCGTACATGCTGTTGATCTTGAAGGAAAAACGATCATTTATAATCGAAAAATGAGAGAAATCGAAGGAATGGAATTGGAAGACTTATTGGATAAAAACATTATGGATGTTTTTCAATTTTATGATGAGGAAAGTACTCTTTTAAAAGTGTTGCGGACAAAAAAGCCCGAATGCAACAGGCGGCAAAAATACATCAATATAAAAGGGGAAGAAATTAATACGATCAACGACTCTCACCCAGTGTTCCACAACGGGGAAATCATTGGCGCAATTGAAATAGCAAAGGATGTAACGAGACTGGAGCAGGTTGTACAAAACCATCTGCAAAGAGACATACAGATCGGTTGTGCATTTTTAGACCTTGCAGGAGAGCATCCCGAGTTTGTCAGTGCGGTACATCAAGCAAAAAAAATGGCCGGCACAACCTTCCCCGTCCTGATCAGTGGAGAAGCTGGCACCGGTAAAGAAACATTTGCCCACTGCATACATCATGACAGCGAAGTATCCGGAAAACCCTTTTATCTATTAAGTTGCATCTCCTATGAAAACAGGCAATTGGAAGAAATGTTGTTTGGCATGCGTGATGGCGGGATATTGAACGATCCGAACATTGGAACCATTTTTTTTGATGAGCTGACAGCCTTGTCTATCCCGCTTCAGCAAAGGCTCCTTCATATCATCCGTGATAGAAAACAATCATCAGAAAAAGCCTTGCCGCGCCTGATTTTTGCAACATGCCTCGATCCAATAGATGCGGCAGCAGATGGTAAACTAATGAAAAACCTTTATTACGAACTGGCAGGTGCCGCCATTTTCATCCCGGCGTTAAAAAGCAGGTTGGAAGACGTGCCGCTCTTGGCTCATCAATTTCTAAACGAATATAATGAGCTGCTTGGCGCTTCTGTACAATCCATTTCAAACGGAGTCTTTGAGCTTTTTTCTCAGTATGAATGGCCCGGGAATGTGCGAGAGTTAAAATATGTTATTGAATCGGCAATTAAAAATGCGGATGATGCAAAACAATTAGCCGTAAGCCATCTGCCATCCTTATTTCGAAAAAAAACGTTTGAAAAGGCGGATGCACTTCTCGTTCAAAGAGGGAAGGACATAAAACCGTTTGATGAGTATATGACAGAAGCGGAAGTTTACTACTTGCAAAAAGCTTTAAAGTTACACGATCATAATATTACAAAAACGGCTGAATCATTAAAAATGAGCAGGCAAAACTTGCAATACCGAATTCGGAAACTCGGCCTGCTTGATAAAAAGAAGAAAAGCTGATTCAGCTTGGAATCAGCTTTTGCTTACTTTTTAATCAAATCCTCCCTTTCGGACTTTTCTATCCACTCTTTCAATTTGGCTTTTAACGTATTAAAGCCTTCCTCGCCTGCATGATCCAGCTGGATACTTCCTTGCCGCCTGCGGGCTTTTGTTTGTTTTTGTGGAGCGTTTTCTTTTTCAAGCGCACGGATGGAAAGGCTGACTTTTCCTTTTTCCTCATCGATTTGCAGCACTTTTACCTTTACTTCGTCACCGATATGCAAAACGTCATGGATATCCTTTACAAATCCGTGTTTAATTTCGGAAATGTGAACGAGACCCTGGGTTTCATCATCAAGCGCGACAAAGGCCCCGTACGGCTTGATACCCGTTACTTTTCCCGTCAGTATGTCGCCTTGCTTGTATTGAGTTGCCATGGAAACACTCCTAAATATAATTGAATTTTATCCTTTGATTAACGCAATAAAGAATAATAACATGAAACACGACTGAAATCAATCGGCTGTTTTGGGGAATATGGTCCTCCGACCCAAGTGGAAAAGCGATGCCGCTGTTTTACAAAAAAAATAAAATCGAAGTTTTAAAAGCCATATTTTCGGTAATACTTTTATTGTAAGACATTCCAGTATTCCCCCTTTTTTGATTTTCGTGGCCTGTGTACAGGTCACGGATTTTTTTATTGACAAGGCAATGAATGTTTGATTTAAGCTTAAAAAGGAGGGATGTCCGTGGGTACCAACTTAATTGGAAAAACGGCGGAAATAAACGGATTCCGCATTTATTATGAGGAAAGCAAAAACATGGAACAAAGGCAAACACTTGTCATGCTCCACGGTTTTTTGTCCTCTTCATTCAGCTTTAGAAAGCTTATACCTTATTTAACGAACGATTATCACGTCATTTGCGTCGACATGCCCCCATTTGGCAAAAGCGACAAATCTAAAAAATACTTCTACTCTTACAAAAATATTGCTGAAACCGTGCTACAGCTGACAGACACTCTCGGAATCAGAACTTTTTCTCTTACCGGGCATTCCATGGGAGGGCAAATTGCCTTGAACATGATGCTCCATCATCCCGAGAAAATTAAAAAAGCGATACTGTTGGCCAGTTCCAGCTACTATAAACGAGCCAAGAAACACCATGTGCTGGCATCTTACCTTCCATTCTTTTCGCAATTCGTAAAACATTATTTAGGTAGAACCGGCGTTATTGGAAATTTAAAAAATGTTGTATATGACCAGTCTTTAATTGACCGCACAATGATTCAGGGATATGCGGAACAGTTTGAGGATTCGCGAATATTTTCCGCACTCGCGCGAATGATTCGGCACAGAGAAGGAGACCTTCCCGAAGAGTGTTTGCGAAAAATCCAAACGCCCTGCCTTCTGATTTGGGGGGAGCACGACCGGATCGTTCCGCTTCAAATTGGGGAAAGACTTGTACAAGATTTGCCGAACAGCCAACTCGTTGTGCTAAAAAACACCGGTCATCTACTTCCGGAAGAGAAGCCCCAGAAAGTATACGAACAAATCCGCAAATTTTTAAATACCTAACAATTTTTTCCCGCAATGAATTATAATGGGGGCTACAAGGAATCTGGATACTGTGATAAGGGGAGGGCAATACTGGTATGGTTGATTTTGACAAATACATAAACCGCAAAAATACCCAGGCGCTGAAATGGGACGGGTTGAAAGAAGTCTTTGGAAAAGAAGATTTACTCCCGATGTGGGTAGCAGACATGGATTTTACCCCACCCATGGCTGTGTTGCAAGCATTGGAAAAAAGAGTCGAACATGGGGTTTTCGGATACACCATTGCTACTGACAGTACGTATGAGGCAATCATCGATTGGTTAAAACACCAGCATGGATGGGACGTTTCTTCAGAATGGATTTTATTCAGTCCCGGTGTTATTCCATCTTTACGCATGGCGATTCAAACATTTACGGAACCGGGAGACAAAGTGCTGTTACAATCCCCTGTTTACACCCCTTTTTTTCATACAATTGAAAGAAACGAGCGGATCGTGTGCAACTCGCAGTTGTTATTGAAAAATAACCGCTATGAAATTGACTTTGCCGACTTCGAAGAAAAGTTAAAAGCCGGAGTGAAGCTATTCTTGCTCAGTAGCCCGCATAATCCTGCCGGCAGGGTGTGGACTAGGGATGAGCTTTCTGAAATGGCCAGACTGTGCCGTAAATATGGTGTGGTGATTGCGGCAGATGAAATACATGCCGATCTCGTAGCTCCACCATATAAACATGTCCCGCTTGCGACATTGGACAATTCGATAGCGGATATGACCCTGACTTTCATGGCTCCATCGAAGACATTCAACCTGGCTGGATTACAGGCTTCATTCATGGTAATTCCGAACCCTGACTTAAGAAAAAAAATGGCGGCCGCCCAAGCCAAAGATGGCTTCTCCTTTCTCAACACATTCGGGCAAATTGCGATGGAAGCTGCTTATACCCATGGAAAAAGCTGGCTGGATGACGCGATGAACTATATTCGCGGCAATATCGAAGTTGTGAAAGAGGAAGTGGCAAAGAATCTGCCAGAACTGTCCGTGATTGAGCCGGAGGGAACGTATTTGGTTTGGATCGACTGCAGAAAAATGGGATTACCAGATGCGGAATTGAAAAAGCGCCTTTTGGAAAAAGGCAAGCTTGCTTTGAACTTTGGAGACGGATACGGACCCGGCGGAGAAGGATTTGTGCGCATGAATGTCGCCTGCCCGAGAGACATAGTTAAGGAAGGCATGAACCGATTAAGATTAGCCCTTACATAAGGGCTCTGTCTAGAGAGAACGTAAAAACAACTCGTTCTCTCTTTTATTTTGCCGGCTTTCGGTCTTTCGTAATTTCCCCACAAGCAATCCTTGCCCCTGAATCTCCCGCCGGTTGTGACATTCCGTCGTCAGCTTTTTCATGGATAACAAGTGACGTTCCCTTATTTGTATACAGAGAGGTCTTGCTTTCCTTAAAGGTAATCCCTGTTGCCGTTATCTTGACCTTGGCCTTTCCGTCTTCATCGACGGTAATATTAGGCAAATCCCCTGCATGCGGGCCCTTCGCATTTAATAACCCGTGTTCTTTTTTATCTGGATTGAAATGATTGCCTGCCGAAATGAAATCAGGCGGCTCGCATTTGCCGCGATCGTGAATATGCATCGCAAGCTCACCGGGAGGCAAGCCCTGTAAATCCCCTTTTAAATGCATGCCATCTGCTTTTTCTTCAAAAGTAATTTTTCCCAGTGAATCGCCATCCGGGTTTTTCACGTCTACATCAAATTTCGTAGGAGGATTCCCCGTACAACCGACAAGAAATAAAACGGTCACAATCCCGAGCTTTTGAATATTCATCCCATCCCCGCTCCTTTCTTATCCCATTGTAACCATGAAATTGCGGGTTTATTCCAGACGCTAGCGAGAGGATGTGAGTGCGCATTGAATACTCATTTCATACTAACAGTAAAGTGGACTCCGTCTTGATCTCCAGCAAGCATCGCACCAAATGGAAGACCGTAATAGAATGCCATACAATTTTGCCTCAAGATGAACATAGCATCATGACTTCCCAGCTAGTCCGGCAAACAGACACCGGCCTCATACTCACTCTTTCCTGCGGGCAATACTTTACTCCCTTTAGCACGATGGTGGTGGCGCAAGAATAGAAAGCTTTAATAGAGGTCGTTTGGCTTTAGGGCAATATTTCTCTTTCCTTTATGACAATGGCGACACTAGAATGGAAAATTTTAATAGAGCTCGTTTGGCTTTAGGGCAATATTGCTTTTTCCTTTTATGACAATGGCGACACTAGAATGGAAAGTTTTAATAGAGCTCATTTGGCTTTAGGGCAATAATGCTTTTTCCTTTTGGACAGCGGTGGCCACTAGGACGAAACCTTTAAAAAGCTCATGCTTTTCTGCTGGCAACTTTACTGAAAAAGCTTCTTGTCCGTCGCATCCTCTGCACCGGCACACCCTTGATTTTGTCGGAATATTATAAATTTTTCCCCTAAATAAAAAGCACCCTTACAAAGGTGCCTTAAACGTGCTTGCTGTTTCGTTCCCGATTAATGCGTTCTTCAATTTCTTTCGTTTTAAGCTCCTGCTTTTTAGAAACCCTTTTAATAAATATAAAAGTCAGGACACATGCGGCTCCAAAGATTGCCATTGAAATTGCTGCCGGAATATACTCTGACTTATCTTCCGGAAAATATAAAAATGGCATATATATCATAAAAGAATCTACGATCGATAACATGAGAGACGCATCCTTTCCTCATTGGATATACATCCATTATAGCAAGTTTCCACAAGCCGTTCCAATGCCGAAATAGTGACGATTATCAATACCATCGTGAAAAACGGACCGTCATCAATGTTACATTTATTTGTACGCATGCATATCGTTCAGCTGAAGGGATTTCCTGGTTATACGCGGGTATTTTCGCCTATACGCGGGTATTTTCTGCTATACGCGGGTATTTCCGGCTATGCGCGGGTATTTTCGCCTATGCGCGGGTATTTCCGGCTATACGCGGGTATTTCATTCGGCCTGAGCTACATGACCCAAGCCTTCCTCCATCATTTCGTTAATACATAGGAAGAGCGATGCTCGCCCATAAAAACGGGGTCGAGAGCATCGCTCCGATTAAAAAGCCGTGGCTTTTCTCTTATTCCTTAATAATATCAATGCTTTCGATCGTAATGTCTTCTACTGGCTTGTCCGCCATACCCGTTTCAGCATTGGCAATTTTATCGACAACTTCCATGCCCTCAATTACTTGTCCAAACACTGTATGCCTAAAGTCCAGGTGCGGTGTTCCACCTGACTCCATATACGCCTCCACAATCTCTTTCGGAAAGCCGGCATTTTCCATCTGCCCTTTCATTCCGGCATCCATATGACTGTTTTGAACGATGAAAAACTGGCTACCGTTCGTATTGGGACCGGCATTGGCCATGGAAAGTGCCCCGCGCAAATGAAACAGTTCACGCGAAAATTCGTCTTCAAAAGGGGCTCCGTAAATGCTTTCGCCACCCATGCCTGTTCCGGTCGGGTCCCCGCCTTGCACCATAAAGTCTTTGATTACGCGGTGAAAAATAATCCCGTTATAATAATTATTTTTGCTATGTGTCATAAAATTTTCGACCGTTTTCGGAGCGTGTTCGGGAAATAACTTCAATTTTATAGCTCCTAAAGACGTATTCATTTGAACAATTTTTTCGTTTTCCACTGTTTCAGTTGATAGCTGCGGGTACATTGTCTGTTCTCCCATATTCTGCATCTCCTTGTCTGTTCAGGATTCATTATTTTCAAACGAAGATAAACCTCAAAACATACTTTACAGTAATCTCTATAAAAAATCATCCTTCTTTCATTTTTCTGCATTCTCATCCATAATGATGGTTAAGAGGTGATTACTATGGAAATCGGTCAAATTGTAAAAGCATTCAAGAAAACAGGTACTTATATCGGTGAGATTACGGCTATCAATCCCGACACTTATACTGTCCGCATCATGGCAGTTTTAAAACATCCGATACAGGGAGACCTTCATAACCCGAGGCAGGCAGACGTTCCTTTCTTTCCCGGTAGAAAAGCGCTCGCCTACCGCGAACAGACAAATGTTCCCGCCAATATGGTCCGTCCTTTTGAAGGCCCTGTCCCAAACTACAAAAAAAGTTTACTCGAATCCGTCCAGAAACTATATGATGAACTTTCCGCAAAACCAGAGGACCCATACTGCTCCCGGAGCCTGGAAATGTTGTATGAATCAATGAAAGACTATGAACTGATGTATTCCATTGAATTTCCGGCTCTTCGAAAAAGCTGAATCATGCAAGGGTTCGGCTTTTTCACGTTTTCCAAAAACAGGCTTTTCATCGAAAACACAATGTGATTGAAAGAACAGGATCAAGAACACTTGTCGGCATATCACTTCATGAATAAAACTTCCGGTTCCCGAAGTGCGGAGCTTGGCTCCCCACCGCCAAACAAAATGCACTAGTCAAACTAAGGAACATGAGAAAAGAACACTTGTCGGCATATCACTTCATGAATAAAGCTTCCAGTTCCCAAAGTGCGGAGCTTGGCTCCCCACCGCCAAACATGAAGCACTGAGACAGACGAAACAACAGAATCAAGAACGATTCGCTAGGAATCTTCCCTTCACCCGGACAATGCCGATGTTTGGACTCCCCGCCATCAAGATTATTAGAGCGCCTTCAGTTACAAGGTGTCACCGCTTAACACCGTCGCCGGCAAGAACTCTTGTGGCCGCCAGCTCCACCGGACAAACTATAAATAAGGAAGGAACGGATGTGGCATTGTAGGAGACTTGAGTCATAACTTCAACGCCTTAATTGAGAGGAAGAATTTCTCCTCTCCCGTACAACTTTTTTCGAAGTTAGGGATTGTTCAATACGTCACTAATGCAAAGATACTGCGTTGGCTGAAAAGCTGCACCCACACTGTTTGGTCTTGCGCCATGGGACAGTGCCAATCAATTGAAAAGTAAGTGTTTTCGTATATAATAATATTTAGGATAGCGAAACAAAAATTTAAGAAGGTGTTTTTTATCGATTATGAAAAACGGAATTTATTGATCATGGTGGTTTGCAACTTTCTTGTGGCCGCCAGCATGACAATGGTTCTGCCTTTCATTTCCTTGTATATCAGTACTTTTGGACACTTTAGTGATGAATATATACAGCGCTGGGCGGGCTTTATCTTTGGAGTAACTTTCGTAACTGCCTTTCTGATGTCTCCCGTTTGGGGACGAATTGGTGATAAGTACGGCTTTAAGCCGATTCTTGTGATGAATGGTTTAGGTATAGCGACGAGCATTTTCTTGATGGGGTTCATGGATCACGTACATGGGCTTTTTTTGTTGCGATTGATCATGGGAATTGTCACGGGCTTTATCCCAACTTCTACCGCACTTATTTCTAAACAAACCTCTAAGAAAGAAGTTGGAAAAGTCCTCGGAACGCTTCAAATGGGAACCGTGTCGGGCACATTGTTTGGACCTGTCATCGGAGGGCTCATGGCCGATTCATTCGGTTTCCAATATACGTTTGTCATTACTTCTGTTTCCATTGTTATTGCAACGATTGTTGTCATCCTTGGCATCGTTGAAAAGCCACTGGCCCCTGGTGAAAAAAAGAAAACCCAGCCGTCAAGAATAGACGTCATGCGAATGATTATATCTCGGCGCATGCTCCTTAGCGTCATGGCAATTGCTTTTATCATTCAAGTAGGTCTGTTCAGCATTCAGCCGCTCCTTGCCTTATATGTCAGTGAATTGACCACCGGAAGTAACCTTGCTTTTCTTTCGGGCCTCGCTTTTTCTGCAACAGGGTTTGGAAACCTGCTTCTTACCAGAAAGTGGGGCGACCTGGGGGATCGTATCGGGCATGACAAAGTGTTAATGATTCTGCTGGTGCTCGCTGCCATATTGATTGTGCCGCAAGCGCTTGTAACGGCTCTTTGGCAACTTGTCTTTCTCCGTTTCCTGTTTGGCATGGCAGTCGGGGGAATGCTGCCGTGTATTACCGCCCATATCAGGATGGAATCTCCTCTTGAACTGCAAGGTGAAATTCTTGGCTACAACCAAAGCTTCCGCTTTCTTGGCAATGTAGCAGGTCCTCTTCTCGGTGGTATTATTTCAGCTCAATTTGACATTTCAACCGTGTTTTACGTCACGGGGAGCCTGTTCCTCTTTGGTTTTGCGATGCTATGGTGGAGTATGAAACAAAAAGAATCACGATTTAAAGAAATGTTGGATAGTACGCATTCAAAATGAAGTGAAAATCCGGAGTAGCTCCGGATTTTTTCCTTTTTTATTTGTGAACATTTTATGACATTTTTCCAGGGTTTTATCTATTCCTACCTATTTAATAACTTCTGAAGCAAATTCCAGTTTCAAGAAATACCTCCATGAAACTTTGCTTCAACTAGGCTATAATCTCTTTAGTCGGAATGCAAGAATCATTTGGATAGGAGGGTAACATTTTGTCACTATTGCACTTGGCGATTATTGCCCCGTTCATACTCGCTTTTTTTGTTCCTTTTTTTTATAAAAAAATAAAAGCAGTTCATACCGGTTGGTTTGTCCTCATTTTGCCTGCAATACTATTTGCCTATTTTCTTCGCTTTCTTCCTGCAGTCAAAAATCAAGGAGCCATCCAGGAAACAGTGAATTGGATTCCATCGTTGGGAATTGATTTTACAGCTTATGTAGACGGGCTCGGGCTGCTTTTTGCACTTCTTATTACAGGAATCGGATCTTTAGTCGTTTTGTATTCGATTTTTTATCTATCGAAAGCAAAAGAAAACCTCGGAAGCTTTTATGTCTACTTGCTCATGTTTATGGGTGCGATGCTTGGTGTCGTTTTATCGGATAATTTAATTGTTCTCTACACATTTTGGGAGCTGACTTCATTTTCTTCCTTTCTCTTAATCGGTTATTGGTATCATCGGGAACGTTCTCGATACGGTGCCCAAAAGTCTATGCTCATTACTGTTTTTGGCGGTCTGGCCATGCTTGGGGGATTTTTACTTCTCTATTTCATGACAGGGTCCTTCAGCATTAGAGAGATCATTTCTCAGGCCGGCGACATGACAGGGGATCCCTTTTTTATTCCCGCACTCATTCTCGTTTTGCTTGGTGCTTTTACGAAATCTGCCCAATTCCCGTTTCATATTTGGTTGCCTGATGCAATGGAAGCGCCTACTCCTGTAAGCGCCTATCTGCATTCAGCGACAATGGTAAAGGCAGGGATATACCTTGTTGCCAGAATGAGCCCCGTGTTCGCAGAGGAAGGGACTTGGTTTTGGCTTGTATCCATATTCGGCATTATCACACTGGTCTGGGCTTCATTCAATGCGGTCAAGCAAACAGATTTAAAAGCCATTTTGGCATTCTCTACAGTGAGCCAGCTTGGTTTGATCATGTCCCTGCTTGGTATCGGAGCTGCTGCCTTACACTACACACAGTTGAACGACAATATTTATATGGCGGCAACTGTAGCAGCTGTATTCCACCTCATTAACCATGCCACCTTTAAAGGAAGTTTGTTTATGGTGGCGGGAATTGTCGATCATGAAACCGGGACCAGAGATATCCGACATCTTGGCGGTTTAATGCATCTTATGCCGATCACCTTTACTATCGCTCTTATTGGTACATTTTCTATGGCCGGACTCCCGCCATTTAACGGATTTTTAAGCAAGGAAATGTTTTTTGCAGCGATGGTGAATGTTCTTTCTTTAGATATATTCAACTTGGAAACTTATGGCGTTTTATTCCCTGTTTTGGCTTGGGTCGGAAGTGTATTCACCTTTATTTACAGTATGATTTTGCTTTTTAAAACTTTTACAGGAAAACAGCCGGCGCAAAAATGGGAAAAGAAACCGCACGAAGCTCCGCTCGGCATGCTCTTATCCCCGATCATTTTAGCTGCGCTGGTCATTGTGTTTGGACTGTTTCCAAATATCCTTTCAGCTTCTATCATTGAGCCCGCGGCTGATGCCATCATGCCCGCATTTGCTGAAGCAGGACAGGCATTTAACGTCAACATTACTATGTGGCACGGCTTTTCGGCGGAATTATATATGACAATTGCTGTCGTCGTTGTCGGATTATTCCTATATGTATTTTTGCCGAAATGGAAACACATTTACAATATTTTTCCAAAAAAGCTTTCATTGAATGCTTTATATGATCAAGGACTTGTTCGGACTGAAAAAATCTCAAAAAATATGACAAATGCCTACATGAATGGATCCATCCGTTCCTATATGATTTATATATTCATAGCGTTTATCGGCATTCTTTCTTATTCAATGATAGAGAAAAAAGCGGTTTCCTTCGAGTTGTCCAACTTGGCTCCAATCGGTGTTTATGAAATCGTTTTGGCCATCATTATTACGGTTGCCAGCATTACCATTCTGTTTGCCAAGTCGCGCTTGACATCCATCATTGCATTGGGTGCAGTCGGTTATACTGTGGCCTTGTTTTTCGTTTTATTCAGAGCCCCGGATCTTGCTTTGACACAGCTTGTCATCGAGACTGTTTCCGTCGCCCTTTTCCTGCTCGCTTTTTATCACTTGCCTAAAATGAGCCGCAAAGAAGAGCGCATTCGATTTAAAATGGCGAGCGCTGTCGTATCTCTCGGTGTCGGAGTTGTGGTTACGCTGATCGCTTTATCTGCGCACAACAATAAACTCTTTGACTCCATTGCTCAATATTATATTGAAAATACGAAGGAACAAGCCGGCGGTGCCAACATGGTCAACGTTATTCTTGTTGATTTCAGGGGTTTTGATACAATGTTTGAAATAGCCGTTCTAGGCATTGCTGCGTTGGGCATATTCGGGATGATCAAGCTTCGCTTATCAAGGAGGCAAGACGGATGAGAAAAACGAACGACCTCATATTGCAAACAGTGACGAAAATCGTTTCATTCATGATTTTCATGTTCGCCCTCCATATTTTCTTTGCCGGTCACAACAATCCGGGTGGAGGGTTCGTCGGAGGATTATTAACGTCTGGAGCAATCGTACTTTTGTTGCTCGCTTATGATCTAAAAACTGTGGCAGGCAGCCTGCCGATCGACTATAAAATTTTAATAGCTGTCGGTCTTTTATTTGCCGTTGGTACAGGGCTAGGGTCTCTTGTATTTGATGTTCCTTTTCTGACCCACGCCCATGATATCTTTACATTGCCTATTTTGGGAGAAACCCATTTGCACACCGCTGTTTTGTTCGATATAGGAGTTTATTTAGTCGTTGTTGGAACAACGATGACCATTATTCAAACGATAGGAGAGAACGAATAATGGAAGTTTTGATGTCTATTTTAATTGGTCTTTTATTTGCATGTGCTGTCTATTTGATGCTGTCCAAAAGCCTGCTCCGCATTATCATCGGTACCGGCCTATTAAGCCACGGCGCCCATTTGATGCTGCTGACGATGGCTGGCCTGAAGCGTGGAACGGTCCCGTTGCTGGGGGAGAATGCTTTATTTTATACAGACCCTGTTCCGCAGGCATTGATTTTAACTGCAATCGTCATTAGCTTCGGTGTTACAGCCTTTTTCCTCGTGCTTGCCTACCGGGCGTACCAGGAGCTTGGAACGGATAACGTCGAAGATATGAAAGGTACTGAATAATATGAGCAACTTGTTAATTTTACCCATTATCATTCCCTTGCTGACAGCAGTATTTCTGATCTTTTTTAAAAAATATATTCTGGTGCAGCGATGGATTTCTGTTATTTCCGTCACTGCAACACTTGTGACTTCTATCATTTTGGTTGAAAAAGTGAAGAATGACGGAATTCAAACATTGGACGTGGGAAGCTGGCCGGCTCCTTTCGGCATTACACTTGTATCGGACATGCTGTCGGCCTTACTTGTTACGGCCACTTCCCTGATCGCCCTTTGTTGTATCATTTATTCGTTTCGTTCCATCGGTGAAGGACGGGAAAGAAATTATTACTACCCTGTTGTGCAATTCTTGATCGTTGGGGTAAACGGCGCTTTTACAACAGGAGACATATTCAACATGTTCGTCTTTTTTGAAGTGATGCTTATGTCTTCCTATGTCCTGCTCGTAATCGGCGGGACAAAGATTCAATTGAGGGAAACCATCAAATATATCTTGGTCAATATTACATCATCAGCCTTGTTTGTCATCTCCGTCGCCTATCTATATTCTGTTGTGGGCACACTGAACATGGCCCACATTTCCGAGAGAATCGCCGAGGTTAATCAGCCTGCTATTTTAACCGTGCTGGCCGTGCTATTTTTGATTGTTTTTGGCCTCAAAGGAGCCATTTTCCCATTATTCTTTTGGCTTCCGGGCTCTTATTATGCACCGCCCGCCGCGATTATGGCTTTATTCGGGGCATTGCTCACAAAGGTCGGCGTCTATTCCATCTTGAGAACATATACGTTGTTCTTTTACCATGACACCGGGTTTACTCATGAACTGCTGATGATATTGTCTTTGCTTACGATCGTTTTGGGGTCTATCGCCGCCGTAGCTTATAAAGACATGAAAAAGATCGTCATTTACAATATTATTATTGCCATTGGAGTTATCACTTATGGAATCGGAGCGATGAATACCGACGCCTTGACCGGGTCAGTCTTCTATTTAATCCATGACATGGTGATTAAAGCGGTACTGTTCCTTTTAGTCGGATTGATTATTTCGATCACCGGTGCTAACAGCTACGATAAGTTCAGCGGACTCATCAAACATTATCCTTTGCTGGGATGGCTGTTTTTTATCTCGGTATTGGCGCTCGCCGGAATCCCGCCTTTAAGCGGTTTTATCGGAAAAATATTGATCGTAAACGGTGCGTTCTCAAACGGGGACCTTGTTGGCGGGCTCATCATACTCATTTCCAGCCTCTTCGTGTTGTATTCTTTAATGAGAGTATTTATAAACGGATTTTGGGGCGACCCTGAAGGGAGCAAGAAAAAAGAAAGTATTCGAATGGGAACCTATCTGTTCCCTGTGATCATCTTAGTCGGAACGGCGGTCGCTTATGGAGTCTTTTCGGAATACGTCCATATGTATGTTTCGCAGGCAGTGGAAGTGATTGAAAATCCGGAAATGTATATTGAAGCTGTTCTGCAAAAATAAGCAAACACGAAAGCCTTTTGCCATATAAAGTCCAAAAAATTCGTTAAGACGGAAGGTTTTTGAAAGGAGGGGCAAATAACAATGGCATTTCAAATCATACTGAACATCTTTTTGGCTTTTTTATGGATGTTTTTTGAGGGATCGATGAACGCCACGACTTTTATCGTTGGATATTTACTTGGACTGCTGGTTGTTTTTTTCATGCGGCGCTTTTTTTCAACCAGATTTTATATACACCGGCTGTATGCCATATTAAAATTGCTTCTCATCTTTTTTAAAGAACTTATGCTCTCAAACCTTGCTGTGTTAAAGGTGATTTTTCAACCAAAATTAAACATTCAGCCCGGCATTTTTGCTCTTGAAACAAAGCTGAAGGAAGATTGGGAGATAACACTGCTTGCAAATTTAATCACGCTTACGCCCGGAACACTTGTAGTGGATGTATCTGAAGATAACAAAACATTATACATCCATGCGATGGATATAGGGGACGTCGATGAAGCGGTCGAAAGTATAAGGCAATCCTTTGAGAAGGCAATCATGGAGGTGGGCCGATAATGTTGGATATAGTCGTTAAAGTCGCAATCATCGGGTTTGCGGTTTCCTCTTTTCTTCTCCTCATTAGGGTAATAAAAGGGCCGTCCATCCCAGATCGGGTTGTTGCTCTCGATGCCATGGGCATAAACTTGGTGGCGATCAGCGCTCTCGTTTCGATCGTATTGTCGACAAATGCGTTTCTCGACACGATATTGCTGATCGGGATTCTCTCGTTTATTGGCACTACAGCTTTTTCCAAATTTTTGGAGAAAGGAGAAATTATCGAGTATGAACGCAATCGCTGATACAGTTATCGCTTTTTTTATCCTCATCGGCATGTTCTTAAGCCTGGCCGCAGCGTTTGGAGTTATCAGGCTGCCTGATGTCTATACGAGAAATCATGCCGCCTCAAAATCAACAACACTCGGGGTTTTGTTCACTTTGCTCGGGGTGCTGATGTACTTTTTCTTTCAAGATGGCATTATTCATTCCCGGATTATGCTAGGAATCGCCTTTATATTCATTACCGCTCCAGTAGCGGGGCATTTGATCAGCAGAGCGGCTTACCGTACAGGGGTAAAAATGTGTGATCAAACTTCGCAGGATGATCTGAAAGAAGCGAAGGATTAAAGAAGAACGGGCAATCTTTTCCCAAAAGGAATTGCCCGTTCTTTTTTCAATCATATAATGTCTCGGAAATCGCTCCATCCGATTTATGAATGACCAACATTCCTTTGTGTTCATTGACATAGCTTTTCGCCTTTTCTAGCAAATCTTCTTTTGTATTTTCGCGCATAATCGCCTTTGTTCCGTCCTTCTTTTTCAATACCCAGTCTGTTCCATTCGGTTCTATATGGTACTCGGGACGATCAACATCCTCTTCGAAATACTTGCGGGCTTGGGCAATTCCAATGGCAATGGCCCGCCCTTCACTATATCTTTCTTCCAATAAAGCGTTCGCTATCTCAATTGCTTTGTTCCTAACATGGTCAGGCAGGTTTTTCATGGAATCCGGGTAATCATTTTGCGACCAAGGCAATGCACTCACTCCTTTGTTTCGCTTATGGTGTTACGATTCCCGGAATAATCAGCATTCAAACACGAGGGCTACGACTGCTTTGGCACAATGGCAATGGTGCACCTCGATATGCAAACAAGGGATTCTTGTTCATCCCTGATCCTAATATCCCAAACCATCGTACTCTTTCCACGATGAACAACTTCCGCTACTGCAGTGACGATACCGTCCCGCATAGAGCGTATGTGATTGGCATTAATTTCAAGGCCAAAACATATTTCTTTATCCAAGTCAATCATCAATACAGCCCCAATGCTGGCAACGGTTTCAGCCAATGCAACGGAAGCACCCCCGTGCAAATAACCAAATGGTTGTTTCGTTCTCCCGTCAACAGGCATGGTTGCTGTTACTCTTCCTTCTTCCAGCGATGTAATCTCGATTCCCAATGAATCATGCAGCGTATTTTTAGCCAGTTCTTGTACTTTTTCCTTATCCATCTATGTATTCTCCTCCTCTTCCAACTTCAAAAAAGAAAGCCCATCCGCGTAAGGCCGACGGGCTCTTTATTACATCTACCAATACGGTGCTCCATAGCCGTAGGGAGCTCCATAGCCATAAGGGTAAGGGTAGGGATAAAAAGGTCTTGGACGGGCAGCTAGATAGCTCCCTATCCCTCCTCCTATACCGCCGCCAATTAATCCGCCAAGGAAACCACCTAGCAATGGAAACCCCCATAAAAACCTGCTGTCGGCAACTGGTGGTGCGAAACTTCGATAATACATCCAGGTTTACCTCCTTTGTCGAAAGCATAAAAGCCTTTCACTATTGTCTATGCGACAAAGGGCTGGTTGGGATGGGCATTCGTTCCATGAATAATCATTGGCCGAGCCCATTCAAGTCTTCATCACAGACGAGAGTTGCCAGGGTTCTAACCATGACACCTGTGGCGCCGGATGGACCAAGCTCGGAGCTTTTTTTCGAAGTCGCTGTTCCGGCAATATCCAAGTGCACCCATGGTGTGTCTTCTGCAAACTCAGCGAGAAATGCTCCACCCATAATGGCGTGGCCTTCCCGGCCCGGCGAATTGTTTAAATCGGCTATTTCGCTTGAACGCACTCTCTCTTTATCTTGCTCTGTAAGAGGAAGCCTCCATATAAATTCACCTGTTTTTTCTGAAGCCTGAAACACTTTTTCATAAAAAGCATCATGATTGGTCATGGCTCCCGTTTTATCAAGGCCTAAGGCTACGACGACCCCACCTGTTAAAGTAGCCGCATCCACGACATATTCAGCTCCATGCATTTTAGCATACGTAATCGCATCGGCGAGGACGAGTCGCCCTTCTGCATCTGTATTTAATATTTCAATAGTCTTGCCGTTTAAGCTGGTAATAACATCATCCGGTTTAAATGCTTTGCCGCTCACTACATTATCAGTTGCGGGAATGACTGCCACTACATTCCGGTTTGGCCGCAGTTCTCCGATAATTTCCATCGCACCCAAGACCGCCGCTCCGCCTGCCATATCCGTCTTCATTTCAACAATGCTCGACTTTGGTTTTAACGAATAGCCTCCTGTATCAAACGTGATC
This sequence comes from Siminovitchia thermophila, assembly GCF_016909185.1. Classification (GTDB taxonomy): domain Bacteria; phylum Bacillota; class Bacilli; order Bacillales; family Bacillaceae_C; genus Siminovitchia; species Siminovitchia thermophila. The sequence goes on along the minus strand of NZ_JAFBFH010000004.1, from coordinate 198,460 downwards.
CCTTTTCCGACTAGTCCCAGAACATCATTCCATTGCTCTTGGCCTCTGTATTTTAAAACGATCATATAAGGAGGTTCCTCAGATCCTTGGTTAACAGCAAGCATAGCCCCCATTCCCAGCTTTTCCATGTCCGCCTTTTCCAATATTTCCAACTCAAACCCAAACCGTCCTGCCAAATTTTTTGCGTATTCCGCCAGATAAGCAGGGTTCAGCAAATTACTCGGCATATTTACGAGCGTCCGTGCAGCGTTGGTCGCTTTTCCATAAATCATGCCATTTTTCAGAGAGGTTTCAATTTCGTGTTGCTGTTCACTTGTAAATACATTCATTTTCTTTATGGTTACTTCGGGTTCATTTGACTTTTGTTTGTAGCCCGGAAATTCGTATGTTGCCATCGTAAAAGCTTCGCCGATGATTTGAGCAACGGCCGTACTGCTTAGATCCCCGTGGACAAAAGAGTCAAGCGCAATTGCAAAGGATGGGACCCGCATTTCTTTTATCGTTTTACAGGCTTTGCCGACTGCCTCTCTTAGGAAATCGGCTGTCAGATCCTTTTCTTTTCCCAACCCGACAAAAACGAATCGCTTGATGGGCGATAATCCCAGGCTATATACAGTACGCACCTTTTTAAGCTTAGCCGAAAGGTCGCCCCTTTTGACGAGGTTGGTTAATTCTCCCTGAAACATTTGATCCAGTCCTTCTAGGGGGCCCGAAAATTTTTCCGGCTTATCAAGCAATCCGATGATCATACATTCTTGCTCCGTTTCAAAAGGATTGCTGTTTTGTGCATGAATGACATCCACTACTTTCAACTCCCTTCTTTTCATCATTATAGACGAAACAGCAGGATGCATCGAGCTGGCAGGTTGTTTTTCTTAAAAGGAAATGATTGATTGCTTCTTGGATATGGTATGATAAAAAATAAGAAGACGTTGTTGGAAAGAAAGGATGTCATCGATGGAGCTTTTTTTCAATTTTCCACTTTGGTCTGCCCTTACTTCGATTTTTTTCGCTCAGTTTATTAAAGTGCCCCTTCAGTTTTTTATCACCAAAAAAGTAGACTGGTCACTGTTGACTTCAACAGGTGGGATGCCCAGCTCCCACTCAGCCGCTGTTACTGCCCTCTCAACAGGTGTTGCCTTGGAAACGGGTCTGGATTCGCCTTTATTTGCCATCTCCGTGGTATTTGCCATTATTGTCATGTTTGATGCGACAGGCGTGCGCTGGCAAGCAGGGGAGCATGCTGTCGTGCTGAACCAGCTCGTATCCGATTTTCAGCGTTTTATCGAAGAAGCGAAGGAATGGCCGGAAAAGCCGCAGCAGAAAAAGCGAGAAGAATTGAAAGAATTGCTTGGACACAAACCTGTGGAAGTTTTTTTTGGAGGGCTTACAGGTGTTGGATTAACTTTGTTCCTATGGTATATTTTTTCAAAAGTAACTTAACGAAATAACAAAAAGGGCGGCCCGCTTTTCAGGGCGCCCATATATGTGAAACAACCTAATTTTCATTCGCATTTTTTAAATAGTTTTGCCGGAATACTTGCATCGTTTCATCTTCATTTAATGCCGTGAGTTCCTCTTCCGTGACTTTTCCAGATCCCAACTGGATCACATGAACATCCACGGTACGCTTTCCCCACTCTTTATAAACATCTTGTACTGTTTCAAAATAGAGATCTATTTTATTGCCTTTAATGGCAGATCCCGTGTCAGTCACAACACCATACCCGTAACCCGGAATAAATAAAATCGTTCCCATAGGAAATATATCGGGGTCAGCGGCGACGGTTGAATAAAGATCTCTTTTTACTTTGACACCCGAATATGTAATCCCGTAGGAAGGATGTCCCGGCTTTTTTCCTGTCGATTCTTCCCCGGCAGTGTAACCGGTGGCAACGACCTTTTTTACAGGGTATTTGGACCAATCGAACGACTCTTCCAAAGAAGGTATGGGGCTTTCCGCCTCTGCTTGAGCATTTGTTTTATCGGATTTTTTTTGATCAACACTTGCATTGGCCATCATATCTTGAACAAGTGTATACGCCTGAATGCCGGACAATGTTTCATAAGTTACCGCCAACGCCCCAAGAAATAAAACCGTCATGGCAAACCTTCTGCCATAAAGAACCTTCATGACATGCATTCACTCCTCTCAAGGCTATTGTTGCCCCGCTTGAGAAGAAGTATTCATTTTAGCTTAAGCTGAGTAAGTCGCGAAAATCGAAATCCCTCCTACGATACGCCTAAAGATTAACTGTGGGGGCGAGGATTTCGATTATGTGAAGAAGATTGCGGCATAAGGGGCCAGTATTGCGATCAAGTGAAGAAGATTACGACTCGTGTGGAGTGGTTTTCGATCATGTTAAGAGGATTACGACTTGTGTGGAGAGGTTTTCGATCATGTGAAGAGGATTACGACTTGTGTGGAGAGGTTTTCGATCATGTGAAGAGGATTACGACTCGTGTGAGAGATCATGTGATGAGGAGGGCGACACAAGACAAGGATTTCGATAGCGGGTGAGGAGGACAATACATGTCCGAGAGGATTTCCATAACATATGGAGCATTGCGACACACATGGAGAGGATTTCTATAACATATGGAGCATTGCGACACATGGAGAGGTTTTCAAAAGGTGGATAGGACTTGCGATTGCGAAGTCGGAATGTGAATGGGGATGCTAAATTATCGACTAAAAAATAAAAACAGCTGCGAAACGAATCCGAAGCTGTTCTTTTCCTTTACAGGCCACCATATAGCCTAACACCCTTGGCCTATTCAGAGCATTCGAAGGAGTCCTAAGGGATGCTTTTTTCCGTACGTTTATATTGCCATGTTGAAGAAATCACGAAAGGGTGTTCTCGACAACCGCGACATCTCCTTAAAACATTCTGTATCCTTTTTTTCTTAAATAACGCATGGTAAGCCCTGCTGCTATGGCTCCCACAAGGCCACTGCCCAAAATAAGCATGTCCGCGGGCGCCAAATGGGATATGACTTCTCCCAGACTGGAAAAAGAAGCAGAAGGGGCTGTGAAATATTCTGTAAACCTTACTTTATCTACAATCAATATCGCGATAATTGGATAAATGACTGCCATAATCCATGTCATTCGCAACAACATATTCAACAAAAAACCAATTCCATAGAATAGGACAAAAAATAATAACATGGAAATAAGCAGGACAGGAACGGTCATTGGCATGGATGTATCCTCCTAAAGTTCGCTACTAACAAGTTTACAGAATGGTGAATAGAGCGTCAATGCAAGAATAGAGGAGAATTCATGACATTTTTACCAGTTTGCTGTCGCTTTTATAAAAATAACTTATATGCGGTATATCCAAATTGCGGGCCCGGATGAAAACCTGTCCTCTCTTTTTGAAGGGGTAAAATTCCAGTTGTCATTATTTCTTTTAAAATGAGCGAAGCGTTCTCATCATAAGCTAAATCTTCAGGTGCCATCCAGCTGGCCGAGTCAATTTCATGTTCTTCGATATGAAGTGTCGTATTTTCTGGCGTACATAAAAACAAAATCATATTGTCGCTGATCATTTCGTCGATCACGCCTGTCCTCATCCCCAGCAGACCGTTTATATGGCAGACGATTCCCGTTTCTTCAAGCACTTCCCGCTTTACAGCTTCATCAACCGTTTCCCCCGCTTCGACAAATCCTGCGGGAAGTGTCCATTGACCTTTTGCTCCGCCATACTTCTTTTTGACGACAAGCCAACGGCCTTTCTTGTCAACGACTAAACCACAAGCAGCAAGCCACACATTCCCTCTCTTTTGATTCATTTTCTCTCCTTATTATTTGCAAAATAGAAAAAACATTTACACCACTGGAGTAAAATGACCATTTAGCTGGTGCAAACGATTATTGCCCTGTTCCACTAATAATAACTGCGTAATTCGTTTTGACATGATCGTTCAAACATTCTAACATGCACAAGAGTCGTTGTGCATCCAGTCACAAAAAGTAAACGAGAAAAGACTGAAGCATAAAAAAACAAGGCTTTCTTTAGGCGCATTCTTTCCTTTGAAAAAGACAGAATCAAATTGATTCTGCCTTTTCGCCAATGACCTATTATAAAAGATTAAATTTACCTTTTTTCATCGTGAGCGAGACTCCACCGATCATGTATAAAGCACGATTGTCAATCATCTTTTTCATGAAGGCGGCTTTTGTTCCAGTCATTTTCTTTCCAAAGACGACACCGATCGCGTCATCATCGCCCAAGGAACAAACTGTCCCCTTATTTTCGAATGTGAATGTCTCAAGATCCGATTTTCCTTGCACAATTCTTGCAAGATTTGCAGCAACTAGTTCACCTTGCTGCATGGCGATTTGTGCAGTTGGCGGATACGGCCGGTTGATCTCTTCGTTGATCACAAGAGAACAGTCGCCAATGACAAAAACATCTGGTTGTCCTGGCGCACGTAGATCCGGATCGACTTTAACACGGCCGCGCATGTTTTCAAATCCGGATGCTTCAATGATTGGATTGCCGCGGACTCCAGCAGCCCAAACCACTGTTCCCGCTTTAATTTCTTCTGTTTCATCTTCACCTTTTGCTACGATAATTCCTTCAGGAGTTGCTTCTTTAATCGCTGTTCCAATGCGGAATTCAATATTTTTTCTTTCCAGTTGGGCTGTCGCATATTCGACCAATTCTGGATCAAAACCAGGCAACGCCGTAGGGGCCGCCTCTACACAAATGACTTTGACTAAAGTTTGATCAATATCATATTCCTTGCACAGTTCCGGAATCCGGTTACCTAACTCTCCCAAAAACTCAATTCCTGTAAACCCGGCACCGCCGACAACTATGGTAAGCCGCTCCGGCTTTTCGCCTTGCTCCACTTTATATGTGGCAAATTGATACTCGATATGTTCGCGTATTTGGCGGGCGGAGTTTACATTTGTAATGGAGAATGCATATTTATCAAGCCCGGGGATGCCAAATGTTTCAGGTGCCCCTCCAAGGGCGACAACCAAATAATCGTATGTCACTTCGCCATTTTTGAGAAGGACCTTTTTCGCTTCCAAGTCAACTTTTTCCGCCGTATCTTGAATAAATTGAACCCTGCTTTTATCAATTACATCGGTGATGGCATATCGAACACGATCATGGTGCAATGTTCCGGCAGAAGCTTCATGCAGCCATGTCGTTTCATAATGGTAATCATTTTTATTTACTAGAACAATTTCGGCATCATTGCTTCCTATTTGCTTTTGAAGACGCGTGACCGTCATGAGGCCTCCATAACCTGCGCCGAGTACTACAATCTTTGGCTTTCTCACTTTCATCACTTCCACCTTTACATAATATTCAATCAGTACGTTTGAAATGCTCGGGAATAAATAATAAAATATAAAATATTGTGATGCACTTCACGTACCAGGACAAAAAAAAAGAGATAAATGTCACAAAAACTTAATATATGTTCATCATATGGCTTTTGCATACTTTTTTCAAGCAGTTTATAGGAAATGTAAATGTTTCGAAAGTTTTGAAACAAAAGCGTGAAAATCGTCGTTTTTCATTCTTTTTTTGGGCATTTCATATGCAAAAGTGAATGATATATGTCACAATAGGAAAGTGTTATGATGACAAAATTATAAGGTGTTTAAACTGGAGGGATTTTCTTTGAAAGAAGATCAACAAATATATGACATGACGATCATCGGGGCAGGCCCCGCTGGACTATTTACCGCCTTTTACGCAGGGATGAGAAATTCGACCGTAAAGATCATTGAAAGCCTTCCTCAATTAGGCGGGCAGCTTGCGGCTCTGTATCCCGAAAAATATATATATGATGTCGCGGGTTTTCCAAAAGTGAAAGCTATTGACCTTGTCAATAACTTGAAAGAGCAATTACAATTGTTCGATCAAACGATCTGTTTAGGGCAGTCAGTCCAAAACGTTGAAAAGTTGGAAGACGGAACTTTTAAGTTAACAACCGATAAAGAAATCCACTATACAAAGGCGATTATTATTACAGCAGGAATCGGAGCTTTCCAACCGCGTCGCCTCGAACTTCAAGAAGCTGAACATTACGAAGGTAAAAACCTTCATTACTTCGTGGATGACATGAAAAAGTTTGAAGGCAAACGGGTAGTCATTTTAGGTGGAGGAGACTCGGCCGTAGACTGGGCGCTTATGTTGGAGCCTATTGCGGAAAAAGTTACTTTGATTCACCGCCGGGATAAGTTTCGGGCCCACGAAAGCAGCGTAGAACAACTGAAAGCTTCTACTGTTGAAGTTATAACCCCTTTTGCTGCGGCAGATATGATTTGTGATGAAGAAGCTGTCAGAAAAATTATTATCCAGGAAGTTCGGGGCGAAGCAGTGAAAGAAATTGAACTTGATGAACTCATTTGCAACTATGGCTTTGTTTCTTCGCTTGGCCCTATTAAAGAATGGGGAATCGACATTGAAAAAAATTCGATTGTTGTCAACTCCAAGATGGAAACCAATATTCCAGGCATTTATGCAGCCGGCGATGTGACGACATATGAAGGCAAAGTCAAACTCATTGCAACAGGATTTGGCGAAGCTCCTACTGCTGTCAGCAATGCAAAAGCATACATTGATCCGAAAGCGCGTGTGCAACCAATGCACAGCACATCCCTTTTTGATAAATAGAGATCAAACCAAACGAAAAGACCTGAACTTTAGCGGGCCCCTTTAGGCCCTCCATAAGTCCAGGTCTTTTATCATTAACATTCTTCCGGCGTTCCGGTCACTTTGGCAGTCCGGAAGGACGTACCACAGCCACAAGAAACCAACGCATTGGGGTTGTCGATCGTAAATCCGCCGCCCATTAAAGATTGTTTGAAATCAATCGTTGTCCCGGTGACAAGTGGCGCACTGTCCTTGTCGATCACGACTTCAATGCCGTGCTGTTCGAAATGCTTATCCTCATCCGTTTTTTCATGGTCGAGACTCATGCCGTATGATAGTCCACTGCAACCGCCCCCATTAATCGAAAAGCGGAAATAAGCACCTTCTTCGCCATTTTGTTTCATCATTTCTTTAATTCGCAAGGCAGCCGCCTCGGTTAAAGTAACGATGGCACTCATGAATCAGCACCCCCTATTGCGAAATAAAACCTTTCTTTTATTATATACCCCGCGGGCTTCGTTCTCAACCTATCCGGCCTCTACAACATTGCAACCTTCAAATTGGGCTTGCATCGCGAAGCATATCCGGCAAGGTTTTAATGCTGGAATGCATTTTCCTCCCAGCTTAGATTTAGGGCATTTTATGATCATTAAAACATCGGATTATCCTCTATATATTGGTATATATTTTTGACTAAATCGTCCGGAGTTTTACCTGTAACAACCTCACCGTTAACGAGGGCATACAACGATTCGGCGCAAAGATCACAATGATCCAGACAGCCGTATTCAATAATATCGAGATCCGGATCTTCCTCCAACTTTTGCAGGGCTTCGTATCCGCCCATTCCTAAATTACTGATACAAAATTCCACAATTGGATTCATTCCATATCACCTCATCACCAGTCATAATGCTACTCCTTTCACACTGATTCGTCAACGCCGAAAGATAATGATGACTCCGGTTGTATATAAATGTAGATTCAGATATACTTTTACGTGGGATATATTTGAACATATTGTTAACTATTTCTAATGTTTGTTTTAATATAGATGGCAAAAGGAGATATAATATGAAAAAATTAGTCCTGCTTGGCGGAGGATATGGGAATATGCGTGTGCTGCACCGCTTATTACCGAACCAACTACCAGAAGACGTATCCATTACTTTGATTGACAGGGTTCCTTACCATTGTCTAAAAACCGAGTATTATGCCTTAGCGGCCGGAACCATCTCCGATCAAGAAGTACGCGTACCCTTCCCGGAACATCCGCGCCTGGAAGTAAAATATGGGGAAGTAACAAATATCGACTTAGAGAATCAACTAGTGCATTTGGACCAAGAAGATCCTGTTCCTTACGATGATCTCATTATCGGCCTTGGCTGCGAAGATAAATACCATAACATTCCGGGGGCCAAAGAATTTACACACAGCATCCAAAACATTGAAAATGCCCGGGAAACTTATCAAACGTTGAATAACTTGCCAGCCAATTCCGTTGTAAGTATTGTAGGCGGAGGTTTAAGCGGTGTTGAGCTTGCAAGCGAATTGAGGGAAAGCCGCTCTGATTTAGTCATTAAACTATTTGACCGCGGTAAAATCATCCTTTCAGCTTTTCCCGAAAGGGTGAGCCGGTATGTACAAAACTGGTTTCAAACAAACGGCGTGGAAGTCATTAACCAGGCCAACATTACGAAAGTGGAAGAAAAGACGTTGTATAATCACGATGAGCCTGTCCACTCAGATGTTGTTGTTTGGACAGCGGGGATTCAGCCAAACCGCATTGTTCAGGAAATGGATGTTGAAAAGGATGCGCAGGGCAGAGTCGTTTTAACTAAATACCATAATATTCCAGACAATGAACATGTTTATGTTGTCGGTGACTGCGCCAGTCTTCCTTATGCTCCAAGCGCCCAGCTCGCCGAGGGACAGGCCGACCAAATTGTGCAGGTCCTCCTAAAGCGTTGGAGCGGACAGGAGCTTCCCGAAACGCTTCCAACCATCAAATTAAAAGGTGTGCTTGGTTCCCTTGGAAAGAAACAAGGTTTCGGACTCATGGCGGACCGGGCCATTACCGGGCGTATCGCCCGTATCCTCAAGTCGGGAATTCTTTGGATGTACAAATATCATAACGGGTAAAATGCCGTATTAGAAAGCCGGAGCAACCAAAAGTGCGCTCCGGTTTTTTACATAGCCTGATAACCATATTCCTCTAACTTTTTGTATACGTCTTTCAAACGTGGATTTCCTTCTCCGATCATTTCGCTCCCAACTGTTACAACTGGATAAAACAAATCTTCTTCAATGATCCGCTTCGAGAAAGCTTTCGCTTCCTCTTCCTCGGGAGGGTTAAAAATATCAATATAGCGAATAGTAAACGGTTGATCTGGAAATTTCCTGGAAATGGCCGCCTCCAGCCATTCGTATGTTTCTTTGGACGACGGCAAATTGACACAGCTTGCGCAAATTTGATCAGCACCATACACAAAAATTTCGGCTTCTTTTTTCACGTACCTCTCCCCCTTTTCCTTATTGTACCGTTTTTTAGCAGAATGCCAACAAACTTGGCGATAGATTTTTTTTTCGTTTCTGCTTATAATGGGGAATAAGGAAAGGAGTAGATTGGAATGTCCGATCAAACAATGGTTGATCAAGTTCAAGAAGTATTAGATAAATTACGTCCATTTCTGCTTCGCGATGGCGGTGACTGCGAACTCGTAGATGTTGAAGAAGGAATCGTAAAATTGCGCCTTCTTGGTGCGTGCGGTACTTGTCCGAGTTCCACCATTACTTTAAAAGCCGGTATTGAGCGAGCTTTAATAGAAGAAGTTCCGGGAGTCGTTGAAGTAGAGCAAGTATTTTAATTAAATGGCGATGCGGTTAACATCCGGATCGCTTTTTTCTTTGTTCGTTATTGTATCATTTTTAGAGCCATTCTACCGCTGGTAAGTGAAGTTTTACATCCGCAAGTTGGTAAAAAGACCGTAAAAAGCGTTCATAGTCGGATGTGTCCCGCAAATACCTCTTCATATTTTCCTCAAGCCACTTCTGTCTTGACTGTGAATTCGACTGATAATATTCTTCAACCGTTACAAAATAATGGAGAGGGAACAAAAGCCTTGCATATACCAACCTCCATCCAAATGGGGAGATAGGGGCAATTGATTCATATTCATACAAAAAAGTTTGCAGTTCAGGCCGCAGAGCACGCCTGCTTTTAAAGTATTGGCTTCTGGTCCATTCCGCGATATCTCTTGATGGGTGATCATAAACCCATTCAAAAGGATCCCGGATTTCCTGCGCCCCTTCCCACAAACCGCTAGAAAATCGCTCATGACAAATGGTTGCCTGATCCCAGTGGTAAGGCTTCTCATCCAATTCCGTATCTGTAACGTATTGAATGGCATTTTCCGCCAACCCCATAAAATATGGAAATGATTCAAAAAACAAACGTTCAAACTCCTCCCGCGGAGGCTCCTGAATAAAAGCAGACCAGGCTTGCTCCATTTGATCCACCCTCATACTCCAGAGCGATTTCCACTGGCCGATTCGATTTAACGCCTCAATTTCAGCTTGCAGTCTTTTTCCGCGTTCATGAAATCTAGCCAGTTTCCGGCCAGTTTTTTGTATTCGCCTTGACTGTGGCCGAAATTCGTTTCTAAGAAGGACATAATCATGATCTTCATGAGTAACAAGAAATTTATGATCTTTTGCCGCTGTAAAGCGAGACACCTTCCGATCACGCAATGTTGCCAAATGCTCAGACATTTCATATCGCTCAATTAAAACTTTTTGTTCCATATGGGTTACTGGTACAATAGTATATAATACATCACCGGCCAAAAATCGTTCTTTTCCGTTAAGATGTATTGACCTGTCGGGATTAATCCCAAAATACTTCTCTAAAATTTCCACGGCATATCCCTCTCTTTTGCTTTTCCCTTTTGTTCATTTATATGAGCAAAACCGGAAAAATTTGCCGATAGAATAAAGAGGGAGTGTAAAAGCAGTGGAATCCAGGCGATAAAATGTAAAATTGCAATGTAAAGGATGAGGAGAATGGCTGAAGATAGAAAAATGACCGAATTAGAAGTGACCGCTCGCCGATGGTTAAATGAACGTGGTGTAACGATTGATGATTTGGCAGAGCTTGTAATGTTTTTACAAAAAAAATATCATCCTGCATTAACATTGGATGAATGTAAATACAATATTGAACGCGTTCTTCGCAAAAGAGAAGTGCAAAACGCGATCTTGACTGGCATCCAATTGGATAAACTAGCGGAGCAGGGGAAACTGGAAGAGCCGCTCCAAACGATTATTGGTACTGACGAAAGCCTGTATGGAGTAGATGAAATACTTGCCTTTTCAATCGTTAACGTCTACGGTTCGATCGGCTTTACAAATTACGGTTATATCGATAAACAAAAACCTGGGATATTGGAAAAACTGAATGACCATTCTAACGATATGGTCAATACATTTCTGGACGACATCGTCGGTGCCATCGCAGCAGCCGCTTCAAGCAGGCTGGCACATAGCGCCAAAGGCGAAGAGTAATGAAATGCGTGGCATGTTATGGATGTAACCTTTTCTGAACATAACGTCTTGTCGATCTCGATAAATATTGCCAGTATAAGCGTAACTTTTTTTGATTTCGATCAAAACCAGATTAACGTAGCCTTTGCGATCTCAACCATATTGCCAATATAAACGTTACTTTTTTTGATTTCGATCAAAACCAGATTAATGTAGCCTTTGCGATCTCAACCATAACCATGTAACTTTTTTTCAATCTAGCCAGCATTGAAATAAGTTTTTCGATTTCAATAATAACCAGTACGGACGTAAGTTTTTTCGCTCTAGATAAAAGACCAGGGAAACTTTTTACGACATGATGCGAAAAAATCAGCTACTTCCTGCGGCGATTTAAAAAGTTGCTTATTTCAGGCGTCGTCTTATTGTAACCGTTATTGTTCATGAGACCGTTTGTATTGTTTTCATATCCGAATGAAAATAAAAGCATGCGAGAAAACGGCTTGTTTTTCCACATGCTTTTGTATTTGTCCAACACGATCTCAGCGGATTTCCCATTGTTCGAGGGAAGAAACAACATATGTTGGCTGTTCTTTTCTTTGTGCCAGCATCTCGGGCGTTGTCACACCTGTATGGACGAGCAGCGTATCGATACCGAAACGCATGCCCGCCAATATATCTGTATCGTAATTATCTCCTACCATAATGGTTTCTTTTTTTGGAGTACCCAGTATTTTATGGGCCTGTTCCATAATAATCCGATGCGGTTTTCCGATAAAGACGGGCTCCTTCTGTGTCGAGTAAGAGATAACCGAGGTAAGCGCCCCATTTCCAGGCAAGAGTCCCTTTTCTGTCGGTATGGCCGCATCGCTGTTTGTCGAATAAAACTCGGCTCCGTCCCGAATTGCCAAACAAGCTTTTGCCAGCTTTTCATAATTAATGTCCCGGTCGATCCCGATGATCACTGCATCAGGACGGCTGTCTGTCAGTTCAAAACCTTTTTCAGCCAAAGCTTCTTTCAGCCCTGTTTCCCCGATGGCATATACCCGGGCATTCGGGTGTTTTTCGTATAGATAATTTGCCGCGGCCAAAGAAGCGGTGAATACGTCATCCGGTCCAGCCCGAAAACCCAATTGGTTTAAATGGCCAGCAACTTGGGTCGGAGTTTTGGAAGAATTGTTCGTAACAAATAAATGACGCAGCCCCTTTTTTTCTATCCGCTTAACAAATTCAATTGCTTCGGGAATCACTTCTATTCCCTTATATGCCGTTCCATCCAAATCGATCAAATATCCCGCGTATTGTTTCATTGTCTCTCCTCTTTTAATTCTTAAAAGCAGATACAGGTCCCAGCTCATTCGTTAAGTATGCCCGCACAGATGGGGCAAACTGCTGGAGTGCATTCAAATTCTCCACAAAAACAGCAATCAATTGCTCATGATCTACGTGAATATATTGCTGTACAAGCATTTTCCGATACGAAATCACTTTTTTTAAACTGTCGCCATTTGCGCTTTCAATAACTTTTTCATCCACAAGAATATCAATGATATCATCATAGCTACCGGGGTCCCTCATAATAAACCCGTCGATCATGGCATTTCCTGTATCCAAAATCGACTCGATGGCAGTTTGCAACAACCTTTCCAGCGCTGCTTTTTTGATATCTGAATCCCACTGTTTTTCGATTTGAAATAATGCAAGCTGTTTTTCCAAATATTGAAGAGTCGCTTCAATATGTTCACGGTCAACAAAGTACACGGACAAGACCTCCATTAATGATCATCCATTTCATTTTACCATATCCAAAAAGCCGTTACGAATATAGCCCAAAGGTCGGGGCACCTTATAAATGAAAGGTGGTAACGAATATGGATGAAACCCGTGACAAAAAAAACGATATTGATAAAGAAGAAAACGAATATACCGATGTTTCAACAGCTGAGACAAGAAGGAACTTTTTAACGGCCGAAGAATTTCCGGAAGGGCCATACGGTACGCCAAGGCGAAGGCATGCTCCAGTGGAAAATAAGTCCACACCGTGGAAGGAAGGACAGCGCAAATATAGCGCCTTCAACTATGAATTTAAATCCATGCACCAAAACAGGCCACGTGAATTTCCAGGAGCGCACCCGACACACGACGATCCGAACAGAGATACGGAACCGCCTTACCAAAAAAGCTGAAACCGGCCAGGCATTGCTTGGCCTTTATTTGTCCACTCTTTTTAAAACAAAATAAGCGCAGCCATAATTGCAGTATTCGTACAAATATTCCAACAGTGTACTGATTTTTGTATCAAAAGAAGCCTTTTGATTGTCATCAGAAAAAAATCCTTTTAGCCGAAGCTGCCCGTACCCCCAATCGCCTACGATGTAATCATACTTAGACAAAATTTCACTGAAACGAGCCTTAAAAGCTTCCTCGTTAAATCCGTCCTTGAACTCCTCGATTAATTCATACTGTTTATTTTGAACGACAATCATGATAAATTCACCCATTTTTAATTTTTCTCTTACATAAATTATAACTCACACACCAACATTTACTAGTAAAAATTATTTCATCAAGAGCAACCTATATAAAAGGAGGTGCCAATTATGAAGAAAATGATTTCGGCACTTGCCATAAGCGGAATTCTTTTATCCGCTTGCGGTGGCAATGACCAACAAATTGCCGATAATGATTCAGTTTACAAAAAAAGCGGCAATACAATGAATCAAACAGACAGAAACGATTTATATAATGAATCGAATGATAATCAAAATTACGGCTTTGTCCGTCAAGTAAAAAATCCCGTACCAGGGGAATCAACTAACATTAACGCTGGAGATGTTATAACAAGAGAGCAATTGGCCAATCAAATCAGCAAATTAACTGTTGGCCTGCCTGATGTAAACGATAGCAGCGTTGTTGTTACTGATGCAGAAGTATTGATTGCTTATCAGGCAGATACTTCGGACGAACGCTCGCGGGCCCAGGTGGCCGACCAAGTTAAAAAAACCGCTGAATCCGCTGTGCCAAAATGGTTTGGGATATATGTAACCGATGATCCAGCGCTTAGACAAAATGTGGAAAACATTGCCTCCATGACTCCCAACCAGGCAAATACGGATAAAGCAGTCAAAGACACTGTCAAAATGATGAAAGAAAATTCCCCTCAAGGGCGAAATGACACCAAGATGAATCAATAATTGTGACGGCCCGTGATCTTTATTTATCATGGGCCCTCTTTTTGAAAGGGGTGAGAAAGTGAAGAAATTCCTGATACTGATACTCCTTATATTCATACCATTTAGGAGTGGTGACGCGAAGGAAATATCTCCTGAAGAGATGTATAAACAAAGGATGGATTTATACAAAAAAACGGAGGTCGTTTCCGGGGTTCCTTGGTATTTTATTGCTGCTATTGATCAATACGAACGCAGCATCCGGCATGTAAGGAAAGACCTGCCGAAACCGGATGGGTTGACTGGCTTTTATATGGATGCCACCCATTGGAGCGGACCGCTAAATCCGGACAAAGGAGATCATAATCCTCTGACAATCGACTTTTTTTCCGGGAAGGGACGAGACGGTAACGGGGATGGGAAAGCAAGCCGGACAGATGATGAAGACCTTCTTTACACAGCCGCCTCCCTCATCTCTCTATACGGTGTTAACGATACAAGCGTCCGAATAGCATTATGGAATTATTATAAAAGAGATAAAACAGTAAGCGCCATTATGGCCAATGCCAAAATATACAGGACCTTTAATCGAATAAACTTAGATGAAAAAGCTTTTCCAATTCCAAAAGAATACAACTATACCTACCATAATACTTGGGGAGACCGCAGAGGATGGGGCGGCAGGAGAATGCATGAAGGTACGGACATATTCGCTTCATACGGTACACCCGTGCGCGCAGTTCGACATGGCGTTGTTGAACTAAAAGGCTGGAATAAATATGGGGGGTGGCGCGTGGGTATCAGAGACTTGCACAACACGTACCATTATTACGCTCACCTGAACGGTTTTGCAAAAGATCTAAAAATCGGCGATGTTGTGAAAGCTGGACAAGTCATAGGGAGCGTTGGCAGTTCAGGATATGGACCTCCGGGTACATCAGGGAAATTTCCTCCCCATCTTCATTTTGGTATGTATAAAGATAACGGGATCAACGAATGGGCATTCGACCCTTATCCCCATTTAAAAGCTTGGGAACGGGCAGAAAAGACTTGAGGATATCGTTCGTCAACCATATCAAAAAGCTTCGGGGAGCCCGAAGCTTTTTGGCCATCATGCAGGTTTATTGTTTTTTCGACTTGGATATGGCTACTCCAACGCTTGCAGCAAATCCACCCCAAATAATAATAGCGCCAATAAACATCATCGCAATAGCACTGCCGCTCATCATACAACCTCCTTATCAACTTTGGAAGCCGAGTAATTCAGACTGTGGCCTTTCCATGGCTTTAATGTCATAAGTACGCCGAAGAACATGGCGCCAAGGGCGACCGTCCATCCATATTTGAACAAGAATTCGCGTGGAAAATCTCCATAATCGCCGATAAGGTTTTGACGCAGGTTATCAAACATCATGTAACCGAGAACAATTGGCGTGATGACAGACAATGAAATTCTCCACCAGGCGCCAAGTTTGATATCGGAAACAGAGTCAGCATGTGCTTGCAACGACTTTAGTTCTTTTGCAAACCAGGCGATAAACACAACTTCAAACAGCCCTGCCAAGGCTACTCCAAATTGATTGATGAAATAGTCGGCAACATCAAGCAAATTCAACCCGTTTTGCGTGGAAAACACCAGTGCAACAAGAGCTGTCAAGCCTCCGCCAAATGTAACCGCTTTCGTTCTTGAGACGTTGAATTTTTCCTGGACTCCCGCAATATACGTCTCTACAATCGAGATAAGCGAGGTCAGGCCCGCCAACGTCAACGATACGAAAAACAAAACGCCAAAAGCATGCTGAAATCCTGGCATTTCATTAATAATGCTCGGAAATACGGAGAACGCAAGCAACACTCCCCCCTGGACAACTTCGTTCACCCCAACTCCTTGCTGGGCAGCCATAAATCCTAATGCCGCAAAAACGCCAAAGCCGGCGAGCAATTCAAAACCGGAATTCGCAAACCCAGTAATAAAGGCGCTATTTGTAATATCAGCTTTTTTAGGCAAATAACTGGAATAAGTAACCATAATAGCAAATCCGATAGACAAGCTAAAGAAGATTTGCCCATATGCGGCAACCCAAACTTTTCCATTCATAATAGAGCCCCAATCAGGTTTGAAGAAAGTGTTCAGCCCGTCGACTGCTCCCTCCAAAGTAAGAGCTCGAATAACAATAATGACAAACAAAACGACCAGCAAAGGAATCATAATTTTTGCTGCTACCTCAATACCTTTTTTAACACCGGCATACATGATTCCAAGAACGATTAACCAAACTAAAATTAATGGAATAAGAACACCTGGAACAAAGCTGCCGAAGGAAGCAGTATCTCCTACTTTCAAGTAATCAGCGACTAAAAAGTCCGTCGTATCCGCTCCCCACTTAAGATTGAATGAAAAAACAGTGTACGACATAGCCCATGCAATAATGACGGAATAATAGGTTGCGATGACAAAGGCAATGGCGATTTGCCACCAGCCGATCCATTCTCCTCCCCGCTTAATTCTTGCCAGAGAAAGCGGCGCAGATCCCCGGTACTTATGACCAATCGTAAACTCTAAAATTAAAAGTGGGATCCCTGCCGTAAGCAAGGCAAACAAATAGGGAAAAAAGAATGCCCCTCCCCCATTGTCATACGCAACACCCGGAAAGCGCCAAATGTTTCCCAGCCCGATCGCCGAACCGACCGCGGCAAATATAAAACCTGCCCTCGATCCGAATTGCGCTCGGTTTTCCATACATAAAACCCCCTTTATCATTTAATTTTCTCTTGAGAAAAGTCTGACAATTCAACAGCTTAGAATTAGTATAGCGACTCACAATGCCTTTGTCAAAGGAAATATCATTTCAGCGTGACATCATTACTATTTTAATATAGAAAACGACAGCTTGTGCTGTCGCCTTCCTATTTGGTTTTCAATGTCTTATGCCCAAAATCATTCTGTTTAAAAAACAGCGCAAATATGAGTAGTAATGCAGCTACGGTCACTAAACCCCAAATGGTAGAATGGGTCAGACCCAGCACGATATATCCCGCTCCCGAAATGGCAGCTGCCGTAAGAGCATACGGCAATTGTGTCAACACATGGTCAATGTGGTTGCATCCAGCACCGGTCGATGAAAGGATCGTTGTGTCCGAAATAGGTGAACAGTGGTCCCCAAATACGGCACCCGCTAACACGGAAGCCATGACGGGAAGCAACATAGACACATCTGTCGTTGCAACAATTTGCCCCGCAATCGGCAACAAAATCCCGAACGAGCCCCATGATGTGCCTGTAGCAAATGCCATCAGTCCGGCAAAAACAAATACGATAAAAGGTAAAAATGATATATTTAAAGACGACTTTGCAACGATATTCCCCAAATAAACACCTGTTCCCAACTGATCAATAAGCGAAGTAATGGTCCAAGCAAACACTAAAATGAGCACTGCAGGTACCATGGATTGGATGCCAAATCTAATCCCGGTTAACAAAAGTGAAGAATGCAGTTTTCTATGGGCCACCTGCTGACGAATAAATAAAAAGATCGTAATAGCCAGGCTAATAACACCGCCACATACAAGTGCCAGCGAAACATCCGCATTTCCAAAAATATCTATAGGCGCCGTGACGCTGTCACTGTTTTTTAATCCGCTCCAGACAATCACAGCAATCGTCCCAATAAACAGCGTTACAATCGGAACAATCAAATCACCAACGGTTCCGTTTTCTCCGACAGGCAAATCTTCTTTAATCTCCCCGGGAATTTCTTTTTTAGGGTCATACGGAACCCCTGTTTCCATTGTATGCCTTTCATGCATTTTCATGCTCCCAAAATCAATATTTCGGGAGACAGTGATAAAAACGAGCCCCAGGGCAGCCCAAACATATAGATTCATCGGTATCATTTCCAAAAAAGCGGCAAATGCGGAAATGTCATTGATATTATGGGTAGCAAATACGGTTCCGACGATTCCAATGATAAAGGCGCCCCAACTGGAAACAGGAGAAACAACACAAACTGGTGCCGACGTCGAGTCAATAATATAGGCGAGCTTTGCCCTTGATACACGATGCCGATCTGTAATCGGTCGGGCAACCTGACCAACCGCAAGCGCATTGAAATAATCATCAATGAAAATGGCGATTCCCAATATAGCGGATAATATTTGCGCCCCGATCCTGCTTTTCACCTTGGTAAGTGCCCACTCTCCAAAAGCCTTGCTTCCTCCTGTTATGTTAATGAGCGCTGTTATCGCCCCTAAAATAAACAAAAATAAGATAATATATATATTCCAAGTATCGAATCCGTCTTCCTTCAAAAAGATTCCTTTTACTGCCTCCCATATCAGAATGAATGTCGCGACAACATCCCCTTTTCCAAGCAGAAGAGCAGATACGACAATCCCTGTTCCGAGAGACAGTAAAACACGGCGCGTCAGCATGACCATTACGACCGCAAGTAATGGCGGAAGCAAAGACAAGATTGAGTTTTCCATGACAAACCTCCATTGAGTAAAAACAAAGATGCGTTTATGATTTTTCACGCGCACGTTCTCTTTCCATCCTCTTTGGGAGCAGACGAGTAAAAGGAAATTTTAGCAAAATAGTATTGGCCATCCAAGAAAAGCGATTTATAAACTTCTACCACCATGTTGAAAATGTTTTCAGAACGTACCAAAACATGATATCATTAATTTTTTTCGCTGACAATACTATGGAGAATTGTCCTGTTTTGGGAATTGTATGGATGGGTTGGTTGTTCCGCCGTTGTTGTAAAATTGTGGAACGTCTCCCGGATACAATCCTATAGCAATAGGAACTTCCTGTTGAACAACCGCCTCTTTAGTCCCAAACGGGATAATGATCTGTACATTCACCTGAACTTGAATGGATATCGTAACAAACATATTATTAATGGGATATTGTTCCACTCTTGTGTCAACGTTTGTGGAGACATCCCCAATAGCGGTAAACCGGATTGGAATCCGTGGACCCAAGTTACCGAGAAGAGCATTTTTTGTCGCCTGGCCTAGCGGGAAAGAATAAACGATTCCTTCACCCTGAGAAGATGATTCATAATCAAATTCGACCCCGGTGTCTTCTCTAAGGGCATCCAGATTACCAGCTTCGGCCTGCTTTAAATTCGACTGGATTGCCCTGGAAATATCTGCTTGAATTTGGTTGATGATGTCTGTTTTATATTGTACAGAGGAACCTCCCGATTGATTCGGAACGATTTCCGTAATCTCCCGTATGTCTTTTACGTTTGGAATCACCTCTTTGACAGCCCGGCTAATAACCATGGGAGCAATTTTTTTCGTTTGTGATTCCGCATATCTCGTTAATGTTGGCTTAATCCCGTAATTGACGATCCAAAGCCCGGCAGCTGTTGACAATAAAAAAAAGACGAATGAAATCAACATAACATAACGGAACGGCAACGGACCGCGCCGGAACTTGCGCGCACGAAAATGAGCCAAAAAAATCCCCTCCCATGACTAGCATATGCGAACATGGAGGGTAATAGCTCTTTGAGAAAAAATTCATTTAAATCATTTTTAATAGCGCATCGCGCCCTGCCATTCCGGCAAATATCCCACGCTCCTCAGCAGCAATTGTCACGGATTCGAGCGGGCCTTCCAGCAGTTCTTCTATCGTTCGCACTCCAACAGCTCTCCCCGCAATGATCCCCCGGTCTTTAAGCTTTTTATTTAAAAGCCCGATATCAAGAGCACCACACATAATGTATCCACGATCATTGGACACAGTGAGAAGCGTCGTTTTTGGCAAGCGGACAACAGAGGCTACAAACATGTGCCCGTCAATGATTACAGGTTCAATAGAAATCATTCCATCCACCCCTTCTGATACCCATATATATGAAAAGGGCAAAGGAGCGTTCCCGCAACTGGGCGTGAGCGTGAGCTTGCGCCCCGCCACATAAACGCGCGTTTCTCGTTTTATCCAATGGTATTTCGCTTATACAGTGGGAGGGGCCCTTGCTAATATGCGAGCAGGTTATCCGTATACGGGGAATTTTCCCCCTTACCCTCGGGGGAGTTTTTCCTTATATGTGGATATTTCTATTTATATGCGGGGAATCTATCCTATATGGGGGAGCTTCTCCTTATACGCAAGGAGCTTTCCCCTCACCCGATAGCATTTCTCCTTATATGCGGGGAACCTCTGCTTATACGCGGGGAGCTTCTCCTTATACGCAAGGTGCTTTCCTCTCACCCTACGGCATTTCTCCTTATATGCGGGGAATCTTCCTATATGGGGAGCTTCTCCTTATACGCAAGGAGCTTTCCTCACCCCACAGCATTTCTCCTTATATGCGGGCATTCTCCCTTATTTATACAACTGGATTAAATGCCACTCCATTACATCTCGTAAAAATTCGGGGAGATAATATATTTTCATTTGAGCATGCTGGATTTGCGGGAAAAATTTACCGAAAGTAAATGTATCAATTGTGGCAATTTTATAGGTCTCTTCAAGATTGAGAGGCTTGCCGCCAATTTGGAGGATATTGTTTTGAAAATCTGCTTCAATATGATGATAAACAAATTTTCCCATCATGACACCTCTGAACCCCAATCCTTTAAATGTAAGTTGAGGCAACTGGGTCTCCTCAGCTTGATACAGGACTTCTCGTAATGCTCCACCGTCCAGCTCCACTAGGCAAGGATTGATCGGATGCGGCAGCATTTGGTGTATATCATATTTAGTGACCTGACCCTCGTCCAGCGGGGCAAGGAACAGCCCTGAATTGACCAGTGCACCATCCGCACCACACCAGTGATAGAGGGCTTCGGCGAGCATCGCCGGAAGCTCTGAATTTTTATCCCAAGAATATGTAAGCGGATTCGGAAGGGAAACAACTTCCGTGGATAGCAACTTTTTGCCAATTTCTCTCCATTCGTGCATTTGCTCGGTTTCATCTGGAGGAGCAGCCAAGTAGGCCGTTTCAAATAGGGTAGCATTGAATGTCTTGGCAGATACATCTTCAATCTCCCATTCCGCCGCCACGTAACCGACATATTCACCATACCTTCCTGCAGCTCCCAATAAAGCTGCACCTGCCGGTTCTCCATTTGGCAAAACGTGATGCGTATGTCCTCCCAAGATGAGATCAACTCCGGGTTCATTTTCCGCTATCCAGCGATCAGCCTGCAGACCCAAGTGAGATAGCACAATAATGACATCCGCTTCTTTCCGAAGTAGTTCAATTTGCTTGGAGAGTTCATGAAGAGGTTCAGTAAGCTCCCAATCCAAAAGCTTATATAATCGGTGATAATAGGCGGTTACGCCCGTCACCCCGATTTTCGTCCCTCTGGAAGTCATATAAATTTGACGCGGAAGGGCCCAAGCCGGCCTTTTTCCTTCCGGCAAAAAAAGGTTGGCCAACACTATATCAAATTGTGCGTCACTATACAGCTCATTCAATGAACGATGATCCAATGTCATCCCCTCATTGTTACCGATCGTAACAGCTGTATAACCGGCTTCATTTATCAATGTGACGTTCCCTTTTCCCTTAGTCCCTTCTGTAAAAGGGTGCCATCTATCAACAAAATCGCCGCAATCAAAAATGAAAACATCTTCACCGTCTGCTTCGTGAGCCTCTCTTCTTTCTACTAAAAAATGATTGATCCGCGGCCAATTTTCCAAGTGACTGTGAATGTCGTTCGTATGATAAATATGGACTTTTTCCTTCACTGATCCACTTCCCATCCATCAAAACAAATCAAGTTGCCTTGTTGCAAGTCCTTTATATTGTATGCCCAGCAAATGAATCAATTCTTTCGCATTGCCGGCGGCATCCCCGCCGGAATTATTATTGAAGAGGACAAAGACATCCTTCGTTTCCGTTTGCAGATTTAAAATGTTTTCTTTCCATTGTTCCAACTCCGCTTGATGATAGCGGTATAAATAGCGAGTCGCCCTCCAATTTTTACCACCTGGCTTCATCCATGCGGCCGTATTCCGCCCATGCATGCGGATAAGCGCTTTTTCCTCATGGGTGGCCGCAAGCACGATCGGAACAGAGCCTTCCCCCAC
Source organism: Siminovitchia thermophila (assembly GCF_016909185.1). Taxonomy (GTDB): domain Bacteria; phylum Bacillota; class Bacilli; order Bacillales; family Bacillaceae_C; genus Siminovitchia; species Siminovitchia thermophila. Next base: position 176,069 of record NZ_JAFBFH010000004.1, on the reverse strand, counting down.
TTGCGGTTCATCACACACAACATGGATCCACCCTTCGGTTTTTAAAAACTGAAGTGTCTTTTCCTGTAAATGAGGAGAGAACCAAGTTCGATTTCTAAATTCCACGGCAACCGGAAACCTTTCCATCCGTTTCCGACACATCCGTAAATAATCAACATTCTCTTTCGTACAATCGAACCATGGTGGGAACTGGAACAATACCATCGCCAATTTCCCACTTTCAGCGAACGCCTCAATGGACTCAACATAAGCGTTAAACATTTCTTCTCTCGAAGAAAACGGCATTTCCCCGCGCTCATGCCCTGTCATCCCTTGGTAGGCTTTCACAACAAACCGAAAATCGTCGGGTGTATCTTTGACCCATCGTTCCACGTTGCGGGCCGGCTGAACAGCATAAAAGAAGGAGTCAACCTCAACGGCCGGAAAATGGGCACTATACTCTTTTAATTTATCACGCGAAGCGATTCCTTTCGGATAAATATCGTGGTCTCCCCAACCAGTTACTCCTACATAAATCATATACTCACCAACATTTCGTTTTCATAACCATTATAGCAAAGGCAATCATGAACACGAAGCATATTACCTGTTATTCCCCATTCAGATGATCAAGGCAATGATCTGGCGTCAAAAATCGCTTGACAGGTGTTTTACGCTTTCATGACAATCACAAAATCGTATTTTCTGGCTCGGCCGACAGAATTTCCTGAATACGATTGTTTTCATCCATAATCGCAACTTTGGGCTTATGGGCAGCGATATTTTCTTCCGGAACAAGAATGTAGGAAATGATAATAACGATATCCCCCACTTGTACAAGGCGAGCTGCAGCCCCGTTTAAACAGATGATACCACTGCCTCTTTCTCCCGGAATGATATATGTTTCCAAGCGGGCACCGTTGTTATTGTTGACAATTTGAACTTTTTCGTTTTCGACCATTCCTACTTCATCTAATATATCCGCGTCAATTGTAATACTTCCCACATAATGCAAATTGGCCTCAGTTACACGTGCGCGGTGAATTTTCCCATTCATCATCGTTCTAAACATACTCATTCCTCCTGCTTGAACATTCAATTATCAATCAAAAAAATCTTGTCAAAAAGGCAGAAGGTTCCTATGATACTTTTAATTTTTCACCCTCTGTCCCTGTCCGAAAATGGATCCGGGCAGACATACATATCATAACAGCTTAGCAAAGGTGCGGTTCAAACCATGATACCGCCCATTTAAATGATATCAACAACAGAATTTCTAAAGCTATGAAAATCCACACGGCATACATTCTGCAAACAATATATAAAAACCACAAAAAAATCATGTCAGATTGAGAATTTTTCCAAATACGATAACCACTAAGGCCATATTTTTATAGTAAAAAGGAAGATTCAATATATACATGAAAGCCATTATGGACCGTATATGTTATTGACAAACAGAGTCCCAAACGAACAAACTTTGATGGATCAAAAATGGGAATGTAGAAGACATTTTCTTTCAGCTTCTCAAAAACCCTTCACTTATTCCGGTTGAAAAAATTGGCATGCCACTGTTCTCGATCTTCAAAAGTCTTTGGCAATCGGACTTGGTTTCATTTCTTCCTTTTCTCAAGTTTAGTCTAAAGGCTTCAATCGTGCCTCTATCTCTTCACGACGATGCTCCAAAAATGGAGGCAGTGCCAAGCTTTCACCTAAATGTTCCAATTCCTCATCAATATCAAAACCGGGCCCGTCTGTCGCCAGTTCAATCGTAATCCCGTTTGGATCTTTTAAATAAACAGAGCGAAAGTAAAAGCGATCAACAAAACCGGAATGAGCAATATTATGTTCATTTAGCTTATCAATCCATGCATGGAATTCTTCTTCATTATCTACACGTAATGCAATATGATGAACACTCCCGCGTCCCGGGCGCTCCTCGGTTACATCTAACCTGTGCTCTAAGTGAATCTCAGCACCTGTTCCTCCTTCTCCCGTTTCGTATACTACAATATCCGGCTGCCCTTTAACAGAAGATGCATATTGCCCTTTCTTCCGGAATCCCAAAACATTAGTAAACAAGTCTACAGTCCCCTCTATATTGGCAATGGTTAATTGTGAAGGACCAAGTCCCACAATACCGAACTCTTTGGGAATCGGAGATTTACCCCAGGGAGTACCACCTTTTACTCCTTTGTTATTTTCATCCGACACCAGAATAAGCCTTTGCCCTTCAAAATCATTGAAAGCCAACGTTAATCTACCTGCTCGCTCTTTTATTTCTTCATGAGGCACACTCATTCTTTTAAAGCGTTCTTGCCAATAAGAAAGAGCTTTATCATTCGGTACTCGAAGGGATGTTGCAGAAATGCTGTTATTCCCTTGATATGTTTTTCCGGCCCGTGGAATTTCAAAAAAAGTTAAATCTGTTCCTGGACTGCCTGTTTCATCAGCATAAAACAAATGGTACATAGATGGGGTATCCTGATTCACTGTTTTTTTTACTAAGCGCAAACCCAGAATATTTGTATAAAAGTCTTTATTCGCCCTTGCATTTGCTGTAATAGCGGAAACATGATGGATTCCTTTTAATTCCACTGTAACTCCTCCTTGGTTTGATTTTTCGGCAATAAAATGGTGTCTTTTTCCATTTACTTCTTGAACGAGGACTACTCGACCTTTGCAACAACCGTGCACTATGTCATATTAAAGCTGTTCACTTAATCCAATTGGTACAAGAACGTCAAATTTATACAGCAAGTACTCTCCAAATCTTGATTAAAAACCGAAACCAAAAATCTATTGTTCTTTAAAAAACCATTCCCTAGTTTGACTAATTTTTATCAGTTTAACACTAAAAGGTCAACTTTTAAAAATGGATCCAGTCACTGACCATCCATTGGCATTTAAATTTTTCCACTTAAAAACCCTGTTTTTTTACTAAAGCAAGTGTAACGGAACCAATATAAAAGAACACAATATTTCATCAGTTTGAAGCGGAACGATTAAGCTGCTAAAACAAGCAAACAAACTCGAAAAGTCATAACGCATGATGACACTATCTAAGAGACCGGCCAACATTAACTCGTGCCACTAGAGGACATAACTGGGGGAGCGTAATGAAAGTGCTTATCAGCTGCTGTTTTCCATTTCGAACGCGTTTATCCCACTAGGTAAGTCTTCCTTGCTATCAGTAAAAGTCGCTAAATATTGAAATAAACACTTCGATGATGCTTTTTTCTTAATAATACAACGATCGTTATCAGCCACATACTACGATATTCTTTGATTTTACGGACACAAGTACAGCGAACAAACTGATTAATAAGACATATCATGTTTGGGATTGCAGTCAGTATAAACAATAAAAGGCTCGGCTTTAGCGATTAGATGTTGCAACCCATAGCCAATCCATTTCAACTCGGCGGCCATAACATTTTGATAACTGTAGTTCAGCATAGTGACACCCACCTCTAGAACTTCTTTTAAAGACTCAAAATTGTCTCCACCAATGCGTATTTTGAGGCACAGCAGGCTATAAATAGCTGTTTTATCCACCTTATCTAACATAATATTGTTTTTTAGCTTGTATTCTTTTTTCCTGCCGTCAAATTCAACGAAATTCTTTAAATGTGGCTTCAAATCCAAAAAGCTCCTTTTTTCTGAACAATAACGTTGAAATTCCTGCAATAATTCAATATCCATATTCCATTCCCCCATTTATTATTTTATCCCATCGCCAGTTTCCAACATTACTTTGACAAAGCATAACTCATAGATTCTTTTTGATCCCTTATCGCATTTTTCCTGTCGATTATCGTTTTGACCTCTCATTTATTTCTATTGCAATAAATCCATTACCAAATTATTTCTTTAAAAATAACACATACCTCACTTTATTGCAAATGTTTTTTTATAATGTAATTTTATTGCTTTAGTTATAATTCTGTTATATAATACGATTGAGGTGATGAAGGTGAGTAAAAATGAGTTAGGGAGATTTATAAAAGAAATCCGATTATCTCAAAATATATCTAAATCTGAGATGGCCAGATATTCAGGAGTGAGTCAGCCTTACATGAGCCAAATCGAAACAGGAAAAAGAATTCCGACACCTGACATCTTAGAAAAAATCGCTAACAATCTCACTAAAAACCTACATTATAAAGTGAGCTTTGCGGACCTGCTGGAAAAATCAGGATACTCAAAGTTAGCCAAAGGCCAGCGATTATTAGAATCAGTTGCGCTAGAATTTGCAAAACCAATGCCCGACAAGCTCCAGCTAGGTACTGGTAACGTACGCAACGCAAATGTTGTTGCAGAGCATGAAAAAAGTTACATGCCTGAAAGTTTTATAAGAGACATAAAAAAATGGAACACTTGGATCAAAGCTGAAAATGAAGAAACATATTCCCTTGCGGATGGCCAAAAAATAAAAATACAGCTAGATGAAAATAATTTATACAATTTAAAGCGTATACTGAACCAGAATGATAAACCTGTTAGTTGGAATGAACCGCGCGAGGAAAGTTTTGTGTTGCCGCAAAACTTAAAAAGGCTGCTATATACAGTCATTGAAGCCAATATAGAAATTTACAAAGAGATCATAAAAGACGCAGAGCTGACTGAAAAGAAAGAAACATAAAACAGATCCTGATATTTTTGTGATACTGCCGAAACTTTACACTCGTAAAAACGGAAGCGAATAAACAAAGACCAGCATTAAATGACCATGCCGTACCGAATTCTCATAAATGATGGCCCTCATAATAAAAAACCCCTATTCAAGAGGTTATTGATTGATACATTACTCGGAAATCTTTCAATGAGGTCAATGGATAAGTAAAGCTTATAATACTTTCTGTACATCAGCTTCGATTTTCGCCGGATCTGTTGTGGGGGCATAGCGTTCAACCACAATGCCGTTGCGGTCTACAAGGAATTTTGTGAAGTTCCACTTGATGTTCTTCATTAAGAACCCCTTTTTCTGTTCCTTTAGAAAAATAAACAGAGGATCAGCATGAGCTCCATTTACATCGACTTTTGCGAAAATCGGAAAAGACACTCCATAGTTAGTTTGACAAAATTCAATCGTTTCTTCAATATGAGCAAATTCCTGATTTTGAAATTGATCACAAGGAAAGCCGAGGATTTCCAAACCATTGTCTTTGTACTTTTCATACAGTTCCTGCAATCCTTTGAACTGTGGTGTTAATCCACACTTGCTTGCTGTGTTCACAATAATGAGCGGCTTGCCTTCGTAATCTTTCAGAGATTTCAAATCACCATTTGTCTTTCTTACTTCAAAGTCATAAACAGTTGTCATGATGATTCCCCCCTCATCATCCATCTATCGCGATGAAATGTAATGCACACAATACAACTTTTTTCTGAAACTGCCCATGATGTCTATATGGCCACAAGAGCATACATTGATTACACTATAACATTGATACAATAGCAGATGAACATTTTCTTCTTTAAATCTTGTACGAGACTCCAAAGAGTGATCTCAAGATATCATTGAATAAAGACCTGCCATCTTGCACATGGTTGTTGTTTTACCACGCCCGTATCGGATCAAGAACTCATATATTTTCACTTCTTGAAATTCAAATGAAACCTTTATAATAACCCCACTATTCATAATATTCCATGAATAACACCGAACTGACTGCTATGTCGTTTTTTATACTATCCTTCTTAATCATGTTTCCCTCTTTGGATGGCTGTCACAATAGTCACGAATAATAACGCTGCGATTCCACTAAATAACAAAAGAAAACTAATCGGAATTAAGAAAAAAGGTTCTTTTAATGTTCCATCTGCTTCAACCTCTGCTCCTATGACCTCATAACTAATCAAACAAATAACACCCGCTACAATTGGTAATAAAGCTAATAAAAATCTTTTTTTCATGTTAACTCTCCTTCATTCATTTAATGTATCTTCTTGATATTTAAAAATATGGCCTGGCTGGCAACAAACGCCAAAACAGCAAACCTAAAAAAGGCAACGCTCATGCTTATCATCTTTAACCACTTTGCTAATTCTTTGTTTCAAATACCATTCCCCTCTCTTGTTACTATTGCATTCTAATACAAACCTGATCAATTTTCAATATTTTTTTATCGTAATTCAATATATTTTTACCCTTTTACATTATAGGTATGAAGTGAAGGACTAAATCTTAGCAACGAAAATTGGTAATAATAAATCATTAGGTTCACTTGACTTCTCGCACAATTTGACTATATTGTACTTATACAGATTATACAGTTAGCACACTTTAAATAGAGGTGTTGTAATGGAAATTTTCATTCGCAAAAACAGCGATTTACCTATATATGAACAAGTGACGACCCAAATCAAAGCACTTATTTCAAAAGGAAAACTATCGCCAGGTGAAGCGATTCCCTCAATGCGGGCGCTTGCTAAAAAGCTCGGTATTAGCGTCATCACCGTTCAACGTGCTTATGATGAACTTGCTAAAGAAGGTTTTATTGAGACGATTCCAGCAAAGGGATCATTTATCTCAGAAAACTGTTTGGCATTTTTTGAAGAAGAAATGACAAAAAAGCTTGAAATGCATTTACAATCAGCGGTGCAAATCGCACACGATTTCGATATACCCATCACAACTTTGCATGAACTCATTGATTTTTTTAACGAGGAGGAAGACTAATGGCAAATGCAATTGATGTTAATCGTTTATGTAAAAAACTTGATACATTCACACTTAACGATATTAGCTTTACCGTGCCTCAAGGAGCAATTGTCGGTTTGGTTGGTGAGAATGGCGCTGATAAAACAACTACCATAAAATTATTGATGGACGTTATGAAAAAAGACAGTGGTGATGTAACATTTTTTTCCGATCAAAAAAAAGTAAACAGTACCGACTTAAAAGAAGATATTGCCATCGTCTATGATGACATAAATTTTTATGACAAATTAAACGCTGTCAAAATTGATAAAATTATAATGAATAAAGATGATTTATTGTATGGTTACGGGATTGCGCGTTGTTCCAAACAACAATTTGAGTTGATCCCAAAAGGACTAATATTTGCTTATCTGCAACATGAAGCAATTTATCATGTCATTATTAACGACGCACATGGATTTAAAGAAGCGTATCCCGAAATTGTCGTCGACAAAGTCGCACTCGATGAACTATTAGCGATCTATATTAGAAGGGAGAAAAACACCGCATGAAAGGTTTAATTATAAAAGACTTATTAACCGTCATAAACAATGGAAAAGGTTTGCTGCTTATGATGACCATTTTAGCCGTTGCCATTGTACCGACACAAGATCTAGCTTCATTCGTGATTGCTGGCATTGCCATCTGTAGCATGATGAGTATTACTTCATTTTCAATAGACCATCAAAGTGAGTGGGAAAAATTCGCACTCACATTTCCGATAAAAAGACAGGACATTGCAAAAAATAAATTTATTACGCTAGTTGTCTTTGTCTTGATTGGCGTTATCCTGTCCACTATTATTGGCGGCCTCATAGCACTTATTATTGGAAAAATACCAACATTCTGAATTTACCTCCTTTATCGCTTTAGGCGTATTATTATCACTTATTTTCGGAACAAACTCCATAGTCATGCTCTTTAAATTCGGTGCCGAAAAAACACGTATGTACTTATTCGTAAGCTATGCTGTTCCTGGTGCCATCATCGCCTTTATCTTTTCAAAACTATCAGAGATGGGCATCGTACTCACACAACAAACCATTTTAAAGCTGTTTGCCTTCTCACCTATATTCGTCATCATTTGGATGCTCATCGGCTACATGCTTTCTGCTCGTATTATGATGAAGAAAGAATATTAAAAAAGGATAAAGAGCTATTATATATATCCTATGTCACTTGATTTTGTTTCTAAATCGTACATGTTTCGCGAAAAATAAATGGGTACAAAAAACCCGCCACAAGCGTTGTTGTGACGGGTTTTATCATCTATTAACCAATCGAACCTTCCATTTCAAATTTGATGAGACGGTTCATTTCCACCGCGTATTCCATTGGCAGTTCTTTTGTAAAGGGCTCGATGAAGCCCATAACGATCATTTCGACTGCTTCTTGTTCGCTGATTCCGCGGCTCATCAAATAGAAGAGCTGTTCTTCCGAAACTTTGGACACTTTCGCTTCGTGTTCAAGCGAGATATTGTCGTTTAATATCTCGTTATACGGGATTGTATCGGAAGTGGATTTGTCATCTAAAATCATCGTATCACATTCGATATTGGATCGCGCGCCATCTGCTTTACGTCCAAAATGAACGATTCCGCGGTATGTGACTTTACCGCCGTGCTGTGACATTGATTTGGATACGATTGATGATGTCGTGTTAGGCGCCAGGTGGATCATTTTAGCGCCTGAGTCCTGATGCTGGCCTTTTCCGGCCAACGCAATAGATAATGTCAGGCCTCTTGCACCTTCTCCTTTTAAAAAGACGGCAGGATATTTCATCGTAACCTTGGAGCCGAAGTTGCCATCGATCCATTCCATCGTCGCACGCTCATGGCAGACTGCCCGTTTTGTAACAAGATTATAAACGTTGTTCGCCCAGTTTTGAATGGTCGTATATCGGCAGTACCCGTCTTTTTTGACGATGATTTCAACGACTGCGCTGTGCAATGAATTCGTCGTATAAACAGGCGCCGTACACCCTTCCACATAGTGGACGGACGCGCCTTCATCCACGATAATCAACGTCCGTTCAAACTGTCCCATATTTTCGGAGTTGATCCGGAAATAGGCTTGTAGCGGCGTATCGACTTTTACGCCAGGCGGCACGTATATAAACGATCCTCCGGACCAGACTGCCGAGTTCAAAGCAGAAAACTTGTTGTCGGTTGGCGGAATAACTGTCGCCCAGTGCTCACGGAAAATATCTTCATTTTCTTTCAGAGCTGAGTCCGTATCTTTAAAGACGATCCCCATTTTTTCGAGATCTTCTTTCATATTGTGATAAACAACCTCAGACTCGTATTGCGCCGAAACACCGGCCAAATATTTTTGTTCAGCCTCCGGGATGCCCAACTTGTCAAATGTTTGCTTAATTTCCTCTGGCACTTCGTCCCAGGAACGCTCTGTATGCTCAGACGGTTTCACGTAATATCTAATTTCATCAAAGTTTAGGGCGTTTAAATCGCCGCCCCATTGCGGCATTGGCATTTTGTAAAAGTGTTCAAGTGATTTCAACCGGAAATCGAGCATCCATTGAGGCTCTTCTTTCATTTTTGATATTTCTTCAACGATCTCCCGCGTCAAACCGCGCTCGGTACGGAAAACGGAAACGTCTCGATCCCTGAAACCATACTTGTAATCACCAATTTCGGGTATTTGCTTCGCCATTGTACATTCCTCCCTCTTTTATTGGTGCTGCTTTAATCCTTTTTCCATCGCTTTCCATGCGAGCGTGGCGCATTTAATACGCGCTGGAAATTTGGATACTCCTTGTAAGGCTTCGATATCGCCAAGATCAAGATCTTCTTCTTCGTCGTCAAGATCATTCCCTTGAATCATTTCAGAGAAGATATGCGCAAGTTTCAAAGCCGAATCCGTATCTTGGCCAATGATTGCCTGTGTCATCATGGAAGCCGATGCCATGGAAATGGAGCAGCCTTCCCCTTCAAATTTGGCATCAGCCACTTTTCCGTTATCCAGCTTCATCGTTAGATGGATTCGGTCTCCGCATGTCGGGTTGTTCATGTCCACCGTCAGGCTTCCGTCTTGTAAACTCCCTCTGTTCCGCGGATTTTTGTAATGGTCCATGATCACTTGCCTGTACAGATTATCAAGGTTGTTAAAAGACATTCGTGAAATACTCCTTTGTTTTGACAAGGCCTTCAACGAGTCTGTCAATGTCTTGTTCGTTGTTGTATATATAAAAGCTTGCCCTGGCTGTCGCAGAAACATCCAGCCATTTCATAAGCGGTTGTGCACAATGATGACCTGCCCTGACGGCAATCCCTTCCGAATCAAGCACTGTAGCTACATCATGGGGATGGACTTCTTCCAGATTGAATGTGACAACGCCTGCCCGCTTTTCCGGTTCAACAGGTCCATAAATGGTTAAACCGTCAAGTTGGGACATCTTCTCCATCGCATAAGCCGCAAGTTTATGCTCATGCTCCAGGATGGCTTCCTGTCCAATCTCATTTAAAAAGTCGATCGCGACACCAAGACCAATTGCGCCGGCAATAATCGGCGTTCCGGCTTCAAATTTCCATGGAAGTTCCTTCCACGTTGATTCGTACAGCCCGACAAAGTCAATCATTTCACCGCCAAACTCGATCGGTTCCATGTTTTCAAGATGTTCTTTTTTTCCATATAAAATGCCAATCCCTGTCGGCGCGCCCATTTTATGGCCGGAAAACGCATAAAAGTCGACATCCAGATCTTTTACATCAACCTTAATATGCGGCGCACCCTGGGCGCCATCCACGACCATGACCGCGCCATTTCGGTGGGCAATGGCAGCCAATTCTTTAATCGGGTTGATAACACCCAACACATTCGATACGTGTGTAACGGAAACAATTTTCGTTTTCTCGCTGATCGTATTGGCCGCATCGTCCAGATTGATCGTGCCGTCTTCTTGAAGAGGTATATATTTCAGAGTTGCCCCTTTTTCCTTGGCGATCTGCTGCCAAGGAATAATGTTGCTGTGATGTTCCATATAGGTGATGACGATTTCATCGCCTTCCTCTACATTGGCACGTCCGTAGCTGGCGGCAACTATGTTGAGCGCCGTTGTCGTCCCTCTTGTAAAAATCACTTCTTCGGCAGAGGAAGCATTGAGAAAGTTCCTTGCCTTTTCGCGGGCGCCTTCATATTTGTCTGTTGCCTTCGTCCCCAGCGTGTGCACACCACGGTGAACATTCGAATTATAGCCTTTATAATATTCATCCAGAGCTGCAATGACTTGGATCGGCTTTTGAGAGGTCGCAGCACTATCCAAGTACACAAGCGGATGTCCATTCACTTCCTGGTCCAATATGGGAAACTGTTTGCGAACCTCACTCCAGTTCATTATTGCACTTTCCTTTCAATAATCTCGACCAATTGGCGTTTCACTGCTTCGATCGGCAGCTTTTCTACAACAGGAGCGAGGAACCCATGAATAATGAGACGCTCAGCATCCGCTTTGGAAATCCCGCGGCTCATCATATAAAAGAGCTGTAATGGATCTACACGGCCTACTGATGCCGCATGTCCCGCAATAACGTCATCTTCATCAATGAGCAAAATCGGGTTGGCGTCCCCTCTTGCCCTTTCACTTAACATTAAGACACGAGATTCCTGATTAGCGTTTGCCTTTGATGCGCCCTTTTCAATTTTCCCAATTCCGTTAAAGATGGACGAAGCAGAATCTTTCATCACACCATGGCTTAAAATAAAACCTTCCGTATGTCTGCCAAAATGCACAATGCTTGTCGTAAAGTTTTGCGTTTGGCTGCCTCTTCCAACCACAACCGTCTTCGCATCCCCGCTTGAACCTTCGCCAATTAAGTTTGTTGTATTTTCTGCAATCGTGTTGCCGTCATTCATTAATCCAAGCGCCCAATCAAGCTGTGCGTCCCGTCCGGTAATTCCCCGGCGGTTGATATATACAGTGGAGCCTTTTGCCAACGTATCGACCGCCCCATAAACCACTTTGGCGTTTTGATTGGCAATCACCTCGGAAACAATATTGACGATTCCGTTTACTTCATCGTTCGTGGACAAATAATTTTCCACATATGTGACCGAACTGTTGTCATCCGCCACGATGAGGACATGGTTAAACATGGCGGCGTCTTTATCATCAAAAATATAAACAGCCTGAACAGGATCTTTTATTTGAACATTCTTCGGCACATATAAAAATGCTCCACCATTGACAAGCGCTGCATGAAACGCCGTCAATTTATGTTCATCCACTTTTACTGCATCCGTCATAAAATATTTTTTCACCAGATCGGAATGCTCCGCAATGGCTGTGAATATATCAGTAAAAATGACACCCTGCTCTTTCAATTGTTCGGATACATTTATATATGCAACCTGCTGATTAAACTGGACATATAAATTCTGATCTTTTTCTTCTATATTAATGACAGATTGAGCCGCTTCAGGCAAATCGGAAAGAGAAGCAAATGTCTGGCCTTCGGCCTCATGTTTCGGGAATTCGGTGAAATTCCAATTCGTAATCCTTGTTTTGTCCGGCTTTGGCATCGGAAGTTCATCCATTTTGCCAAATGCGTCCAATCTAAACTGTGTAAACCATTCAGGTTCGTTATGCTTGCTTGAAAAAGAGCGAATGTATTGTTGATCGATCGTCATTTTCGTATCAGTTGTCATTTCAATCCCCCTACCGCTTATGCTTCCTGGCCAACTGTTTCATCTTCAATGCCAAGTTCTGCCTTGATCCAGTCATACCCTTCCGCTTCCAAACGCTGTGCCAGTTCAGGACCGCCGGATTTTACGATCCTTCCTTGCATCATTACGTGGACATAGTCGGGGGCGATGTAGTTAAGAAGCCGTTGGTAGTGAGTAATGATCAAGCACCCAAAGTCGTCGCTTCTCATCTCGTTGATTCCTTGCGAAACTACTTTCAATGCATCTATATCAAGGCCAGAGTCAATTTCATCCAAAATGGCAATCTTCGGTTTTAACATTAACAACTGCAATATTTCGTTGCGCTTTTTCTCCCCGCCGGAGAATCCTTCATTCAAATAGCGCTGAGCCATGTTGGGGTCCATCTCAAGAAGTTCCATTTTCTTATCCATGTCACGGATAAATTTCATTAAGGAAATTTCTTTTCCTTCTTCTCTGCGAGCATTTATCGCTGTGCGTAAAAATTCGGCATTTGTCACTCCGCTGATTTCACTCGGATACTGCATGGCCGCAAACAAACCAGCCCGCGCACGCTCATCCACTTCCATTTCCAGGACATCTTCGCCATCCAGCGTAATGCTTCCACTCGTTACTTCGTATCTGGGATGACCCATGATTGCAGCGGACAATGTCGATTTACCGGTTCCATTTGGTCCCATTACAGCATGAAATTCTCCGCCATTTATTTCCAGGTTTACGCCCTTTAAGATCTCTTTTCCGTCAATGGATACATTAAGATCTTTAATTGTTAACGTTGAAGCCATCATCATTACCTCCGGATATAGAAAAGTATTTGAAGCTTGAATTGTTTTTTGTCTAATTCCTAGTCTCCATATTATCGCATTTTAAAATTATTATCAACTAGACAGCGTAAAAGTATCGGTTTTTCAAATTTTATTTGAGAATTTTCTCATTAAAAACAGGCCTTTGTTAATACAAAGGCCTGGTTGTCATTGTCCATGCGTCATGTTTCCGGATATCGTTAATATTACCTGTCGGGATTCTACATATTCCGCTTCCCGCTTTTTTTCCACTTCCATTCTGGCGGCATGATCATGCCTGTATGTTTCATACCCAATGCCGTGTGCTCCATGTAGAGCTTTTTCCATTACATTCGTGTATTGAATGTCTAGGGAGTTAATAAAAAACCAATCCTTTCATTTATCATTGTTTACAATGATATGTTTTGCCTCTTTTGGAGGCAATTAAACTTTTTGGCTGGGATTTTATTTTAACTGTATTCCTTTAAGATTTCAAGCAAGTATGGAATTGAGCGAAAAGCGTATATTTTTTTGGAGACGCAACCGCGGTTTAACAACAGTAGGCACGGAACACTTTCAATCTTGAAAAGTTCCGCAATATCCGGAAGATAATTCAAGTCGGCTTGATAAATGATCTTGCCTGTCATGTCCTCAATGACATCAAGCATGCGGCCTGCCACTTGGCAGGTTCCGCATAATGGCGTATAAAAGTAAATGATTGCACTTTCTTTTTTTTCGATGGCTTCATGGATGTCTTGTTTTGTCCATTCTTTCATAAGCTGTACATCGTCCTTCTTTAAAGATAATCGGCATAAACATCGATATGTGCCCTAATTAAAATATTAGCGAGGATCTCAGATGGGGTAGTGGCCACTTCCCTGAACTTTCGGTCAATGTATAAATGCCGCGCCTGGGGAAACTCCCGCTTCAACTGTTTACGCAAACTTTCACCGGAGCCATCCGCGTCAACGAGTATGTATACATCCTTTCCCTCAAGTTCTTCTGACAGCTCATCCAGTCTGGACAGCCCGATTGTACCATTTGTACAAATGATCTCCACAGATTCCTTAATGAGTTTCATGATTTTCTTCTTATCTGACAATCCTTCAACAATAATCACTTTCTCCATCGAAACATTCACGTTGCTAACCTCGCTTTCACGAAAAACCATAGTTGCCAAAAGTCGCGGCTGTCTTAGCGCCATAGAAGGAGGCAAGAAAAACGCAAGCGCCTTGCTTTTTGACGCATAGACCAGAGGCAAACCGATTTTGGGCGTCCCGCAGAAAGCTGCCAATGTTGCTGCCTCACGGGAAACACCTTCGATAAAGCTCGAGCAGCTATTTCTTCCTGAATAAAGCAGTACTGTAGAAGTTCAACATGAAGCCTGCCCATCAAGTAACTGGCTTCTTGCCAGACTTGCTCATTTCTTCCATGAGATGATAGCGGCGCAAAAGTTCTTGTTTAAAGGCGAGGCAACACTAAGGTGTCCTGCATATATCATCATTCAAAGACCGATATCTTCGAAGCTTGAGCTTGCACTGTTTCCTTATAAGATCATATGCTGAAAAGCCTTATTTGCGCCCTGGACATTCACCAGCACTGGGGCGCCCTGAACCGCAACTGGCTCGGGCGGTGACTTACTGTCGAGTCGAACGAACTGGGGGCCTTATCCGGCAACTGGATCAGGCGACGAATTACTGCCGGTTCGCTCGCACTGGGAAGTCCTGAACCGCATCTGGATCAGGCGGCAACTTACTGTCAAGTCGAACGCACTGGGAAGTCCTGTACGGCGAAGTCGGGCAAAGCGAGATTATTTCAGATGTTCATGTTCGAACGCATTATAAAACAGGTATTTTTCCGACCTTTTAAAAAACACCTTGGCACTCGTCCAAGGCGCTTTGTATTTATCCTTCGCTTGTCATTTTTTCGTAATCTTCAGCAGACATTAAATTTTCTAACTCGTTGCGGTCAGACAGTTCCACAACGATCATCCAGGCTTTTTCATAAGGAGATTCGTTTACAAATTCCGGATTGTCTTCCAGTTCTTCGTTTACCTCAACAACCTTGCCGCTGACCGGAGCATATAATTCAGATACTGTTTTCACGGATTCAACGCTTCCGAAAGGCTCGTCCGCTGTAATGTCGTCACCCACTTCAGGAAGTTCAACGAAAACAATGTCCCCAAGTTCGGATTGGGCAAAATCGGTAATCCCGATTCTCACCTTCTCCCCTTCTTCTTTTACCCATTCATGCTCTTCAGAATATCTTAGCTCAGCTGGTGTATTCATCCAAATCCCTCCATCTTCACTTTACTGATTTAAATGTACAAAAAGAAAACGTGTAAAGCAAGAAAACATGCTTATTTCAGCCATGTTTCTTCATATTCTTCTTCCTTGAATCCAACAGTGACTTTGCTTCCATCCGTTACAATCGGGCGCTTGATCAACATTCCATCTGACGCTAATAGGTCAAAGAGCTCTTCGTCGGAAGCGCTTTTTACTTTGTCTTTTAATCCGAGCTCACGATACTTTTTTCCGCTCGTGTTAAAAAACTTTTTTACATTCAAGCCGCTTTTTTCATGCAGGCTTTTCAACTCCTCCTTTGACGGAGGACTGTCAACGATGTGTATTTCCTCGAACTCAAGTTGATTTTCTTCCATCCATTTTTTCGCCTTTCGGCAAGTTCCGCATTTTGGATAGGAATACATCGTAAGTGGCATTGAATCACCTTCCTTTTCTTCATGCATACGACAAATAGATTCGCCAATTTTTTCAAAAAACCTTTTTTTAAAAAAATAAAATATACCATAAATATAAAACAAACCATCGTGCGCAGGCAAATGACTGCTTCACGATGGCTTGAAAAAATGGTTACACGATAAAACGTTCCGCCGCGATCAATTCATCGGCCGCTTCGCGTTTTTTGGCGATTACATTAATCGGGTTGTGACGGATCAGCTTGCGGAGAGCAGAGTTCATCATGCGGAACGAATCCCCTTGCTCAAGAGCGGCCAGGCACTCTCTTGCCAAGTGTTCCACCTTAACGATGTAATCCTGGCAAAAGATTTCCGTATACAAATGCTTCTGCTTATTTTTTTCGAGACCATCACGGTCAATCGCTTTTTCCGTCCGAAGTACAGACGATTCCATTGCATAGGCAAAAGAAACGATATCTGCAAGCTTCGCCAATATTTCCTGTTCTTTTTCCAATTGCTGACCATATTTCTGTACGCCAAGGCCGGCGATCATTAAAGCCGCCTTTTTAGCACCCCTTACCAAATGTTTTTCTTTGGCAAGTGGCTCATCACCCGGCTCATCCGGCATGAGCATCATTAGTTCTTCTTGCAGACTCTGAGCTTTGGCAAGAAGCGGCAGTTCCCCTTTAAATGCCTTTCTTATATAAGTGCCAGGCACCAGCAGGCGGTTAATTTCATTTGTTCCCTCAAAGATGCGGTTTATTCTCGAATCCCGATAAGCTCTTTCAATCTCGTATTCCTGCATGTAACCATAGCCGCCGTGAATTTGCACACCTTCGTCGACAACATGATCGAGAACTTCAGTTGCGAACACTTTATTCAGTGAGCATTCTATGGCATACTCAGCGATCGACTTCGCCACTTCCGCTCCGTCGTTGATCTCTTCTTCCGTCAACCTGCTCATCCGCTCTTCAAACAGGCCAACTGTACGGTAGACTGAGCTTTCACAAGCATAAATTTCCGCTCCAAGCGTTCCGAATTTTTCCTTCGTCAAATTAAACTGGGAAATCGGCGTCTTAAATTGCTTGCGTTCATTCGCATATTTCAGCGTCATTTCCAATGCCAGTTTTGATGCGCCAACTGCGCCGACACCAAGCTTGTAACGGCCTATATTTAAAATATTGAACGCAATTTTATGGCCTTTGCCGATTTCACCAAGAACATTTTCGACAGGAACGTGGGCGTCATCCAAAATAAGTGTCCTAGTGGAGGAACTTTTGATGCCCATTTTCTTTTCTTCGGCCCCCGTTGAGACACCAGGAAATTGGCGCTCAACGATAAATGCTGTAAAATGCTCGCCATCCACTTTGGCATACACGATAAACACATCGGCAAATGCCGCGTTTGTGATCCATTGTTTTTCACCATTCAAAACATAGTGAGTCCCGGCGTCATTCAGTTTGGCCGTTGTTTTGGCTCCCAGCGCGTCTGATCCCGAGCCTGGTTCTGTCAGGGCGTAAGCCGCCAACAGCTCGCCCGTGGCTAAAGCGGGCAAGTATTTTCGCTTTTGCTCCTCATTTCCAAACAATACGATCGGCAAGGAACCGATGCCAACATGCGCCCCGTGAGAAATCGAAAAGCCGCCTGCTTTTGACATTTTTTCCGCAATGAGTGCAGAACTGATTTTATCAAGCGCCAGTCCGCCATATTCTTCCGGTACGTCCGCTCCGAGCAAGCCAAGATCTCCTGCTTGTTTTAATAATTTGACTGAGCGGTCAAACTCGTGGTTTTCAAGATGCTCCATGTTTGGCATGACTTCATTCGTGACATAGTCATCCGTCGTTTTCGCAATCATTTTTTGTTCTTCCGTATATTCCTCTGGTGTGAACACTTGATCCGGAGAAATATCTTCTATTAAAAATGCCCCGCCTTTTACCAAATCTTTTGTTTCTTTTTCCATAATAGTAACCTCCCTTTTTAGGATAGTAATTCAAATACTCCCGCGGCGCCCATTCCTCCGCCAATACACATCGTCACAACGCCAAATTCAACATTTCTTCTTTTCATTTCATGGGCAAGGCTCAAAGTGAGTTTTGTGCCCGTACATCCCAACGGATGCCCAAGCGCAATGGCACCGCCGTTGACATTTACGATTTCTTCATTAATCCCTAACTCCCTTACCACCTGAATTGCCTGTGACGCAAATGCTTCATTCAATTCAAACAAACCAATGTCGGATAATTCCAAGCCTGCCAATTCGAGTGCTTTCGGTATGGCTTTTACAGGCCCTACTCCCATAATTTGCGGTGGAACACCCGCCACAGCAAAAGAACGGAATTTTACCAAGGGGGTAAGTCCAAGGGAGTCGGCCTTTGTACGCTCCATGACCATAACAGCTGCCGCCCCATCGCTTGTTTGCGATGAGTTGCCCGCTGTCACCGAGCCGTTGACTGAAAATGCCGGCCGCAGTTTTCCGAGTGCCTCCATGTTGGTATCAGGACGCACACCCTCATCCTTTGTAAACTGGACTTGTTTTTCCTTGAGTTTAAAATCGGGACCAACAGTTCTAACTGCCACATCAACCGGAACGATCTCCTCATCGAATTTCCCTTCAGAAATGGCCTTCGCTGCTTTTTGATGGCTTCTGACGGCAAATGCATCCTGGTCTTCCCGGGTTACGCCAAATTGTTTGGCAACCTCCTCCGCCGTATGGCCCATGCTCATATAGTATTCTGGAGCTGATTCGACAAGCTTGGCATTTAGACGGACAATATGCCCCGTCATCGGTACGAGGCTCATCGACTCCGCGCCGCCGGCAATGATCGTATCGGATGCCCCAAGCATGATTCTTTCCGCCGCATAAGCGATTGACTGCAAGCCTGATGAGCAAAACCGATTGATCGTAATGGCCGGAACATCGTCCGGCAAGCCCGCCAGTCCACTAATGTTTCTGGCCATGTTCAATCCTTGCTCCGCTTCCGGAATCGCACACCCAAAAATGACATCATCAATATTTCCGTCATAATTGCCCGCACGCTTTAGCGTTTCTTTGACCACGAGCGCCCCTAGATCATCCGGACGCACATGGGCAAGTGTCCCCTTTTTCGCTTTTCCCACCGGTGTCCTCGCACCGGCTACGATGACCGCTTCACGCATGATGTTCCTCCTCGCTTTCTATCAATCTATCTATAATTAGTTTCTTAACGGTTTTCCCTTAACGAGCATATGCTGCATGCGCTGTTGTGATTTCGGGTTTGCCACGAGACTGATGAATGCCTCTCTTTCCAGGTCAAGCAAATATTGCTCATCCACTTCAGTTCCATAAGGCACTTTTCCCCCAGCAATGACGTATGCCAGCTTTTTCGCTATTTTCATATCATGCTCCGTTAAATACCCTGAAAGACGCATCGCTTCCGCGCCAAGCAACAGTGTCGCATAGCCTGTTTCGCCCGTAACCGGAACCTTCTCTCGAACAGGCGGCTTGTATCCTTTTTCGTGGAGGTCAAGAACGACCTGTTTCGCATCATGGATCAAATGATCGCCATTGACGGAGATCCCGTCGTCCTTACTTAAAAAGAAGTTTTCTGCTGCTTCTTCTGCGGATGTCGATACTTTCGCCATAGCGATCGTTTCAAACACTTTGTTTGCCACTTTCTGCAAATCGAACTCTATGCCTTCCGGAAAATGTTTTAACGTTCTTATATACAGCTCTTTATTTCCGCCTCCGCCCGGAATCAGGCCAACACCTGTTTCAACAAGACCCATATATGTTTCCAAAGATGCCTGTATACGCGCAGCTGGCAGGCATACTTCCGTGCCTCCGCCCAGCGTCATCCCAAATGGGGCTGCCACAACGGGCTTCTCACTGTATTTAATGTTCATCATCGCCTGCTGGAATTGGCGGATAACGAGATCCACTTCAAAAATATCGTCATCCTGGGCAGCCATCAATATCATCGCTAAGTTGGCGCCGACACAGAAATTTTTTCCTTGATTGCCAATGACAAGTCCTTTAAAGTTCTTCTCCGTTTCTTCGATGGCATGATTGATCATTTGAATAATATCGAAGCCGATCGCGTTATTGGGAGAGTGGAATTCCAGCAAGGCTACTCCATCTCCGATATCTATGAAACTCGCGCCAGTGTTCTTCTTGAGCACTTTTCCTTGTTTTTTCAATTGCCGCAAATCTATGACCTTCGGATTCTGTGTTTCTTCCTTATACTCGCCGCCCATGTAAAATTGCCGTCCTGATTCCGTTTCTTTGTAAAAACGGGACTCTCCGCGGGCGATCATTTGCTTCACCCACTCAGGCACTTTGATATCGTCTTCTTCCATTTTTTGGACGGATTGTTCGACTCCAATGGCGTCCCATATTTCAAACGGCCCAAGCTCCCAGCCAAATCCCCATTTCATGGCCCGGTCAATGGACACAATGTCATCGGCGATTTCACCTAGCAATTCAGCTGAGATGGACAAAACGGGGGCAGTGATGTTCCAAAGCAGTTTCCCTGCTCGATCATCCGAATAAATAAGCGCTTTCAACTTTTTCTTCGTTCCCTTGGCCTGTTTTGCCATTTCCAAAGCAGGGGTTTTTAGCTTTTTTCGCTCTCCATAATCCAATGTTTCCGGATTTAGTTCAAGGATCTCTTTTCCTTTTTTCAAATAAAATCCTTGTCCCGATTTACTTCCCAGCCAGCCGTTTTCAAGCATTTTCATCATGAAACCGGGGACTTTAAATACTTCTTTCTCTTCCCCGTCAACTTGTTCATATACATTATTGGCGACGTGGACAAAAGTATCTAGCCCGACAACATCAAGGGTGCGGAATGTGGCGCTTTTCGGCCTTCCGATGAGCGGTCCGGTTATCGAATCCACTTCCCCGATGCTGTAGCCTCCCTTTAACATTTCCCTGACCGTTACGAGCAACCCGTACGTCCCGATTCGATTGGCAATAAAGTTAGGTGTATCCTTCGCTATGACAACTCCTTTGCCAAGGACATCCTCACTGAATGTTTTCATAAACGCCAATGCTTCCGGATCTGTTTTCTCTGTCGGAATGATTTCCAGCAGCTTTAAATAGCGCGGCGGGTTAAAAAAATGCGTTCCCATGAAATGTTTTTGAAAATCCTCCGATCTCCCTGCGGCCATTGCTTCAACGGAGATGCCCGAAGTGTTGGAGCTGACAAGTGTTCCCGGCTTTCTGTATCGGTCCACCTGTTCAAACACTTGCTTTTTAACGGAAAGATTTTCGACAACGACTTCAATAATCCAGTCTACTTCAGCGAGCTTTTCCAAATCATCCACCAAGTTTCCGGCGGTGATAAGCTTGATGTTCTTTTTACTGGAAAGCGGAGCCGGTTTTTGTTTGAACAGCTTTTTTAAAGATTGTTCCGCGTTTCGGTTCCGTACTGCTTTGTCTTCCAGTGTCAGGCCTTTTTCCCTTTCTTCTGCAGTCAGTTCTTTCGGGACGATGTCCAACAAGATAGTTGGAATGCCCACGTTGGCAAGATGCGCGGCAATGCCGGATCCCATAACACCCGAGCCAAGGACTGCCGCTTTTCGAATGCGAAATGACAATGCAATTCCTCCTCTGCAACTTTTTGAATGAATGCTCATTCATTTTCCTTTTAAAAAAAATGCCTTTAGAAAATGAAGTATGGTTATTTATTAATATATCGAAATTTTCTATGTGAAGCAATCAATTCTATAAAATTTTTTATTTTTCATCTTTTAGAGACTCTTTCCAGCCATTTTTGCCTTTTAAAAAATGGCTTCTCCTCAACATTATGTATAAAAACAATTTTTTCCACAAAGACTAATCCCGACATCATTGAGGAGGGAAATAAATGCATAATGAACAAATGAATCCGCAGCAAGCACAAAATCAGCAGCCGATGATGGAGCAGCCGCCCCATGTTATTACAACGAAAGATTTGGCGTATATCAATGATATGTTGGCGTGGAACTTGCTGGCGATGAAAAAAGCCCATTTCTTTGCACAGCAGTGCCAGGATAGGGACATAAAATCTGAACTGGACCAGTGCGGGCAAATGCATCAACGCCACTACGAATTACTTATGACCCATTTACAAGAAAAACAACAGAACAACCAATTCATGTAAGATGAAGGGAGAAATCATTTTGCAAACAAACCACAACAACCAGACAGGCCGTAAAATCCAGAACCCGGCCACACAAGTGCCGAAAACGCCGCAAATGAATGAAAGAGACTTTACGAATGACATGCTTTCCACGGAAAAATACTTGACAAGAAGTTATGCGGTCGCTCTGCACGAAGCGAGCCATCAACATTTATACGACGATTTGTTGACTATTTTTAATGAAACCCAGCATGCACAAAGAAGACTGTTTGAACTCATGTTCAAAAAGGGCTGGTATGCAATGGATGCTGAAAACGAGCAAAAAATCCAGCAATCATACCAGCAGCACACTGGCTATACGAATCAATTCCCCTATAGCGGCAACATCCAATAAAATTTCAAAATAAAAAAGCGGACCTTTTGGTCTGCTTTTTTATTTTGAACAGCGTGGGTGCGCATTTTAGATCTCCCAATCCAGGTAAAGTTGGAAAACAAGAACTATGGAACATCTCACCGACTTTGAATGTAATAGCGCCGGCTGATGGAACGAAACTTGCTTTCTAAAACTTTTCAGGCCCATCGACAATCTTCATCGGCCGCATCATATCATAATCCTCATGTTCTAATATATGGCAATGCCACACATAGTCGCCGGTAAATTCCTTAAATTCCATGATAATGCTGGTGACCATACCGGGTGCGGCATTCACCGTGTCTTTCCATCCCCGTTCATACGGCTCCGGCTCCACCTCAGGTCCCGTATACACGATCGATCCGTCCTCTTGAAAACGTTCAAGATCAAACGGCCGCCGATGTAAAATTTTAAAGAAGACAAGATGGATATGCATAGGGTGCGGAAAATCTGTGAGATTGATAAACTTCCAAACTTCTGTACTGCCGCGAACCGGCTTCTCAGTCACCGGGTCATCCCACGTCCGATTATCAAGCAAGAAAACTGGTCGATTGTATTTGTCCGTACTGGCACTTAATGTAAGCAGCCTTATTTTATCAGCTGCCTCTTCTACTGGAAATTGTGTGGGCCTCATATGTTCGGGAACCTGGCTCGTATCTTTTTTAGAAAGTGGCAAAGTGACATCGAAGCGCATGATCACTCCCATATCTCCTTCAACATTTGTATTTTGCAGGATCATTTTTTTACCTTGAAACTTTGAAAAATCAACAATGATCTCTGCCCGCTCAGCCGGCTCCAGCAAAAACGTCTGAAGTTTAACCGGCTTTTCCAGCAATCCTCCATCCGTCGCGATCTGGTAAAACTCCCGTCCGTCCCCCAGCCTCAATGTGTACCCAATCGTATTGGATGCATTTAAAAATCGCAAGCGGTATTTCCTTGGCTCAACCTTCAGACGAGGCCACAGCTTTCCGTTCACTGTAATCGTATTGCCGACAAAAAAGGGAAGAACGGATGGATTCACTGATGCCGGAGGATTTGAATTTTCAGGGTAAAACAGGGAGCCATCCGCATGAAAAGCTTTATCTTGAATCATCAGCGGTATATCGTATTTTCCGTCCGGAAGATTCAGCTGTTTCTCAAAGGGGTCACGAATGAAATAAAAACCGGCAAGCCCCGCATACACATTCAATCTTGTAATACCGATTGCATGGTCATGATACCACAAGGTGGCTCCCGGTTGGGAATTGGGATACTCGTATATTTTTCGTTTGAAAGCAGGGCCTGTTTGCGCAAAATCTCTGGAAAACCAGGCTTCGGGATTTCCATCGCTGTCCGGGGACACATGTGCTCCATGAAGATGGACAACGGTTCGTACTTCGGGATTACCCTCTACACCATGGAGCGTCCGATCCACCGGCAAAAGGTGTTTATCAGGAAGATTATTTCTCCATTTTATATGCACTGGTTTATGTGAATCCGCCTGAATGGTCGGTCCGGCATACTGCCCGTTAAAGCCCCATACCGTTGTGGGCGGAAAAAATGTATGAAAGCGATGTTTAGTTTGCAACATTGTGATTTCGTAATAATCCTTCCCCTCTCTATGATTGGGTTTGGCCGTTACAGGAATGGGCAGATCATCAATGAACTTTGGGATTGTCTCGGGTTTCGAAGGGTCAACAGCAGCCGCTGGTTTATCATGTGTTTTCATTTAAAAGGCACCTCCACTGTTTTTAATGCCATGTTATGCAACACAGCCTTGTTTGGAGCAAGTGCCTGCTTATTCTGGAAATGCTCAGAAAATGGCGAGCGCCCGTTTAGCGAGGTACAAACGGGAGCGTTCCCTCATGAAAATAAGCAAAATTTCTAGCAGCGGGGTTTTAGTCCGCTGTTAAGAAGCAGAAAAAAAAGCTAAGATCGCAAGCACCCCCTTGCGACGCCTTTAGGAGACTGCTGAAAGACACCTTTACCGACAATTACAGCTTTTTTCATGTTCATGTCTCCTCTTGTCTTTTAACATATCCACCCAATTGTTTCGGAATCACAATCATTTTTGTGAAAATATAATGGAGGATTCCACCAAAAATCGTCGCTGGAATGGACGCTGATGAATAGAGAAAAGCCGTAGAATGCTCAAATGTAATCGGATCTAACATAATGAAATAAGCGGCCGTCGAAATCACAAATGCCGCTATTGCGGACCAGTTAAATCCGCCCCAATAGTAATATGGCTTTCCGGAATCGGTGAAATAAAGATTGCGAATATCAAGCTGTCTTTTCCGAAGAATAAAATAATCCACAAAATATATCCCGGAAAGCGGCCCAAAGAAAGTTCCACACACCGCTAGAAATGTATTAAAGCGACTATACACTTCATCTGGGAAAAAGATGAGCGGTACGGTCAATAACAAAAAGTAAAATGTGAGCTTTGACCACTCCATTTTTTCAACCCATTTAATCTGCTTTAAAGCCATAGATGTTGAAAAAACAAGCGAGGTAATTGACGTAATATTGGCGAATGCTATAAATATAAGTACGATCATACCAAGCACCGCTCCCCCAAGCGGGATCATCCACTCTGTAGGATCACTCGTTCCAAGAGCAAGCCCTGCCATCAAACCGACAATTTGCCCAAATACCGCGAAAAAGTTTAATCCAATCAAATTCGGCCAAAAGCCGGCACGCTGTGTTTTACAAAGTCTTGAAAGCCCTCCCATGATAGGCCACCATGAAAGCCCAGCAGCAAGGTTTAATTCAAAGGCGATCATATAATTCCACCAGCGGTCGGGAGCGGGATTAGAAGGTTTGAAGGAAAAAATTTCAGCAACCGAATATTTGCTTAATAATATGCCCAGCATAATAAGAAGGATCAAAACTAAGCCAGGGGCAACAATTCGATTAAGCCACTTAATAGAAACAGGTCCTTTAGCGACAATGAGCCAACTTATGACAATCGCTATAAATGCAAAAATAATAATTGGCATCACCGATGTAGATGATATATTGGTCACTTCTCCAAGAATATTACTGGAAGCGCGGCCAAACATAATCGCCAAAACGGCGCACCAGCCGAACTCGATCAAAACCATCACCGCCAGAGTCAATTTAACTCCTTGAATGCCAAACACACTTCGAAAAGAAACATATTGATCGATCCCATATTTAGTCGACGGCAAAGTCGTAACCAGTGCCATAATCATTACTGCAAGAGTATTACCCGCAAGTGAAGCGGCAATTCCCATTTTTAAATCGACAAATTCCGACAGTGTGCCGCCAATTAAAAATCCCCAAGTGGCAATAGCCAGTCCAATATTCACCATCGAAAAATCAAAGCCATTCCATACCCTTTCCTTAGGCAAAACGGGTAAAAGACCAAATGCACTATCGTTTTTATTCATCACTAATTCCCCTTTTTATAGTAAGCTTACTGCCAACCCCAATAAAAGGTTAGAAATGAAGCCATTCCAATCATCACCATCATGATATAATCTAAGGTTTGCAGTTGTTCAATAACACTATCTTTTTTTCCGTTTTCCGTGAGTATTGAAATTCTCCGGTCAAGTTCTTCTCTATATTCAAGGTTTTTCTCATCCATCACAATTTCCTCCTGTTTCACTCATTAAACGCCTCTTTAATGATGTCCAAATATTCCTCTTCACTTATTTCTTTTATATTGCTTTCATCCATAGGCGTTTCCTTCGCCACCTTCGCCAAATATTCAAAGTTTTCCGGCGAAACCTTTTTCAATTCATTGAATTTGGGAAGCTGTAAGCTTTTTCTTATATTCATGATTATGTTGAGCCCTTCAAGAGCCGCCTCTTCTTCAGATGCAAATCGTTTCTCGGCACCTAATAAATAAGCGATTTCTGCATGTCTGGCGGGATCGGCCGAAATATTACGCCGGAATACAAAAGGCAAGAAAATACTGTTTAAAACACCGTGAGGAAGATCATAATAGCCGCCTATCGCTTCGGAAAGACAATGCACACTCCCGACATTAGCGTTGTTAAAAGCAATTCCCGCCATCATGCTGGCACTCAGCATGGCCCGGGAAGCCCGGAGGTTGCTTGAATCGTTAACCAAACTTGTCAAATTCTCTTTGATCATCACGATCGCCTTGCAAGCCAGTGTTTCTGTCATTGGTGACGAAAGACGGGAAGTGTATGCTTCAATCGCGTGTGTTAATGCATCCATGCCGGTACTGGCGACAGTAGAAGAAGGCAATGTTTTGATTACATCCGGATCTAGTAATGCTATTTTTGGAGCAATTTTTGGATCAACGATTCCCATCTTAAAATTTCTGTCCGTATCCGTTATAACCGCAATCCATGTTACTTCACTACCTGTCCCAACCGTCGTAGGGATACAAATTAAAGGAGCAATATCCCTTTCAAGCGTAAAATCGCCCTCCCACTCCCTTACACTGCCCTCATGTGTCAGCAACACGCCCACACCTTTGGCAAAATCCATCACACTTCCTCCGCCGATAGCGATCAGGCCATCAATAGAATTTTCCTTGGCAATGCTGGCTACAGCTTCCACTTCTGTATTCTTAGGATTAGGTTTCACACGGTCAAAAACAA
This sequence comes from Siminovitchia thermophila, assembly GCF_016909185.1. GTDB lineage: Bacteria > Bacillota > Bacilli > Bacillales > Bacillaceae_C > Siminovitchia > Siminovitchia thermophila. The sequence continues at coordinate 149,138 of NZ_JAFBFH010000004.1, read as the reverse complement.
CGCAGCTTAAACCTTCCTTCCTCAAATTCTCGAGCATGCCTCCCAACAGACCTGCATTGACAATCGCCTGATCCGTCACAAGAAGCACTTTTTTGACGTCATATTCTTTCAAAAAGCTGCCTGCTTTGTTCGTTGCGCCTTGTTCAGAAATCACTTTTGTACGCAAAATAAATTGATACTCCATTTTATTGCCTCCTTAGCGTTCATTTCCTATATCTCCTAGGTCACTGAAAACTTTCCACAAACTTCTAAAGACCGACGAGAATGATATAGAGCATTCACCAGGTAAGTGCGCGATATCCTTCCCCCTATTCACATCAATAAAAAGCGTCTAGGCCTCAGCATTTGACTTGCCTTACTTCCCATCAGTAAAGCGACATTGTAAAGTTCACGTCTTTTTTAAAAGTTCCTCACTGAAGCAGGCAATTCATCCTTATGGAAAAACAGGAAACAGCTATTCCTGTGCTCGTATGTGATCAGTACAGTTATATGATTTCAATACCCCTGCATGTTCGGGCCGGATTTCGGTTTGGCATCAACCGGAAACATCCCAATATGCCCCACTGATTCTCAGTCCGTTTTGTCTCTCCATAGAATCGTATATAAATCCGTTCGTTCATCCACACGCATAGAGTAAAAGCTTTCTTTCAATTCTTTTCTTTTGCCGATTTCTATAGGAGCCACGACAATACCTTTCTCCTCTTTTGGCCTCCCACTGATCATCCCGCCATCGGGACCATAAATGGCGGACCTTCCGAAAAACTGAATTTCTCCTTTGCCACCAGTGTAATTGCATGTTGCCAAAAATACAGTATTGTCAATTGCCCGGGCAGTCGCCATTCGCTCATATGAATCTTCATAAGGACGTTCCCATGCACTGGGAGCAAGGATTAAATCCACTCCCTGTTTTTCCAACAGACGGGATAACTCCGGGAAAGCCATGTCCCAACAAATAACAAAACCAATCGTTCCAAGCTCGGTCTTTACAGTGACAAGGCGGCCTCCTGGTGTAAACAGATGCTTTTCCAAAGGAGTCAAGTGCATTTTCTGATAAGTAGCCAAAAGTTCGCCGTCGGGTCCAATCAAATTCACTGAATTATAAATCTTGCCATCCTTCTTTTCGATAAAACCATAGCCAATGTATAGCTTATACACTTTTGCCAAATTGGATAGAAAAACGAATGAAGCTCCATCTGCGGCCTCCGCTTTCCATTTCACATGGTCTTCCGAAAAAAGATAGCCCGAGGCTGCCGCTTCAGGAAATAAAATAAGCTTCGTTTCGGGATACTTTTCGACACAATCATGTATATAGAATTCGATTAATCCCAAGTTATTTTCACTATTAAAATCATCTTGTACTACTGCCAGCATCCAATTCGCCATACCCCTTATTCACCTTCCATATTCTTGATGGAACTGGAATACGTTGCTTTTGCCAGACCAACGCATAGAATCCAGTCATTTCATTAAACCTGGCAAGTGCCAAGCCTCTCGATCCCCTGGCGCTGAAATTTGGAAAGGAACACCAGCACATTACGTTCCTAACGTACCCACAGAAAGCGGACTCAAATACGCCAACACAAATGCCCAAAAAGCATCTTTTATAAGACAGTATTTCAAGCGCTATCATCCGCGATGAAGCATATTTTTGTAACGATATCGAAAACAGTTAAACAATCGCGAAAATCGGTTTAGCCGGGTTACAATCCACGCTCCCATAATCGTCTTAAACTCAGACATTAAAAAAGCGGTTTCAAGGGAAACGCCAAAAGCAGCGATACTTCCAGAGTGTATGTTGACCTATTGTGAAAACCACTGAATACTCTCATCGCAGTAGACATACAAAACGCATTTCATCAATGTCGTGAATTCCGCAAGTCATACTACAACAATGTATGGGTGTGAAAAACACAAACAGAAGTTCTGTTGTTCTGTTATTTATTTCCATCCACGCACTCATTTTGCCCTAAATGACTGAAACTGGTTAAATCATCACGGGATCGTTTATCGGACACTGTTGCCTCTCATCATCTATCTCCCTTCTTTGATCATTTCACCTGCAAGCATGTCTTGCCTGTAGTTCTTTTTTATATTTCGCAAAATTCATGCCAACTAACAAACACATGCTAAAACAAAAAAACAAGTCACTTATGCATCTTTGTCGATTTAATCGATGCAAAAGTGACTTGCAATTCATTTTTGAATCAGCTTGCCCATGCTATTCACTTGAAGAGAACATATATTTTTTATAATGATATCGGACGGATAGAACAAGTCCGATCGCCATCATATTCGACAAGAGCGAGCTTCCTCCGTAACTGATGAACGGAAGCGGGATTCCCGTAATCGGCAAAAGCCCGATTGTCATACCGATATTTTGAAAAACATGAAAAGTGATCATCGAGATTACCCCGACGCAAATATAAGAATAAAATGGGTTTTTTGTATCTAGTCCCACTCTTGTAATCTGATAAATCAATAAAAAGAATAAACTAACGAGAATGCTTCCGCCGATAAAACCAAATTCCTCGCCGAGCGTACTGAAAATAAAGTCTGAATGGCTTTCCGGCATGTATACTTCACGGTTCCCAAATCCCTTTCCACTCGTTTGTCCCGAGCCAATGGCAAGCATTGATCTCATGAGCTGGAACCCTGCATCCGATTGATGTGTGTATGGATCAAGCCACGAATAGATCCGCTTAAATTGGTATGGCTTCACACCAAAATATTTTAACAGCTCCGGTTTGTTGATCGCGATATACAGGACCGTGCCGCCCAATAACGAGACTGCAGAAAAAATGGGGACCAAAAGCTTCCAGGTGATGCCTGACACAAACACCATTCCAAGAAAAATGGCCACGAACACAAGAGATGTTCCAAGGTCGGGCTGTTTTAGAATAAACACAACGGGAGCTACCACGATGAGACCTAGCTTGGTCAGAAGCCAAAAATCCGTTTTCGTCGTTTTTCGAATAAATTTCACATGATGATCAGCCGTCACTTTTGCAAGGACAAGAATCGTGAACACTTTCATAAACTCCGACGGTTGAATAGCCCCGGCTTTAGGAATAAAAAACCAGCTTTGCGCACCATTTGTCTTCTTTGTAAACGACCAGGTTTCAGGTGCGAGAAATAAGATGATTAACATCAACAAGCCAATTCCATACAAGTACCAGGACACTTTTCTTAGCTGATCGGAATCAAACTGTATGACAAACACTGCAACAGCCGTTCCGATTCCATACCACACGAGTTGCTGTAAAACAAAGTTTGTTCCACCATATTGTCCCGTCGTTTGGGCACTGTAAATGACAACTGCGCTTGCAATCATCATTAACATGATTGTTAAAACAATTCCGTAATCCAGTTTAGGGATGGGCTTTTTCTCAGAGGTCATCTCGATTACTCCTCTTCCATAAAAATAACGCTCTACCATCTTAACATTATACTGAATTAGGGACGAATTAAAAAGGAACAAATTTTGAAGATGCCGCCTCCGAAATGAAACTGAGACAGGCAAACGTTTGCCTGTCTCCATTTCTCACTGTAAAAACTGCTGGGGAGGCTCTTGATCTCCCATGTAAGTCGCCGGCTGTGGAACAACTTCGTACATACTCCCCACCATTTGAATATCTGGCTGGGGTGCTGGGGAAAGCGGGTAATATCCCCTTTCTGTCATATACTGCCACACCTCATAGGAATGCCTGCTGCTGTTCAAGAAAGCATTTTCCAAAAAAGTCCGCAGGTGCGGGTTGGCACACTCCAAAACGGCTGCCGCATAATTTTTAGCCGCTGCCTTTTGGTTCAATAAGTAGGCAAGGGCAATCTCCCTGTCTGTATGTGTCTGAGCATTTGTTCTTGGTGCTCCGGCAGGCACAGGCTGTACAGGCGGAGTCGTGTAGTTATCCAGTTTCGTCATTAAATCATCCGGCATAAACTTGGAAATATCAGGAGTGGTATTGCTTTGGACAAACTCCACTTTCAAGTTATAGTCGGCAATATGCTTCGGGTAATGCCTTTGAAGCATCGACTTCAAATCAGGATCTTGCGCCTGGTTGATAAAAGCTCCCATGCAAGTGACCGTGTTGTAACAGCTTGCAATGAGTTCACTGAGATCCCGTAGTTCATGTCCTGCTAATTGCATCATTTTTCACCTCCATCTTCGATTATTGTTGATCTCTTTCTCTTTTTTATGCGAAAAAAATAAGCATGAAAAATGCTAAAAGCACCTGTTCCACCGATCTTTCGCTTAAAACAGCCTGCGATTGATTTTCCCAAAAATTTCTTGTCCGATTTATAAAATCAATCAACCATCCATAAAATACACAGTAAAAGAAGAGTATTCCGCCCATCCGCCTGTATCTGTTCTTTACCTGAACCGCATTCGAAAGATTGAGGGGGACACTCTGTTGAAAATAGTTGTTTCATTTGCTTGTTTTTGGGTAATTTATGACAAAGAAAGGAAGTGAAAAATATGCTTTGGACCATTATTGGGATATTAATTGTTCTGTGGATCCTCGGACTTGTTGTCAAAGTAGGCGGCGCCCTTATCCATATTCTTCTCGTTGCAGCGATCATTATCTTCATTATTAACTTGATTACAGGAAGACGCGGCACCGATTGATCCAGCACGTTTCTTGAGTGGCTCCGTTTTCCCGTTCATTTGCCTGCTCACGTATGAAACCCCCGATTCAATCAGCTCGTTTTCAATTTCCTGCGATGTTCATGGAACTTGACTGGATACATTTAACCAAGTCGATGCTGACCGGCTCATCGCAGGAAATGCCTGAATCTTATTTAGTAAATACCGTACGTCGCAGGAGCATGTATTGTTCCAAGTTTGCCTCTTGATCAAAGCCCTTCAGGTCCGGTGGCGATAGAGGTCCAAAAACCGTCCTGCCCGTCTGAGTATATATTTCGACAAACACCATTTAGACCATCGAACGGGCTTTAGTCATCCAATTGCAAGATCATATCTACGTGTGGTATTCCTTCATCCATATAGACTTCCGAAACAGGTTGAAAACCAAATGAGCCATAAAAGGATAATAAATACTCCTGGGCTTGAACTTTTACGCAGTCTACCGTTGTCTGCTGTTGAATAAACCGCAGAGCCCTTTTCATTAACTCTTTCGCCAACCCCTTTCTTCTATACTCTTTTCGAATGAGCACCCTTCCTATCGACAGTTCTCGATAAGCACTTCCCGGAGGCAAAATCCGGGCATATCCGGCCAATTTTCCAGCATCGACAGCATACAGATGAAAAGCGACCCGATCATGATCATCAAGTTCACGGTAAGCACATTCCTGCTCTACAACAAAAACATCTACCCTTGCCTGCAGTATTGAATACAGTTCGTCCACTGTCAATTCATCGAACGTTTTCAATTTCCATTCCATTTCCTCTACCCCTTGCCAACTTTTTTAAAATTTTCATTATAACACATGACTTAAGTTTCAAAAAATAATAGAAAACCGGCTTGGTCATTCAGCAATGTCGATACTTATTTAAACAAACAGGGCAGATGAATCAGCCGACGTACAGACTTTTTATGTTGCCTAATATCCGGCAAGTACGGAGAGGAAAACTCATTAATAACTCCCGGCAACGTGGTGGTACAAATAAACACGAAAGAAAACGGTTACTATTACTTTTAACGACATCATTTGACAATTTTCGCCAAAAACTGATTGTGCTGGAATACATTTTGTACTAGTATGGTCTTATAAACCATAGCTGCATGGTCAGCTATTAGGTATAGGCCTTTTGATCTGTACAACCAGACAATTCCACCGTTCATGAACAGTCGGATCACGGAATGCTGAAAACAGAAACAATTAGAGGGAAAACCTGTTCTTATTTATTCAATCATGATGCTTCCTGGTCCTATGAATAGCCCTTTACACTCATGAATAAAATACTGAATTATGATATATTCGGAAATGAATTATTGAGGCGGTTCCTTGTTATTTTTGTTCAAAATTTTCCTATAATGACACAATCGAGTTCCCTTTATCATTACCTCAAACAAGCATCATGATAAGTCTGAACAAGGATGGTGGTATGATTGACCGCATTGCTCGAAGTAAAAAATTTAAAGACGTATTTCTTTGTTGATAAAAAGTGCATTCGAGCAGTTGACGGAGTCGACTTATTCATCAAAAAGGGAGAGACCGTTGCCCTGGTCGGAGAATCGGGATCAGGAAAGAGCATCACAGCTTTATCCATTATGAAACTCATTCCAAATCCGCCGGGCAAGATAGTGGAGGGCCAAATGATATTTAATGACGTTGATTTGCTCCCCCTCCCGGAAAAGGAAATGTATCACATAAGGGGAAACGAGATTTCAATGATTTTTCAGGAACCGATGACCTCTTTAAATCCTGTTTTAACAATAGGAGAGCAAATAATCGATGTCTTAATGTATCATAAAAAACTATCGAAAAAAGGAGCTTCCCGCAAAGCCGTTGAACTTCTAAAAATGGTCGGGTTCCCGCGGGCGAGGGAAATGGTAAATGAATATCCCCACAGCCTGTCAGGGGGAATGAGACAGCGGGTTATGATTGCCATGGCAATGAGTTGTGACCCAAAGCTTCTGATAGCAGACGAACCAACCGCAACATTGGATGTAACGATACAAGCGCAAATTTTAGATATGATGAAGGAGCTAAATAAAAAATTTCAAACAGCGATTCTCCTCATTACCCATGATTTTGGGGTTGTTTCCGAAGTAGCAGACAAAGTGCTGATCATGTATTGTGGACAAATTGTTGAAGAATCTCCAGTAGATAGCCTGTTTCATGAACCGCTTCATCCATACACAATTGGTCTGCTTAATTCGATTCCTGTCATGGATGATGACACCGGGAAACTGATTCCGATTCCGGGTAACGTTCCTTTACCGGAACACCTTCCAAAAGGCTGCCGTTTTGCTGGGCGTTGCCCTCACGCATTTGACCGTTGCCTTACAGACTCCCCCGATTTGAAAAAAATCGGCACCGCCCGATCTGTGCGCTGCTTTTTATATGATGTCAAGGGGGAAAGAGATGTCGAAAATACCGGTTAATAAGTCAAACGAGTATATGTTGAAAGCCGTAAATCTTAAGAAACATTTCCCTGTCAAAGCTGGTGTTTTCCGAAGGACTGTAGGGCAAATAAAAGCTGTGGACGGTATCAATCTGTATGTCAAAAAAGGAGAAACACTCGGTATTGTCGGAGAGTCGGGTTCTGGCAAGTCAACAGCCGGCAGGATGTTTGTTCGCTTATACGAACCAACGGAAGGAAAGATTTTTTTTAAGGGACAAGATATATCGCATCTATCGGAAAGGGAACTGTTCCGCTCCGTCAGAAAAAATATCCAAATGATTTTTCAGGACCCATACGCTTCTTTGAATCCGAGAAAAGCACTAAAATCCATTTTAAACGAACCTTTTGCAACCCATGGCCTATACGACCGCAACACGCGCACACAAAAAATGGCGGAAGTACTCTTGAAAGTAGGCCTAAGCCCGGCGTATATGAATCGTTATCCACACGAACTTTCTGGAGGCCAACGCCAACGGATAGCCATCGCCAGGGCATTGGCTCTTCATCCCGAACTAATTATCGCGGATGAAGCCGTGTCGGCACTTGACGTTTCCATCCAGGCACAAATTCTTAATTTAATGAAAGAGTTGCAAGCTGAGTTTGGTCTTACATATATTTTCATTTCCCATGATTTAAGCATCGTACGTTACATCAGCAGCCGCGTTGCTGTGATGTATCTTGGAAGAATAATGGAATTTGCCCATAAAAAATCCTTGTATGAAAACCCGCTTCACCCATATACAAAAGCTTTGCTGTCAACAGTACCGGTTCTACGAAAAAAAGGGGCAAAACCCCGTGAAAGAATTGTATTAAGAGGAGACTTGCCCAGTCCGGCAAATCCCCCGACGGGATGCGTATTTCATACCCGCTGCCCGGCAGCAATAGATATTTGCCAGCATACTGAGCCTCACTTTTATGAGATAAGGAAAGAGCATTTTGTCACATGTCATTTATATAAAAACTGCAAAATGACTTGAAAAAGACACAAATCATCAAACACATGGGGGTTTTTCTATATAGACAGTTAGGAGGATTTTTCATGAAAAAACCTGCATGGTTATTGCTAGGCATCATGCTTTTTCTATCGCTGCTTTTTAGTGGATGCATGGAAAAAAAAACGACAACCGACGATCGCGCGTCTCAGGGGGGCGAAACACTGACAGAACAGAAAGATCCTGAGGATGGCGGAGATTTGATTATTGGATCGATTGGTTCACCTATCCTTTTTAATCCGCTCTATTCCTCTGATGGCGTTAGTGCAGATATTCAAGACTTCCTTTTTGAAGGTCTTGTTGGTTCAAACAAGAAAGACTTCGGCCCTAACACCGAAAAACTGGCAGCCAGTGTTAAGGAATCAGAAGATGGACTGACTTACACAGTCAAATTAAAAGAAGGAATCAAATTTCATGACGGCGAGCCTCTTACTGCAGATGATGTTGTCTTTACCTACCGTATTCCCCTGAACGATGATTACGACGGGCCCAGAAAATCCTACTTTGAAGCATTGGAAAGTGTTGAAAAAATTGACGATAGAACAATCAAATTCCACTTGAACAAAGTGGATGCCCAGTTTCATTCGATTGGCTTGAGTTTTGGGATCCTGCCGGAACACATTTTAAAAGATGTTCCCATTCACGAACTGGCTGAACACGAATTCAACACAAAAAAACCGATCGGTTCAGGGCCTTTTAAATTCGTTGAATGGAAAGATGGGGAGTTTGTAAAGGTCGAAGCTTTTGAAGATTATTATCAGGGCAGGCCTCATTTGGACACGATTACGGTGAAATTTGCCACTGACACCAATGCCTTGCTCACCCAGTTACAAAACCGCGACATTGATTTTTATGCCGGCATCCCGGCTTCGGATATTGAAACAGTAAAGTCATTCCAAGATAAGATCGGAATTAAACTGAAAGAAGGATTGGCCCCTTCCTACACCTTTTTTGCCGGGAATATGAGAAATGAATTATTCAAAGACAAAGAAGTGCGCCAGGCCATCAACCACGCAATTGACCGGGAAGCGATTGTAAATGAAATTTTGGAAGGTCACGGCGAAGTGGCCCATGTTCCAGAAAGTCCTTTAAGCTGGGCTTATCATGATGATGTGCCAAAGTTTACATACGACCCCGGCAAAGCAAAGCGCATCCTTGCCGATGCGGGTTGGAAGCCGGGAAAAGACGGCATTCTTAAAAAGGACGGTAAAAGATTTTCCTTTGAACTAAAAACAAACCTTGGCAGCCAAGTAAGAGAAGATGTTGTTGTTCTTTTACAAGAACAATTGAAAAAAGTAGGGATCGAAGTAAAGCCGGTTTTTGTAGAGTACAGTACTTTTACCAACGACGTTAAACCAGGTGTTTGGAATTTTGATGCGGTCATTTTCGCCTGGTTACTTGGGACAGACCCGGATCCAAGCATTTTCTTTCATTCAAAGGAAATTGAAAAAGGACTCAACTTTATTGGCTATTCCAATCCGGAACTTGATAGATTGCTGGAACAACAGTTGAAAGAAAGAGATCGCGAAAAGCGCAAAAAACTGCTTGGAAACATTCAAGTAAAACTTGCTGAAGATTTGCCTTATACGTTGCTTTTCTATCCAACAGAATATCGGGCAATGCCCGCAGAACTTGAAGGGTATGAGTTCCATCCCCTACACAAGATATATAAACCACATAAATGGTGGCTGAGCAAATAAGATAATTGATGAAAAGGGATGGGGATCCACTCTGTTTTCATCCAACCTATGATAGAGCGGGTCGGGCATTCTGATTTAGCGGAAGGAGCATACGAATGATTTCTTTCATTATTCGCCGGATTTTGATGGCCATCCCGCTGCTGATCGGCATCACAATGATTTCATTCGCCATTATGAAAGCAGCTCCGGGCGGCCCCGCAAGTCTGTATATGGATCCGAGGATCAAACATGAGGATATCGAAAAGTTTGAAGAAACATACGGGTTGAACGAACCAATCCACGTCCAATATGGGAAATGGCTGGGAAACATCCTGAAAGGCGATTTTGGAACTTCTTTGATCAGAAGAGGTGTCCCGGTTAGTGAAATGATCATGAATCGCTTGCCCAATACCCTTTTACTAATGGGCGTATCCTTACTTATCACTTTCCTCCTTGCGATACCGCTTGGCATATTGTCGGCCATAAGGCCCTATACGAAACTCGATTATACAGTGACAGCCGGCTCATTTTTGGGAATGGCTACCCCCAATTTTTGGCTGGGCCTGATGATGATTATTTTGTTCGGAGTACAGCTTGGGTGGTTTCCGACCGGTGGTGCGGCAACATTGAATGCTCCTTTCAGCATATGGGACAGGCTCCACCATCTGATCATGCCGGCATTCGTGCTTGCTGTTGCCGATATGGCGGCTCTGACGAGATACACTCGCGCCAGCATGTTGGAGGTGTTACAACAAGATTATATCAGAACCGCCAGATCAAAAGGATTTGATGAGAGGACAGTCGTGTTGAAGCACGGATTAAGAAATGGAATGATTCCCATTATTACCCTCTTCGGCCTGATGCTTCCATCACTTATTGGGGGAGCAGCCATTACAGAAGCGGTTTTCAGCTGGCCGGGTATTGGCAGACTCTTTATTGAATCCGCATTTAGCCGTGACTATCCAGTTCTCATGGCTCTTACATTTCTCTCATCCATTTTTGTCGTTTTCGGAAATTTATTGGCGGATATACTATATGCTGTCATTGATCCGAGGATCGAGTATTAAAGGAGAAAGGGGGATTAGGATGGCACACCCTGACTGTGAATCAATGTTAAACGATATTCAATCAATCCAAGAGAAGCCTGAAACGCTTATGAAGCTATATTTTCATAAATTCAAGAAAAATAAACTAGCTGTTTTTGGTGCTATTGTATTACTGATCATTATCTTCTTAACAATACTCGCCCCGTGGATTTCCCCCTATCATCCGGCTGAAACAGATGTAGCGAATAAACTCGCGGCGCCCAGTGCCGCACACTGGCTTGGGACAGACAGGTTGGGGCGTGACATTTTAGCGCGTTTACTATATGGAGGCCGAATTTCCTTGCTTATAGCATTCAGCTCAGTTGCAGGCACCCTTGTCATCGGCACGACCATTGGAGCGCTTGCAGGTTATTATGGCGGATTCCTCGACGCTGTTTTAATGAGATTAGTAGATATTGTGCTCTCCATTCCTTCTATTTTTCTCTTAATCACAATTGTCACGATTTTTGAGCCCGGCATGAACAAACTTATTTTCATCTTAGCCCTGATATCATGGACAAGCACTGCAAGAATTGTTCGCGGGGAATTTTTAGCATTGCGGACAAAAGAGTTTGTACTAGCGTCAAGAACGATCGGGACAAGGTCGTATAAAATAATTTTCAGCCATATGTTGCCAAATGCCATGAGTCCGATTATCGTAACGGCTACTTTACTGATTGGCACGGTCATTTTGACTGAAGCCGCCTTGAGCTACTTTGGACTGGGCGTCCAGCCGCCAACACCAAGTTGGGGGAATATGCTGCAGGATGCCCAAAATGTCACCGTCCTTATGAAAGCTCCCTGGTATCCCGCTTTTCCCGGGTTCATGATATTCATTACGGTCTTATGCTTTAACTTCGTGGGAGACGGACTTCGGGATGCACTCGATCCAAAAGAACGTTAATGAGGCAAGAGCGAATATACTTATTAAGTTACCTTCCCTGTTTCAACAAAAGCGCGTAAAGCGTATATATTTGCACAAACATTTTTATCATTACCCCGCGATTGTGTCATTGGAATCACAAAGGTGACCAGTTGTCACCTTTGCCACAAATACCTAAACTCGAAATCATGTTTTTTCATTCATCTAAAATTCACGAATCATCATCCATATACTTACCTTTATTATTAATGCTGAGATCAACACCTTGTTCATCAAATCCCATTATAAAAACACCATGCTTCTCACTACGCCGAGGATAATACTCATAATGGATATGGCATAAGATTGATAATCGTTGTAAGGAAGTAATGAAAACAAAGCGTTTGATATTTATACAAATTTAGAGCTCAATGAGGGAGGTTACTGAAGCTATCTGCGATAACTAAATTCTTTATTATGTCAGATCTCTTTATGGCCAACAAAGGTAGCATTCTGTCCCCCTCGAGATACTCCCACAAGGTTTACACGATCAAGAGAAAGAGCATCTAAAAAAGCCGAAATATCTTCAGTTATTATATTGCGGGAAATATTTCCCAGATCCACCATATCCGCGATAGTCAATCAGTATCATTTTAAAGAAAGGTACGGCAACGCTAATGAAATAAAACCTACAGCAACAGCAATCACTACTAATACAACAATAAATATGCCAATTATTAGAATTTTCTTCTTAACTCTTTTTCAAATTAGATCCAAAAATTTCTGCGTCAACATGCGAGTCCTACCATCCTGATCATGGACGAGATTGGATATGCTCCCTTTAATTAGACAAGTACACGGAATCGATAATTGTCCGTTTGAATGGCGATCCCGAATTCGTCTCTCCAGTAATATCAACCGTGATATTATAGTTGCGATTCTTTTGCAAATGAGAGAGATCTTTTGATAAATTTAAAGTTCCCTTCGTTTTCCATGTCCATACGTTGGTCCTGTTTTTCGAATCAATTACTGTATATACCGCTTCCAAACTAGTTTCTTTTACAGCAGATTTATCCACTTTTAATTGATATTCTTTAACGACATTTTTGTCATGGTTGACATGTGAAATAATGTTCTTGGTCTTTGCTTTGTTAAACTGAGCATGAAGCAAATAAGCATTTTCTTGTAAGCTCTTCATTTGAATCGACCATTCTCCTGGTAAAGGGTTCTCCACTTCAACAGAGTAGGCTTTTGCGCCATCAAAAATACCTGTGTCTTCCATGGTCACATTTTGTGTGACAGCATGAACATTTCCCTTGGGATCAACAAGGTGTACTTCAGCTAGTTGATGTCCAGTGTATAGTTGTAATGTTGCCTTATCTACATGCGTCTCAATTGGAAAAAACTGTTTGGTTTTCTTATTCTTAGTTATTTTATTCCCTTGTATAAATCGGTCACCGTTAGGTACTGTCAGGTACATTAAGTTTGATTTTTGTTTATTATTTTTCTTCCCAGGGGCTGAAAGATAATGTTCAATGACGGGGAAAATAATGCTGCTACGGATGGAGATGTGATTCCAATTACCAATTTCTATTTCTTGTCCTTTTGGCAAACGTGAGCTCGCTACTGTAACTACTCCATCATTTTCGCCAAATTTAGATAAGTATACACCACCAAACCACGTCGGAGAAAATATTTTTCCCCAATCTCTTCCGCCAACAGTATAAAAATCATTTACATACGCATACGGTTTGTCATCTGTCATTGAGCGGAAATATTCCATATAACCTGTTTCTACTGCTGCCATTCCTTCGCCTCGTACACCTAATAAATCTGCTAACCATCCAGCCCACTTACTATTTGCCAAATCCGCCAATTCAGACCCATGATGGGGGCTGGACAATGTAATCACATTGTGCACATATGGCCATGCACCATAATACGTCACCGCTGCTTGTGTATCAATCCCCCCTTTACTATAAGCGATAATGGTAATCGGCTTACCATTAAAATACTCCGATATTTCTTTTATTTTTTCAGCAAGTAACTTTCCATTCTTCCACATATCTGCTGAGGTTCCACCTGCATCATACAATTGGATGAAGGCCGTTTCATAACCTGCCTCATATGCCGCTTGATACAAACCATTTTTCTCTAGAAAAATTTGAGCAACGTTGTTTAAACCAGGAACAAACAACAAAACCGGAGCATCTGGTTGTGGATTAGGGGGCGTGTCTCCTAAAAACCATTCCCCTGGTGTTTCATTATTTCTATTGCCGATCTTCCCCATTTTCGAAAAATCATTTTCTTTGCTGCCCCATCTTTCTTCTTGCAAACCTCCTGATTGGGCAAATGCATGGATTGGAGTGGATAGGACAAACAATCCCAACAAGAACATGACGAGCAAGCGGCTTCTCATTTAATTCTCCTCCATTTAATTGATCATTTATTGATCATTATGAAAGCGGGTGGTTGTTCAATTCTAAAATGAATGATGTTTTTAAATAAACTGAATAATCAGTGTGTAAATATTGGAATATTTATCCTTTATTCTTTGAAAGCTTGACGCGAAGGGTAAAGTCGCTGCATACAGTGTCGTGTTTACATTTTGAAACGATCGTGAAGATTCACGAATCATCATAATCCATATACTTACCTTTATTATTAATTCTAAGACTAACATTTTGTTCATCAAATCCCATTATAAAAACACCATGCTTCTCACTACGTCGAGGATAATACTCATACCTGTATTCCGGCTCATCTTTATAGATCACTTCTATGTAAAACCCCCCTTGCTTCCAATCATACTTGATTTCTTTGGTTTTAATATTTTTATCGTACTTTTTTTCTTGTAAATAATTCATCACGATTTTATTCGTTTGGTGTCGTTCGTACCATTTAACAGCAAAAACACTCCCCAAAATAAACGTAATCAAACAAAAAATGACAATTACATACTTTTTCATTATGACGACCTCCCCGTATATTGTGATTACCTGTCTTTTTACAAGTGCTAGTTCAAAGTATCATGTTTCAATATAGAAGTTGTCGCTAAAGTTTTGCCTTCCTTAGAAAAACTGGCACCATTATTTGAATGGGCTGGATGACGCATTCGCTATATATCGAGCGCCGTTGGCTCTCTATAAAAATAAGAGGATGCCTCCCTTTTGGAAAATTAGACAGTGTTCTATTAACCACGAAGCGCTGGCTTTATTGCGCTTTTTAAAGATTGCCGTCATGGTTCAAGCACATAGCCTTTGAAAGGCTTCCTACAATAGTATTTTCAAAGCTGAAACTAGCCGATTTTGTTGCTTTCTGACTCATCTCTTAGAATAAAATGAGATTTTAACAATCAATAACACACATTCATATGTTTTTCAATGGCGATCAAGCCAAGAAGGACCCTCCGATGAAAACCTTCTAGTCTTTATCAAAGTCACCTTGTTTTGTTTGCCACAATATCTGAACACCGAAAACGGTTATTCTTTCACAACTTCCTCCTATCCTTTAGTATTTCCTCCTTAATGTTGTCATCTCCCTCGTTCTCTATTACGATTAAGGATTTTTGAACTTCATTTCCTCCCAAAAACACGTAACTCTTAACACTAAATCCAAAATTTCCCATAAAAAACTTCTTTACTTTGCTTCTCCAACTTATTATAATAACTTTAACTTGTTATAATAAGTTGCAATCACTTTATGTAAACACCAAATGAGAGAAGAAGCAGCACGCATTATGTTACCGTTTTCTTCTATACTACCGATGACAAGAAAGGAGGAAGAAACTTGCGAGCAAAAAAAGCGCTTCATCAACAAATTTATGATGATTTGGTGAGCAAGATTTTAAGTGGAACTTATAAAGTTGGTGAACAATTGCCTTCTGAATCTGAATTGGACAAACTGTACAATGCGAGTCGTTCTCCTGTCCGGCAAGCCTTGGCGAAATTAGAAAGCGATGGGTATATTTATCGTTTTCAAGGAAAAGGATCTTTTGTCGCTAGTCGCACAGTCTCTGAAGCTTGGACTAGAATGACCGGATTTAAACTAAACTATCTAGAACAAGAAGGACATTTATCAGCGAAAGTTCTTTCCATTGATCAAGTGACGAATGCAGAAATCGCCCAACTTTATCACGTAGAAGCGTCACGGCTTCTTACACAGGTCAGCAGAGTGATCTACATCGATCAGAAGCCGATTATTTATATTCATCACTACCCTGATCCGAATATCCCGATCAAAGTGTTTGAAGAAAACGATGATTTTGTCGTCCTCGGGGAAATGTTAAAAGAGAAAATGGATATTGAAATTAAAGAAGTGGAAGAAGAAGTAGAACCTTTTATAACGGATGAAGAAGTTGGCAAACACTTGGATATAAAAATAGGTGAGCCCATATTAAAAATCACTCGTATTTCATCGGATACCGATTCCAACCCAATTGATATAAACACTCACTATGTCAACACAAACATTTGGAAATATAAAGTAAATTTCAGATAGCAAACTAGTACTCTATGTTTTGCTCGAGCCGTAATGACTAAAGGAGGATCTTTGTGAAAACGATTTTAAAAAATTGTCATGTCATCGATGGGAAAACGAATGATGTGACACCTCATATGAACATTGTCATCGAGGGGGATATGATTATACAAATGAGCAACGAACCTCCTTCCATCGGGCTGGAAGATCACGTGATAGACTGTTCAAATCAATACGTTATCCCCGGACTTATTGATGCCCATGTCCATTTAATGTGGGATGGGAGTGCAGACGATGAATTTGTCATGCACCATAAAGATGATAGTTTTATTGCGTTAAAATCATATCGTAACGCGTTGAGAACGTTGTCATTAGGCATCACATCCGTTCGGGATGTCGGTTCGATACATCGTACGATCATTGAACTGCGCAACGCCATTGAATCCGGATTATTGATGGGTCCAACCGTTATTACTTGTGGAGAAGCCATCTCAATGACTGGCGGGCATGTATACCATATTTGCCGGGAAATCGATGGAGCAGATGAAGCTAGAAAAGCAACGAGACAACTGTTTAAAGAAGGAGCCGACTTTATCAAAGTAATGGCTACCGGTGGAATGACGACTTACGGAGAAGAGCCCGGTTCCTCGCAGTTAACGAAAGAAGAATTACAAGCTGTTGTCGAAGAGGCACATAAGCGCAATAAAAAAGTGGCGGCCCATACTGGCGGATTGGAAGGAATTCTTACTTGTTTAGAAGCGGGAATTGACACGATTGAACATGGTATATATGCCAATGAAGAAGCATTGCAACAGATGAAAGAACAGGGAACTTATTTGATTCCTACACTCGAAGTTTACAAACGACTGGCGTTTGATGAACGTGTGCCAGCGTGGGTTCGTATGAAGTCGGAAAAAGTATTAGAACCCCATCGCCAAATGCTTGAAAGAGCAATTGAAATCGGTGTCAATATCGTTACTGGAACAGATGCCGGTTCATCTGTCACGGGTGCAGACGCCTATTTCGATGAACTATTGTTTATGCATGATGTCGGCATGACACCTATGCAAGTCATCCACGCATCGACCCGGGTAGCTGCGGAATGTTTGGATTTACCTGATCGAGGCGTGCTTGCCGAAGGAAAAAAAGCTGACTTACTCATATTACCTAACAACCCATTAGAAAACCTACACATCTTAAAATCGGATAAAATGGTCATGAAAAATGGCAAGTTAGTCGACAATTATCCATAACGACGCCATTTATCATCATAAATACTGCAATGATAGCGGATCCAAATACATTTTTACGTCAAACATAAAAACAAAACGATCCGCGACAGCTCATATTTCTACAAGAAAGGGGTTTTTTGATGGCCTCAACAGCAGTAAATAACAATAGAAACATCCGTAAATCCGTTTTTGCAGGAAGTATCGGAAATGTCGTCGAGTGGTTTGATTACAGTATTTATGCTTATTTTGCAACATATATCGCAGCCAATGTGTTTATGACAGATGACTCTTTATCAAGTCTTCTGCAAACATTCGCTACCTTCGCAGTTGGATTTTTGATGCGGCCGATCGGAGCACTCGTTATCGGTCGCTATGGGGATAAAGTGGGGAGAAGAAAAGCCTTATCGTTAACAATCATCATCATGTCGCTCGGAACTTTTTTAATGGGGATCATACCGAGCCATGAAATAATCGGGATTTGGGCACCGATTTTACTTGTGATCGCCCGATTATCACAAGGGTTTTCAGCAGGCGGAGAGTACGGAGCCGCCGCATCCTATATCGTTGAATCAGCAAACAAACATTCACGGGGCTTTTGGGGCAGCTTTCAAGAAGTCAGTGTCACGGTCGGCACACTAAGTGGCGCAATGTTCTTCGTACTCTTAACGACATTCATGCCCGCACCTGTGTTAGAAGAATGGGGATGGAGAATTCCATTTTTCGTTTCAGGTATTCTCGGTGTGGCAGGGTTATATATTCGCCAAAAAGCAAATGAATCTCCTGAGTTCGAGGATGCCAAGAAAAGTGAAGATACAAGTAACGGGAATATTATTTCATTATTTTCAAAATACAGAAAACAAATGTTAACCGGAATTGGCTTTACCATTTTTTGGACAGTTTCTTATTATGGATTATTAACCTTTATTCCGACTTATTTAACTGGTGTACTTGGACTTCCAGATAAAGTATCTTTAATTGCAAAAATTATCGCACCAATGATCATTTTAATTTTTGTTCCGATTTTTGGATTTGTTTCTGATCGAGTTGGGCGGAAACCATTATTGCTCGCTTCCTCTATTTCGTTAGGCATTTTAATATATCCGCTGTTTCTCATGATCGCAACAGGTAAATCAGTCTTGATTGTTATCGCCATGATTATTTATGCATTGTTGATCGCGCTTTATTCTGGACCGGGTGTGGCAACCGTAGTAGAAATTTTCCCAGTAAAAGTGCGACACAGTACACTTTCCTTTAGTTACAATGTCGCAGTGGCTTGTTTCGGCGGAACAGCACCGTTTATATCCACCTATTTAATCCAAGTAACAAACATGCAAATCGCGCCAGCATTTTATGTTATCTTTAGTGCCATTATTACGACAATCGTTCTCTTCAATATGAAAATTGGAGAACCTGCTGGTGACGAACAACAGTAACTTGTCACATCACTTTTTTTAAAAAATGGAGTCCTTGATGCAAACGTGTTATAAGTTATTGACTATTTTTCACTTTTAACTTATAAGAGGAATTGATGTTTTTCCTCGTATAGATTAACTCGTTTTAAATGATAATTCCTCATTAAGTTATCAATCAGATAGAGGTTGTCGTTTCTCTCCTTTGAAGCTTTGTCTTCTTTAGAAAAACCGGCACCTCTTTTTCTTTATGCACCTATTCGGCTAAGCCGGATCACACATCGTTGTCGTAAATCGGACGATGTTGAATATCTACCTTCCATGCGAAGGAAAAACAAGCCTGGAGCATATCTCAAAGGATCGACGCTAATGGGCGACACACAATGCACTGTATTAACGATGGAAGATACGTAGACTCTCCCGCAAGAGAAAGGCATGAATGATTCTGCAAAAGCACACAAGCACGGGGAGGCTCACCAGCCGCCCACGGAATGTTTCTAGATCGAGTTATACCACCAACCTTATTAATGCCAGCCTCGTCTTTATATTCGTGCTTAGTCTTTTATAAGATGATAGAATGTCCGGATATATAAGCTTTTATAAGGGATTTATACGTATCGGATAAGTATACTTGTTATTTTTATACAAGTTGTATATATCGAAGGAAGATAAAGATGGGATAAGATACATTTACTATCTTGTGATTCTCTTTCTTCTCGAAGAAAGAGAATGATAAGGTCCATATTAACTTTGTCTGTATTTTGTTTTGTCGATAGGTGCGGTAGGTCTGAGGGCAATCATCTTGGAAGCAAGAACGTGGTTGAATCCTTTTTGAAAGCGATTGCTAAAAATGTGTTCTGCCTTTCATTCAGACTTTAGTTATATAATCCGTTAACTTGCTTCTGACAGCAATGCCATAGTTCTGTCAGTCAACTTTTACAATCTTTTACACTATTGTCACGCCCACCTCCCCTGACGACAACCAAGCAAAATGACAGAACAAAGCGATGAAGAGAGGGTAAAATATTGGATACTGTTCAAGCAAAAAAACAAGAACCTCGTAACTTTAAAAAGAAATTTTTTAATCTTGAAAACATTCATCCATATGTTGTCATTTTAAGTATCGTCTTTCTTATTTACATTCTCTCCTTAGTACTTCCATCAGGAGAGTTTGACCGGGTTGAAAATGAAAATGGTGACGTAACTGTCGTTGCCGGCACTTATAAAACCATTGAAAAAGACCTTCCATCTGTCTTTGCTTTATTTAAAAATATTCAACTGGGATTCGTTGATACAGCATCGATCACGTTCTTTATTATTTTCGCTTATGTGTTTGTCCACATATTAACAGTAAATGGAACACTCAGTGTCGTATTAGGTAATGTTGTAGATAAATTAAAAAATAAAACGTTCCTATTTATTCCTATTTCAATGGTGATGTTCGGAATCTTAGGGGCAACTGTTGGACTTTATGAGGAAGTATACGGACTCATTCCTGTATTTATCGGCGTGGCAATCGCCCTTGGTTACGATGCCATCGTTGGCGGGGCCATCGTCTTTGTCGGTGTTGCGACAGGCTTTGCCGCCGCGCTTACAAATCCATTTACAATCGGAATTGCTCAAGAAATTGCAAATGTCCCCCTCTCTTCTGGTTTATCGTTTCGTTTGATCGTCTTTATCATCTTTGAAATCGCAGTCATCTCTTATGTGATGTATTATGCGCATAAAGTAAAAAAAGACCCTACAAAATCAATTTTATATGGAACAAAAGTGGCCGCCATTAATCAAATCACACTAAAAAAAGAGAAGTTGTTATGGAAGCATAAGTTAAGTCTCCTTGCATTAATCATTACATTCGCTATGATCATTTATTCTACGTTAAAATTGGGATGGTATATTGATGAATTAGCCGCGCTGTTTTTACTCATGTTTTTCATTGTAGGATTTTTGAGCGGATATTCCTTGGGAAGAATCATGGACATCTTTATTGATGGCGCGAAACAAATTTTATTCGGGATTCTGACGATCGGTTTTATAAAGGGAGCCATTATTACGATGGAAGATGCCGCGATTCTCGATACTGTCATTTACTATTTGTCGTTTTTCTTAGTAGGCACAAATAGTTACTTGACCTCACTAGGGATGCTTTTTTCTCAAAATCTAATAAACTTATTTATATCGGGAGGAGCTGCACAAGCGATGGCAACCATGCCGATCATGGCCCCCATTACCGACTTGGCGGGAATGGACCGACAAATTGCCGTTATTGCTTTTCAATTTGGTGATGGATTTTCCAACATGTTCTGGCCAACCGGGGTAGCGATTGAATGTGCGATTATGGGCATTTCCATGGTTAGATGGTACAGGTTTATCATGCCTTTATTTGGAATCATGCTTGTGTTACAAGTCATATTAATGATGGTAGCGACAGCAATATTTTAATGAAATAAAACGGAGGGCTGAAAATGGATGTCAATGCTTTAAAAGATCAAATAAATGAAATCGAAGCAACTTATCGGGAACAGTTTCAACAAATCAGTGATTATTTATTTCATCACCCCGAATTAAGTGGAAAAGAATATATCTCCTCTCAGTATGTAGCGGATATGATGGAAGCGTTTGGATTTAGCGTTCATTTCCCATACCCTGATGATGCCGAATTGCAAACGGCTTTTATTGCAGAGTTCGGGGATGAAGACGGTCCTGCTATTGCCTTTTTAGCGGAATATGACGCGTTACCGGGATACAATACGCCAAGCGGAAACGGCCATGCTTGCGGACATAATTGGATTGCCGCGACAATGTGTGGTTGTGCAATCGTTTTATCTAAGCTAAAAAAACACTTTAAAGGAAAAATTCTCCTTATTGGCACACCTGCTGAAGAAACTTACGGAGCAAAAATTAACATGTTGAAAAAAGGGGCCTTTGATCACGTCGATGTTGTTTTTCAAGCACATTTGGCGGATGAAACTGTCATCGACTCGTCAGCACTTGCGATGACCGACTTTCAATTTGAATTTACTGGAAAAGCTGCCCATGCCGCATCTTATCCAGAGGAAGGCATTAATGCACTTGACGCTGTCCAACTAACCTTTATGGGAATCAATGCCCTGCGGCAGCATGTGAAACCGGATGTTCGTATCCATGGAATTATTACGGAAGGTGGCGCTGCAGCAAACATTATTCCAGATAAAGGAGTATGTCTTATTACCGTAAGATCTGAAGACAGGGAATACTTAAAGCATGTAAAATCACGCATCATTGATTGTGGAAAAGGAGCTGCGCTCATGACTGGCGCCTCTTTTTCCTACAAAGAGCTCGGGAACTCCTTCGACGATTTAATCAATGTTCCTTCCTTGATGGAACTGACAAAGAAACATCTCGAAGCAGCGGGAATCCATAACATATTATCGAAAGAAGAAGCACCGCCTCCTGGATCAACAGACATTGGAAACGTCAGTTATAAATGCCCGACTTTGTATGTAGAAGTTGATCTGGAGGCTGACCAACCGCTTAGGGTGCATGAAGAAGATGCTTTGAAATACGTAAACTCTCACTACGCCTATCTTAAAATGACACAAGTAATCCGTGCATTATCGTCAAGTGCATTAGAACTATTTCGCGATCCAAAAAAAGTGGCGGAGATAAAACAAGAACATCAACACATTATTTCATAAAGTGAAACTTCATTCAGTAGGGCTTTTACTGAATGTTAGTTGAACCAATCGGGCATGTAGGTGCCGTTTTCTCCCACTTAGACCTTTCGTATCAAATCAGGTCTTGAAGTGGTGTATATGGCACCTTACATGCGTCCTAGCAAATATAGGAAAGAAGGTTTACGCAAATGACATTAAAGCCGAAAGCCTTACATCAAGGCGATACGATAGGTATTATTGCACCGGCAAGCCCATTTTACTATAAAAGCGCTTTGGCAAGAGGCGTTTATGAGTTAGAACAATGGGGATATAACGTAAAACTAGGCAAATATATTTATGAACAAATGGGCTATTTAGCTGGAAGTGATGAACAACGTGCCCATGATGTAAATGAAATGTTCAGAGATGATGAAGTCGATGCCATTATGGTGACAGGCGGGGGATATGGGACCGCAAGGCTCGTTGATAAAATTGACTATGACGTAATCAAAAAGAACCCAAAGATAATAATCGGTTACAGTGATATTACGACGCTCCATATCGCCATTCATCAGTTTACAGGGCTGACAACATTCCATGGCCCTGGTCTCTTGCGATTGAATCGTGAAGAGTTGACGGAATATACAAAAGAACAAATGTTAAAAGCGATCACTACGAATGAAACACTGGGAGAAATAAAGCGGGCCGACGAGAGAAAATGGTTGCATACTTTTTTTCCTGGTGAGGCACGCGGGGAGATTGTCGGTGGAAATCTAGCGTTAATAAGTGCTTCGCTAGGAACAGAGTACGAAATAGATACAAAAGGAAAGATTTTATTCATTGAAGAATGGAACATGGAACCATGGCAAATTGATCATTTTATGAACCATTTATACAATGCCGGAAAGCTCCACGATGCGGTCGGAATTGTATTTGGGGAATGTGTGAATTGTATACCTTTTAACAATATCGGCTTTGAAAACTCTTTAACCTTGGAAGAAATCTTTGAACACTTTACGCAACTAGTGAAAAAACCGGCCTTTTACGGGCTGCCTTTAGGCCATACAAATGACCTTGCAACAATCCCGATAGGTGCGAAAGCATATGTAAATGCGACAAAACGACAACTGATTATTGAAGAATCGGGAGTATTATAATTCACGCCGGAACATTATATGCAACCTTCCTGTTCCTTGCGAAAAACATCTGCCAGCACAACGCAGGGTGATCGGGGTATGATTTCACCATGTGTCCCCCTGTAATCCATATGTTACAATAAAAAGAAACAAGCGACGAAATCAGTGCTTGTTTCTTTTTTTAATCTATTGGACTACCCGCCTATTCAGATGATAGTGCTACAGGAGGGACAAATTTGTATACAAGTATACAGGAACTGACAAAATACCGTATTTTTCATTATTTTTCTGAAGTCTCACGTATCCCAAGGTGTTCAGGTAAAGAACAACAAATGAGCGATTATTTAGTTTCCTTTGCTCACAAACATCGTCTGCAAGTCATTCAAGATGAAGCAAAAAACGTCATTATTAAAAAACCGGCAACTTTCGGATATGAATTCGCACCGACCGTCATTATCCACGGAAACATGGATATGGTTTGTGAAAAAAATCGAGACAATCCTCATGACTTTAACAAAGACCCTCTTGAATTAAGGATAGAAGGAGATATGCTCTATGCTACGGACACTTCACTAGGTGCCGATAGCGGAGTCGCAATCGCCTATGCTCTGGCATTATTAGATTCGAAACATATTCCACATCCTAACCTTGAAGTCATGCTCACAACAGAAGAAAAAACAACTATGAACGGAGCCAAACGTATTGATCCGGCACTTCTAAACGGAAGTATCCTCATCAGCATTGATGCGGAAGAAGAAGGAACATTGCTTGTCAGCAGTGCAGGCGGAGTGATTGCTGAATTTACAATCCCGATTATGTACGATAAAAGACAGCCAGATACTGTACTGTACGACATTCATATTGGCGGACTGAAAGGTGGACATTCAGGCGGTTCCATCGTTAAAGGAAGAGGCAATGCCAATATACTGCTCGGTAGAGTGCTGCAACATTGCGCGGAACATTTTGACTATCAACTCGTTCACCTTCGCGGAGGCGCAAAGGCAAATACCATTCCAAGAGAAGCAGAAGCGACGATTGCGATAGAACGAAAACATATTCCTCTGATCCATTCATTCATATTTAAATGGGATGAAACATTAAAGAAAGAACTGGATATGGCAGATCCTGAAGTTTACGTACAGTGTACGTCCTCGATGCGAAAAGGAAATAACGTCTTTTCCCAAGAAACAATGACAAAAGTAATAACAGCTTTAACATTCATGCCAAATAGTGTGCAAAGCATGTCTACTGAAGTCCCTGGATTGGTTCAGAGTTCGAATAACTTAGGTACAATGCGGACAAATAGTGATCACATCATGTTAAAAAATGAAATCAGAAGCTCCGTATATAGCTTGCAAGAACATATCAGCCAGCAAATGAAGGTGTTAGCCAGGCTATTACAAAGTCGTGTTATTTTTCATTCAGAATATCCTGCTTGGCCGTATCACCCCACTTCGAATATTCGCTCCCTTTGCAAAAAAATTTACAAGGAAACATATAATGAAGAAGTGACATTTGTTTCTACTCATGCAGGAATTGAGTGTGGCATCCTCGTCAAAAAAATGGATGTCGACGCGGTCTGTATTGGTCCTGACATCCATAACATTGATACGCCCAGTGAACACTTAAGCATTTCATCCACATTGAAAACGTGGGAATACTTACTTACTATTTTAAAAGAAATGAATACGATGTAATTCATAAGCCCTTAAAGCAACTTCAATACAAATACGACGGTCTGGATGCATAAAATCACCAAGCAACTCATGCAGTTGTTCCACACGGTAATTGACCGTTTGCCGATGAATAAATAACTCATTGGCTGTAGCTTGTTTGGAACCATTATTATTCAAATACGCTTTAAGGGTTTTTAATAATTCCGCCCCATTTTGTTGATCATGTTTCAATACCTCTCCCACATAATCTTGGATTAACGAATGAATAGTCTGATTGTTTTTTACATTGAGTAAAATGCGAAAAATCCCGATGTGTTCATAAAACGGATCCGTAAAAGACTCCGTAATTTGCGCCACTTCAATCACTTGCCGCGCTTGTTGAAACGCCTCATATGCATCCGTCAACATATGGTTGGCTTTACTCATGCCAATCAGAAAATCCCCATCTGTTAAAAATTGAGTCATCGCATGTTTCACTTGATCTGTCGCTGTTTCAATTCGCTTTTGAATGGGCAACATATTTTTATGTTCCGCTTGCACTTGATAAACAAGAAAATAAAGACGGTTGCCCATTGTAAGAGTAATCGGATGAAACTGATGCCGGTTCATAATCGTCCTCGTAACAATAGCGATGTTCTGCAATAATGAATTACGTTCCCCCACATTCCAATTCGACTTCGAAAAGCCCCACTGAATCACGCCACAATAATAAGAAAAATTATGAATATCTTGAGTAACAATCCCTAGCTTCGTCCGCATCAATTCTTCACTTTGCATTCGGTTGTTCACCAAATCATCTAACAACAATGCTTGATTCTGTAAATTTCGTTCTTCAATAAATAATTCCCGTAATAAGTGATGCGCGATCGCTGTTACCGTATAATCCAACGCACGAGTCATATAACGATCGCCCCCGCCCTCATGCAGCAGAACAGCAACATACGCGAGTACTTGCCCCATTGCCGTTACTGGTTGATATAAAATGGTGATGTTGCCAGCCGTTATCGTTTCAGTTCGAGTGAGTGCCCCTTGATGGTCACGGAGAATCTGTTCATGGAATATTTGTATACAACTCTCATAATCTTGCTTTTGAGTCTGCGGTAACGTAACAGCATTTCCCTCCATCGGATAATATACAATGTGGTGTGAGGTGAATCGATAAAAAGCCTGCAAAATATGACCGATACTTCTGGATTGTAACGTGAGATGAGATAGCTCTTTTGAATAAGCTTCCAATTCTAAAACCGTTTTCGCATGGTCATTCACAATAGACATATGGATATCCTTTGTTATATCGACAAATCTGACTTTGTCATCCAACAAAATAATCGGAAATTCATACTCATTGGCAAATCGACATACGTCACTCGGAATCTGTTCGGCTGTAGCCACGACACATAGCGCAGCCGCTTTTTGACGTAATAACTCGTTCAAATAAGACATATATACGTCTTTGGCACGATCAA
Organism: Siminovitchia thermophila; assembly: GCF_016909185.1. Classification (GTDB taxonomy): domain Bacteria; phylum Bacillota; class Bacilli; order Bacillales; family Bacillaceae_C; genus Siminovitchia; species Siminovitchia thermophila. The sequence continues at coordinate 122,400 of NZ_JAFBFH010000004.1, read as the reverse complement.
AAAAATGAACAGTCGTCAGAATGAATTCATTTCCATTGATCTCAATGCCAGAGTGGCCATCTTCGAGAATATGCACCCACTCTACCGGACGATCTCTCCCTTTTAATCCGGCAATCATGTTAGCTCGTTGAAAAAGAGGACGACGCATAATATCTTGTACGGTCAGCGTTAGCTCATTAGACATGTTCTTAACCCCCTGCAAATAAATGGTGAAGCCACAACCATTTATTCATCCGCCATAAAGTGAAACTTCATTCAGTAGGGCTTCTACTGAATGTTAGTTGAACCAATCGGGCATTTAGATACCGTTTTTCCCTCTTAGACCTTTTGTATCGACTCAAGTATTGAAGTGGTGTATATGGCACCTTACATGTGTGATAAAATAAACCCGATCGATTCGTTTAGGGTGCCTAGGCGTTAGACTACCTCTACAATCCTGCTTCTAGTATACATTATCGTGGCAAAACGATTCACAATGCAATACTCAAGCAAAACAGCGCGAACCCTCACACAGCCCTTTTTGATTGTAAAAAGAAAGAAAAAGCATAGATTCAAAGTTATAAACGAACATCGAACCGGGAAGATCAGGCATTTAAAAATGATGCTTGTAGACATATGAAAGAAAGTCGCCACCATTTCAAAATGTTATTCGAGGATGTATGACTGTTTCAGATATTTTTCTGTCTTTACCGTCCGGAAAAAAAGTAACTGAGCGGGATCAAGTGAAACTTCATTCAGTAGGAGTTTTCTTCCATCTCCTACTGAATGTTAGTTGAACCAATCGGGCATTTAGGTGCCGTTTCTCACACTTAGATCTTTTGTATTCACTCAAGATTTTGAAGTGGGAGTCTTACGGAGCCTTACATGCCGGATAAAGTGAAACTTCATTCAGTAGGAGTTTTCTTCCATCTCCTACTGAATGTTAGTTGAACCAATCGGGCATTTAGGTGCCGTTTCTCACACTTAGATCTTTTGTATTCACTCAAGATTTTGAAGTGGGAGTCTTACGGCACCTTACATGCGGGATAAAGTGAAACTTCATTCAGTAGGCGTTTTCTTCCATCTCCTACTGAATGTTAGTTGAACCAATCGGGCATTTAGGTGCCGTTTTCTCACACTTAGGCCTTTTGTATTCGCTCAAGATTTTGAAGTGGGAGTCTTTTTTACGGCACCTTACATGCGGGATAAATTGCCCCAGTGCTTAATACGCAAGCTTTTAGCGTGGTCAAAATAGGTAGACTCCTGCGGGAATAGCTCGAGCTGAAGATCCCGCAGGAAAGCCGAAGAAGCTGAAGAGACCTGCGGAAAGCGAAGTATTTTGACGTAGCGATGATAGGGATTTTTTTAACACAAATAAACCGAACAATTATAAATGAATTGTTCGGTTTTTGCTATTTCGTATTTGCTTATGTCCCAGCACCGTTCTCATTAGGAAGCTCAGAGACCGCCCGCTCTTAAAGATCAGGCGATTCACCAGCTCCATTTTATCGTTTTGGTTCCATTGTTTCTCCACTGTCCATCATCTGTTTAGTATCCGGAGAAGAGGATGGTTTGTTTTTTTCCAAATCGCTCATATCTTGCCCCATCCCTCTTAAGAATTCAAGCATCAGCGTAATGGCTCTGTTGATTTCAGGGTCCTTTAAAGCACGGGCAAGCTCAATATAGCCTGTTTTCCCCTGTTGCTGTTCCTCAACTTCAGCCACTCTTGCGACTCCCGCATTTAGTTTGAGAAGGAATGGTTCAAGTTGAGTAACATTAATCATTCCAATTGTGCCGAGCAAGAGGAGAATATTTTTAATGGTATTTTTATTTTCGTTCATGTTTGCCGTATTCACAAGAACTTCCAGCACTTTGTCGCCTTGTCCGAGCAATCCCTTTACAAGATCAAGGAGGCCCCTTTGTTTCAAGTAACCGAGGATCTCCATCGTCTCAAGTATTGCCTCTTTGTTATTTAAAAGGGCTTCTTGTATTTCTTGCAGTTCTTTTTGTTTCTGCTTTTCTTTATCGGGTACTTGAAATTGAATATCTTTAATCGGTTCAGCCATGTGTCGCTTTGCCCTCCCTTTTTACGAGATCACCCGGAAATACGTAATCAGACCTTGCCCATTTTCTTTCCACTTCCACTCCTTTTTGCGGTTGCGGGTTGCCAAATCTATGATTCACTGGCGGGAGTGGGTCTTCCCCTTCTTCTTGAAGAACTTCAAGTTTGACCATGAGATCCTTATAGGCAGGTGTATCGGTGTCTTTATCCGCGTAACTGCTCGTAAGTTTGTTAATCGTGGCATCGCCGACATCATTCATCGGCAAGTATATTTCTTTTCCATGTACACGGTCAGTGACGTGGCACTTGACAACGACTTGGCCATAAGGTGACGTAAGCCGGACGAGTGTGCCGCTTACGAGTTTTCTTTCCTTTGCCAATTCCGGAGACACTTCCAGGAATACGCTTGGCGTTTTCGAAGAAATGCCTTCGGAGCGGTATGTCATGTTTCCTTCGTGGAAATGCTCAAGTAATCGTCCATTATTCAGATGAAGATCATATTGTTCGTCATACTCCAATGGTCTTGTCCATTGAACCGGAAATAATCGTGCCTTTCCGTCCGGGAATGGAAATCCGTCTGTAAAGAGAAGCGGGGTGTCTGTCCCATCTTCTTTTACAGGCCACTGCAGGCTGTTATAGCCTTCAAGCAGTTCATATCTGACACCGGCAAATTGTGCGGCGAGGCTGGCGGCTTCACTCATGATATCGCTTGGGTGCTCATATTTCCAATTTGCTCCGAGCCTGTTGGCGATTTCCATCATAATTTGCCAATCGGGCTTGGATTCGCCGAGCGGTTCAAATACTTGGTAAAGTCTTTGGATTCGGCGCTCTGTATTCGTAAATGTACCTTCTTTTTCCAAACTTGGCGCTGCCGGGAGAACAACGTCCGCATACTGGGCCGTTTTTGAAAAAAAGATGTCCTGCACAATAAAGAAGTCCAATTTTTCAAATCCCGCCTGCACGTAGTTAATGTTTGAATCAACGAGGGCCATCTCTTCCCCTTTTAAATATAAGGCCTTTAACTTGCCGTCATGCATGGCATCTACCATTTCATGATTATTCAATCCCGGATGCTTCGGAAGTTTTACGCCCCAGCCCTTTTCATACTTGGCTCGCACCTGCTCATCCACCACTTTTTCATATCCGGGAAGCCGATCCGGCATACTGCCGAAATCACTTGCCCCCTGGACATTGTTATGGCCGCGAAGCGGGTAGGATCCAGTACCGGGCCGCCCATAATTTCCGGTAACAAGCAGAAGGTTGGATATGGCTGTACTCGTATCACTTCCGCCAAGCTGCTGCGTCACACCCATCGCCCACAGAACGACCAGGCTTTTTGATTCGTGAATCATTTCGGCAATCTTGATAAGTGTTTCCTGTGATACACCCGTTTCTTTTTCCGCAAATGTAAGCGTATATGACTCTAAACTCTTATAATATTCATCAAAGCCATTGACCTTAGAAGCGATAAACGTTTCATCTGCCCATCCTTGATCAATGATATACTTCGTAACAGCAGACAACCAGACAAGATCGGATGCCGGTTTCGGCTTTATATACACATCTGCCCGTTGCGCCATTTCATGTTTTCTCAGATCCGCAACGACAAGCTTTTGCCCCTTGAGCTTATGGGAACGCTTCACCCTTGTCGCCAGGACAGGATGAGATTCGGCCGTGTTGGAGCCGACAATTAACACCATGTCCGATTGCTCAATGTCTGTGATGGAACCTGAGTCTCCCCCATATCCCACCGTCCGGAACAATCCTACCGTCGCCGGAGTCTGGCAATAGCGGGAACAATTATCAATATTATTTGTACCGACTACCCCTCTTGCCAATTTCTGCATTAAATAAGATTCTTCGTTCGTACATTTAGAAGAGCTGATAAAACCGAGGGCATCGGGCCCAAATTCATTTTTGATGGCGGTCAACCGTTCGGCAATAAGTGTTAAAGCTTCGTCCCATTCCGCCTCCCGAAAAACATTTCCATCCCTGATGAGCGGCTTTTTCAGACGTTCCTCACTATTCACGAAGTCCCAGCCAAATTTGCCTTTTACGCATGTAGAAATGCCATTGGCGGGCGCTTCCACGGTCGGCTCCACTTTCAAGATTTTCCGTCCTTTTGTCCAAATATCAAAACTGCAGCCAACTCCGCAATACGTGCAGACTGTCTTTGTTTTCTTTATCCGTTCTTCCCTCATTGCCGCTTCCATATCAGAAATCGCCAAGATCGAGCCGTACCCGGTTTCAACGTCTTTTGTCAAGTCAATCATCGGTCGCAACGTTTCCCTTTTAAGACGTGTTAAATATCCCGCTTCCCCTTCCATTCCCTTTTCCATCATGGCATTGCAAGGGCAGACGGTGGAACAATGGCCACAAGAAACACATGACGACTCGTTGATGGGAACATCGTTGTCCCATATCACCCGCGGTTGTTCCCGTTCCCAGTCGATCGTCAGCGTTTCTGTTACCTGGACGTTTTGGCATGCTTCCACGCAGCGTCCGCATAAAATGCATTGATCGGGATCATAGCGGTAAAACGGATGAGAGTCATCTACTTCATAAGGCTTGGGCTCAAACGGAATGCTTTGATGGTTGATTTTCATCTCTTTGACTGTGTTATGTACTTCGCATGTTCCATTATTGTAATCACAAACGGTACAATACAATTCATGGTTGTGCAAAATTTGATCCATTGCGATGACTTGGGCTTTTTTGACATCATCCGTTATCGTCTCAACAACATCTTCTGCCTTAATTTCAGTTGAACAAGATCGGACGAATTCCCCATTCACCTTTACGAGACACGTATCACATGTTTCAATCGCACCAAGGCTCGGATGAAAACAGACGTCCGGAACGGAAATTTCCAAAGCCTTCAATGTTTCCATGATCGTTCCGACGCCTTTCATTTGAACCTTTTCACCGTTAATGGTTACAAAGTATTCTTTCGCCACCCGGCTCTCTCCTCCTTTTCATATTTTAGAAAGTTCTGATTAGTTAAAAGTCTAACATAAGGACCTCGGTTTTCAAACGATAAAATCGGATACCCTTATATTATGTACCCTTTTTTTAAAAATAAAAACAGGGACGACTCCTTTATATGAGGAATCATCCCTTAGCTAGTTTGCTTTAATAATTTGGCCGCTTGGGTTTCACTTACACCTGTAATAAGCGCCAATTCGCTGATCATCAATTTTCTCGCCTCATTCAGCAATTGTTTCTCACTGCCGTTCAACGGCTTTGCGCTTCTTTGGCTTAAAAGATCACGTATCACTTCTGCAGTCGCATCAAAAGCGCCTGTTTTCATTTTTTCCACATTTGAACTGTATCGCTGTTTCCACGTCAAATTGGAAGCTGTCCCCGAGTCGTGAAGAATTGTTAAAATCTCTTTGGCCGTTTCCCTGTCGGTGACTGAGCGAAGACCTACAGCCTCCGCATTCTTTTTTGGAATCATGACATTCATATCGCTTGTCTGAATAAAGATCGTGTAATAGGTTTCTTTTTTACCAAGAAAATCTTTTTCCTCAATCGCCTGAATCATTCCAGCACCATGCATTGGATAAAATACTTTATCGCCAACATTAAACAAAAGACCGACCTCCCATTCATCTCTTATGTTCATTATATCACAAATAATTAAAAATGCAAAATTTGTAATAATATCATGATTTTAATACAATGTCAACGATTTTATATAGGCTTTTTATATCCAAAAATAAAGGACCGACTCCTTAAAAGGGAAAATTGAAAAACGTTGATATTACAACGTTTTTAAAGGGAAAGCAGGGGCGGCAAAAGGTGATAGAACCACTCTTACTTGGAGTATGTATGAATAACTCGGGCAGGAACGTTTTTTCCGACTTCTTACCTTGAGCGGGTACAAAACCGATTGGATGAACGCTTTTTTTGATTTGGGATGAGCATGAGACCCGAGTTGGGAAACGTTTTTCCGACTTTCTCCTTACAGGCACGAGACTAGGGTTGGGGGAACGCTTTTCGACTTACTCTTGGATAGGCACGAAACTGATGAGGATTATAAAGAAGCTCGATGATCCAAATTTACATTTTTGAATCATCAAGCTTTTTTGTCATGCCTAATTTTCACTGAGAAAATGGATGGAGTACATCAATAACACAGTATTGACTTTATATAGTTAGCCTTGTTTTACATTCGGCAAATTGCTTTTTTCCCTTCGTTGACTAACTGGCGCCAACAAATATCGCAAAAAGTTGCTTCTCCTCTATTTCCTTGTTTTATTCAACACTTAACCTAGCGACTGCGCAATCAAACATGATGCGGGCGGCAAAGGCAGTTGTAATATCCTGATGATCATATAGCGGATTGACTTCAGCTATATCGAAAGCATCAACGACATTGTATAACTTCTCCAACATGGACATGCACTGGACAGGGGTCAAGCCACCCGGTTCGTTGGCACCCGATCCGGGTGCATATGCCGGGTCCAATACATCGATATCAAATGTCAAATAAATTTTCTCAACATCTTTTAAGGCATCAAGAGCCTGTTTAACAACTTGGGCAGGAGAAGATTCATGTACTTCTCTTGCTGATATTTGAACAATGCCATTTTCTTTTAAATATTTTCCATACCATGGATAATTATAGCTTCGCACACCGATCTGCACGACGTGTTCGGGCTGAATCCTGGGCAATTCCAAGGAACGGCGAATTTGGCTGCTTTGGGAAAATCTTCCCTGAACTGGTGTTTCATCGACTAAATCGAGGTGCGCATCAAATTGTATGATCCCGACTTTTCCTTCTGACTCATCATGCAAAGCTTTAATGATAGGGTACGAAATGGAGTGATCCCCTCCTAGAACAAAAGGAAAAACATCTTTTTGTAGCAGCTCTTTTACTTTCGTCTCCGCATTTTTAAATGTTTCTTCTGTACTGTAAGAGACAATATCAATATCCCCGTAATCTACCATTCCGTCTTCTCTTAGTGTAAATGTCTTTCTTTTTTCAACATCGTACACTTGATTATCTTCAATTCGATTGGCAAACCATGAGAAAGCTTCCCGTATTTCTTTTGGTGCAAAGCGGGCGCCAGGTCTTCCTAAAGATGCTCCCCCATCCCACGGAAAACCTACAATGCCAAACTTTTCATTACTCATTTACAATCTCTCCCTTTGTATACGTTAATTCCTCTATCTGAATGTATTGTTTATGATATATAGCATACATCAGCAAGCCGGCAGCTGCCCATATGATAAATAGAACATATTCGATGCCTTTTAAAGAAATAGGGGTCCCGGGGACAATCATCAACAGCAAAAGCAGGCCCGAAAATACAGCAGCGATATATCCCATCACAATACCGCCTGGCGCTTTATACGGACGGTGCAAGTTGGGATCTTTTTTTCTGAGGCTGATACTGCTGAGCGCCATGAAAAACCAAGCAATTAAAAAGGAGATTCCCCCCATTACAATCAACGGAAGAAGAATTCCTTGTCCCATCACAATACCGGCTACCGAGATCACCAACATAAATATCAGAGAGTTTTTAGGTGTTTTATACCGAGAGTCAACCTTGGAAAATATTTTTGGTAAAAATCCGGCTTTCGCAAAAGAAGTAATTAAACGGCTCCCCGCAAACAAAAAGCCATTAAACGTTGTGATGACTCCCATTAAAACCCCAAAGACGATTATGCCTGCCAAAAGGTTGGAGCCGGTAGCTGTCTCGAAAGCGGCAATAAGCGGAAGTTCACCCAGGTTTACCAATTGTGATGCCGGCATAATAAAACTTGAAGATAAAACGATGAGAACATAGAGCAAGCTCCCCATCACTATTGTTCCCGTAATCGCCTTCCCAAGATTCGAATACTTTATGGAAGAATCTGCCTCCGAAACTGTTTTTGGAATGGTATCAAATCCATTCATAAAAAAGATGATGGAAGCTATCGCAAGCGCAATACCGCTGGACAAATTTCCACTTGGGAAAAGCGGCTTCATGTTGGTTGGAGATCCACTGATAAAACCTCCGATGATAAAAACAAGAAATGTTATCACCATTAACAGGGTTGCTATATTTTGAAAAGTACTGGACTGTTTAGCACCTTTCCAGTTTAAATAAACAATGATTCCTACCATAAGAAAGCTGATCAGCAAATGGGGCAAATAAATCTTACTTCCAAGCACTGTATATAACGGAATGGAATTCATGACAGGAAATAAATAAGCAATTAGAGCGGCAACAGAAATAGCTACCCAAGGAAGAATGATCAAATACCCCAAAATTAAAAACCATCCACATATAAATGCCGGAAGCTTGCCAAGCGCTTTAAACGTATAAGCAAACTCTCCGCCAGAAACCCGAAGGCTCGAGGTTAATTCTCCATAAACAAAGCCGATGGGAATAATGATGCACATCGTTATCAATATGGCGATAACGGCGCCAATGCTGCCCGCAGAGGACATCCAGGCAGGAACTGAAATAACCCATCCTATCCCAATCATACTTCCAAATGCCAAACTAAAATAATCTCTTGGAGACATCCCATTCTTCGCCAAAACAAAAGACCTCCTTCAATAAAGTTAAATGATCTTGGGTGCAACTTGTTTCATCATTACATCGTCATTTTACGCTCCAATCTTTATTGTAAATGTTCATGGTACTCAAGTAGGCAATCCAGGTAAACTCCCATTTGAATGCGAAAGACACCCTTGGACTCCAAGCCGTCTTGTTGTTGCCATTCCTTAAAGCATTTTTTAAAGGATTCCTTTCATACCATTTCCTTTATTGGTAAAAGGAATGTGCTTGTTCCTGGAATAAAGTCGTTGATGAATTGCGAGATCTTTTGCTTTTTCCCCTAAACCCGGGATGGCAAGGTGAAAATAATTACTCTTGGATGACTCCTTTTTCAATATTTCAGTTACATTTCATTTAACCCATACATTGTCGTAATCGCTTACGACAGATTGTTTATTGTGTTATTATTTATTATTCGGAAAAGACTGATAATTAAGTGTTACATCTATTGTTCGCATGTACGAGATGTATCTACTCCTTATTTCCGTATTATGGAATCGCTTTCTGAAATTGCATAACTATATTAAATAAGTTTTTATGTATTTTGTCAATACTTTTTTACTAGAGTCCTTTCTTTCCTCACATACATCGCTGCATTTTTCCGCCTTTTGAAGCGATCAATGAAATTGGCGAACCCTATGTCAACTTGAAAAATGCTTGAGTTTGACTGTATTAGACCTTGTTTAACTTCTTAGGCAAAAATGCCATTTATAAAGGATACTATTACATAACGGCGTAATCAAGATGAAAGTCGAACGAACACTGGAACGCAGCATGAAACGGGATTCAGGCAAAATGAAAAGGTATGGTCCGGCACAACACCGGACTCATACCAACAAGTCGTAGTCACTTCTATAAATGAAAGTGACATTGTAAATAGCCTATAAGCGAGCACTTTTTGTTTTCAAAAATGAATGAATAATGGCGCTTTCTTTCTGTTCCAACAATTTGACAGTCGTTTGACGAATCAGCTTTGGCAATACGTGGAATGAATAAGGTTTATACACCCGCTCCGTCCATTTATGTCCGTCTTTCCCGTATACGCCCATATTGATGGATGGAATATTTAGTTCACGTATGTCATTGACTGGCAACGGGTAAATCGATTCCCATTCGGGAAAATTTTGAATCAATGAGTGAAGTTCTTCTTCCGTCTCGTGCAGCGATAGAAAGCTGCCGTCAGCCAAATAAGGGAAAAATCTTTTCAAGGCAAATGTTTCTCCAGTTTGCAACTTTGTTTCCTCTAATACTTCTTTTACGGACTGAAGAAGTTTGGCATCCCTTTCATTCTGCTCATTTAAATAATTGTGTGGCAAATAGGGAGGAGAAAAGAAAATCACGACTCTCGGTTGTTTATTAGGATCAAGGTTCTGCAATTCTTCTACCATTTTAAAACAGAGCGCCCTCGGTTCCATTTCACTATTTTCCAAACACACTTTTTTCGCCACTTCCCGCGCCGGAATTCCTTTCCCTTCCAATTCCTTTATGAAGTCCGCCAAACTAACAACTTCAATGTGCCAAGAAATGTCCTTGCCAGGTAAATCGGTACGCTCGATAAACTGCTGATATTGCCTCTTAAAATAATACTCCACATCCATACATGCTTCTTTCGTAATGGCCATCAACTTCTCCATCACTTCTTTTGCAGACAACTCAAAGAGGAAATAATTGAAATAGAGATAACTGCTTGTTGCAGTCTGTACCGTGTAGAACTCCTTATTGTCTCTTTGCTGCAAACAAGTTGGAGGAAGCGTCAATTCTCCTTCGATATGTTCCGCCAATTCCACATTATTATGGATCCGACGGGTAATTTCCGCCGCAACAAAGTTGGGATCGAGAGAAGAAAGGGTATCCCCCACATGCGCTTCACGGCCATAAATATAAAAGCTCGGCAAGATTTTCCCGGCAGCACCTGTATAAATATATCGATGCGGGTCGCCGTCATAAAGGGGCGTAATGAAATCATTATTAATGGCCGACACAAATGTCAAACCTTTTTCATCTCGTAACCGCTTTAGCTCCGAAATAGCTGAAATGACTCCTTTATGATGACTTTCTTCATCAGGATTGAACATGAGAAGAATATTTCCGGGAAGCCTGTCTAAGTGCTCTGAAAAATACAATACATTGGCTAAATGGACGGCAACTCCGCTTTTCATATCAACCGCTCCCCTGCCGAACATCCAATCTCCTGATTGTGCATCCGCTTGCACATTGGGGTCTAAATCATAAGTGGCAAAAAACGCTTCCAACACATCCGGCTGAAAGGCGGCAGGCTTTAAATGTCCAAAATCTTCTACGCCCACTGTATCTATGTGCGAATGAAAAATGACTGTTTGACTAGATCTTTTCTGCCCTTCTATCAGGGCAAATACATTCTTTCTATATGGATCATCGGGTATTTTTTGCACCCATACATGATCCGGACGTTTCCGGAAATAAGGGAAGCTAAGAAGAATGTTTTGGAGGATGTCAGCTATGGTTCCTTCCCCTGCCGTGCCATTTATGCTGTTGACTCCCACAAGATACTTTGTCAAAAATTCTGCCTGTTCAGGCAAATTCATTGTTTTTAATTGTTCATACATTGTTGACACCCCTTTGTTTCCGTATTGTGGAATTCATTTCTACTTCGTGGATTAATTTAAATATATAACATTTCTCTCCTCTTGTCATCACTTTCTAGTTAATAAAAGAATATTCAGAATAACAGGCGCAAAAAATACCCCTGATACTATCAGGGGAGGTGGATTAGTAATGCCTTCCTAATTCTTTTGATATATCTTCCGCTGCTTTTTTAACCTTTTCAATAAGCAGCGGCATGCGTTCTTTCGTAATGCGAAAACTGGGCCCATTGATACTGACTGCCGCCACAACTTTGTTGCCATAACCGAAAACCGGCGCGGCAAGCGACGCTGTCCCTTCTGTCTGTTCGGACACACTATAGGCATAGCCTGTTTTTTGAATCATGGCAATGCTTTTACGCAAACTTTCTTTTTCTTCTTTGGTCAGCTCTGATTCTTCCAGAATCTGTTCCCTCTCATCTTCCATTAAAAAAGATAAAATGGCTTTATTGGGAGCGCCGATATATAAGGGAATGCGAGTACCTACTGTTTCAGCGATACGAACTTTTAACGGGCTGTCCACAATCTCAATTGTAATGCCAAAGGTTCCATCCTGGATGTTCAAATAGATGCTTTCCTCCACTTCTTTGGCGAGATTTTCCATCACTGGCTGGGCTGCGCCTCGAAAATCAATGCTTTCAAGCACCTGCATCCCAACTTCCATCCAAAAATATCCGACTCTATAGTGTTTTGTAACAGGATTTTGCGTCACGAGTCTGTGCTTAATCAACGAACTTAATATACGATGCATTGTACTGATTGGCAATTCTGCCCGCTCTGATAAATCGGAGATCGACCATTCTCTTTTATACGGGTCAGATATTAAAATGTGAATAATGGCCATCGCTCTGTCAATCGACTGGATCATCCTATTTCTCCTATTCTAATAAAAGCGTTTCCATAATTATACTATTTTTTTAAAAAGGTTACAGTAAATATGCTGATGAAACTAGAATCTAGAGAACTTTTCCACTTGTATTGGATACAACACTATCTTTTTTTTAATCCCCATATTGACAACAAACTGGAATGAGGGCTCCCCGTCCTTCCGCCGCCATCCACTATCTCCGGCAAATCTCAAAAACCGTTCCGCGGGTATTTCGCTCTACTGCCTCACAATGTACAAGTGCTTCCGAATATCACAGTTGGTGATGGAAGAAAAAAGCGGTCCATCTTTCGATGCGGCTTGAAAAAAGCCGCTTTTTTACTACGAAAAATACTTTGAAGGCGTTCCATAAAGCCGCCAAATCGGCCACTCCGGTTCCATCCCTCTTCTTTCGATTTTTACAAGGGCCTGTTTTTTCAAAAGCTGGGACAGATGAGGCCATAAAAATAGGAAGCCCCAATAAACTGATGGGGCATCCCCGTCCCAAATTAGCAAACTGAAAAAGGCACTGCGGCATTTTCAAGTCCAGCCCTAATTAAAAAGTTTTCGCTCCAACGAATATAGATCTTCCTCCAGCATTTGCATTCTTTCGTTGGCAACCTCTCGCGCATCACGGATGCCCTCGTTATAAAAGACGGGACCAAGGCGGTCTTTTATAAATTCAAAGCATATTTCTGCGGCCAATTCTCCTATCTCTTCGCCACGTTCTTTTAGGAAAAACACCTGAATTTCTTTGATCATTTTTCGCTTCTTTTCCAGTGACAACCTGGGCATAAACATGGACTCACCTCTTTACAAAAAGATGAAGGGAATTGCGGAAATAATGGTCAATAAAACGGGGAAAAACATGGCGACTGCCATCCCTTTTTTCGTGAAATGAACTTCCCATACCGGTAGCGAAACCGGATCAAACAGCCAGTTAGCAACTCTATCCAATCTTGATTTTTTCATGGGAAAATCCGGCACATCGACTTGATACTCGTCAAGCTTTTGAACAAGCGTTTCAGGCTCCTTATCGTTCATCCCCGTCCACCTCCAACTCTTCCTTCAGTTTCTTGATCGCATGATGTATTCGCGACTTCACTGTTCCAACTGGAACTTCCAATATTGTGGCGATTTCTTTTTGCGGCAAATCATGATAATACGTTAATAATATAACCGCTCTTTGCTCTTCCGGCAATCGTTGCACCGCTTTTTGCACGGACATCTTTTCTTCAATCGATATGGCGGTGGGCCGTTCGGAAGCCAAAAAAGGAAGCAGCGTTCTAAGCTTTTGCCTTCTTTTCAACTTTGTGATCATTGTATTATACGCAATTTGAAACAAGTACGTTTTAAAACGGCCTTTTTCTGGGGAATATTGTTGTTTTTTGATCAGTTTTTCAAATATGTCTTGGACGATGTCTATACTTAATTGCTGGTCGCCTGAATAGCGATAAACGAACCGATATAGAGGGTCCCGGTATACTTGATAAATGGATTCGATTGTTTCTACCCGTCCATCTTCCAATCGAATCTCCTTATTTGAATTCATTGGGCCACCGTTCTTTAATTCCCTTAAATACGTAAGCAAGCTTCGTAATCAACCACATAAACGTGAAAAGGCCGAACACAAATGTTTGGTGAATAAAATATTGGATCAACGGGCTCTCAATATTATCTCCCCTCAAAAGAAAAACAAACAGCCCTGTTATATTGAGTATTGTGTAAATCGCAGCAATTAGAATAATCGTATCCCAGCGGGTCCAATAAAAATAAATATCTGTTTTTGAAAAATCAATTCTTCCCCATTTATCGCGAACAACTTTTTTATTCATGGGCGCAATGATTACAACGAATATGGAACCAAGTACGCCCGCGACAATACTGCTGGCCACCCATCCTGTTACCGGCATCACAAAGCACATCCCTTCTTGTCTCTTTATATGTAATACAATTGGCGAAACAAAAAGGTTCATTTTTTCATCACATTATTTATAAAACGATGTTTCCCGCTTCCCCCTCCAGTAATCAAAAAGCATGTTAGCCAGGCAACAAAAGAAACGATCATCCCAAACATCAAGCCGATGGCCGCCATGAATGGATCATGCTCCGGTGTTGCCGGCTCCAACGTCAAAAACAGGTAGAGAAAAATGAAAAAAAGAATCATATAAAAACTGCTTCCGACAAAACCCATAATGCGTTGTTCTGTACGGCCTTTGTTTCCCGAGCGGCGAACTGCGATCCATAAATAGATACTCGCAATGGTTGCCGCAAACATGAATGCGACATGAAGGTAAGGAATCAACATATAACTTGACAAAACAATGAACGCCGTTGCCAAGAAAAATAATACAGCATTCAAGAAAAATAAAAACAAACCGCTCAGCCACTTATTTTTAAACCATCGTTGCTTAGATAATCTTCGTACTATCCAATGATTCCCCACCCATTCCATCATTGTATTCTTTTTAATCAAAACAACCAGGACGAGTACAATACCAATACCAACAATACTTGTTAATCCCATTTCATTCACCTCTATCTGTTTATACATCGTAATTCTAGGTATATTTTCAAAAAAAAGAGAGTACTCCTTTAAAAAGCTTTACGTACTCCAACATAATATCCCATATGGCTAATTGGAAAAAAACAAAATGTGGCAAGCAGGCACGCAATAAGAAATGAAGAGTTCAGCAAGGTGTGAAACCACCCAATGGGAAGAACACCGAACAATGTCGCCAACATTAAGATGAAATTGGGAATAACCGCGATTCCAATCGTGCGCGACAAAAGCTTTTTACCCGAAACGCCATATTCTTTGCCCATTTCAAATCCCAAAAATGCCCAGTATCCCGTATACGCCAGCAAAATCGTCCAACCGGATTGCGACAACATGTCCCACATCCACTGCAACATATCGATTTGTAAGACATTCGCCCCAACCGCAAGGAATCCACCGGCAAGGAAAAACATGAAGTTCATGTAAATAAACCATTTTTTAGCCGCTGTTGTATGAGGTGTGGATGAACGGATAAAACCTTGCGCCAGTTGTTGGGGGCTGCCAATTTGACTGATTGCCAGTGATATCGCCTCCTGTTCAGACAGCCCGTCTTGGCGCAAACATTCATTAATATGAACCGAAATTTCATCCACAATGGCATCCCGATCCGAATGATCTTTTAACAATTCCCTGAGCTGCTCAATATATTCGTTCTTTGTATGTATCATTGTTCTTTCCCCAACATGCGGTCCATCATATTTGAAAATAACGTCCATTCTTTCGTTTTGGCTTCCAGCATTTTAACACCCTCCGTTGTCAAACGGTAATATTTACGCGGCTTTCCTTTTTTTTGCTGTTCCCAATAGGAATCAATATACCCCTGCTGTTCAAGCTTGTGCAAGGCAGGATATAATGTCCCTTCCCTGACACGCAATGTATGATCACTTCTTTGTTCCATGACCTTGGCAATCTCATAGCCGTACATCGGACGATCACCCAATAATTGTAAAATGAGCAAAGAAGTACTTCCTTTTAAAAGCTCTCTGTCAAACATGTCCGCACCTACCTAGAGATTCTATGTATATAAAACATACCTTTTTTTTGTCAAAAAAGCAATGATTTCATAAGTGTTGTGCGGGATTTTATAGAGCCTGGAGGACAGACAGGCTTTCTCCTTCTATATATTCCTTTCTATTTTAATTGCCTTGTTTTTCTACTATTAGATTCTTATCTATACAAGCTCCCCCGCCTTTACATAGCATATTCTAAAGGTTCGAAAGGAGGAGAACCCATGTCCAAAACATGCCAGAAATTAGCAGATATTATTGGAGGACAGGTCATTACGGCTGCACCTGTTTGTGTTGTTCAACGCCTTAGAAATATAAATGCCACTATTTTAGGCAGAAGAACACGTTCACCATTGGCTCTTCCGTTTGCATTGTCATTTGAGAATAATAAAGGGGGCAACACATTAAACCTGGGTGAAACCGTGATACTTCAGCGGGAAATCAACCCGTTTATGTCAGCATTAAGAAAACGCGGACTGATTGTTACAGCCGTCCATAACCACTGGCTATTTGATAAACCGCGCCTTATGTACATGCACTGGGAGAATACAGGCAACCCTTTTAATTTCGCACGTGCGAGCTTCGAAGCGGCCGTAGAAGCAGGACTATTTAAAGGACGCGATTACTAAATTTTCAGGGCACCCCAAACTGATGAGGTGCCCTACATTTATAAGATTGACTTTTAAATGATACTTTCATGAAAGAGAGACATATTTTATAAAAGTGGAACTGAATGATGACATGAATGCACATCAACATGTTCGGAAATTTTCTTAATGGCCTGAGGCGCGGGACATCCAAGATTCAAAATGGCAAACTGTAAAAAACAAATCACTCTTACATATCAGATCGTAGGGAACAATCTCCCAGTGATTTTCTCCACCAACTTGACAGAACTTCATTGAAAGCTGGACGGACAGAATCAATCGAATCCATTTATCAAGTATACCGTGACATCCCAAATGCTTGCCGAAATATTGCAAAGCCCATAGTCTAAAGAACATTTTCTTTTTTCTTTTAAAATGGGCAAAAAACTCCAATTGACATGATTGACATGATGGGCGACTGATAGTTGTTGTTCAAGAGCCTCTTACGTAGAATGCGTACATTTTAAAATGGGTCACTTTTAAAATTTCTTCGAGATCTTGGCATTTTTAAAATGAAGGATAGAGCAATTCGCACCTTTTATAACTAGTCTCACCCCGACTGTCATTTGAACAAAATCATTTCCTCTTAACGCCGCACTTCGGTCATTTAAAGAGCAAAAGTTTTGTATACGGATTTACATTATTTTACAAAAGACTACTCGGCCTGTTTCTCAGAGGAGTTTGACTGTGAAGATGACCTATTCTTCTTATAAATTCGTGTAAAATAGTCATTTGTCACTTCTCTTACATCATTATTTAGTAATATGAGTGCCAAAACGTTAGGAACAACGATCAGAGCCAATAATATGTCGAGGAATTGCCATACAAACTTTAGTCCCCCGATCGCTCCGATAAAAATGGCAACCACATAAATAAATCGCATGACCTTGGAGAATGTTGTGCCAAATAAATATTCCGCCTGTTTCTCGCCGTAAAAAATAATGATCACGACAGTGGAGAGGACAAAAAAGAATAAACTGACCGCCATAAAGGTTCCAGCCAGCTGACTTCCGAAAACTTGGCTCCAAGCTTCTGTCACCATGGAAGAAGCTTGTTCCCGCTTAACCTCTTTCCATACCCCGGTCCCTAAAATAACAATAGCCGTTATTGTACAAATGATGAGTGTGTCGACAATTACTTCAAATATTCCCCAAAAACCTTGCTTGGCAGGATGATCAATCTTAGCCGTGGCATGGGCGATTGGCGCCGTTCCCATTCCTGCTTCATTGGAATAGGTTCCCCTCGCAAGCCCCCAGCGAATCGCGGCCGCAACTCCCGCACCGGCAAAGCCTCCGGCAGCTGAAATTGGCGTAAAAGCATGCTTAAAAATCATGGTGAATACGGACGGAATAACGGATATATTAGAAAATACAATGATGAGTGACCCGATAATATACACTCCAACCATAAAGGGGACAAACTTTTCCGCCACCTGGCCAATCCTGGAAATTCAACCATAAACGATGATCCCAACAAGAAACATTACGATCAGTCCTGTCACTTCTGGAGGTATATTAAAAGCGCCCTTAATCGTTGTTGACAATGAATTGGACTGCACCATCGTGCTTGCTACAATTTCCAGCATTAAGGCAAATGCGAAAAAGAGTGCGACAGGTTTCCACCCCAAACCTTTTTCGATATAATACATCGGTCCCCCGACCCATTCCCCTTTTTTATTCTTTTCACGATATTTGACACCCAATACAACCTCTGAATATTTAGATGCCATTCCAATTAATGAGACTAGCCACATCCAAAAAATAGCACCCGGCCCACCAAAAGCAATGGCAACCGGCACACCGATGATATTGGCAGCTCCGACAGTCGAAGCCAATGCGGAAGTTGCTGCCTGGAAAGGGGTTAATGTTCCTTCGCCAGAATCCGGTTTGCTCAGAATCTTCCCAAAAGTTTGCTTAATAATGTGAGGGAAATACTTGAACTGAAAAAAACCTAAACGAAAAGTAAGAAATAAACCGCCCCCCAGCAAAAGCAACATCATGGGAAGACCCCAAATCACTTCGGATATTTTCGAAATTAGCTCCATCAATTTTTCCAACAATCTTCTCTCCTTCGATCCGCAATAGCGCTTTCATTTAGTGCAGACGAAGAAAACGCTCCCCTTTATTTTTCTGATATACGGAAAACGTTTCCATTCATGTTCATATTATAAACAACCCAGAAAAATTTGTCCATTGATTTTTTTACTTTATCAACTGAAAAAAAAGTTATTGACATAAAAAATACCCTCACCAAAGTGTGGAGGGTGGAGTGGTAACCGGGCTTCATCCCTTTCATATTATAAAATGTTCGTAACATGGGTTCATGATGTCTGTTCCGCTTTTCGAATAGGAGTTCATGATGTCAAAAGATGTCCCTGTACTCGCTCAATCCAGTAACTTATTTCAAGTCACGGTAAATCCACTGCGACAACTTACAATCGGTATTCTCTCTTCCATGCGAATACGCTTCAATCCTTTAAAGTCTGTCCCCCTAACATAAGCCCCATCATATCCACAATCCTTGTCAAATAAATGAACAAATGTCAACACCTCTGTCATAGCCTTTTTTTGTTCATAATGAAAATTTAACGTAGGAAAAAACCCTATAGCCTTTGTATCAAGGGTTAATAGAGTTGTGAATTCTGAGGATAAGTCTATAATTTTAATATGTTCTTACCATTTTCTTGCCACGGAAAAGGGAGAAGTACACTAAAAAACTAAATCTATAATCATTGTTTACACTAACTTTCGACTAGACTAATGATCGGGTTAGGAAATTAAAACTCTTGAGTAATGCAAAAGCTCTATCTGAAATATAGATAAAGAAAAAAGATGAAAAACAAAATCACATAAAAAAGAATTTTTTTCAATGAAGGCTTGGTAAATATATCAAAAATTGCTATTGATATAAGGATTATTAATGAAATAATCATTGTAGCTGTATTTAGGAAAAAGGTGATTAAAATACCTGTAAGTATCAACAGTAGTCCTATGATTGATTTTTCTTTCATTTTTTGACTCACTCCTAAAAACACAATCTGAAAATAATTCTAGCAGAAATCACCTTACCCAACATTTGACATAGAACCAACAAAAGAAGCCGTCCTCAAAATAGAAGACGACTTCAAGCTTGCTAAAATTATTAAATGAAAGCTACCATAGCTTATTCCACGAATGTTACCACACAATTACAATCTCCGTCATATGAACGCAGGTATGTATTGGTGGAGACGGTGGGAATCGAACCCACGTCCAAGAATATCGCCACTCAAGCTTCTACGAGTGTAGTCGATATATTAGCGTTTCGCGTCTTCTTCGGCCTATCGACGGGCTTCCAAAGCGCTAGCCTGATTCATCTCTTCCATGGTCCCCAGGCGGAGGACTTCCGGCGTAGCCCACTGAGAGTGAGACCCTGACCCTACCACATGGGCGATGGAGGGAGGATCCGCTTAGGCCTTATTAGGCAGCTAAAGCGAGGTTATCGTTAGATTTGCCAGTTATTATTGGCGTTGACGTTTTTTACGAGGACGATCCCCTCGACTCGCAACTCGAGCTCGATCTATCCCTGTCGAATCCAAAACGTCCCCATGAAATGAGAAACACCTTTAAAAAGGATCGTTTCGGGAGTACCTGTCTGTCAGGTACAAATTATATTATAGCAGAAAACGCAAATAATGCAAGACTTGTCACTCGAGTTTACATTTTTTGGCGTTCACGAAATGCTCTTTCGATATCCCGTTTCGCTTCCTTCCGTCTTAGATCTTCGCGTTTATCATATTGCTTTTTCCCTTTTCCGAGACCGATAAGAATTTTGGCAAATCCGTTTTTCAAATAGAGCTTTAACGGAACAAGTGTATATCCTTGTTCTTTCGTTTCCCCGATCAGCTTATTGATTTGTTTGCGGTGCAACAGCAATTTCCTCGTTCGGAGCGGATCGTGATTATATCGGTTTCCCTGTTCATAGGGGCTAATATGCATGTTATGAAGAAATACTTCGCCGTTTTGTATGCGGGCATAAGCATCTTTTAAGTTGACCCGTCCCGCGCGGATCGATTTAATTTCCGTTCCTTTTAAAACAATCCCTGCTTCATACGTGTCTTCTATAAAATAGTCATGGTTCGCTTTTCTGTTTTGAGCGACCAGCTTTCCTTCTCCCTTCGCCATTCTGATTTCCCTCCCTTGCCGTTTTCTCTTCGGACAATTATAACATGAAACGGAAAAAGGTTAGAAGTTTGGCCCTCTAACCTTTTCGTTTTTTCCCGCGCTTACGCCGAACATTGGCGGGTGTATTTTCGTATGACTTTTTCTTTTTTCTCGGGCGCCTTGTCGTCCATTCCCCTTCTTCATGGCCTTGGGGTCCCTTGCTCTTGCCATTCCCATTTTTCAATTTGACAATTTTGAGTTTGCCTTCTTCAGGCTGCTTGCGGCTTTTTTTCATGTCGGCGATTTCAAAATCGATCGCATGTTCATCTTTGTTGACATTAATGACGCGTACAGTAATTTCGTCGCCTATCCGGAATACATTCCCAGTCCGTTCGCCGATCATGGCAAATTGCCGGTCATCATAGTGATAGTAATCATCGGTCATGTAACTGACGTGGACCAAGCCTTCAATCGTATTGGGCAGTTCAACAAACAACCCGAAATTTGTGACGGAACTGATGATGCCATCAAATTCCTCACCAATTTTATCTTCCATAAACTCCGCTTTTTTCAGCTCGTCCGTATCTCTTTCCGCATCCACTGCCCGACGCTCCATTTTTGATGAATGGTGGGCGATATCCGCCAATTTTTCTTTCCAAATTTCACGCGTTGTCTCGTCCATTTTCCCTTCAAATAAATAGGTCCTGATCAGCCGATGAACGATCAAATCAGGGTATCTGCGGATCGGTGAAGTAAAATGCGTGTAAAATTTCGTCGACAACCCGAAGTGTCCGATACTCTTTGGATCATACTTGGCCTGTTGCATGGAACGGAGCATGACGGTCGAGACAACCATTTCTTCCGGCTTTTCCCGAACAGCCTCGATGATTTCTTGCAAAGCCCGCGGATGGATGGAATTGGCTGTGCCTCTGACAAGAAGACCAAAGTTCGTTATGAATTCAAAAAAACGCTGTAATTTTTCTTCTTTAGGGTCTTCATGAATCCGGTAAATAAACGGAACATCCAGCCAATGAAAATGCTCAGCAACCGTTTCATTGGCCGCCAACATGAACTCCTCGATAATGCGTTCGCCAATGGAGCGCTCCCTGACCACGACATCGACCGGTTTTCCTTCCTCATCCACAATCACTTTCGCCTCTTTGAAATCAAAATCAATCGCGCCACGTTTCATTCGCTTATGCTGCAAAATGCCCTGAAGCTCTTCCATCAACTCAAACATGGGAACAAGAGGCTCATATTTTGCTCGGAGCTCTGGATCTTTGTCGATCAAAATTTTATTGACATCGGAATAGGTCATCCGTTCGGTAGTACGGATGATCCCTGGAAAAATCTCATGGTTTACGACTTCTCCTTGCGGATTGATTTCCATTTCGCAAGACAAGGTAAAGCGGTCCACTTGCGGATTGAGTGAGCAAATTCCATTCGACAATCGATGGGGAATCATCGGGATTACCCGATCGACCAAGTAGACACTCGTACCGCGTTCAAACGCTTCCCGATCAATCGGTGAGCCTTCCGTTACATAGTGGCTTACATCGGCAATATGGACGCCCAATTTATAATGGCCATTCTCGAGTTTGGAAAGCGTCACGGCATCGTCAAGGTCTTTGGCGTCTGCGCCATCAATTGTGACAATCGTTTCATTTCGCAAATCACGCCTATCTCCTATTTCACTTTCGACAATCTCCTCTGGAATGCTGTTCGCCTGCTCCATGACTTCATCTGGAAAAGCGAGTGGCAAACCATGCTTATAAATGATCGATACGATATCCACGCCCGGATCGTTTTTATGCCCAAGGATTTTTACAACTTCACCTTCGGCATTTTTCCGATTTTCTGGATAGGCGGTAAGGCGAACAACCACTTTGTGCCCTTCAACCGCTCCCATATTGGCATTTTTCGGGATAAAAATGTCATCTGCAATTTTCGGATCATCCGGTATTACAAAACCGAAGTATTGGCTTTCATTGTAAGTGCCGACAACCTGAACCGTCCCCCGCTTTAAGATGCGGACAACAGCACCCTCTCTCCGGGAACCAGAACTGGAAGGTGATACTCTGACAAGGACATGATCGCCATGCATCGCCCCATTTTTTTCATGAGGGGGGATAAAAACATCATCCATTCCCGCCTCATCCGGAATGAGAAAGGCAAATCCTTTAGCATGGCCTGTCAATACCCCGCGAACGAGATTCATTTTTTCCGGAACGCCATATCGATTGCTTCTTGTCCTGACGACAAGCCCCATTTCTTCCATCTGTACAAGCGCCTTTACAAAATCTTTGAATTCTTCCGATCCTTCAACTTGAAAAACTTCTTCCAATTCCTTGACGGTTAGTGGCTTGTAGGCTTCTTCTCTCATATACGCCAATATTTTGTCCACTTGATGCTGTATTTGTTCTTCCATATACATCTCTCCTTAAAATAACCCTAAACGGACCAATCAAGCCCTTCGAGGAAACTTAGTATATCTTCGTGCAATTGTTCTTTTTCCTCTCCAAGAGTAATCACATGGGAGGAATTCTCATACCATTTCAACTCTTTTTGAATGGATTCCGATTTGTCATATATAATATTTGCGCTGTCGGGGTTTACTATATGATCATGCCGCGCCTGTACTACGAAAAGAGGGGCATAAATCATATCGACACAATCCCGCACATCGCCAATCAGCTGTTGAAGCGCCCTTAATGTTCTCATCGGTCTTTCTTGAAACTGTTCCATCTCTTGTTCGATCTGTTCTTTGGACTTTCCTTCAAACTGTTTATATTCACGCGCATATTGTAATATCCCCTGATACATGACTTCTTCACTCTTTATATACATCGGGGCACACATCGGAACAATTCCTTTTACCGGAACAGTGTAACCCAATTTCAGGGAAAATACTCCTCCAAGCGACAGCCCGGCAACAGCAATCTCCTCATACCCTTTTTCTTGTAAAAATTGATAGCCTTCCATTACATCCTGCCACCAATCATTCGGACCGGTCACAACCAACTCTTCAGGAGGCACCCCATGTCCTTTATATTGGGGCGCATGACAGGTATATCCTTTTTTTTCCAAAAACCTGCCGAGCATTCTCACGTCTGCAGTGCTTCCCGTGAATCCGTGCAACAACAAGACAGCCCGCTTCCCGGCTTCAAACAAAAAGGGTTTCGGTGGTTTTATCTTCATGGTCTTTCTCCTTCTATATCTTCCTTTATTTACACTATTACCCTATTTTAAGCAAAGTAACAGTTTCAGGCAAAATAAAAACCCGGTTATCATTGAAACCAGGTTTGTGTCAACATTATACTTCAAAAAAAGCAACGGCCATTGTTAGTACAAAAAATAATATCGAAAGTACGACTGTGATTCTCTGGAGCACTAGATCCATTCCGCGAGCTTTTTGTTTTCCAAAAAGCTGCTCCGCCCCTCCGGAAATAGCGCCTGAAAGACCTGCACTTTTTCCAGATTGCAATAATACAACAATAATCAATGCAATTGAAACAATAATTAATAAAGTAATGGCCAATGTATGCACTGGTACACACCTCCCGAGCCTGCCTACAGTAATTTTAATGTAGCATAAACAGCCTTTCTGCACAAGAGTGCTTTTTACACCGTCAAACTGCCCCCGCCGGCGTTTCATCTTTCGGTAATCAAAACGTGACTAATAATCGGGAAAAGTCGGCATGAATGATGTCCGAATACGATAGCGATCAGAATGACCATACATAGCCCTTTTTTCAGCAACGACTAGAGGGTACGCTTTCTCGGCAACGTATAAAGGGTGAAGAGGGCCCCAACATTTATACTTTAGTTTTCCTTTTACGACCGACTTTAGCGATTACGACCACTTTTTCGATTACTGGCCGCTTCCATGTAATGATTCGCACCCATCCATTCTCCACACCCCATCCGCAATCTCTTCATTTAATGCTGAAGGGCTGGGCATAAGTTGGAAGCTGATGGATATTCGTAAAGAACTTAAAAATAAAACCGCGTGAAATCAAGGGTTAACCACCAGGGCTTTTAAACTTGATTCCATGCGGTTTATTCGTTTTTACAAGGCTTTGTCCCAGCCTAAAGGCTCGTTTTAACTTTCTGAAGCAGTTAGCCCGGCAAGGCGGCTGATCGTTCCAGTAATCAGGATGGCGACTAAGGCGGGAACAAGCCAGCCAAGCCCTTGCTTATATAACGGTAATGTTTGTTCGTAAAAAGAAATAATAGGTAACATCCAATCAAAATAAGGAATTTTAATCAGGTCACAAAATGTTTTGAAACCATCTATGATACTTATGCAAAATGTCAACGCCGCCACTGACACATAAACAAGCCGGGCATGGTTGAATAGCGGTGACAGAAAGGTCAGAAGCATCAGCACTACGGCAAGCGGATAAAGGAACATAAGAATTGGAATTGAATAATTGATGATGTTCGCCAATCCGAAGTTCGCAATTATAAAAGAAAGCAGTGAAAAGAAAATGACGAACCATTTGTAACTTACCTTTGGAATCAATGTATGAAAATACTCACCGCAAGCTGTCATTAACCCGATGCTTGTCGTTAAACATGCTAATATAATAATGATTGCCAATATAATAGAACCGAATGTTCCGAAATAATAGGTAGATGCGTGACTGAGGACAGGGCCTCCTGTTTCAAAAAGGCCAAATTCTTTTGTGCTCGTCGCGCCAAGAAAAGCAATCCCCACATAAATGACAGAAAGAAAGAAAATGGCGACAATTCCAGATTTAATGGTTGCGGATAATACGCCGGCCTTTGTCGTCACTCCAATAGAGCTGATCGCATTGATCACAATGATTCCGAAAACAAGTGAGGCAAGTGCATCCATCGTATTATACCCTTCCATAAATCCTTTCACAAAAGCACCGCTGGCATATGCTTCTTGTGGTGACTCGATCGATCCGATCGGATTTACCAGCGCAGTGATTAATAATACAGCAAGTAAAATGATAATCCCCGGCGCAAGAATTTTACCAATTCGATCGACTAATTTCGATGGATTTAAAGAAAGCCATGTTGTCACAGCAAAAAATATAAATGTAAAAATAAATAGTCCGGTTTTTGTGAAATCTGCTTCTATAAAAGGAGAAATGCCAATATCAAAAGCAACAGCCCCTGTACGAGGCGCGGCGAAAAATGGCCCGATTGTCAAATAAAGAAGTGCGGTAAAAATGATGCCATACCACGGATGAATTCTGCTGGCAAGCTCCTGAAGATTCCTGCTTCCCGAAAAACCCATTGCCAACACCCCGAGGAAAGGCAGTCCGGTTCCGGTTATTAAAAATCCAAATACGGCAGGCCAAATGTTTGTACCGGCATTTTGACCAAGCGATGCAGGAAAAATCAAATTTCCGGCTCCAAAGAATAATGCGAATAACATAACGCCAATAACAAAATATGATGAAAATGTCAGGTTTTTACTCAAAATATAGCTCCCCCTAAGATGTGTTCCTCTACTATTTCATTCGATTATGTGTACTATCCTACTCTTTTTTACGACAGCTTGCAATGTATGACCTAAAATCTAAAAACGCGATCTATCCCGTTGTAGATACTCGAAATAAAAACCGGTTTTTTATGTCAGTTACACCTTTTTCTCCCTGCTTATCTCCATTTGCCCCGGAAGCTTCCAAGACATGGCGACAATCAATAAGCAAAAAGTAAAGCAAACCATCGCGACAAGGTGAAATTGGGACAAATCCAATTGGCGGTTGAACGTTAGACCGAGCAAGCTTCCCGAGAGGATAGAGCCAAGATAACGGCTTGTCTGAAATAGGCCTGAAGCCGTTCCCGTGTCTTCCGGGTTCACATGTTCATACAAAGCCGTTTGGGTCGAAATATTGTTAAATCCATTACTCATTCCCAGTACAGCCATAATAACGAGCAGCCAAAGAAGCGGGGAAGTTTCCCTGTAGGTCAACAAGAGCCCCGTCCCGATTAAAAGCAAAACCGCTCCAATCATCATCGGCAATTTCGAACCATGCCTGTCAATGAGTCCGCCGGCAATAGGTGAAACAATTACACCAAACCCCGCCAGTGCCAGCATGATCAAACCAGTGCGCTCCTCTGTATAGCCCTGCACTTGTTGCAAAAAAGTCGGAAAACCGAAAAAATAGCAATAATAAACCGTATTAATACTTGTAAACTGCAAATAGACCATCGTCACATTCCGGTTCTTTTTCAAGCTTTGTATATCAATAAATGGTTCATTATGCCCTTTTTCCTGAACGTAAAATAAAATGCCGCCCACCAAAAAGATCAGCAATGCCCACCAGCGAATATATCCATCCAGGGATAATAAAAACAAAATTAAGCCGACAATGGAAGCGATAAAAAGAAAAATTCCTTTAAAGTCGATACGCCGGATATCAATCGTTCCACTCTCGGTTTTGGGCAAAATAAAAATGGCTAAGACAAAACCGATGATTGTGAATGGGAAGTTGATCCAAAAAATGGCGTGCCAATCCCACGCCGCGATGAGAAAACCGCTTATGGAGGGACCAAATGCCGCTGAAGTCGAAGCAAAGACAGATAACACGGCCAAAGCGTGCGCCTGGTTTTTTGAAATATGAGAGCGGACCATGCTCATGCCGCTCGGAAATAATGCGGAACTCCCAATTGCCTGTAATGCCCGGCAGCCAAGCAGAAACAAAAAGTTAGGAGAAAACAGGGCTAATAGACACGCTGCAGTCACGATGATTAACCCGGTCAAAAATAGTTTTTTTGCGCCAAACATGTCACTTAATTTTCCCATCACCGGCTGACCCGCTGCGCTTGCCAAATAAAAAATGGAGATGAGCCAAGAAACATCCGCAAACGACAATTGATAGTCATGCTGCAAACGCGTCAAAGCAACTGAAATCATTGACGAATTTAACGGATTCAGCATAGTGCCAAGCCCGATGGTCAATACGAATATCCACTGCTTTTTTTCCATGTATTTCGCCATTTCATCACCTGTTTTTTATACGGCTCGTTACATTCATGCTCCGAATTACTATAGAACAGATTTTTCAAACAGACAACTATTTAAGTTTAACGGAACTGCCGGAAAGATAAAAGTGGAAGATTTCTGTCAGAGGAACAAGTGTAAGGGGAATGGTTGGAGCCAAAGGGCCCGGCGCATCGCCAGACCCTTTGCCCACATTATTTTATATTGTAAAACGCATTGACACCCGCGTAGCTCGCCGCATCTCCAAGTACATCTTCGATACGAAGCAGTTGGTTATATTTGGCAACACGGTCCGTGCGGGACGGGGCCCCTGTTTTGATTTGGCCGGCGTTTGTCGCAACGGCGATATCGGCAATTGTGGTGTCTTCCGTTTCACCTGAACGATGGGAAATCACCGCCGTATAGCCGGCACGCTTTGCCATTTCAATCGCATCAAATGTTTCGGTCAACGTGCCGATTTGATTTACTTTAATTAAAATGGAATTGCCAACACCTTCTTCAATACCGCGCGCAAGCTTTTTCGTATTTGTCACAAACAAGTCGTCCCCGACAAGCTGTACCTTGGAGCCGATCCGCTCTGTCAGGAGTTTATGGCCTTCCCAGTCATTTTCATCCAGACCATCTTCGATTGAAATGATCGGATATTTATTGACGAGCTCTTCATACCACTTGACCATTTCTTCAGATGTTCTGACAATTCCCTCACCTTTCAAGTGGTACTTGCCGTCTTCTCTGTTATACATTTCCGAAGAAGCAACATCCATTGCCAACTTGATCTCTTCACCCGGTTTATAGCCGGCTTTTTCAATCGCTGTCATTAACGTTTCAAGCGCTTCTTCGTTGGATTTCAAGTTTGGCGCAAACCCTCCCTCGTCTCCAACGCTTGTACTCAAACCCTTTTCCTTCAAAACAGCTTTTAAGCTGTGAAAAATCTCTGCACCAATGCGGAGCGCCTCTTTAAAGCTGGAAGCTCCGACAGGCATGACCATAAATTCCTGGATATCCACGTTATTATCGGCATGCTCCCCGCCATTTAAAATATTCATCATCGGCACTGGAAGCTGTTTGGCATTAAATCCTCCCAAGTATTGATAAAGTTGCATGTCCAAATAATCCGCAGCAGCATGGGCAACTGCCATGGATACTCCCAAAATGGCATTGGCGCCCAATTTTCCTTTATTATCTGTTCCGTCAAGTTCCATCAACGCCATGTCAATTCCAACCTGATCAGTCACATCGTATCCGATGAGTTCTTCGGCAATCACTTCGTTAACATGGTTGACGGCTTTTTCAACGCCTTTTCCGAAATAGCGGTCTTTGTCGCCATCACGGAGTTCAACTGCTTCATATTCACCAGTGGATGCCCCACTCGGAACAAGAGCCCTTCCGAAAGCTCCTGTCTCTGTATAAACCTCGACTTCCACCGTTGGATTACCGCGGGAATCCAACACTTCTCTGGCATAAACATTTGCTATGAATGGCATCGATATCTCCCCTTAAAAAAATGAAGTTTTATTTGATCAAGCTGCTGCCTGTCATTTCTGGCGGCTGTTCTACATTTAGCAAATCGAGCATCGTTGGCGCAAGATCGGCGAGAATGCCCCCATCGCGAAGCTGAAGGCCATGTTTTGTTACGATAACAGGCACCGGATTGGTCGTATGGGCTGTCATCGGGGTGCCTTCCGGTGTCACAACTTCATCCGCGTTGCCATGATCTGCCGTAATGATCGCCGCTCCCCCTTTTTCCAAAATCAAATCCACTACTTTGCCGAGACATTCATCAACTGCTTCCACCGCTTGTATGGTTGGCTCTAGCATGCCGGAATGTCCGACCATATCAGGATTGGCATAGTTTAAAATAATCACATCGAATATATCTTTTTGGATTTCTTCACATAATGCTTCTGTCACTTCATAAGCGCTCATTTCAGGCTTTAAATCATAAGTGGCCACTTTAGGCGAATCAATCAATATCCGCTTTTCACCCGGAAATGGCGCTTCTCTGCCGCCACTCATAAAAAAAGTAACATGCGGATATTTTTCCGTTTCCGCGATGCGCAGTTGCTGAAGCCCATGACGGGACACTACTTCTCCCAGCGTCTGCTCCAAGTCCACTGTTTTAAAAGCCACATGTCCGTCCACTGTTTCAGAATAGTGGGTCATGCAGACAAAATACAAATCTTTCGGCCTGTTTTTACCTCTGTCAAACGAAGGAAAATCTTTGTTTGTAAACACATTGGAAATTTGGATCGCCCGGTCGGGCCTGAAATTGAAAAAGATGACCGAATCACCACTGTCAATAGTCGCATTTGGTTTTCCATTTTCATCCGTAATAATAGATGGAAGCATAAACTCATCAAATATGCCTTGTTTATAAGAATCTTCCACCATTTGAAGCGGATCTGTGTATTGCGGTCCTTCTCCGAAAGCCATTGCCCGATAGGCTTTTTCCACACGATCCCAACGCTTGTCGCGATCCATTGAATAATACCTGCCGGAAACGGTGGCAAACTTTCCAACACCGCATTCTTTCATTTTCGCTTCTGTTTCTCGAAGGTAACGCTCAGCCGTTTGCGGCCCGACGTCCCGTCCATCCAATATGGCGTGTACATATACGTCTTTTATTCCTTCTTCAACTGCCAGTTTTAATAAAGCATGAAGGTGGTCGATATGACTATGCACGCCTCCATCAGAAAGTAAACCGAGCAAGTGGAGTTTTTTGCCGTTTTTCTTTGCATGGGCAAGGGCTTCCTGAATGGTTTCATTTTTTGCAAATTCACCATTTCGAATGGCAATGTTCACTCTCGTTAAACTTTGGTAAACAATCCGTCCTGCCCCGATATTTAAATGTCCTACTTCGGAATTGCCCATTTGCCCTTCTGGAAGGCCGACTGCTTCACCGCATGCTGTCAGTGTATTATGGGGGTACATATTCCAATAGCGGTCAAAGTTCGGCTTATTTGCCTGGGCAACAGCGTTCCCATGCCCTTCCTCTCTTAATGCGAAGCCGTCTAAAATGATTAAGGCTACTGGGGATTTACCCATTGGCGGCCGCCTCCAATAAGCGAAGGAATGAGTGTGGGTCAAGACTTGCTCCGCCAACCAAAGCCCCGTCAATTTCCGGCTTTGCCATCAATTCATCAATATTGCCGGGATTAACGCTTCCTCCATAGAGAATTTTCACTGATTGTGCCGCAGAACCGGAATAACTGCTTTCAACAACTTGGCGGATATGTCCGCATACCTCATTGGCATCTTCTGCTGTCGATGATTTTCCAGTGCCGATCGCCCAAATAGGCTCATAAGCAATGATCAATTGTTTTACCTGTTCTTCGGTCAACCCTTGAAGGGCTTTTGACACTTGATTAGCCACATGCCCTTTTGTTTCATTTCGCTCCCTCTGCTCCAATGTCTCCCCGACACAGATGATCGGCTTAATGTTATGACGAAAAGCGGCCGCTGTTTTTTTGTTGACGGATTCATCTGTTTCATTAAACATGTCCCTGCGCTCGGAATGGCCGATAATGCAATAAGACACACCTAAATCCTCCAGGGCCGCAGGACTGATTTCTCCCGTAAAGGCTCCGCTTTCTTCATAATGCATAGTCTGCGCTCCAATATGTACATTATAGCCATCAACCGCCGCCAAGAGCCGGTCTAAAAACAGGGCCGGTGCGCAAATGATCGAGTCAACCTTGGAGCGGTCGGGAACAAGCCCTTTTACTTCATTCGCGAAATCGACCGCTTCTTGTATCGTTTTATTCATTTTCCAGTTACCTGCTATCAACGGTTTTCGCATACCATACATCCTTTCTTTTCTGTACGAAAGCACCTGTTATTCGGAATGACGGTCATCCAGCGCAGCAATGCCCGGCAAATCTTTTCCTTCCATAAATTCGAGCGATGCTCCCCCGCCTGTCGAAATATGGTCCATCTTTTCCGAAAGGCCAAAATGTTCCACCGCTCTGGCAGAATCGCCGCCGCCGATGATCGTATATGTATTGTCCGCTTCTGCAAGCGCTTGGGCGACACCTTTCGTTCCTTGAGCGAAAGGCTCCATTTCAAATACACCCATTGGCCCATTCCAAATGACAAGCTTCGATTTTTTTATGACATTGCTGTACAGCTCGGTTGTTTTGGGACCGATGTCCAAGGCTAGCCATCCAGAAGGAATCTGTTCAATATCGACTACCTTCGTTTGAGCATGTTCAGAAAAAGAATCTGCTACAATTGCATCAATCGGCAATAGAAATTGTACGCCTTTTTCCTCCGCTTTTTTCATAAAGCTTTTGGCAAGTTCTATTTTATCTTCTTCAAGCAGCGAATTTCCGATATCGTGACCTTGGGCTTTGACAAACGTAAAGGCAAGCCCGCCACCAATCATTAAATGATCTACTTTGTCAAGAAGATTATCAATAACACCAATCTTGTCCTTCACTTTTGCGCCGCCAATAATCGCCGTAAAAGGCCTCTGAGGATTGGACAATGCGTTGCCCAGCACTTCCAATTCCTTTTCAATTAAAAAGCCGGCAGCGGAAGGCAAGTATTTTGCCACCCCTTCTGTAGAAACATGGGCGCGGTGCGCAGTGCCAAAGGCATCGTTGACATATAGTTCGGCCAGGTTGGCAAACGCCTTCGCAAGCTCCGCATCATTTTTTTCCTCTCCTGGATGAAATCTCACATTTTCCAGCAATAAAATATCGCCTTCCCGGAGTTCGGAAACTTGCTTTTCAACCTCTTCGCCGATGACTTCCCTTGTGTAATGAATGCTTCTCTCCAATAATTCCTCAAGGCGTTTTGCAACCGGCGCCAACCGCAATTCTTCGACAATCTTGCCTTTTGGCCGTCCCATATGGCTTGCCAGTATGACCATTGCGCCATTATCAGACAAATGCCGAATCGTTGGCAAAGCCGCCCGAATCCTTGTATCATCGGCGATCACTCCACCATCCATCGGCACATTAAAATCCACGCGGCAAAAAACTCGTTTCCCTTTTACTTGTAAATCATTTATTGTTTTCTTCCTCACTTGGACAGCCTCCTATTTCAAGCAGAAAATAAGAGAGTGGGTCTTTCCCGCTCCCTTTTTTTATTTCCCCTCTATATTATAGATGCCAACCCGTGATTTATCCAATACTATTCTCCATTTTTCATGCTAATCCGCGTTTGGCGATATATTCCGCCAAATCGACAAGACGATTGGAGTAGCCCGTTTCGTTGTCATACCAAGAGACAACCTTAACCATATTTCCATCTAATACCATCGTCGAAAGAGCATCCACAATGGATGAATGGGCGTTCCCGTTGAAATCCCGGGAAACAAGCGGCGTTTCGCAATAAGCGAGAATACCCGCCAATTCCCCTTCCGCGGCGGCTTGCAATGTTGCATTCACCTCTTCGGCCGTAGCAGGCTTTTCCAGTTCCGCGACCAAATCAACGACTGACACGTTCGGGGTCGGAACCCGCATCGCCATTCCGTTCAACTTGCCTTTTAACTCCGGAAGCACAAGAGAGACAGCTTTTGCGGCGCCTGTTGAAGTCGGAATAATCGATTCGGCGGCAGCTCGAGCCCGTCGGTAATCCTTGTGGGGAAGGTCCAGGATTTGCTGGTCATTCGTATAAGAGTGAACCGTGGTCATCATTCCGCGGCGTATGCCGAACTCCTGATGAAGCACTTTCGCAAGAGGGGCCAGACTGTTTGTTGTACAAGATGCATTGGAAAGAATATGATCATTCGCCGGATCATATTTCTCCTCGTTCACGCCCATGACTATCGTGATATCTTCATCAGTTGCAGGCGCAGATATAATGACTTTTTTTGCCCCAGCCTCCAAATGTTTGGCCGCATCGTTCCGTTTTGTAAAACGGCCAGTTGATTCGATGACAATATCAACACCAAGGTCTCCCCATTTCAATTGAGACGGATCCCTTTCAGCCATCACCTGTAAGCGCTGGCCATCCACTAAGATGTCATTGCCTTCAACTGTAATGTCATTCCGAAGTGTGCCGTGAACCGAGTCATATTTTAGCAAGTGCGCCAACATGTTCGCGTCCGTCAAATCATTCACTGCCACAATGTCGACACTTGGATTGTCCAAGGCCGCCCGAAACACATTTCTGCCAATTCTTCCAAACCCGTTAATTCCTATTTTCACTGTCATCATGTATGTCCTCCTTCAAAGGTTGCTGTTTATATGTTTGTCAGTGCTTTGAACAATTCTTTGGCCGCACCCTCATCTGTAATAAACACCGTGTTGGGTGGAGCACTTTTCATATAAGATTGGATCGCTTTTGCTTTTGACTTTCCTCCGGCAACCGCAACGGCATGACGGGCGCGGTGCAGATCTGCCAATTGCAAGCCGACAGTGGATACCTTATGGACAACTTCTCCCTCGATATTAAAGTAATAGCCAAATGCCTCCCCCACTGCCTGCTCTTTGAGCAGTTTATCCATATCTGCATCGTTCGTGTTTCGCCGTGTTGCCATTTTAATGGCATCCCCGATTCCGTGTAATACGATATTAGCCGATTGAATCAAATTTAATACTTCCGATATATTGGGATCTTGCAAAAGCGACTCACGTACTTTTTCACTCACCTGATCCGGAATATATAATGCCCGATGGCTCCCGCCCGTTTGTTCGGCCATTTTGGCGCAAATAGAGTTGGCTTGATTTTTCACATCATCCCCAACGCCTCCCCGGGCAGGTACAAATAGTATCTGTTTTCCTTTACCGATTTCCCGTGTCATCATTTCCGCGGCGCAGGCCATTGTTGTCCCACCGGTCACGGCAATGATATTTTGGGCTTTCAAAATCTTTTTTAATTGATCGGCACAGGCCTGGCCCAACTCTTCCTTGACAACAGGAGTGTCGTCTGAATCGCCGGGAATAATTTTCACTTCAGCGATTCCGAGCAGCCTGTTCAACTGCTCTTCGAGTTCATGAATCCCTGTTATCCCGCGAACTAATTCAGCCAGCTCCTTCAGTAGCACCATGCCGTCATCTGTAATTTCCATTCCCGCCGGCCGTGCCGATATCAGTTGCCGCTCTTTTAAAAAGTCAACCTCGCTTCTGAGTACACGTTCCGTCATATCGAGCATATGTGCGAGCGGTCTTCTTCCGATAGGTCCTGTCAATTGAATGGACTTTAAAATTTGGTACCGCTTTTGGATGATCTTAAGGAGATCTGGCACCAGCTTTTGTTGAAGTTTTAACAGTTTTTGCAATATGCGACCCCCTCAAAATCGTCCCACATGGACGTTTTTTGTCCCAATTCATCAAAAAAAAAAGAAACCTGTTACCTTCATACTGATTGTAACAGGTACGCAGCAACGTTTCAACTTTCAAATTTACGTAATTGATCTTCTATCGTGACAGGATCGATCATCCCATATTGAACAATTTTTCCACGAATTTCTACTACCGGGATCATTAAGCCGAATTTTTCTGTTAAATCATCACTTTCGTCAATGTCTTTTTCAATTAACTCATACGAATATTTTCGTTGAAGCATTTGTAAAACCAGCAGTCCCTCATCGCAGAGGGGGCATTTTTTTCTTGTATAATAATAAACTTCCATGTTGTATTCCATTCCTTACTCATACCGTTTTCTTTTCGTGGATGAAGGGATGCGGAGCTGTTCCCGATATTTGGCTACCGTTCTTCTGGAGAGCTTCAACCCTTTTTCCTTCAGCCTATCCGCGATTAATTGGTCGGAAAGAGGCTTCTTTTTGTCTTCTTTGGCTATCATTGCCTCGATCAGCGCTTTCGCCTGAGCGGCAGAAGCCTGTTCGGTATCCGAATTGGCTCCGGTTTGGAGAGCTTGCGAGAAGAATCTCTTTAGTTCATGCATACCGCTTGGCGTTTGGATGTATTTGCCTCTAACGGCCCGGCTAACAGTTGATTCATGCATATCAATTTTTTCAGCCACATCCTTTAACGTGAGCGGTTTTAGATAACTCGGGCCTTTTAAAAAGAAATCCTGCTGTTCTTCCAAAATGGCCATGCCCACCTTCATCAAAGTTTGCTTCCGCTGTTCGATACTGCGCACAATCCAGCGGTAATCCTGGCGTTTATCATTTAAAAATTGCTTCACCTTTTCATCCGCAATTTGCGACATCGTATTATAATAGTCTGATTGGTAGCGAATGTCGGGAAGGTTCCTTTCAAACAGACGTAACTCAAGTGTTCCGTCATTGATTTCAAGAATAAGGTCCGGTATGACATATTGTGTCCTCTCATGATCAAACTGGATGCCGGGCCGCGGATCGAGTGTCGTGATAAAATCAGCCGCTTTTTGGATTTCTTGCAAGCTGACAGACAGTTGCTCAGAAAGGAGCTTCCATTTCTTCTCCGCAAACTCTGTGAAAAAGCCCGAGAGCAAATCGATCACAAGCGCCGGTGTGCTTTGCTTTCTTTTTGTTTGGAGCAGCAAACATTCCTGCAATGAACGGGCGGCGATTCCAGCCGGTTCAAGGCTTTGAATGATTTCAAGCACTTCTTCCGCTTCGTTTATAGTTGCTTGTTCGGCAGCAGCCGCTTCCTCCAGGGTAATCGTTAAATAACCGTTAGGATCCAGATTATATATAAACTGCTCTGCCAATTTGCGTTGCTTTTCCGATAACGCTTTCATCAAGAGCTGAGAAAACAAGTGATCCGCCAAATTTTCAGTCGGCTCCGCCATTTGTTCGAGCCACTTCTTTTGATCGTGTTCCTGGTTCGTTATTTTCCGCTTCTTCACCATGTCGTAGCGGGGATCGACGGACTGGACGATCGGTGATTCCAACTGGATGAGCGGATTTTCCATTTCTTTCATTTCAAGAAACGCCGTTAACTCATGGGCAGTGTATTGTAAAATGGTGATTGCTTGCTGCAATTCCTGTGTCATTGTCAAATTAAGCGTCTGTTTCTGTAGTAAAGCCGGTTCCATTTTCATTTGCCCTTCCTCCCCCCACAACTATTTTACTATATTTTGATTTTCGCGTATATAGAATCATTTTCTCGTCGCCTCACCCATCAGGCCTATTTTTCAGCGAACTAGGCCGTTGTACAACCGTTG
Source organism: Siminovitchia thermophila (assembly GCF_016909185.1). Taxonomy (GTDB): domain Bacteria; phylum Bacillota; class Bacilli; order Bacillales; family Bacillaceae_C; genus Siminovitchia; species Siminovitchia thermophila. The sequence goes on along the minus strand of NZ_JAFBFH010000004.1, from coordinate 85,918 downwards.
GACGGTTGTCTTTCATAAGAATGAGTATACGATATTTTAAAAAGGAGGCTTTTTTCATGAGAATGTACCATAAGCCTTGCAGCTGCAAAAAACCGTGTAAGTGCGGCTATCCACCGGTCAAACCGGCTATGCAATTGCCCGCCAAAACGATGCCTGCCCAAATCAGCCCCACTAAGCAAAACACTGAATATGTCGGGCAAGATGTCTATATCCCGGTTATGCACCCGAGCCATACAACCCAAATCAACCATACGACTTATAAATACATGCATTCCTATCCACATACAAAATCTGCCGTCAACTCCATTTCGGAAGAACATTATTGTGTCTGCCCTCCAAAACACCATTGCGGCTGGAAGCATAAAAAATATTGGTAAATATGCAACATAAAGTCCAAATATGGGCTTTTTTCTCATAAAATGTCGAGCCTAATGGCACATGTAATCAATAAAAACTTGTTGTACAATGATGATAAGCAAGGTGAATGGCCTTGTAAATACCCCCTTTTTAGTATAGATGGAGACTTTGCCTCCCAGGAGGTTATCTCCTTTTTTTCTTTCCGTCCGGATATTCCGGGCTTTTTTTTCTAACAAAAAGGAAAAATGGGTCGACTGTACAAAAAAACACCAACAAATGTTGATGATTCAAGGCTTTAACCATTATGGCCATAAAAGATTTTATCGCTTCATATAATCACTTTGCTTGCACCTTGAAGAAATGTAGCTACATGAATGAGATCAGTTAAACCTACTCATATATTGATATTACTCAAGGTTGCGAAAAATGTCGAGAGAAATATTGTCAAGCGCAACAATCCTTACAAAAACGCTCTGCATGATGAGGGATTAAACGCACAATCACATGAATAGCGACTATACAGAGAAAAAATGCATTGGTAAATGTACACGGTTAGCGGACAGGCAAGGTCGAGACTATCCGAAAAGGAAGTATAAAGTCACGACGATTTAATCAAGTACGAAATCCCGGCCAACGCCGGGCCATTTATATGATTTAGTTACCGAGAGCCCGCTTGAGGATTAAGTTATCGCCAATATGTTCTTCATAGGCTACTTGGATATAATGGTAAAAGGTTCGCGCATACAGTGAGAGGGACGTTAAAGTGTATAAAAAACGGGAATCAAAGCGCCCCAGGCGGTTGACTCCCCAAACTTCACTATAATCTGTTTCATGTTATAAAGCACCGGATTCGTGCTAATAAATATAAGTGCTCATTTATTGGCTTTTAATATAGCCAAATGGCAGATCCCTATGGAAAGCGGGAAAGAAAATAATTTAAGAGGCCTTGCCTTTTTTATAGGCTTCTTTATATAATTCACTATACTTTTTATACTCTTTGGGGACTCGACTAGTTGAAAAAAGTTTCTTTCCTTTTTTGAATCCCGCCTTTCTAACTTCTGCTGCTTTTTTATTAGACTTAAACCCTTGCTTAAACCACTTGGAATAATCTTTATTGTTTTTATACTCTTTGGGAACTTTGACACTATAGTTAGTCTTTGCAAACTTTTTTCCCTCTTTAGTGATTGTCTTTTTTATGCCGGACCTGTAACCTTTGTTATAAGCTTTAACATATTCCTCGCGGTCGGTATTGCCAGGATTCATTTCTTCTTTTTTCTTACCGTGGTTTTTCCCCAATTTGTACTGCTCTTTTTTTATTTTTTCTATTCTTTCATCGTTGCCCGACTTAAAACCTTCTTTGAAAACGTCTACTCTATGATCCGGAACTTGATCTACATTAAGTTCTTCTTGATGTAATCCTTGATCATATCCCTTTTGATAATAATCTTTTTCATCTTGCTTATCGTTCCAGGTATCGTTATAACTTTTTTTAAACCCTTCCACGTAATGTGTTGACTTGTCGTTAAGATATTTATCAGGATCATTTACATTTTCCTCGAAATCTTTTGCAGCTTGGGCGGCTCCTTCTTTTACCCCCAATTGCCTCTCTTGTTCAGCCTTCTGTTTTTCTTCTTCCGCTTTTTTTCTTTCTTCTTCCGCTTTTTGTCTAGCTAATTCCTCTTGTTTGCGTTGTTCCTCCGTTTGCTTATTCACATTTGGAGTTTGAGTGGGTGCGCTGTTATTGGATGAACCTCCTCCCCCTCCGGAACTGCCACCATTATGATAATGATATTCTCCTTGCTTTAACCCCCACTTTTCGCAATTCGTTCTACAAGTATGCCCTCCATTTGCATCAGTTCTGCCAGGATGAGCATGAGAATAGCTTGGAATAATGAGCATAAAAATGAGAATGCAACATATCCCTGAAAAAATTTTTCTAAACAAGAGTATCTCCCCCTTCCACATACTGTATTTCGACAAAAGGATATATTTTTCTGCAACTAATTGCCCAAAATAACGTCCTCTCATAAAAGTTTTTTCGTGTTTTTTGATGTATCGTGTTTCATTTTTGTAAATATCCTTTTTGGATGCTACCCCTTATTGTTATAATAGAAGCGAGGTGTTTCTTAATGAGCAATCATACATCATCCAAAGATGAAAGCTTTGGATCAAAGGTTTTTATTATTACGATCCTTACTTTATTGGTAGTAGGGGCAATTGCTTTTGTAATAGCAATTTATTATTTTGGGATTCTAGGTTTATTCAGCATATTAGGCGTCAAATACGATACTCTTTGGTCACTGTTTTTGTTTACCCTATTTTATTTTCTTTTAGGAATTATTGGCGATGGTGTCGTAAAAGTTTTGCTCTCTTTAATGAAGATTTCCGGAAAATGGTCAAAACTCCATATGAAAATGGGCCTATTCATGTTTTCATTTTTAGTAAACTGGGCTATCATTTCCTTTTTGGATGCATTCATGAATTCTATTGATTTGCAGTTCATTACGAAAATGATATTATCTTTAATTTTTGCAATAATAGATTTCGCAATGGAAACAGACGAAAAAAAGTCAGTGTAAAGTTGAATATTTTCATTGGGCATCATGACCACCTTTAACACTTTTTAAAGGCCCTCGTCGTTTCAATATCGGCCATGACCCATTCAATTTTCTGGAAGTTTATACAAATCATCGTAGGGTATTCAGCAATAAACTGGCCGTTCACATTCAAAGAATGTAAAGGATATCGAATCATTCCTTAAACAATTTTCGGCCTTATAGGATCCAATAACTAGTAAAGTTCGCAATTGTGAGAGCTTGGGAGCTGAGAAATATAAGCGGAAAGGCGAAGTAAATCCCTTTACAATCAGTATAATGAAACTTTATTTTAGTTATAGTTTTGTTTAATGAATTACCCACCTCAGTTGCTTGCAAGGTGAGGGCCTGAAAGTACAAAATCAGCCGAAGGAAAACACTTTGTTTTCTTCCGACTGATAGATTTTTGGGGCTTTTTAGAAGATCCCTGTTTGGCTTACAGTTTATCGAACACGCTCCAAGGGAGTCTGGCTCTCGCCAGGAAGCATGTTTCACAATATCGCTGATTCGTCGAGTATCATTTACCTTCACGCAATCTATACTGATAAAACATCAGAAAACCCTTAAATACTAGGACTGCGCCAATCGTATTACATGCTATCCTTAACCAATTGATGACCAAAAATTCGCGGGCGGTTTGTTTAAGAAAAGCAACTGAATGTACTTTATTTCCTTCGATAAACATAATCTCGTTTCGGGGCCATTCGAACACCATTGATATCAACCCTAATAAAATCATCACCATAATGCTTCCTAATATCCAGTAACGCGCTGCTTTTGCTTCCCAACTCAGGATTAAAGCTCCCAGGCCAGTCAACCAGCTTGCCAATCCAAGAGGAGGAAAGAAAGTGTGTGGACTGGCCACTTTCATAAAGTCCATTGAAATTTCAAATGAATTTGGAACATCGTGAAATATATTAGGATACACCATAAAAACTTCCAGAGCAAAAGCCCCCAACATAATCAACGTTACCCACAGGTAGGATAACATAAAGACATAAGCTATCTTTTGCTTCATTTTATTTCCTCTTTTCTAGTAGGGTAATGAAAATGCCATATACTTAATCTTTTATCCTCAGTAAAAAGATGGCATATGCTTTTTTCTGAGCTCAATTCCACAGCCAGAGTGAGTTCTATTACGTCCATTTTCATCAAATTGGCAAAAGTCTTTATAACCTGCCCATCCTGTAAAGGCAGCCTTCCGTTCATGCCCAACATCTGGAAACCTCATGATTGGCATTTTCTACAACGGTAACTATCTTATATATCCAATCCATAATACCTGTTATCAGATGGCTTCATCTCTAGACTCGCATTTTCATTTTATTCTCTTCGGTACTTTAAAACCGGAACCATAATAGATGAAATAACAGCAAGATAGATTGGCAAAAATTGAACCCCTATTGCTTTTTCAAATAGAATAACTCCAATCCCCCCTACTATATTTGATAATAGAAGCCCGGCAACAAAACCGCCGACAGCACCGATCAAAACCAACGAAATGAGTCCTCTCTTCTTATTCTCCACTTTTTTATCGGTTTTCTGCCCGCCTCTTTTGTACACTTTCACTAAACCAACACCTGTTACACACATTAAAAGTAAGCCCACAACCGGGTGAAGGGCGCCTAACCAGCCAACTTTCCAGCCCGAATTTGCAGTTAGGTACATCAAGAAAATGAGAAGAAAAATAGCCAACAACTCTTTGTAAATAAGGCCAAAAAATCTTCCCATCATTGAACAAATGATCATCAGTATAGGGAGCGTATAGCCAAACAAATGGACAAAATTTCTATGGGCGGCCCATGTTGCCGGATCTTTAAAAATAGACAAACCTGCCAGCAAAAATTGAATCAATAAACAAACTAAAAAAATAAAGCCCAATCCTATATACGTATTTTGAAGTAACGGCCTTCGTGACATTGTTTCATTCATATGATTCCCTCCGGTTTACGTTATTTACAACGTCATTTTATCCAGCCATTCTAACAACACTCTTATGAATTTCTTACATAAATATTAAATGTGGTTTTTTACAAAAAAAGCCGGGACAGAACCCTATAAAAATGAAAAGACCGCATGGAATCAAGTTTAGAAAACCTTGATTTCACGCGGTTTAGGTTTTATTCTCACGATTTTTAAGAATATCCATTAGCTTTCAACTTTTGTCCCGGTTCCTGCTTATCGTTTCAATCGGTACCCAACACCCCAAACGGTTTCAATATATTCTGGTTGGGAGGGGTTTTCCTCCATTTTTTCTCTAAGTCTTCTGATGTGTACCGTAACAGTCGTAATGTCGCCATAAAAATCAAATCCCCACACCTGTTCCAACAAATGTTCTTTGCTGAAGACCTGATTTGGTGAAGAAGCTAAAAAGACAAGCAAGTCGAACTCTTTGGCTGTCAATATTTTTTCCTGATCATGTACATATACTTTCCGAGTAGCAGGCTGTATGAGCAAATCTCTTATTTTTATTTCGTCCAGTGCTTTTTGGTCGCGGGATACAAGGCGGTCATATCTTGCTATATGAGCCTTTACCCTAGCTATTAATTTATTCGGATTGAAAGGTTTCTCAATATAGTCATCCGCACCACGCCCTAGTCCCCTAATCATGTCTATGTCTTCATTTTTAGCAGTCACCATGATGATTGGGATATCGGATATATCTCTCATTTGTTTGCAAATTTCGTAACCATCACTGTCGGGAAGCATAACATCTAAAAGAACTAACCGATACGATTTTTCTTTAAATAATTTGAGTCCTTCCCGCCCGTTTGTGGCAATATCAACTTCATATCCGTTCAATTCAAGATAGTCCCGCTCCAGCTCGGCAATACTCAGTTCATCTTCAATCACCAATATCCTGCTCAACATGATCCGCCTCCACTCGCTTTTTCAAAGTGAAATATATACGTAATCCTTGTCCAATATCACCTCTTGCCCAAACTGCCCCGCCGTGGCCATCAATGATTTTTTTAACGATCGCCAAGCCCAGTCCACTGCCTCCCGTAGTTGAATTGCGGGACACATCGGTGCGATAGAAACGGTCAAACAGATAGGGCAACTCATCTCTTGAAACACCCATCCCATTATCTTGAATTTCAATCAGCACCTCTTTGTTGTTTGATGTCAACTTGAATTTCAAATGTTTATTTTCCTTATCCATAAAACTAATGCTGTTTTGGACAATATTGGCAACGACACGATTCAGTTTTTCTCGATCGGCCATAACCAAATAAGAATGGCTGCGATCATATTCCAACGTTATGTGAATGTTTCGCTTGGCCAAATGGGGGCGTAAATCTTCCAAATAATCTTCGAAATACGCTAACAAATCCAATTCACGCATTTCATAAGGAACATGGGGTAAATCCAGTTTGGAGTACAGGAGCAGCTCGGAAATTAATGATTCCATTTCATCAGCTTTTTTTTCAACGATCTTTATATAGCGATCCATCTTTTCAGGTGTATTGGCTACTCCATCAGAAATGCCCCGAATGTATCCCTTGATGCTTGTCAAAGGGGTTTTCAAGTCATGCGAGATACTCGCTATTAACTCCTTCTGGTTTTCTTCATATTGTTTTTGTATATCATGTGCTTCCTTTAACTTACGCCTCATAATTTCAAAAGCATGGGCAAGTTCACTTAATTCATCGTTTGAACCTGTTACCTCCACTTTCGCATCAAGGTTTCCACTGCTGATTTCACGGGTCGCCTTCTTTAAATTTCGGAGTGGATTAATAATACTTTTTGACACTAAAAATGTCAAAAGCCCATTCGTTAAGATAAGTACAAAGATTAAAATGAAAAGCCTAATCGACAGAAAAAAATCCAGTGATGCTTTATTGATCTCACCTTTCAAAGGATAAAACAAAATATATCCAATAATCATTTCCAAAACAATAAATAAAATAACAGGAATGATCACCATGCCTATATTTGATAAAAGTAAACGTTTTTTGATGGACATCTATTCACCCCAATAATGAACTGCTATATAAAAGTGACTCAAACGGAGTGTACGAAACGAATCTTTTACACTCATTATTATCATTACCGATCTGATAACTTTTACAGAGATCAAACATACGCTCTTCAATGATGGGCGCTTTTGCGGGATTTAACCTTGAGGTATTTCAACTACTCTCCTTTCGCCTTCCCTGCTTTGAGCGTTGTCGGCTCATCAGCGAAAGTAATGGAAGAATGATTGATGAAAGCTCTCGCAAGTGCCAACCGTTGATATTGTTTTGGGAAATGATGCTTGGCCGCCTCTCCCATCCAGACTCATATCGACATGCCGGACTCCCAGTTTAAAGACTTGGAATCCACGGCCGATGGTGAGTCTGCCTATCGGCGCCATTAAATAGCTTTTTCCAGAACGTAAGGACCTTAACTGCCAATGAAAAAACTTTCAGAACCTTTGCTTGCGCATCTCCATTATGTTCCAATTTTAAAATGTCATTTCTCATTATTCAATCCTCTCCCTGGCCTCTAACGGATCCATCTTCATGACGTTCCAGAGCAAGTTTCAGTCAGCAGCAATAAACAGCAGTATGCCCACGGCAGCTCTATCGGAAAACGCTAGCCCGCTTCTTTTCCGTATCAGCAACAGATAGTAATTCCTCCGTTGCTCGGGTGCCATTTCGAATACATCAAAATCGTAAACAAAGATTCTAACCAAACAATTACGAAGTGATTACATTTTTCTTAAATCCTTAAAAAAAGCGTTTCACTCTCAATCGGGTTCTAAACGACTCCTCCTTCATCACTTATTTTTGAAAGAATAAAAAAGGGCCGGGACATAAGCAAATATGAAATAGCAAAGGGGCCCGGACAAAACCCTGTAAAAATGAAATAAACCACGTGGAATCAAGTTTAAAACCTTGATTTCACGTGGTTTTATTCTCACGATTTTACGAATATGAATCAGCTTTCAACTTATGTCCCAGCCGTTGAACGAACATTCTGTAGGAGATGGAAAAATCGCCTACAGAATGAAGTTTTACTTTATCCCGTATGTAAGGTGCCGTTAGACTCCCACTTCAAAAACTTGAGTGAATACAAAAGGTCTAAGTGTGAGAAAACGGCACCTAAATGCCCGATTGGTTCAACTACCATTCAGTAGTAGCCCTACTGAATGAAGTTTCACTTTATTGTTCGTTTTTTCATCAGCTGATTTAGTTATGTCCCAGCATCAAAAATTTTTGCGGTAATACCATATCAACTGCCATCTTACAATCGCTCTTAAACGCCACGCCTGTTTCCCCAAATCAACGTATGAAGCTGGGGCAGGACTTTCACATTCCTCCATTCGTTATCTGCTACTACTTTATGAACAAGCCATTCGTATTTCTGCAATAACCGTTCAACGAGCTGTTGATTGTCACGTGTTTGATGATCGGCGTTTCCTACCTGCAGATAAAATGGAATTTCCGGGTATCGATAGTGCACTTGTTTTGCATAGTCGAAATCCCGGTCATCAAAAACAACGACCTTTAAACTACTGCTATGCGTTGGGCCAGCTTTTTTTAGTTTGTCAAAAATCATATCAAGCGCGGAAAAGTTCGTTACCATCCCAGAGCTTGGCGGCTTTGGAGAAATCGTTAATTCATCAATTTCCAAAAACCAATCCTGCCACTTGCTTCCTTGTGTTTCCAAGCCGATTTGTACGTTGTTCTTTTTTAATAGGTTGATGAAATAGCTGAGGTTTTTTAATAATGCGGGATTGCCGCCAGATATCGTCACGAAAGTAAAACCATCACCGCCAAGTAACTTGAGCTCTTGCCAAATTTCTTCCGCGTCCATGAGCTTGATCGTATCTTTTCCTGAACCGTCCCACGTAAAAGCAGAATCACACCATGAACAAGAGTAGTCACAACCAGCTGTTCGGACAAACATCGTCTTTTGGCCGATAACCATCCCTTCTCCTTGAATCGTTGGTCCAAAAATTTCTATTACAGGTACTTTACTCAACTTCCATCCACTCCCGTCTAGCTTCCGCGTAACTAGTAGGGGTTTCATACAAACGAACAAATTCCACCTTTACATCATTATATGTTCCTGCCCTCTTTTTCAAAGAATCTCTCATTTTTTCATATATCCAAACAACCATGTTTTCAGCAGTTGTATTCATTTTTGGCAAGGTTTCATTTAAATAGCGGTGATCAAGTTGAATTTCAATTTCCTCTTTCCAAATCTCTTTGATTTCCCCAAAATCAATCACAAGACCTATTTCGTCGACAAACCCGCTAATACCAAATATGACTTTATAAGTGTGCCCGTGCAGATTTTTGCATTTCCCGTCATAACAGTGAAGATGATGGGCCGCATCAAAGGTAAACTCCTTACTGACAAGTACGCGTTTATGATGGTATGTAAGTTCATCTTTTTGAATATCCCGGCCCAGCTTTTGTAAATCTTCTACAATTCGAAACCCGAAAAAGTCTTTGCCCATCATGCCTCCCCTCCTTTTCGTGTTGTAAGGTATTTTTCTAGCCCCTTGTTTCTCAACTGACATGCAGGACAGTCGCCACAGCCATCACCGATGATTCCTTCGTAGCATGTCAATGTTTTATCTCGGATGTAATCTAACACATGTAATTCATCGGCTAGTTTCCAAGTTTCTTCTTTGTCTAGCCACATGAGTGGAGTATGAATGACAAACTGCTTGTCCATTGACAAATTAATAGACACATTTAGAGATTTTATAAAAGCGTCCCTACAATCGGGGTATCCGCTAAAGTCCGTTTCACTCACACCCGTTATAATGTGCTTCGCATTCACTTGGCTTGCCAAAACAGCGGCAAATGAAAAGAAGAGCAAGTTCCTCCCTGGAACAAACGTCGAAGGCAACTCTCCATCTTCTTCGTTTGTTATTTCAATTTGATCCCTTGTCAAAGCATTCGGAGCTAATTGATTTAGCAGCTGCATATCCAACAAATGATGTTTGACATGTAACTCTTGTGCTATCGCTTTGGCACACTCAATCTCTTTTCTATGCCTTTGCTGATAATCAAATGTTACAGCTTCTACTTCCTTAAACGTTTTTAATGCCCAAAATAAACACGTCGTACTATCTTGTCCACCACTAAAAACCACAATCGCTTTTTCATTCTTTAGCATTGATAAACTCCTTTACAAAAAAGAAAAAACAATACCCCCAAGATAGAAGTATTGCTTCTGCTTAGTTTTTTTAACGAGGGGGGCTAGAACCTCTACCACATATTATCGAGTTGTCAACTCATTATAGCATAAACGAAAAATACTTTGGAGACTGCCCCTCCGGTCGGATATCAGTCTCCCTATCGCCAACTATGATGGTGCATATTCTTTTTAGTAGCTATTTCAATTCAACAACGGAAACTTAATAAAGCCTTTTCGTATAACTTTCTTCTAACATATTAACAACATCTTGATTTGACATTTTCGAGTGAGCAGATAAAATGGTTGAAGCAGAAGGCAATGTTTCTTTATCTTCCCAGAAATCCGGTTGCCATAAATGAGAGCGTTTAAATGCTTTGGCACAATGGATAAAACATTCTGCCACTTCTACACCAATACCTAATAGTGGTTTTCGTTCTTTCACTTTCAATTTTTCAAGAAGTTCTTCATCTTTCACTAAGACTGCCTTGCCATCCACTCTCAGCGTTTCTTCCATACCTGGGATGATAAAAAGAAGGCCCACTCTGGGATTGGATAAAGTGAAACTTCATTCAGTAGGCGTTTTCTTCCTTCTCCTACTGAATGTTAGTTGAACGAATCGGGCATTTAGGTGCCGTTTGCTCTCACTTAGACCTTTTGTATCAACTCAGGTCTTGAAGCGGGAGTATTACGGCACCTTACATGCGGGATAAAATATTACGCATAGAATCAATTCTTCTATTTCCCGGTCTTTCTGGTATAATCAAATGCTTTTCATCTAAGACAAGAACAAACCCTGGCATGTCTCCCCTTGGAGAAGCATCGCAATAACCAGCTTCATCTGCTGTGGAAATAACTAAAAATGGTGATTTAGAAATAAAGTTTGAACAATGATCATCTACATATGTAATAACCTTATTTTTTACTATTGTACTAGGGAACCCTACAATGGTACGAAGTTCTTCTTCAGATTCAATCGTTTGGCTAAACCGTTGAGTAACCCCCATTCCGAATCACTCCTCCTTTATTACCTTTATTATATACACAAAAGCAGTTCTACCTGCACCTTTCACTTATTTTTATCCACCAATTAAGCCCGCCTTTACAGCGGCTGGGAAACATATTATGTAAGCATATGAAAAAATTGCCGCAAACACTTGCATGTTAGTAAGATACCATGTAAGGTTATATAATGGGTGTGTAATGTTTAATTCCAACAAGACATATGAAGAGAAAGTAGATCATTAGTGTGGCTGAGATAATGGATAAACATAGATTCAAGCGATCAGACATCACCGAATAAAAAATGTTTGATTTTAAAAAATATGAATCTCGACAAATATATTTTCGCGGATAATAAGTGGTCCATTCTAAAAAATTTGAATGTTATCTTACATAAAAAATTTTAGACAAAAACTAGATATATTGTCTCATTACATTTTTACGACATACTTATGTTCTCTTTGTTTTTATTCGAGTTGTTCTGCTCTATACATAAATACAGATGATCTTGACTTTCTCAGGAAAACGAGCAGAGCGAATGTATCGACACCTTCATGAAAATGAAGATGTAACCATTATACATGCTGTAAACAAGACCTTTTTCTTGTTTATATAAAAATAACATACAGGGGGGTGCACAGTTGAAAAGGACTACTGAATTTGTGCTAGGTTTAATCGGCAGCATTTTTGGTTTTTTTGGAGCAATAATGGCTTTGTTTATTGGCGGAGTAGACGCTACAATTAATAGCTCGGGAGAAAGCTCCATCATCAGCTCGGGTTGGGTTGCAATTGCTCTATCCATTTTGGGCATCATCGGCTCTGTCATGGTAAAAGGGAAACCAAAAGTCGGCGGGATACTTATGTTAGTATCTGCAATAGGCGGATTAATCTCTATTTTTTTACTTTACTTGTTGCCTTTTGTGCTGTTATTGATTGCAGGTTTAATGGGTATTTTTAGAAAAACAAAACCAAAAACAGAAATGATAAGTGCATAATATTCATACAAATTAGGGGGATTCATATGTTTAAAAAGTCATGGTTGTTTTTAGTATTTTTAATTTTAGGCTTGATGCTAGGAGCTTGCGGATCATCTGATGTAGGTACAGGCGGAGAAGGAAACACAGCTGAAAAGAAAGAAGAAGCAGGTAAAAAAGAAGAAAACAAAGAGGAAAGCAAAGATGATGGAGCCAAAAAGTTTGACGCTTCCGATCAGTCTACAGAAGTTTTGGGCATGAAGGTTGCGCTTGGTGAAATCAAAATTGCCGAGGATAAAGTTTCTGTAGGTATGAACATAGAAAATACTACAGGCGCTGCTCTAAATTTTTACCCTGACCAGGGCCAAGCTATAATTGGCGACATGCAATTAGATGCAAATTTGTTTATGACTTCCGGTAAAGTCGGCGGTGAAGTTCAGGGTGGCGTGAAACAAGATGGAGTAATAGAATTTTTAGCTCCTGAAGGAAAGAAAATCGATGTTGAATCTATAACTAGCATTAAATTGGTTTTTGGAGATATCACTACTGCCGATTTTATGCAAACTGAGCCTGTAAGCTTTGAAGTTCCTGTAAAGTAATGAAAGAAGCCCGAAAGGGCTTTTTTTTATGCAAATATCAGTGAGAAACTTGAAATGTGTGCAAAAGAAGTAAAAAAAGCAACAATCTGTTGTTTATATAGGAAGAAAACGTAGTATTTAATTTTTTAAAGACCGTTTGTATTCGGAAGTAAATCAGTCAAAACGCTATTAGAATAAAAGGAGTGAGCAAAAGCGGCCGAGAAACGACTATTTCCGGCAGTATTCCTGGGACAGGGGACTTCCTATCAGAAACGATTCTCTAACAAAGAGCAGGTTTTTCAAATGAAGTGTGTAACTTCATTATTCGAGCTATTTTATCTGTCAGCTCGCCATCCGTTTACAGTTCTTTTATGGGCAAAAACAATACTCTTAACATGTTGGCTCCACGGCGTTGTTCGTGTACCTGATGTTACGAATGGCGCGCTTTCTCTTTAGAAGGTTTATCAAAGAAAAACAACTGTCCCAGGAAGTCATATGGAATTCGCTATTGGGACAGTTGCTTACATTCTAAGCCTGTATAAATGGTCTGTTCTTGAAGTGAGCTACATTTTCGTTCATTTGTTGTTGAAATAAAAAATAATGAACCCATTTAAGCGGGAATTTGAAAGCTAGCTCAAGTTTTTTATTATAAACGAATACATTCTTACGGTCGTACTCTATTTTCTCGATTTCTTGCAATTCAATACTTTGCTGCTTGGAACCGTGTTGAACAACAAGCTGGTCACCTATGATCAGCACCTTTTTCTTCTTATTTCTTCTTGCCTCATTGAGAGACCAACCAATTGCTAAAGCGACAATGGTAAAAATAAATTTAAGCGGGGACTCAAATACTGTATAGGCTGTTTTTATGGTAATCGGGAGTAACAGACCTAAAGTGAGCCAAACACCACTACCAAGTTTCGGTGAACTCTCATAAAATACATGGTTCTCATGAGCATCAAAATACTGGCCTCTTCTTTCAAGAAATTTTTGCTTATGTTCTTCTATGCTTACAGAGTCAAATTCAACATAATCTGAATATGTCTCATCCCATATTGTTCCTTGCGCGTCTTCAGCTTCAAGTGAATAGCCTCCGGCCCAACCAGCATATTCAGTATTCTGGACCTTAAAACGAATCAAATAGTAACGGACAAGACGTCCATGGATATTTTCCGTATCAAGGTGGTCTACAATCTCAATATCCTCGGGATAGTTCACTGTCCCATCTTCATTAGGGCTGTCTGCTATTGTATGAAAGAACCTTGTTCTCGCTAATAATAGCTGAACTTCTTCGTGAACGGGATAAAGATGCTCCCAATTATGTTCCAAAAAATTCCAATAGAGCATTTCAGCACTTTCAATATGAGTCGCACACTCCAGTAATATCTGATCGTCATAAGGCAAGCTTTTTGATATACAGACGAGCAAAGCATCAGTCTTGATAATAGGATCGCGAAAAGATAAAGCATCTTTTAACTCTTTTGCAATCTCTGCTGAAAAATAGTAATTCATTAAACGAATCAACAAACACATTTTATTTCTAATCAGAAAATAACTATCCTTCCAAGACACATAGACAAATCTCGTAGAATAATCAGGATCGAACTGTAAATATTCTTGTTTTACAGCCTGATAGTCTTCTAGTAAAAGAGGAAGAATGAACTCTTTTTTATATCCTTGATCGAGTCCTGAATCATTGATGATCGATAATAAAGGATAGAACATGAATTTATAATAATCGGTATGAATCTTGTCCAAAGTCGCATTTAGAATATTTTTCACTAAAACGGGGTATGAACCAAGTGCTCTAATCGGAAGAGGAAATTCTTCCGTTTGAATTAAATGGATGATTTTATCTTGAAGAAAATAAAAAGCCTTATCATCCTCCGTCGTTAATAAAAATTCAATTGTCCTCTCCTTTGCATATATATCGAGATCATCGAAATGCTTCATAAGAGCTTCCATAATCTGCGGCATTGGAAAATCACAGACAAAATCAATCAGATAATAAGAAGGATTATCCCAATGATCCACACGTTCAGGAAATTTGGAGGCAGCCACTTTAACACAATCTACAAGCACTTCAACCTGTACCTGAAGATCATCCTGCTGCTTAAATTGAAAAAGCTCACCAAGCGCATCATATCTCGTTTGCGGATGCTTGCTTTTGAGCTTTCTTAAAATTTTTCTTAACTTCAGTTCTACCAATTTGCCCACCCTGTTCTATAATACTTCTTTTTGTCATATACAGAGATCCCATAGAGTTTCCGCCATATTAAGGGAAACATTCACCTAATCATGCGATTGATCTCTTAAGAAGAAAATACCATAGTCTGGATGATTGCGGTAGAGTAAAACACATTTTTTTCCATCATTACTGGGATTTCGCGAAGATCACTTATACTTTTAAGTGACTAAACTCAGCATACTTGCTATTGTCATTAAAGGAAGTACAGGCATTTACTTTTAAAAAGTAAAACGCAATAGTGGATGATAAACACTCCTCAAATAAGGCAAAGAACCAGTCTTAAAAAAGCAAGATTCATTTTATTCCTGCAGGTGGGTAAGAATATTGACGAGCTTTCCGAATGGATCCCTTACATAAAAGCGTCGAACTCCCCAAGGCTCCTCAACTGGCCCATACTCAATTGGAATCTCTGCTTTTTTCACCCGAGCCAGGGCACTATCAAGATTATCAACTTCAATTGACAAATCGGGCACTGGTGTCCCAGAGCCGCCCTCTGAAAGAAAGTTAATTTGAGTGTCCATTTTCTCATGGGAGCCATAAGTTGCAATGAATCCCATATCCATCAACTGGTCAAGTCCGAGCACTTCTCCATAGAAGTACATTGCTTTAGAAATGTTCGGTGTCTCCACATTGGCAACAATTCTTTTAACCTTCATTCTACATCCTCCTGCGTTTTTCATATCTTATTTTATCCAACAGAACATCATTGTTTTTTTATCTTATCGATTCGGCAGGATAATAGCAAATAATGGGATTTACAGGTTATTGGAGCTAAAACTGTTACATTTGGCCGTTAAAAAATAAAACCTGCGTCCCGCTTGCTGTCAGTAACTGACGCCAGGGCAGGCGAGATTTGCGCTCTGCGGCTCTCTGACTTTGATGAGGATAAATGTACACTAAACTTGGATAAAACACTTATGAGAGAAGATGGCACGACAAAACAGGAGAAAGAGAGATTGGTTTGGATGACTTTACATTTCCAAATAGGATGAATGGCTAACAAATGATTCTCAGATTAAAAGAAAAGACCAAAGTGTTTTTCATGAATCCCTAGGCGAATTGATTAAAATGCCAAACTATGGCGGGGCACTAAAAACATTGTGTAAAAGTAATGGTCTAATACACACAACACCACATATGTTTAGTCATACTAATGAAATGACGATGTGGGAAGCTGGTATTTCTGTTTTAAATTACATTGGAGACAAAAGTATATTATTAGAAACCTATGGGCATATGTCGAAGCTTCAGCCCAATAAAACAATAGAAGAATTGTTCACGTAAGTTAGAGGAAATAAATTAGCCAGTCGGACTATTGTCGGTCTTTCAATTAAAAAAGCACCAACAAACGTTGATGCTTCAAAGTTTTAGCGCCCTCGGCAGGAATCGAACCCACATTTCAAGAACCGGAATCTTGCGTGTTATCCGTTACACTACGAGGGCTTGTTTTTTTTCCGTACGATATATTATTATAGTCCAATTAAATAAAGGTTGCAACCTTTATTTTAGTTTAAAATGCGGTAATATGGATAATATGGTTTGTATGGAAATATATTTTTGGGAAAGAAAGCGAATTGTTTGACCTTCCTTGACCATCCATGTATGATATCATTACATATAATGTAATACACAAATTACCAAAGGCTTGTTGAAAGCCTTGAAAAATGAGGAGGATAAATTATGACCTTAATTCCAACAGTCATTGAACAGACAAACCGTGGGGAACGTGCTTATGACATTTATTCGCGATTGCTCAAAGACCGGATCATTATGCTCGGCAGCCCCATTAACGACACGGTGGCGAATTCCATCGTAGCTCAATTATTATTCCTTGAAGCGGAAAACCCTGAAAAAGATATATCCATTTACATCAACAGCCCTGGCGGAAGCATTACAGCCGGAATGGCCATTTACGATACGATGCAATTTATCAAATCAGATGTACAAACGATCTGTATCGGCATGGCTGCATCGATGGGTGCATTTCTGCTTGCAGCCGGCACGAAAGGAAAGCGGTACGCGTTGCCAAACAGTGAAGTTATGATCCATCAGCCGCTTGGCGGAGCGCAGGGACAAGCGACTGAAATTGAAATCGCTGCAAGGCGCATCCTTTCCATGCGTGAAAAATTAAATAATATTTTGGCTGAACGTACCGGCCAACCGCTCGAAGTCATTCAGCGTGACACTGACCGCGACAATTTCATGTCCGCAGAAAAAGCAAAAGAGTACGGTCTCATTGACCATATTATCCAGCGTAATGAAGGTTTGAAGACGGATAAAAATGAATGATATGAAAAAGGCCATCCCGGGTTCTTTACGGAATCCAAGGGGTGGCCTTTTTGTTTTACTGTTCATTTTCCACAAATTCGGCAAGCTTCTTCAATGCCTCTTCTTCGTCAGGTCCTTCAGCAATCAACTTGATGGCTGCTCCGGAACCCGCAGCTAAGCTCATTAAGCCCATGATGCTTTTCGCATTTACTTTTTTTCCGTCTTTTTCAATAAAAATATCGGATGAAAAGCGATTTGCCTCCTGAACAAATTGAGCCGCAGGTCTTGCCTGCAATCCTGATTTTAATTTTACTGTTACATCTTTTTCTGCCAAAATAATTTCCTCCCATTCTTTATTTTTTATTTAATAAAAGAGAGCGATCGCCGTGACGCAGCTTATCGGCAATTTCATCGATTTTTCTAAGGCGATGATTAATGCCGGATTTGCTGATTTGTCCGCCTGACACCATTTCTCCCAATTCTTTTAGTGTTACATCTTGATGGGCCATTCTTAGCTCTGCAATTTCCCGCAATTTATCGGGAAGTAAATCAAGGCCAACGGTTTCTTGAATATAGCGGATATTTTCAACTTGCCGGAGTGCCGCCCCAATCGTTTTGTTCAAATTGGCTGTTTCGCAATTTACAAGGCGGTTGACCGAGTTTCTCATATCCCTGACAATCCTGACGTCTTCAAAACGGAGCAATGCGCTGTGGGCCCCGACAATATTCAAAAACTCGGTTATTTTTTCAGCTTCCTTTAAGTATGTGATAAAACCGTTTTTTCGCTCCAACGTCTTGCTGTTCAATTGAAATGAGTTCATTAATTCACATAAGGAATCATTATGTTCCTTATAAATCGAAAATATTTCCAAGTGATACGAAGAAGTCTCAGGATTATTCACTGAGCCCCCGGCCAAAAAAGCTCCCCGAAGATAGGATCGCCTGCAGCATTTCTTTTTAATCAAAGCTGGGGATATTTCACGGATGAACGTGAAATTGTCCCCCAAAATTTTTAAATCCTTTAATAGCGGTTCTGCTTTATCCCGAAGTCGGACAATGTACACATTGTTTTTTTTCAGCCTCATTTTTTTTCTGACGAGCAGTTCAACCACCGTATCGTAATTTTTTTTGATGAGAATATAAATTCTTCTTGCAATGGCCGCGTTTTCAGTTTGGATATTGACGATCAGTTCCCGGTTGGAAAAAGAAAGTGAACCGTTCATTCTAATCAGTGCTGACAGCTCGGCTTTTGTACAACAATCTTTTATAGATAAGTTTGTCAACTCTTTTTTCGTTACCGAGGCAAATGACATGAGATATTCCTCCTTTACCAACCTCCTACGAGTTGGCAATGCGGCTCACGTTGGTTCCCAATAATGAATAGAGGATGTTAGCTACTTTTTCAGTATCATGCCGAATCAGCCCTTGCTCAATGCTGGCGATTTCGTCGCAAATTACTTCCATCCCGAACGAACGGAGCTGGTCAAAATCATAATATACAGGAACAGCCATTTCTTCTTCATATCGATGCTGCAAGGCTGAAGGAATGCCATTGTCATTCACGATGATCGTGTCAATAAACGAGCACTTCATGTGATCGTTGAGCGCTTTGACATGATCCGCCGCCGTGAAACCATGGGTCTCTCCAGGCTGGGTCATCAAGTTGCAAATATACACTTTTTTCGCTTTTGCAGCGCATACTTGCTCACCGAGCCCTGGAACAAGCAGATTTGGTAGAATACTCGTGTATAAACTTCCTGGCCCGATCACGATTAAATCGGCTTCCTGTATCGCTGCAATTGTATCCGGCAGCGGTTGAATCACTTCCGGCGTCAGATAGACGCGTTTAATTACTTTTCCCGAATATGGAATTTTTGATTCCCCGGAAACGAACGTACCGTCCATCATTTCCGCGTGAAGAATCACACTCTGGTTTGCGGCGGGAAGAACCTTTCCCCGTACGTTTAAAACACGGCTCATTTCCTTCACAGCATAGACGAAATCACCGGTAATAGACGTCAATGCAGCGATAATCAAATTTCCAAGAGAATGCCCGGAAAGCTCGTTGGACGTGTTAAAGCGATGTTGGAACATCTCTACAATGAGCGGTTCAACATCCGACAAAGCCGCTAGAACGTTTCTGATGTCACCAGGCGGCGGTATTTCCAGCTCATTGCGCAAGCGCCCTGAACTGCCGCCATCATCGGCAACGGTAACAATCGCTGTTAAGTCAACAGGATATTTCTTTAGTCCTCTAAGCAACACCGACAATCCGGTTCCTCCGCCAATGACGACAACTTTAGGCAATGGTTTGTTATTCATGTAGCCAATCCCCTCTTTTTCTCGATGTCACGGTGAGTGATCCGGATTTGATAATCATTTTCAAAATATTGGCCAATATATTCGGCAAGTGCCACGGAACGATGCTGTCCTCCGGTACAACCAATTGCCACGACAAGCTGGCTTTTTCCCTCCCGTTTGTAATGGGGAAGCATAAAGCTAAGCAAATCAGTCACTTTGGCCAAAAACTTTTGCGTGTCGCTCCACTTTAACACATAATTGGAAACTTCTTCTTCCAATCCGGTTTTGGGCCTCATATGGTCAATATAATGCGGGTTTGGCAAAAACCTGACATCAAATACGAGATCGGCATCAATCGGAATGCCGTGTTTAAACCCAAACGACATGACGTTTACCGTAAAAATCGCTTGCCTATCCGCGGAAAATTCCGTGAGAATTTTTTCACGAAGCTCTTTCGGCTTCATGACCGACGTATTGTAAATATGCTGTGCCCGGCCTTTCAATTCTTCCAGCAGTTTACGCTCCTGCATGATGCCTTCCAACGGCAGACCTGACGGAGCAAGCGGATGTGAGCGGCGTGTTTCTTTATATCTCCTCACAAGCACACCATCATCAGCATCAAGAAACAAGATTTGCGGGGTAATCCAATTAGAATCCGATAACTCATCAATCACTCGAAGGAGCGTGTCAAAAAACTCCCTGCCCCTCAAGTCCATCACCAATGCCACCTTATTCATTTTATTGCCGGATTCCTTCATCAGTTCTAGAAATTTCGGCATTAATGCAGGCGGCAAATTGTCCACACAGAAAAACCCAAGATCCTCAAAACTGTGTATCGCTACTGTTTTTCCCGCTCCGGACATTCCAGTGATGATGACCAATTGGATGTCCTCAGAAGTCCCATTTAACAATGACCTCACCCCTTGCCACTAATCAACTAATAAGAACCTTTCTATATGTATATGCAAGGCCGTATGAGAGTTCTTCCGTAAACACGAAAGCGCCTTGCCGATTATCCACATAACAGTGCGTAATCGCACCTTGACTCTGTTTCAACGCTCGCCGCACATTATTCTGAAACGAGATAAAACACTGTTCACTATATTATACTATTTTCACGCCGAGAAAAACAGTGACGAATCAGCGTCATAATAAAAGCATCTAAAAAAAGCACAGGATCACCTGTGCTCAAAAAGGGATATTGTATAAAAAGGGGGTCAATATCTCATATACAAATATACACAAATAACATTTCACCACTGTTACAAACAGATTAAATGGCGATTACGGCTTACTGGGCAAGCTGTTGATCCTTCAAGTGTTCAATATATATTTGCGCGCTTTGGGCAGCGATGCTCCCATCTCCGGTCGCGGTGACAATTTGCCTTAGCAGTTTGTCACGAACATCTCCTGCAGCAAATACGCCTGGTATGCTTGTCGCCATGTTTTCGTTCGTTTCGATATAACCAGAATCATTCGTAATTCCGAGATTCTCCACAGATTTGGTGAGCGGGTCCATCCCGATATAGACGAACACGCCGTCCGTTGAAAACTCTCTTTCTTCACCTGTCTCCGTTGAAACAAGTGTGACCGATCCTACTTTCCCGTCTTTTTCGTTGATCTGTTTTACGGTATGGCTCCAAATAAAGTCGACCTTTTCGTTAGCGAATGCCCGCTGTTGAAGAATTTTTTGGGCACGGAGCTCATCCCGGCGGTGAATAATGGTTACTTTGGAGGCAAATCGGGTTAAATAGACCCCTTCCTCTACAGCCGAATCTCCTCCACCGATCACAACAAGCTCTTTATCTTTAAAGAAAGCTCCGTCACAAACCGCGCAGTAGGAAACGCCGCGCCCCGTCAATTCAGTTTCCCCCGGAACACCGAGCTTTCTGTATTCGGCTCCCGTAGCCACGATAACAGACAATGCTTTGTATTCTTTCGAACCTGCTTTTACAATTTTATATGATCCTTCGTCAACGATTTCTTGAACATCACCGTATGCATATTCTGCCCCGAATTTTTTGGCATGCTCAAACATCTTGGCAGAGAGGTCCGGACCTAAAATGTGGTCAAAACCAGGATAGTTTTCAACGTCTGCCGTATCGGCCATTTGCCCTCCCGGAACGCCCCGCTCGAGCATAAGAGTCGACAAATTCGCTCTTGATGTATACACTGCGGCCGTCATTCCTGCTGGCCCGGCACCCGCAACGATTACATCGTACACTTTATCTTCTGACATGTTTCTACACTCCTTCTGCAGGTAAAGACCCACTGAAAATGTGGACCTTATCTTGTAAAGTTCACTTTATAGCTATCGTAATAAAGTATTTACCGAACGTCCAAACATATGCTCAAATAAAGTCAGTGAAGCGAGCCCGCCGGGTGGAGTCCTTCCAGACGTCGCCATACGGCCTTACGTTCTTAGTCTGATGCTATCAGCAAACAAAATGGAAGATTGAGGTGAAAAATGATTGGTGCTGACGATGGATCTAAATGCGCGAACGCTGATTTCTACGAAATGTCGAAAAAAGTAAATCATCCGGATTGAGTACAATGTTTTATTGAAAAACGAGATTTTGCTATACTCGATCCTCCTGATTGGATGTAGAACAGAGGTTAGAATCCCAATGGTGTTGCCAGCTCTGGGAGCGACGTTCTCGATGCTCGCGCTTATTCGCCGTGTGATGACGATGCTGGCGAAGCTTTCCTTGTCCTGTCACTTCGCCCTTTTACTTATATATCCAGTACATCGTCATATCTTTGGGATCGACACCTTGAAAAAGAACGGTACTTTTTATGCGTAAGTGTATAGCCGCCAAATTCCTTCCAGGTTTTACCAGTGATTCGTCTCCTCTTTCGTCATCTTCTACTTTTTCATGTTAAAATGCTGCCAGTTAGAGCGGAATAAAGTAATCTGCAATTTTATTCGTATATTTGCGCAAAGTGGCCGGAGATATTCCATATTGCTTAGCAATTTCACGCTGTGTTTTTTTCTTATTTCTTTCTGTTGCAGAAAGATACTCGGTAGCGGCTGCCAAAGCGGAAGGGTTTGACAATTTTTCCCCCGTTTCGAGCATCTTTTCAAAAGCCGTAAACCAGTCGACAAGCAGTACAGATAATTCCGATTGGTCACTAGCGTGTTGCTCATACAACTCGAGTGCTGTTTCATGGCCTGTTTTCACATTCACATTTATATTCATCTCATGGTCTTTTTCCAGCTGAAGTATCGTTGCTAAATATACCTTTTCCGGAAAGGTAAACTCTTCCAATGATTTGAAAGAAGGACTGGATATAATCGTGCGCTTTCGCCCGGATATTTCCATGAAAAAGATGGCACATAGCCGTTCTGGTATTTCGTGGCTGCGCAACAATTTTAAAATAAGTTCCTCATACTGGTTATCTTCCCCATTTTTTGATCGCTTAACATCCTCATTCCACGGCTCGGAACCCGCTTTTTGGGGCTCCAGAACGAGAAGCTGGTTCCACGCCGCTTCCGCAGTCTTTTGATTGCCCGTAAAAAAGGCGGCTTTAGAGAGCCAGTAATAATATCCCGGACTGCCGGCGTAACCGGTTTTTTGCAGTTGTTTTAACAAACAATATGCTCTTTCATACCTTTTTGTCAGGGCAAAAGTCGTCCCCAGTTTGTATCGGTGTTCTGGATTAAGCGGTTGAATTTTTTCCAATAGCTTTAAAAGAGACTGCAAGCGTTCTGTTTTTTGTTCATAATAATAAAAAACGGCCAGATTGCATAGCGCATGCAGATTTCCTTTATTGTGGTCCAGAACTTTTTCCAGAGTGCGGAATGCCTCATCTGTATTCCCTCCATAAAAATAAGCAAGGGCCATATTATTATAAGCCGGCCAAAATTCCGGATGGGATTTGATCAGTTTTTTTAACAGTTTGACGGCTTCCATATAGTGGCCATCTTCAAGCATCGCTCTGGACTTTTCCTGCAAATAAAGAAGTGTTTCTTGTTCCATTGAGGATTCTGCATCGCCTTCATGCTGATGGATCCATTCCAGCAAATCTTCCGCATCCTCCGCAAATTCGCCAATTTCATCTCTTTCCAAGTATAGTTTCGCATGCCGGTATGCTTCCGAGTACACACCTAAATGGGCATAATTATTCGCCAAAAAGTAATGACATTCCGTCATCCTCTCATCCATTTCATTCAAAATGGCTAAAAGCAATTCATTAGACTGGGCGTATTCTCCCGTTTCTGTATAAACGAGGGACAGCTGGCAGGCAATCATCGGCTCCATTGGCTCCAGCTCCAGAGCACGCTTCAAATATTTTTTCGCCTTTTGAAAGTCGAAGCGGTCGTACGCTTCCAGACCTTTATGAAAATAGTATTCTCCCGTTGGTATAAACGAGTAGACTTTCGCACGCCCTTCATGTTTCTTTGGGTGTTTGGACATCATATTTCCTCCGTTTTTATCGTCCTTTGTCGCTTTTTGTAGTATATCATACTAACAATCTTGTTTGTATCTCAAAAATCATCTACCGAAGATACCGCTTACATAATGTATGAAGGATGTTCGGAATTCAGAATTCACATGTCGGCAGGTTCCTTATTTTTTTAACGCCAAAAACTTGGTGAAGGCGACCTTCCCCAAGAACAGCGACAATTTAATCATATACTTTCTATATACTACTTGGAACAAAAATAACCTCCGTGTCGGAGGTTATTGACGGGTCTCGGTTTTATTATATAAAGGATCGGATTTCCTTCGCTCTTCCATTTCTTCTTTCGTATAGATGATCCTCATCGGATTGCCTCCGGCAAAAACACCTGCAGGGACATCTTTGTGAACGAGCGTACCTGCGGAAACAATCGCCCCGTTTCCAATCGTTACCCCCGGAAGGATGGTGGAGTTGGCACCGATCATCACTTCATCCCCAATCACCACATCTCCGAGCCGGTATTCTTCGATCAAATATTCATGTGCCAAGATAGTCGTATTGTAGCCGATGATCGAGTTTTTACCGACTGATATTTTTTCAGGAAACATCACATCAAGCATAACCATCAGCGCAAACGAAGTGTTTTCCCCGACTTTTACCTTTAAAAAAAAGCGATACATCCAATTTTTCATTGCCAAAAAGGGGGTATAGCGGGCTAGCTGTATCACAATAAAATTTCGGATCACTTTCCAAAATGGAACTGTTTTATACACATGCCAAAGGGAATTGGCTCCCTTGACGGGAAAACGATCCGTTTTTCTCATTGTACACCCACCTTGACAATATCCAATAAATCAGGCATTTTTTTCAACATAAAGTCTGGATGAAACTGCTCCAGGTAATCCTTTCCCTTTAAAGACCATGCGACTCCGCACGTAAACGTACCAGCATTTTTTCCGCCTAAAATGTCATGGTAATTATCCCCGATCATAATGGCTTCATGCGGCTCTGATTCAAGTGCGCCAAGCGCTTTTAAAAGCGGTTCAGGATCGGGTTTGGCTTTTTCCACATCGTCAAGTGTTATGATGACATCAAAAAATTGATCCAAACCTGTAAGCTTCAAGCCTTTTACAACTGTTTTTCTAATTTTTGTGGAAACAATCGCCATTTTCATGTCATTTTCGTGGAGTGTCCGGATTGTTTCAAATACACCTTCAAATTCCCGAACAAGAAGATCATGCTTTTCCATGTTGAAATCCCGGTAAATTTTCACCATTTCTTCCGCTTTGTCCGGATCGACACTTTCAAAGGCGTCATACAATGGCGGTCCGAGAAACGGCATGACATCTTCACGTTTGAAACGTCCGGGAAAAAATTGCTCAAACGTATGCAAATATGATGTAACGATCAGTTCGTTCGTGTCGAGCAAGGTTCCGTCCAGGTCAAATAAAATCGTTGTAATTTGTTCATTCATATTTAAGCCACTTTCCCTTCTCTGGCAGTTTCAACTTGCCTCCAAACAACAGCCACAAACATGGTAAGCAGGATAGCTGTGACGAGGCGAATTAAAAACAGCGGCAATATTGGAATCCCCAGGGGAATGAATATTAAAGTGTCTTCAATAACAGCATGGCAAGCCACTAGAAATATAAAGGCAAGCGTTGCATCCTTTTTGGATACCCCATCTTCCTTGACGGCCTGGATCATGACTCCTGCCCCAAAAGCAAGCCCAAACACCAATCCGGCTGCCAATGTTGTAGATGTATTTTCTTTCATTCCAAGCATCCGGGTGAATGGGGAAGTCCAGCGGGAAAAAGTATCAAGCCAACGATAGTCTTTTAAAAGTTGAATCCCCATCATGAGCGGGATGACAATGATAGCTAGCTGAACAATCCCCAACGTCGCTTTTTTTAAAGCGAGCAGAATGATAGCGACCATCCCGGCCACCTGTTCTTCTTGGGCGGGAATCATCCCATATTGGGCCATCTCTTGTCCGCCGCTCCAAACAAGATTAATGACAATTGCCGACATGACGGCCAGACCGATCCTAACAGCAAGAATCACCCAAAAAGAAACCCCGACTTTGACGGCAACAGACGATTCGATTAATAAGTTATGTGAAAAAGAAAGCATGACGGCAATGATAAAGACCTCTTTCACCGTCAAATCCAACGATAAAATACCACCGATAGCAGCATACAGATTTAAGAAATTTCCTAGAGCAAGCGGAATAGCCGCGTCTCCGGACAAACCGAACAGTCCCATAAGCGGTTCAAGAAGGCGGACCACCCCTGGCAAGACAGGCGTATGCTGCAGCAAAACAACGATCAGCGTGACAGGAAATATAATTTTTCCCAAAGTCCACGTTGTCTTAAGACCGACGATGCCGCCATTTTTCAGCGAAGTTGCAAACATTCTTTATTCTCCTCATAACGTATTATATTTCATTCGTTATAACCGGCTTTGGCATAGCCAGCTTTTCTTCTATAAATGATCAAAAGGATGGCTCCGATTATTAAAATGAGGGAAATGACTTGAGCCATTCGGAGGCTGCCCATTAACATGAGACTGTCCGTCCTCATGCCTTCAATAAAGAAGCGGCCGATCGAATACCAAATCACATAGGACAAAAAGAGCTCCCCGCGGCGCAAGTTTGCTTTTCTAAGCACGATCAGCAGTATAAAGCCCAATATGTTCCAAATTGACTCATATAGGAATGTAGGGTGGTGATACGCCCCGTTTATGTACATCTGATCAATGATAAATTGAGGGAGATGTAAACCCTCAAGAAACTGCCTGGATACTTCTTCTCCGTATGCTTCTTGGTTTATGAAGTTTCCCCATCGTCCAATCGCTTGCCCTAAAATGATGCTTGGCGCTGCAATGTCAGCAAGCTTCCAAAAAGATAGTCCGCGCGCTCTTGCAAAGATAACGGCTGTCGCGACCGCACCGATCAATGCCCCGTGAATCGCGATGCCGCCTTCCCAGACTTTGATGATGTCTCCCGGATTTTGAGAATAATATTCCCATTGAAACAATACATAATAAGCTCTCGCTGAAAGGATCGATATGGGAATGGCCCAAATCAGCAAGTCGGGAAAAATTTCTTTATCAAGTTTATGTTTTTGACCTTCGCGCATGGCGAGATAAAGGGCAATGGCAATTCCAAGCCCGATAATAATCCCATACCAATGGACTGGAAGCGGTCCTAACTCGATCGCAACCGGATTTAACGGCTGAATTTCCGACTCCATACGTTCTCAACTCCAATTTGTTAATATATATGAAAATTTTCCAGCAACATTAATCATCTTGTTCTTTTGTCATGACTTCCGAAAGGCGATTGGCAAATTGTTCTGCTGCATTCATTCCCATTCTTTTTGATCGGAAATTCATAGCCGCCACTTCAATAATAACGGCGAGGTTGCGGCCGGGCCTGACGGGCACCGTCAATTTTGTAATTTCCGTGTCGAAAATTTTTACTTTTTCTTCATCTAAGCCGAGACGATCGTAATGCTTATTTTCATCCCATAATTCCAAATGGATGGTTAAAGTAATCCGCTTATACGGCCTGACGGCCCCCGCTCCAAATAGGGTCATGACATTAATAATGCCGAGCCCGCGGATTTCAAGCAGATGCTCAAGCAATTCAGGAGCCGTTCCGACAAGGCGATCCATGTCAACCTGCCTGATCTCAACGCAATCGTCCGCCACTAGCCTGTGTCCTCTTTCTATGAGAGCGAGTGCCGTCTCACTTTTTCCGACTCCGCTTTGACCCGTAATTAAGACACCGACGCCGAAAATATCAACAAGCACTCCATGTACGGCAGTCGTTGGCGCCAGTTTGTTTTCCAAATAATATGTCAAACGGCTTGCAAAGCCAGTCGTTTTCATCGGAGTCCGCATTACCGGAACAGACTTTTCTTCAGATACTTCAATCAATTCTTGCGGAACATCCAGCTCCCTTGTAATAATAATGCCCGGAGTCAAATCACTGCATAACTGCTCCATCCGGAAACGCCTTTCCCGCTTCATGAGCATCTCAGTGAATTTCACTTCCGTCCTTCCCAAAAGCTGCAGACGTTCCGCTGGATAATAGTGAAAAAAGCCGGCAATTTCCAATCCCGGCCTTGAAATATCGCTCGTTGTCACGGGCCGATGAACCCCATCTTCACCGCTGATCAACTCCAAGTTGAATTCTTTTATAATATCTTCCGTACGAACTGTCGCCAACGGAATCCCTCCCATAACAAAGCCTCTTGCTGTTCAATTCCAAAATCATAGA
This sequence comes from Siminovitchia thermophila, assembly GCF_016909185.1. Lineage (GTDB taxonomy): Bacteria > Bacillota > Bacilli > Bacillales > Bacillaceae_C > Siminovitchia > Siminovitchia thermophila. The sequence goes on along the minus strand of NZ_JAFBFH010000004.1, from coordinate 57,770 downwards.
TCTATTTTAGCATTTTATCAGAGTGAATCTCTACCCTTCAACATCTTTCTTCTATTTTAGACAGGAAAGCCTGTCGTTTTACATGGCGTGGGAACTTTTAAAATTGATTCCGCTATACACGGGTATTTTGCTTTATACGCGGATAAAAAAAAACCGGACAGCCGCGCTGTCCGGTTTTTTACTTGCGGGGTTCGATAACCGCTTTTTGAATGATGATATTGACGATGGACATGATGATGGCAGTGAGAAATGCCAATCCAAAGCCGTCGATTTCAAAGCTGCTGCCCATGAGGGCGTCCGTCATCAATAATGTAAGGGCATTGATGACAAGAAGAAACAGTCCTAACGTTAAAATCGTGATGGGCAAGGTAAACAAAATCAGAATCGGCCGCACAAGTATGTTTAAGATAGACAGCACTAGGCTGGCGGCAAGTGCGGCTCCGAAACCGGAAACGTAAAAGCCCTCAAAATAGCCAGCAAGAGCGATAAACAAAATCCCATTGATGACAATTCCGATAAGCCACCTCATATGTTAGGCTTCCTTTTCGGCATTGCTTGAGACAAATACGGAACCGGTTTTAGTATCTGCGAGAACATGGATCGTTTCTCCCTCAGTACCTGTCCGTTTAAACTTCATCTGCTTTTGTATAACTTCCCGTTTTTCATGCAAGATGTTTACATCCTGCAAATTAAGAGTATAACTTCCGAGATTGGAACGAAGTTCCCCGTCCACTCCAGCGGTAACCGGAACATATAGATGAATATTTCCCGTTACAGCTTTTGCCTCGAATATTTTCGTTTCAGTATCTTTTAGAGAACAAGTGATATTTCCGTTAAACGATTTGAGCTCCGCTTTTTTACATGAAGCAATTACATCGATAGCCCCATTAATCGTTTCAGCTTCCACTTCATCAGCCTGGGATTCCTTCACTTTAATTTGCCCGTTGACCGTTTCGATCTCCAATTTTTCACCTGAAACATTTTCCAAATCCACTTTTCCGTTTGTCGTTTTCACGAGCAAATAATCACATTCCAACCGTTCACTCGTCAATTCGCCAGTAAAAATCCGAACCGCAATCTTTTTATACCTTTTTTTCGGAACATAAACGATAGATTCAACCCGCATCCACTTTGATTTCGTAGCAAAGCAAAGCATGCTGTTGTCTTGTGAAAAAATCGTATTATCCAAGAAATAGCTGCGCCCTTCTTCCCGATCTTCAATACGGTATACTTTGGCTTGACATTCGATGCGCACCTCTTCTTGGTCCCAAGGAATGACCCTTACCGGCCCATTGGCGATATCGATATCGATCCTCTCAATTCCTTCCCCGCTTTGCTGAAAAACATGCGGTATTTCAACGGATTGATTGAACTGAAAGTCCATTTCTTTAACCTTCCGCAACGCCGTATTGACAAAGTCAAAAATTCGTTCACCAGCATTTTCAATTTGCTTGTAAAAATTGTCTTCCTCGTTTTTTCCACTTTCTGTACCTTCTTTTCCAGCACTTTGCTTTGCAGATGAATCAGTTGTTGAAAAATCAAATTCTGCCTGGCTTTCTTCAGCGGCACCACTTTTCAAATCAGGAGCGGGTGCTTTCCCTTCCAATGCATCGAGCAAAATAATCGCTTCCTGAGCGGACAGCTTCCCCTCTTGTACCATTTCAAGTATTCTTTTTCGATCTTGATTCATGTCGCTCCTCCTTTTTGGTTGTGTACTGGATTATACGATTAGAGCAGCCTTTTTGTTTCACTTTAAAAAGATTTATTTGGCAACAGCCTGTTTCACACTGGTTGCTTCCGAGGAAATGAGCCGCTTCATCCGCTTTTTATCACGCTCTAATATGGGCTTTAAATATCGTCCTGTATAAGAGTTTTCACATTGCACCACTTTTTCAGGAGTTCCTGTCACAACGACCGTTCCTCCTTTATCCCCGCCTTCCGGTCCAAGGTCAATAATATAGTCGGCCGTCTTGATGACATCGAGATTATGCTCGATCACAAGCACCGTATTGCCGCTGTCGACAAGACGCTGCAATACCGTCAACAACCGGGCAATATCATCTGTATGCAACCCCGTTGTCGGCTCATCCAAAATATAGATGGAGCGCCCATTTGAACGCTTGTGCAATTCGGAAGCAAGCTTCACACGCTGGGCCTCTCCGCCCGAAAGCGTCGTGGCTGGTTGGCCCAACTTCATGTAACCAAGTCCGACATCCGTAATTGTTTGTAATTTTCTTTTGATCCTCGGGATATTTTCGAAAAACTCCAATGAGTCATCAATGGTCATATCAAGTACATCTGAGATATTTTTGCCTTTATATTTTACTTCCAGCGTTTCGCGGTTATACCTTTTTCCGTGGCACACTTCACATGGAACATACACATCAGGCAAAAAGTGCATTTCAATCTTGATAATTCCGTCCCCGCGGCAAGCTTCACAGCGGCCGCCTTTCACATTGAAACTGAAGCGGCCTTTTTTGTACCCGCGCACCTTTGCTTCGTTCGTGGCAGCAAACACGTCGCGTATATCATCAAATACGCCCGTATAGGTTGCCGGGTTTGATCTTGGCGTCCGGCCAATGGGCGACTGGTCGATATCTATGACTTTCTCCAAATGCTCCAAACCTTTGATTTCTTTATGCAAGCCGGGTTTTGCTTTTGCTTTGTGGAACTTTTGCGCTAATGTTTTATGCAAAATCTCATTTACGAGTGTGCTTTTTCCCGACCCGGAAACGCCGGTTACTGTAATAAAAACACCAAGTGGAAGCTTCACATTGACGTTTTTTAAATTGTTTTCTTTCGCACCTTTTATTTCCAGAAATCGGCCATCTCCCGGACGACGCTCTAACGGAATGGGAATGAATTTTACTCCAGACAAATACTCTCCCGTCAATGAGCCTGCTTGCTTCATCACTTCTTCGGGTGTTCCACACGCGACAACCTCACCGCCATGCACGCCCGCTCCCGGACCGATGTCAATGAGATAGTCAGCCGCAAGTATCGTATCTTCATCATGCTCCACGACGATAAGAGTATTGCCTATGTCGCGCATGCTTTTAAGCGTGTCGATCAATCTGTCGTTATCACGCTGATGAAGACCAATAGACGGTTCGTCCAATATATACAGCACTCCGGTCAGCCGGGAGCCGATTTGGGTGGCAAGCCTGATCCGTTGCGCCTCACCGCCTGATAATGTTCCGGCCGTACGACTCAACGTCAAGTAATCCAGACCGACATTCACCAAAAAGTGCAGGCGTTCAGATATTTCTTTTAAAATCAGGTTCGCAATTTGTTTTTCTTTTTCCGTCAAATGAATCGTTTGAAAAAACTGCTGCGCTTCCTTGATTGATAACTCGGTCACCTCGCCGATATGGTTGCCCTCCACTTTTACAGCGAGGCTTTCCACCCTCAACCGATAACCGTTACAGCTTTGGCAAGGATGTTCCGCCATATATCTTTCCATTTGCTCTCGGATATAATCAGAACTCGTCTCCTGATAACGCCGTTCCACATTTCTCAAAACCCCTTCAAACCGGATCTTGTTTTCGCGTATTTGCCCAAAGTCATTTTGATATCGGAACAAGATGACCTCATTTCCGGAACCATACAAAATTTTGTCCATTTGGGCTTTAGGCAAGTTCTTTACCGGAACATCCATATCAATGCCATAGTGATGGCAAACCGATTGTAACAACTGTGGATAATATCGGGAGCTCACCGGAATCCATGGGGCAATCGCACCCTCGTTCAACGTCAAATCCCAATCGGGAATGACAAGTTCTTTATCTACTTCGAGCTTGGAGCCGAGTCCGTCACAATCTGGGCACGCTCCAAATGGACTGTTGAAAGAAAACATGCGCGGTTCCAGCTTATTAATGGAAAAACCGCATTCCGGACATGCGAGCTGTTCGCTGAAAAGCAGTTCCTCTTCTCCAATGACATCAATGATGACTTTTCCATCCCCAAGGCCGAGAGCCGTTTCGAGGGAATCTGCCAGACGGCTTTCCACTCCCTCTTTAACAATAATGCGGTCAACTATGACTTCGATAGAGTGTTTTTTATTTTTTTCCAGGCGAATTTCTTCACTGAGATCAAGCGTTTCACCATTAACCCTGAGACGAACAAAGCCCTGCTTTTTAATCTCTTCCAGCACCTTAGCGTGTGTTCCCTTGCGTCCAGAAACGACAGGCGCCAGAACTTGAAGTCGTGTGCGCTCTGGATACGCCATGATTCGATCAACCATTTGTTCAATCGTTTGCGACGTAATTTCGATTCCGTGAATCGGACATACAGGTTTGCCGATTCGGGCAAACAGCAAACGCAAATAATCATAAATCTCTGTCACCGTACCGACAGTGGAGCGCGGATTCCGGCTCGTCGTCTTCTGGTCAATCGAGATCGCCGGAGACAGCCCTTCGATTGCATCGACGTCAGGCTTATCCATTTGTCCCAAGAACTGCCGTGCATAAGCAGAAAGTGATTCCACGTAGCGTCTTTGACCTTCTGCATAAATCGTATCGAATGCAAGCGAAGATTTCCCGGAGCCTGATAATCCCGTAACAACTACCAATTTATCTCTCGGGATTGTGACATCAATATTTTTTAAATTATGGGCCCGTGCGCCTTGAACAACTATTTTATCAAGTGCCATCGTCGTTTCATCCTTCCGCTTTTAGCTCCAAAATAGCGTCTCGAAGCTGTGCCGCTCTTTCAAAATCAAGCGCTTTGGCTGCTTCTTTCATTTCTATTTCCATTGAAGCAATCAGCTTTTCTTTTTCGTTTTTCGATAGTTTTTCCGTTTGATATTCGTATTCTGCGCCGTCTTCAGCCGCAACCGTCGCGCGAATGACGTCGCGAATATCTTTTTGAATGGTTGTTGGGATAATGCCATGTTTTCGATTGTACTCTTCTTGGATGGCGCGCCTCCGCTTTGTTTCGGAAATCGCTTTTTTCATCGAGTCTGTCACATTGTCGGCGTACATGATCACATGGCCGTTCGCATTCCGAGCGGCCCGGCCGATTGTTTGAATCAGTGAACGCTCGGAACGGAGGAATCCTTCCTTATCGGCATCAAGAATAGCTACAAGCGATACCTCCGGAATATCAAGCCCTTCCCGGAGCAAGTTGATACCGACAAGGACATCAAATTTGCCGACACGTAAATCCCGTATGATTTCTATTCGCTCAAGTGTTTTTATCTCCGAGTGCAAATACTGTACCTTGACCCCTACATCCTTCAAATAATCCGTTAAATCTTCCGACATTTTTTTCGTCAGCGTCGTAATAAGGACACGCTCGTTTTTGGCAACCCGATCCTGAATTTCGCCGAGCAAATCATCAATTTGGCCCTCAATTGGCCGGACATCAATGGTTGGATCCAACAGTCCGGTCGGACGGATAATTTGCTCCACCATTTTGGGTGTTTTTTCCAGTTCATAAGGGCCTGGTGTGGCCGACACAAAAATAACCTGGTGGATGTACTGCTCAAACTCTTCAAACTTGAGCGGCCGGTTATCTAAGGCTGACGGGAGGCGGAAACCGTGATCAACGAGCACCTGCTTCCTTGCCTGATCTCCATTATACATGCCGCGGATTTGCGGGAGTGTTACGTGTGATTCGTCAATGACTATTTGGAAGTCATCTGGAAAATAGTCGAGCAACGTGTATGGCGTTGCGCCTGGCGGTCTGAGCGTTAAATGACGGGAATAGTTTTCAATCCCTGAGCAAAAGCCCATTTCCCGCATCATTTCCAAATCATACCGGGTTCTTTGTTCTAGACGCTGGGCTTCGAGCAATTTATCTTCCGCACGCAGCTCGGCTAAACGCTCTTCCAGTTCTTCTTCTATATTCTTAATGGCAATTCTCAATTTATCTTCCGCTGTCACATAGTGGGAAGCCGGAAAAATAGCGGCATGTTCTCTGTCTCCCACTATTTCCCCCGTGAGGGCGTCGACCACTCGAATCCGGTCGATTTCATCTCCAAAAAATTCCACCCGTATGCATTGTTCTTCTCGCGCAATCGGGAAAATTTCGACGACATCCCCACGAACCCGAAAAGTTCCATTTGTAAATTCAATATCATTGCGCGCGTATTGTAGATCCACCAGCCTGCGAAGCAGATTGTTTCTTTCAATCTCCATTCCTGTCCGGAGAGAAAGGACGTGCTCACGGTATTCTGTCGGGGAACCGAGTCCGTAAATACAGGAAACACTCGCAATAATAATGACATCTTTCCGCTCAAATAAAGCTGACGTCGCCGAGTGCCTGAGTCTGTTGATCTCATCATTGACACTGGAGTCTTTTTCAATAAATGTATCTGTCTGGGGAACATAGGCCTCAGGTTGATAATAATCATAGAAACTGACAAAATATTCAACAGCATTGTTAGGAAAAAACTCTTTAAACTCACTATAAAGCTGACCGGCGAGCGTCTTGTTATGGGCAATGACGAGTGTCGGTTTGTTTACTTCCTTAATGACATTCGACACCGTAAACGTTTTTCCCGTTCCTGTTGCCCCCAAAAGCGTCTGATATTTTTTTCCGGAACGAATTCCTTCCACAAGCTGAGCAATCGCCTTTGGCTGATCGCCGGACGGCTTATAATTCGATACGATATCAAACTGATTGATCAAAGCCGCATCCTCCCTTTATCTGCTATCTATATGATCTTCCGACTGTTAATCGGAAAGGTAATGGATAAGATTCACATACATTCATTTTAACACAACATGCGCCTTCGTAAACAGTTTGGCCGAACATATTTTCGTATGACATTGCCATACAGAGCCGTTTGAAAAGGGCAGGCCTAAAAGACTATACCATTTTCGACCATTTATTATAAATTTCGGCAATTTTCGTTGTAAATAAAAAAATGGGGTGTTAAAATGTGGGTACATATGACTACCTTTCGATAATGGCAAACTTGATGAAAATCAGGGACGCAAAGCCACGGGCCTACGGGAAATCTATGGCAGCCGGGTTACCGAAGAAGGATGGATCTGGAAATGACGGAACTATTGTATCATTTTGTTCACTTTTTCCATGCAATAAAAATCCACCTTTTCTATCGGGTGGATTTTTTTGTTTGGAGGTGACACGACTATAAAACCTTTTATTGATTACTCCATTTATATTAAGAAGAAACAAATGATTAGAAGTGCGCGAAAATTTGGCCTAACAGCCGCTAAAACGGTTAAGCTTAGTCAAGAACTCGACCAATTATTAAACCTGAAACAAAAGGAATTATTAAAACAAGCGATGGATCAAACACAATAATGACACTCTTTGTATTCTGCAAGGTGATCCGATATTAGCGTAGTATGGAAAGAAGGGGCAACATTGAACTTTAAGAAGCTAGTTACATGGAAAAGGCGGCAAATACGCAGGCCGCCCATAAACTTGGAAGAAGCTTTTTCTATTGCATTCCAGCATTCCGAACATGCAATTTGCCTTTTTGACCATAAGGGCAACATCATTTTTTGCAATCAAAAAGGGCATGAACTGCTACATATAGCAGACATTGAAAATCCATCTGCTCTAAACATATTTGATCATATTTTTTCATATTTTAAAGTGAATAAGGCCGCTGACGAATCCATCCTCATTAGTGAGGCAACGGTCAAAGGCCCTGACAATCAACAGTTGAACACTGAGTTTACATTTATTCCGTTATCCATTGATGATGATTTATTAGGAGTTGTCGTCATCATCGAGCTGAAAACATGCCAAAAGCTTAATTATTTAAAAGGCGAACCAGGCTATTATCATGCCAAGAAATATGTCAATCAACGGCTTTCACATGTGGATAAAAATGACACCTTTGCTTTTTTTTATGTAACCATTGATGAACTGGATGACGTGATTGATGTATACGGACTTGAAGCAGGAGAAAAAGTGATTCAATCAATCGTTTCTCATATGACCAATAACGAAAAGAACGACGATATCGTTTTCCGCATCGAAGAAAATACTCTTGGCATTCTTCTAAAAGGGACAGAGCCAGACACTTACGACCAATACATTTCCGATGCTCAAAAGCTGATCAATCATATTGAAACCCCCTTCACCATAAACCATCAAGATCTTCAATTTACAGCAACAATCGGGGGAAGCATGTTTCCTTATGACGGGAAAAATTTTCAAACATTGTTTAAAAAAGCGCGAATTGCTTTGAAACATGCTGAAGAACGGGGAAACGGAAACTTCCAATTTTATTTGCCCGAGATGAAAGCAGAAACACTGAAAAAATTTGAATTGGAAGCCGACTTGCTAAAGGCCATACAAAATGAAGAGCTTTATGTAGAATACCAACCAAAAATTGATGTCCTTACTCAAAAAGCGATTGGAGCCGAGGCGCTTGTCCGTTGGGAGCATCCCTTCAAAGGGAATGTGGCACCCGCAACATTTATTCCGATGGCCGAAGAAAACGGGAAAGTCATTCAACTCATTGATGACTTTGTTATCCGTACGGTTTGCCAACAAATCCAGCAATGGAAAAAAGAGCAGGTCCCTTTTCATAAAATTTCCATAAACTTGTCAGCAAAAAGCTTTTTGAAAAATGACCTAATAGACAGGATAAGGCAGTGCTTGAAAGATTATTCTGTACCACCTTCTTCCATTGAACTGGAGTTAACGGAAAGTTCCTTGTTAAAATCAAGCGAACTCATCCGAAAGCAACTGGAAAAACTGGCGGAAATGGGCATCAGCATTGCTTTGGACGATTATGGCACAGGCTTTTCATCCATACACTATTTAAAGCAGTATCCATTCCATACGATCAAAATCGACAGATCCTTTATACATAACATCGTTCACAGTGTTGAAGATGAGATGATTGTTAAATTTATCATTGAATTGTCGAAAGGGCTGCAAAAAAAAGTAATCGCAGAAGGAGTGGAAACGAGTGCCCAATATCAACTCCTAAAAAAATACGGCTGCAATGAAGTGCAAGGTTTTCTGTTCAGCCGCTCCATCGCCGGCAAGGAAATCGCCAACATGTTTCTAAAAGACAAGGCGGTCTTAAAAGAAAAAGAAGTGGAAACAAGATTGCTATAACACGAGCGGCCGTTTAAACGGGAGCCCTCTACTATGAGATACAGCGAAACTGCTAGCAGGCGGAGCGTTGGGCCCATGCAGGCGTTGCTATACGAGGAAGTTTGCTTAGTCTGCCAACTCTAAGTCCCTCTGATAAAAATACACCAAAGGCCTGAGATCGCAGTGTCCTGTTGGCAACTTCAGAGAGCGACGTCCTTGAAAAAGCTTATAGCATCTTTTAGGCGCTGACGATGCTTTCAAATCTTTCCTTTTACCCTGTCACCTTCGCTTGCACTTGTACTGCTGTAGGCAGACATTCTTGAAAATATCGATGTGTCACTGCCGAAGTTTGCTCTGATTCTGTCGAACTAAGTCGAACGGCGTTTACATATCTCTGTTATAATAGAAGGGAAGGGCATTGACTTATTGCCCCCTTCCCGCTTCCTGACATAAGCGAATGTGAAATTCGCCTCGTCAAAAAGCACTTGACTCCCTATACCACCACCGCCATGGCTTCAAGGACTTTTTTCGAGCGTGTCAACTTTTTGCCTGCACACAAAACTCTATGATTAACTGCATGACAATCACGAGTATAAAAACAACAACACCATAAATAAACCCTAGCTTAATTAAGGGAAATTTCTTGCCACTAATACGGGAATTGAAAGCCCGGCCAATGGAATGGCTTCTTTGGAGCACTGTCGGGTTTGGTTTGTTTTACGCGCCACTTACATTTGCGGCCGGATCAGAAATGTAAAAACACTTCATGTCATCGGGATGTTCATTTCCGATTTATGAAGTGTTTTTCTTGTTTCTTTTTTTCATTATTGTCCAGTTCACGATAAAAAGACCAATCGTGAGCGACGCTGCCTCGATAATAATCACCCACCATTTATGCAAGTAACCATTATACGCAGACACGATTATCAGCGCCACGGTAAGCAAAAATCCCACAAGCCGGCTATAAGTCACCCTTGTAAAAAAGATCATAAAGAAAGCTGGCAAAAAGATTGCTGAAATGATTTTATCAATCATGGACATCCCCCCGTCTCAAACGATCGCCTATTACAAGTGTTTCCGATACGCTTGAAAAGTGCAAGCAGTTTTTTAATCGTTTTTGCTCGCTTCAACCATCTTTTCCGTAATCTCCACAAGTTCACTCTGCTCAATAAAGCGCTCCCGCAGCATATCCGGGAGGATTTCCTGCAAAAAGTACTGAACGCACGTCATTTCCTTAAATAATAGGATCGTACTTAAAGCTTCCTCGTAAATTTCCAAAAATAACGGCTCCGGATTTTCCTTCTGAATTTCGCCGAAGGATTCATATAATAAATCAATTTTATCCGCCACTGCCAAAATTCGCCCTTCAAGCGTTTCATCCTTCCCTTCCTTGAAACGCCCCAAGTAAACTTTCTGGAATTCTTTCGGAAATTCCCTTTCAATGAACTTCCGCGTCATCTCCTCCTCCACCTCATTGAAAAGCCGCTTCAATTCTGGGGAAGAATATTTCACCGGAGTTTTGATATCTCCTGTGAAAAGCTCGGCATAATCATGGTTTAAGGCTTTTTCATATAAAAGCCGCCAATCGACATCCTTGCCCGCCAACTCTTCTACCGTACCCAGAAACTGGGCAATTTTGGCCACCTTAAAAGAATGGCTGGCAACGGAATGTTCCTGAAACTTAAACTTCCCGGGACAGCGGTAAATCATCTCTAAGTCCGACAAGCTTTTAAAATAATGATGTATTCCCAATTGCATCACCCATCCATTTCTTTATTTTGAAGATTGTACCATGAGACCGGTTCCCTTCAAAGTGATTTTATCCCGACTTACCATATATAATGGAAAATAAACAAAGCTGCCCCGCACATACCGTACTTTTACCGGCTGCGGAAACAGCATTTCAAACTCCTATACTCTATCATCCAAACCTTCCGCTGATAAACCTTTCAGTGCGCTCGTCCTTTGGATTTGTAAACAACTCTTTCGTCCTTCCGCTTTCGATCAGCTTACCCATGTGAAAAAAAGCTGTATAATCCGATATGCGCGCCGCTTGCTGCATATCGTGGGTGACGAAGATGATCGTATAATTCTTTTTCAGTTCTCCGATCAACTGCTCCAATTTCCCGGTAGAAATCGGGTCGAGGGATGAGGTTGGTTCATCCAATAACAAAATTTCAGGCTGTAAAGCAATCGCTCTGGCGATGCAAAGCCTTTGCTGCTGCCCTCCCGATAACGTCAACGCCGAGCTGTGGAGCTTATCTTTTACTTCATCCCATAATGCGGCCATTTGCAGACTCTCTTCCACAATTTCCGCCAAGCGATGCTTATCTTTTACACCGTGGCGGATAGGTCCAAACGCCACATTTTGATAAACCGATTTGGCAAACACATTCGGCTCCTGAAAAACCATGCCAATCCGCTTTCTTAATTCAAATACATTGATGGATGGAGCATTTATATTGACCCCGCTGAATAAAATCGACCCTGACACGATACATCCTTCCACTTCGTCATTCATTCGGTTCAAACTGCGCAACAGAGTCGTTTTTCCGCAGCCGGATGGACCGATGAGCGCGGTGACATGGTTGGCTGAAAAACGAAGGGATACTTTGTAAATTCCATGCTTTTTTCTGTAATAAACACTTATAGATTTCGCTTCTATAGCGATCGTTTCTACTTGGGGTAGTGTTGTGATATCTACCGTTTTTTCCATCTGAAACACAGACATCCGGATTCGCGCCTCCCCTATTTGCTTGAAGAAGTGAGTCTTCGGTAAACGAAAGCTCCAATGATACGGGCACTGATATTACAAATAAAGATGGACAAGATGAGAAGAAGGGTCGCACCACTTGAAATCGCTTCTGCATCAGGTACAATACTTTCCCCATTCACCTTCCAAATATGAACTGCGAGCGTCTCGGCCGGTCTCATCGGATTGAGCGGAGAGGAAGGGGAGAACGGATTCCAATTCGCAAAATCGAGATTGGGCGAGCTCATACCCGCCGTATAAATGAGGGCTCCCGCTTCACCAAACACTCTTCCAGCCCCTAAAATCATCCCCGTAACGATCTCCGGAAGCGCAGCGGGCAAGACGATATGAGCAATTGTTTCCCACTGGGAAACACCAAGGGCCAGACCAGCCTGTTTTTGTTGCTTGGGGACGCTTCGTACCGATTCTTCAACGACTTGGACCAAGAGCGGCATATTAAAAATGGCTAATGCCACTGCCCCTGATAAAATGGAAAAACCCCAGCCCATATGGACGACAAAGGTGAGAAAAATAAAAATTCCTATCACAATCGACGGAAGTGATGCCAGCATTTCAATTAAAGCTCTTATCCATTCAGTCCAAACATTTTTCTTGGCGTACTCGGCCAGATAAATGCCTGCCCCCAGAGCGACAGGCGTTGCCATCAACATGGAAAGGACCATTAAATAAAAGGAATTAAACAGTTGCGGACCTATCCCTCCCCCTTCTGCAAATATGTTCGGAGGCGATGTGATAAATTCCCGGCTTATTTGGGGAAATCCTTGATAAACACTATAGCCGAGCAGGGCTGCCAAAACGACAACAAGAACTGCGGCAATCAAATAAAACACTATAGTCGCTATCCGATTTGCCACTTTTCGGTTCATGAAAAAGTTCTCCTTAAATTTCCTGTCAACCGCATGAAAATCATGAAAATACAGGACATCGCCATTAAAATAAGAGCAAGAGACCATAAAGCGTTATTTTCCGTCTGGCCCATTACCGTATTGCCCATTCCCATAGTTAATATGCTCGTGATTGTAGCAGCAGGCTGAAACAGTGAGTCGGGAATCACCACAGCGTTTCCTATCACCATTTGTACCGCCAATGATTCTCCAAAAGCACGGGATATACCAAAAATGACGGCTGAACATAAACCGGGGCGGGCAATCGTCATCACCATTCGAGAAATCGTTTGCCAACGTGTGGCACCGAGAGCAAGAGAAGCCTCCCTAAATTCTGGAGGCACCCGTTTTAGAGCATTGACCGCTAAACATGTCACCGTAGGCAACATCATCGCAGATAGTACAACGGCTGCCGCCGCCACTCCAAAACCGCTTCCCCCGATATGATTTCTAATCAGTGGCACGATCATGCTTAATCCCAAAAAACCATATACGACAGAAGGAATTCCGATTAACAATTCCAATACCGGCTGCAAAAATGTTTTGCCTATTCGCGGCGAAATTTCATTTATAAATATGGCTGCCCCGATGGCGATCGGGGCAGTGGCCAGCACCGACAGGATCGTCACCGAAAATGACCCCAAAATCAACGGCAACGCGCCGATCAAAGGCTTTCCCAACCCGTTGACCGCCCCCGGATCCCAGATGTGCCCAGTTAAAAAAACGAATATGCTTCCATCATTTACGATAAATGGCGTCAGCCCTTTCCATAGCACAAAAGCAAGAATAAATAGGGCTATAGATAGAGCAATCCATGCCGCCCCTCGCAGGGCCATCCGCACTGTTCGTTCTATTTTGGATTTAGGATTTGCCTGATACAAAGGATGCAAATCTATCATTGATTTTCCCAAAAAATGCTCCTCCTATGGTACCTACTATTTTTCAATCACATTTCCTTCCGCATCCCGCTCGACAGCCATTTCACGAACCGGGAGATAATTCATCTCAGGCACAAGCCCTTCTTGAACCTCATCGGATAACATATAATCCAGAAACGATTTCGTTAACCCCGTCGGCTCTCCATTTGTATACATGTGCTGATATGCCCAAATCTTCCAATAGTTTGTACTGACATTTTCCAATGTCGGTTCAATGCCATCAATGGCCAAAGCAATAACAGAATCATCAAAATAAGAGAATGAAAGATAGCTGATTGCTCCAGGGGTTTCACTTACAATTTTCCTGACAGTCCCGGAAGAATCCTGCTCCATTCCGGGTGCTGGCTCGGCCTCTTTAAGCCCGATCTGCTCAAATACCTCTCTTGTACCGGAACCTTTCGCCCGATGAATGATCACGATCTCCTCGTCTTTTCCTCCCACTTCTTTCCAATTCTTTACTTTTCCGGTAAAAATATCGATCAATTGTTCATGTGAAATATTGGCAACACCAGTATCCGGATGTGTGACCGGCCCCATTCCAGTAACAGCTACTTTATGATCAACGAGTTGGGAAGGATCGACACCCGCTTTTTCCTCGGCAAATAAATCGGCATTTCCAATATCAACATATCCTTCGCTAATACTGCTCAAGCCTGTTCCACTGCCCCCTCCCTGTACATGGATGGCCGCATCCGGATGCATACTTGTAAATTGTTGGGCAGCCGCTTCTACTAATGGCTGCAGAGCACTTGATCCCACGATCGTTATCGAACCTGAAAGGTCTTCTGATGTGGGAGCGGCATCTGTTTGGCCTTTGCCAATGCACCCAGATGCCACCGCCATGGCAAAAATAAGAGCCAACATCTCCATATACCTTTTCCTCAAGGTAAAAAACCCCCTTTATGATGAAAGCAGGCTAGCATATTCAATGTACTATTTCATATTTAAGAATGCGTTCAAGCAGTATGAAAGCTATGTAAAAAAGCAGTAAAAGATGTGAGTTTCGCAACGAAAAACAACCAATTCCTTTGTCTCCCTATTTGTCTGCAATCTATCAATCAAGCGATCTTCATTTTTCCTTAATAAAATATTTACAAATCCTTTACATTAGATTAACCGCACCTTGATAAAGTCCGCTTATGATGATCATGTAGTAAACATCACATAAACACAGGGGGAAAATTATCAATGAAATTGAAGCCCGCATTGGCAACACTCACTTTATCTTTTGGATTGCTGCTCACTGCTTGCGGTAATGGGGACGGCAGCAACTCTGACAACGAGAAAAATTCAAGTGGGAACAATTCAAAAAGCGCGGAAGAACTATCCGGAACAGTCGGTATTGACGGATCATCAACCGTCTTTCCAATCATGGAAGCCGTATCTGAAGAATATGCTGCCGAGCAGCCTGACGTAAAAGCCCCCGTAGGAGTATCCGGAACGGGTGGAGGATTTAATAAGTTCATCGCTGGCGAAACAGATATCAGCAACGCATCCCGGCCTATTAAAGATGAGGAAGCAGCTAAGTTAAAAGAGGCTGGAATAGAATACACGGAATTTAAAATTGCCTATGACGGCCTTTCGGTTGTCGTAAATAAAGATAATGACTTTGTGGACAAACTAACAGTTGATGAGTTGAAAAAAATGTGGTTGGAAAGCGGAAAGGTAAAAACGTGGGCGGACGTCCGTGAAGGATGGCCGGAAGAACCAATTTCTTTCTTCAGCCCAGGAACAGATTCCGGAACATATGACTATTGGAATGAAGTCATTTTGGAAGAAGAGCAAATGAGAAAAGATGCTACTTTATCTGAAGATGACAATGTGCTTGTACAAGGTGTCATGGGAGACAAAGGCGCCATCGCATTTTTCGGTTACGCGTACTACATTGAAAATAAAGACGACCTGAAAATCGTTCCGATTGTAAACAGCAAAGGAGAAGCAATTACTCCTGACAATGACACGATCATGAACGGCGAGTATGAGCCGCTTTCACGTCCACTGTTCTTTTATGTAAACAATAAATCAATTGCTGAAAAAGAACATGTATATGATTACGTAAAATTCGCACTTGAAAATGCAAGTTCTTTATCTGAAGATGTAGGCTATATCAGCCTCCAGGAAAAAGAATATGAGGATGGCTTGGCAAAGTTGGAAGAACTTAAAAAGTAATGTTACAGGTGAGGGGATTGGTATCCCCTCACCTTCACTAATGAATAGATGAGGAGTTTTCCAATGGAACTGAAAAATGAGCAAATCTCCATTGCAAAAATGATTGAAGAAAATAAAAGAAAGAATAAATTTAAACAGGGATTGGCCGAAAAATCCGTTCCGGTTTTTTTGTTTTTAATGGCTATTATCTCTATTTTAACGACCATTGGCATTGTTGCTACACTCCTATTTGAAACCTTCACATTTTTCAGCCGTGTTGACTTTATACATTTTATAACGAGCAAAGAATGGCTTCCCTTTTTTGAAGCGGATCCAAAATATGGCATCATTTCTCTTATATCCGGAACATTGCTCGTTGCCTTGATCGCTGTGATCGTGGCATTTCCGCTTGGCCTCGCAGCTGCTATTTATTTAAGTGAATACGCAAGTGAAAGAGCAAGAAAGGTGATTAAACCGATTTTGGAAGTATTGGCCGGTATCCCTACGATTGTTTACGGTTTTTTTGCACTTACATTTGTAACGCCCGTCCTTCAAAAAATAATCCCTGACCTTAACTTCTTCAATGCTTTAAGTCCGGGAATCGTTGTCGGTATTATGATCATCCCATCTATTGCTTCATTATCGGAAGATGCCATGTCGGCAGTTCCAAGGTCGATGAGGGAAGGGGCATTGGCGCTCGGCTCCACAAAGCTTGAAGTATCTTTGAAAGTCGTATTGCCCGCTGCATTATCAGGCATTATCGCCTCCTTTGTCCTCGGGCTTTCTCGGGCAATAGGTGAGACGATGATTGTAACGATTGCCGGAGGCGCTAAGCCTAACCTCACTTTCGATCCAACAGAAACGATACAAACGATGACCGCCTATATTGTTCAGGTGAGCCTCGGAGATGCTGCCTATGGTTCAACGATTTACTACAGCATTTATGCAGTTGGAATGACACTCTTTGTCTTCACGCTCATTATGAACTTGATTGCTCAATGGATTTCAAGGCGATTTAGGGAGGAATATTAATGGAACTCATCAATAAAGCCGAGGTTAAAAAAAGAATCGGCAGCCGGCTCATAAAAAACACCATTTCCAAATGGCTGTTTATGCTGGCTACGTCGATAGGTTTGATTGTCTTGGCCATCCTCATTTATCGTATAATGAGTCAAGGCATCCGATATTTGGACCTTGATTTTCTGACAAACTTTGCCTCCCGCAAACCAGAAGAGTCTGGAATTAAGGCCGCCATCTTTGGGACCTTGTGGGTGATGGCGATTACCGGGCCGGTCTCGATTATTTTAGGTGTCGGTTGTGCGATTTACCTTGAGTTATACGCGAAAAAAAATCGCTTTACACGTTTTATCCAAGTAAATATTTCCAACTTGGCGGGTGTCCCTTCCATCGTCTTCGGTCTTTTGGGCCTGACGGTTTTTGTAAGGATGTTGGAAATGGGCAGAAGTGTTCTCGCCGGTGGTTTAACCATGAGTTTGTTGATCCTTCCCGTTATTGTCGTAGCATCACAAGAAGCGCTCCGGGCCGTTCCGAAGGATCTTCAAGAAGCCTCCTACGGAATGGGAGCAACGAAATGGCAAACGATTCGTCGCGTCATTTTACCGGCGGCCATTCCGGGAATCTTAACCGGTTCGATCTTGGCATTATCACGTGCAGTCGGTGAAACAGCCCCACTCATTATGATCGGAGCGATGACTTTTATCGCATTTATTCCAGAAAGCATCTGGTCGGGCTTTACCGTTATGCCAATCCAAATATACAACTGGACAAGCAGACCGCAAGCAGAGTTTCATGATGTAGCCGCTGCAGGAATTATTGTCCTTCTGTTCATGCTCATTTTGATGAACTCGATTGCCATTATTATCAGAAACAAGTTTTCAAAACGCTATTAAAACCGAAAGGGAGGACTTTATATGTCGGCTATGACTATAAAGGCAGTACAGAAAGCTCCGGAAACAACCAAAAAAAGCCGTGTTGAACAGAATACTGTTTTTGAAGCTAAAGAATTAAACCTCTGGTACGGAGAAGACCAGGCTTTAAAAAACATCAATATTGCCATTGCCGAAAATAACGTTACCGCCATTATCGGACCATCCGGTTGCGGCAAGTCCACATTTGTCAAATCCCTTAACCGTATGGTCGATTTGATTCCGACTGTAAAAATGTCTGGACAGTTATTATATAGAGATCAAAATATATTAGACCGCAAGTACGGAGTAGAGGAATTGAGAACGAAAGTGGGCATGGTGTTTCAAAAGCCCAACCCGTTTCCGAAATCCATTTATGAAAATGTTATATACGGCCCGGTCATTCACGGCATTCGGGATAAAAAAATTCTCCGTGAAATTGCAGAAAAAAGCTTAAAGGGTGCAGCCCTTTGGAATGAGGTAAAGGACCGCTTACATGAAAACGCCTATGGCCTTTCCGGAGGACAACAACAGCGCCTATGTATCGCGAGATGTTTAGCAGTGGAACCGGATGTTATCTTGATGGATGAACCTACTTCGGCACTTGACCCCATCTCGACAATGAAAGTCGAAGAGTTGGTGCAAGAGCTAAAGCAAAAATACAGTATTATCATCGTTACTCATAATATGCAGCAAGCTGCAAGAATTTCAGATAAGACAGCCTTTTTCCTGAACGGGGAGCTCATTGAGTTCGATGATACTTCCATCATGTTTTCCAACCCTTCCGATCAAAGAACGGAAGACTATATTACCGGACGCTTCGGTTAAAAAAGGAGGACACTTAATATGCTCAGATCCCAGTTTGAAGAGCAATTAAAGGAACTGCACCAACAGCTTCTCACGATGGGCATCATGGTGGAAGAGGCAGTACACAAATCGGTCAAATCGCTCGTTCAAAAGGATATTCCGCTTGCAGAAGCCGTCATTGAAGGCGACAAGCTGATCAACGATGCCGAAGTCAACATTGAAAAATCTTGTTTTTCCTTGATCGCTTTGCAACAGCCCGTCGGGAGCGATTTGAGAAGAATTGCCATGACGTTGAAAGTAGCGACAGACTTGGAGCGTATGGCGGACCACGCCGTCAGCATCGCCAAAGCAACCATTCATTTAAAAGATGAAACCTATGCGAAACCGCTGGTGGATATCCCGTTAATGGCGGAACTC
This sequence comes from Siminovitchia thermophila, assembly GCF_016909185.1. Taxonomy (GTDB): domain Bacteria; phylum Bacillota; class Bacilli; order Bacillales; family Bacillaceae_C; genus Siminovitchia; species Siminovitchia thermophila. The sequence continues at coordinate 38,845 of NZ_JAFBFH010000004.1, read as the reverse complement.
GCCCAAAAAATGCTTCGCGATACGCTCGATGCGTATATCGAAATGAACAAGGATGAAGCCATCGCCATTTCCAAACGGGATGATGAAGTTGATGCTTATTTTAAAAAGATTTTTCTTGATCTGATTGATTTAATGAAAAGTGACCGGGCATCCATAAGCCAATCATCACACCTCTTGCTTGTTGCCCAGTATTTGGAACGAATCGGTGATTACACAACAAACATTTGCGAGTGGATTGTTTATATGGCAGCCGGTAAAATGATCGAACTAAATAATTAAGATACGATGCTTCAACAGCGGTAATTATTATCGGAGCATGTTAGCCGCCCTCACTGAGAAGAAGCGAAAATCCGCAATCATTGTTCACCCGCTGCCCGGCTTTAAGCTATGGCGTTTAGACCAATGTTCAGATGTTTTTGGAATGGTTCGTCCCAATGATTAAGTTTGTAGACCAGGAGACTCTCCACAAAAAAAGCCCCGAAAGATTGAATGCTTTCGGGGCCTTTACATGTTTGCTTGTTTTTTCGGGAGGGTCACTGTAAAAATGGTCCCCTCTCCTTCTTCACTTTCTACTTTAATGGAACCATGATGCGATTCTATCAAGTGTTTCACGATGGCAAGACCGAGTCCCGTCCCGCCAGAATCACGCGCTCTTGCCTTATCAACTCTGTAAAAACGCTCAAAAATACGTGGAAGATCTTTTTTCGAGATCCCAATGCCGTTATCTTGAACACGAATATCAACTTCGTTTTCCCTTTCCGAAACGGATACGGAAATCTTTCCGCCCTCAGGCGTATAGACGACCGCGTTGGAGACGAGATTTAAAATAATTTGCTGAATCCGGTCTCTTTCTCCTTCCACCCATACATTTGTGTTGTCAGGAAGTTCAAGCTCAAGCCCTTTTGTCTTCACTTCTTTTCGAATGGTCTCCGCCACGTTACGGATGACTTCCGTCACGTTTACCTCTTCAACTATCGGTGTAACGAGATGCTGTTCAATTTTGGATAGATGTAAAATATCATTGATGAGCCGATGCAGCCGCACACTTTCTTTATGAATAATATTCAAGAAATCGTGGAGCAACTCCTCATCATCCATGGCTCCATCGAGCAGCGTTTCCGCAAACCCTTTAACAGAAGTAATTGGCGTTTTCAATTCATGCGAAACGTTTGCCACAAACTCGCTGCGCATTTTCTCGAGACGCCGGATATCCGTAATATCATGAAGAACCGCAACGATGCCCTTTAATTCGTTCCTTTTTCCAACATAAGGGGCTAAGTGGGCATCCAGTATCCGTTCATCTGGAAAATAAAATTGGATTTCATCTCTAATTTCCTTGCCTTCAAGGAGACATTGATCAATAAGGCGGCTCAGATCAGCGCTTTTTCCCACCTCTACGTGCAATTTGCCTTTTAGCGTTTCTGGTTCAAGCCCCAGCATGTCCCCCATGGCACGGTTGGCGAGTAAAATCCTTCCGTCCTTATCAACGAGCAGTACCCCGCTTTTCATGTAGGTTAACACACCCATCAGCTGCTGCTCATTTTCCTGGATTTGTTCCATTTGGCTTTTCAAGCTGGCCGCCAATACGTTGATGGCGTTTGCAAGCCGCCCCAGTTCACCTTTTGGCTGCATTCTCACTCTTGCAGAATAATCTTTATCCTTTAACCGTTCGGATACCGTAATCATTTCTTCAATCGGCTTGGCAATCCCTTTTGCCATTCTGACCCCGACGATTGTCGTTAACAGCATCGCTGTAAAAAGAACAAATGTCAATGTGGCTGTCAGGTGCTCGATTGCCTGTTCCACCTTCTCCAAGGATAGTGATGTCCGAACAACACCTTTTACCTGGTCACCTTCAATCATGGGGATCGTGACGTACATCATGTTGTACCCCAATGTTTTACTATAGCGAATCGATATCCCCGAGTCCTTTCCGCTTTTTATAATCTGCCGAACTTCCGGCCTGTCGGCATGATTTTCCATGGCAGAAGGGTTGTCCTCTGAATCGGCAAGCACATGTCCGTCCCGGTCAATCACTGTAATTCGTGAAGTAATGGTCTTGGAAAGCTCTTTTACCTGTTCCTGCAGCCTTACTTCGCTATCAGTGCCCGTGTTAATGGCTCTTACAGTTAATTGCGCCATTTCGTATAGTTGGTCCTTTTTGAGATCCATGTATGTATCCTTTACTTTGTCGGCTATAAAAAAACCGGAAACAAGCAATGCGATAGACATTAATAAAAGAAAAGAAAAAGTAATCCGAAGCCATAATTTTTGCATTGCTATGGTCTCTCCAACTTATAGCCAAAGCCTCGGACCGTTTTGATATATTGCGGCTTACGTGTATCTAATTCAATCTTTTCACGTAAGTTACTAATATGCACGTCGACAATCCGCGAATCACCGACAAAGTCGTAATTCCAGACGGCATCCAACAGCTGCGTGCGATTTAGCACTTTCCCTTCATTTGCGGCAAGATACGCCAGCAGTTCGAACTCTTTTGGAGTAAGCTCAAGTTTTTCTTCCCGCAGAAGCGCTTCATATCTTTCCGGAAAAACGGCCAGCTCTCCAATTTTGTACATCGGTTCACCTTTTTGCTCCACGACAATATTCGGTTCTTCGACCATTTTTGATCGGCGTAATATCGCCTTGACCCGCGCAACGACTTCGCGCGGGCTGAAAGGTTTCGTTAAATAATCGTCAGCGCCCAATTCCAGTCCCAACACTTTATCAAATTCATCGTCACGGGCCGTCAACATTAAAATAGGCGTATTGATTTTTTCCTGACGAAGCTTCTTGCAAATATCCATGCCATCGATTCCAGGAAGCATTAAGTCAAGAACAATGAGATCAGGCCTTTCCTGCATTGCTTTTTGCAAACCGATTTCGCCATTTCCAGCTGTTGTGACGGAATATCCCGCTTTTTCCAAGTTATATTGAAGAAGTGTGACGATGGATGGTTCATCATCCACGACAAGTACCCGTTCCAATGGTTTTAACCTCCTTACTTTTGCGTGCCGGCTTTGTTTTTGTCAATCAATACGGTCAAGCTGATTAGCGTTACAAGGATGGTCGCCCCCATGTCTGAAAGAATGGCGATCCAAAGTGTCAACAATCCCGGAATGGTTAATAATAGAGCTATTATTTTCAAGCCTAACGCGAGAGAAATATTTATTTTAATAATAGTATTTACTCGCTTGGCGATTTTTATGGCTCCCGGCAATTTTCCAAGATGGTCCTGCATGAGGACAATGTCCGCTGTTTCAATGGCGCTGTCCGTTCCTTTCCCCATCGCGATCCCGAGATCGGCAACGGCCAGTGCCGGAGCATCATTAATTCCGTCTCCAACCATGGCTGTTTTTCCTTTTTTGATCAGCTCTTTCATTTTTTCCACTTTCATATGGGGCAGAAGATTAGCGTAATAATGGCTCAGTCCAACGGCGGAAGCTACCTTTTTCGCCGTTTTATCATGGTCGCCTGTCAACATAACGGCATTTTTAACCCCTGCGTCGTATAATTCAGCGACAACTTCTTTACTTTCATGGCGAATTTCATCAGCAATCCCAAACAAGCCCAAAACTTGCTCGTGATCTGAAACAACGACAATTGTGTACCCGTCGTCTTTTAATTGCTCCAGATCGCTTTGAATTTGCGGTGGAATTTCGTCAAATGGTATGCTCGCTTCGTTCCCCAGTCTGTATGTCTGTCCGGAAATGTTCGCTTCAACTCCCTGGCCGGCAATCGTTTTTAAATCAGTCGGTTCTTCGAGTGGAATAGATTGTTGTTCCACCTTCTCCATTATAGCTTTTGCAAGCGGGTGGGAGGAAGACTTTTCAATTGATCCGGCGATTCTTAACAATTCCTTAATATTCGTATAGGCGATCATTTCTTCTACATGGGGTTCCCCTTTTGTCAACGTACCGGTTTTATCAAATGCAACGGCGTCGACATGCCCAAGCTGCTCCAAAAACACGCCGCCTTTGATCAAAATCCCGTTTCGGGCATTCCGGGTAATACCGGAAATAATGGCAATGGGGGAAGAAATGATCAGCGCGCACGGGCAACCGACAATGAGGACTGCCAAGCCTTGGTAAAAATAACTTCCCCAATCTCCTACGAAAAGCGGGGGAACAATCATCACAATAAGGGCGATCACCATAATAAGCGGAGTGTAATATTTCGCGAACTTGTTAATAAACTGTTCCGTTGGTGTTTTCGTTTCCTGCGCTTCCTCAACAAGATGCAATATTTTGGCAAGGGAGGAATCTTCGTAAGGCTTTGTAATGGTAACTTTCAAAACACCTTCGTTATTAATGCTTCCGCCATATACGGTTTCGCCGGGTGTTTTTTCAACAGGCATCGCTTCCCCCGTAATGGCTGCTTCGTTCACCGAACTTCTTCCTTCTGATACAACACCGTCGGAAGGAATTTTTTCACCCGATTTCACGAGAACCACATCTCCGGCTTGCAAATCGGCGATCGGGATTACTCTTTCTTCTTTTCCGGAAAGCAGTATCGCTTCTTTCGGAGCCACCTTTAACAGTGTTTCCATTGATTTGCGCGCCTTTTCCATTCCCAGGCCTTCCAAGTATTCATTGATGCCAAAAAGGATCGCAACAAGCGTACCCTCTTTCCATTCACCGATTCCAAAAGCCCCAATGAGGGCAATTGTCATAAGCGTATCAATGTTAAATTTGAACGCTACCAGGTTTTTGAGGCCTTTTATAAACGTTTTATAGCCGCTGATGGCTGCAGCAGCGACGTAAATACCGGCCGCAGCAACAGTCGGAATCATGTTTTCCAGGGCAATGGCAAGCGCAAATAAAACTGCTGAAAGACCTATAAAATAGAGTAGCTTGCGCCCACTTCCGTGATCATGGTCGTCATGTGTGCTGTCACTTGACTCACGGACAATGGAAGCGCCGTCGCTCGCCAATATTTTTTCCACTTTATGCAAGGCGACTTCATCGGAAACGACTAATTTACTAGAATTGAACATTATTTTAGCATTGTCACCATGATCCAACTTTTGAATTTCCTCTTCCATCTCCCTGGCGCAATTTGCGCAGGAAAGACCTTTAAGGCGATATTCAGCCATGCATATAACCTCCCTCATTAATGCCTTGCGTGGTCAATCGTCTGTTCAAGTATTTTTACAACATGTTCATCATCATGTGAATAATACATGCTCGTGCCTTCTCTGCGATATTTAACGAGCCGCAAATTTTTTAAAAATCGAAGCTGATGGGAAACTGTTGACTGTTGAAGATGAAGCGCCTCAGCGATTTGGTTTACTGAACGTTCCCCTTCCGACAACAAATGCAAAATCCGAATTCGAGTCGGATCTCCCAATGCCTTGAATGTTTGGGAAACAATAAATAATGTTTCTTCATCAAGTTCATCATGCTCATCATGGTTATCATTTTTACGTTCCATTTATAACACACTCACCTTTTATATGATCATATGTTCATATTCCAATCTTAATACATTCATGTTCCATATGCAACCAATCTGTTAAAATTGCTGAAAAAATGCTCCTACTTATTGGTAATTCAGCCCGATTCATTGAAAACAAGCCTCATGTTTGCTATATTAGCAGTAGTTTCATTTTCTCTACCGTTTGAACCGCACAAGCTGCGAACTATTTCATATACATTAAATAAAGGGTGGGTTATCGAATGTCATATGTCATTACAGCTCCTTGCGAAGGTGAAAAATTCGGCGAATGCGTAGACGTTTGTCCGGTCGACTGTATAGAAGAAGGGGAAAAAATGTTTTACATTGATCCCGATATTTGCATCGACTGCGGCGCATGCCAAGCCGTTTGTCCCGTGGAGGCCATTTATCACGAAGAGGAATTGCTTCCGGAAGACCAAGTTTATTTGGAAAAAGCGAAGGAATTTTTCGCATCAAGGTAATGCTTCAATAAAAGGTGGAGAAAACGAATCATCGTTTTTCTCCACCTTTTTGGGGCTAAAAAAGACTACGACTCTTGATGAATCTCCGTTGATGTTTGCAAGTGTTGGTTACTCACTGTAAAAGAAACCTTTGTCCCCAAACCGGGGGTGCTTTGAATATGCAGTCCCCTTCCAAAATGGCGCTTTAAGCGCATGTCGGTATTAATTAGACCGACTCCCGACTGGCCGCTTTTCTTTCTATCCATTATTTTCCGCAATTTATCATCTTCCATTCCTACCCCATCATCTTCAACGGATATGTCCACCTGCTTTTCGTTTTGGGAAATCCGAATCATTATTTTTCCGCCACTGATCCGTTTCATAATGCCGTGCCTGATCGCATTTTCTACTAAAGGCTGGATCGTCAGGAATGGGATTTTCAAGTCATTATATTCGTCTATTTCCCAAACAACTTGCAGCCTGTCTTGAAAACGCACCTGTTCAATGTACAAATAAGAGCGCACGATGCTTAACTCCTCTTCAACTGGAATCAGCGCATCCATATGTTGAAATTGAAATTTATTTCTTAAATAATGGCTAAAATGATCAAGCAAATCACGCATTTTATCCAAATCAATTTCACTTAACGCTGTTACCGCGTTTAACGTGTTAAATAAAAAGTGAGGCTGAATTTGTGCCTGCAGCCAGGCGGATTCCAATTGCAACTGTTCCCGCACAACTTGTTTAATCATCGCCAATGCCTCAATCCGTGATCTTATTTCCAGCGCTTCAACCGGCTTTGTTACATAGTCGTTTGCACCAGCCAAAAATCCACTCTGAATATCCTCTGCCCGACTTCTCGCCGTAAGCAGTAATATGGGAAGCTCGGTAAAAGAAAACCGCTTGCGGATAATCTGAGTTAACTCATACCCTGACATTTGGGGCATCATGACGTCCGATATGACTAAATCCCACTCTTCCTCGCCCAATATGGCCAGCGCTTCTTTTCCGCTCGTAACCATCGTCACATCGTATTCTTCCGGAGGTAAAATGGCTTCAAGCACTTGGAGGTTTACTGGATCATCATCCACTATTAAGATGACCGGACGATCAAGCGCAGTGTCCCCTAATGGAGGTCGCTTGACAACAGGCGAGATGTCGAGCTTGGTCCAATCAAGCGAAGTTTTTTCCTGAATCGGGACGGACTGTTCAAATGATCCGGATACATTACCCGCTTCCTTCTCTTTTACACTGGCTAATTTTAGAGAAAATGTAAATGTGGAGCCTTCTCCCAAGGCAGAAGACACTTCCAGTTCTCCTCCATGAAGTTCGACCAATTGTCTGCTTATACTTAATCCCAGCCCAAAACCGCCTTCAATCATCGTCTTACCGGAATTTGCTTGCTCATAAGGATTAAACAAACGCTTTAGCATGGCTCTATCCATTCCGACCCCGGTATCCGCAATCACGATAAAACCTCTTCCTTCTTTTACAAAGCCCCGAATGGTAATTTGACCTTCATTCGTATATTTGACCGCATTATGAAGCAAGTTGAATGCAATTTGAACGACCCGATTTTCATCCGCATATACGGGAGGGAAATCTTCTGGAATTTGATTCACAATATTCACGGGCTTGAACTCTACCATAAAGTGGAGCATATCCAGCACCCCTGTGATGATGGGCTGAATGGCGATGACTTTTTTCTGCAGCCGCGGATTGCCTTCCTGAAGACTCATTACATCCAGCAAATCATTTAATATGAGTGTCATCCGCCGCCCGACAGATAAAATCGTTTCGAGTTCTTTCACACTTCTTTCCTGCAGCATATCCCGTTCCCTTTTTAAGACAGTTTGTGACATGTTTAAAATGCCATGGAGCGGATTTTTAAATTCATGTGAAGTGTTTGCCAAAAATTGATCCTTATGATCATTCATCCTTTGTAATGCAGCGGCAAGCTCCCTTGTGTCGGCGTGCATTTTAAAATAATCCTTAAACCATACAGACGCAAAACAGGCGATCGAAATAAACAGATCAAACGGATAGTGGGCAACACTAATACCATTTTCCCGCCAGCCGATTGCCCAAATAAAATGGTGGATGAGAGCAGTAAGTGAAAAAAGCAGCAACAGATTAGCTTTGATATCCTTGATGAACTTTTGCATGATGGCAATCCCCGTGATCACGACTGCAACTCCCACCAATACAAAATAAACCGGGAAGATCATTATCACTTGGGTTGGGGTTAACAACAACGTTATACCGGCAATGCCCAAGGTGCTGACAGTATAAATGCGATAAATCTTGCGCCAATACGGAAGTAACCGATGATCGGTACATTCAAGCAACGCATAACATCCGATGAGTACAGCTGCATTCGCCAAGCGAAAATCCCATTCATACCCTATGTAAAAAACTTGGTGAAACAGTTTCTCATCATTACTGAATAAATTTCCCAATGCCACACAAAGTGTAAGTAAAGAAAAGAATAATAGCTTCTTTTCTCGATTTCCCAGAAAAAACAAAATAAGAGAATAGACAGAATGTATCAAGAACATTATCGCAGTTAAAAGCTGCATGGAGGAAGATAGTTTCATTTCCTTGGCAATGGCTTCTTCCGTACCGAACTTAATCGAGCGAATGATGCCGCTGCCTCGTATATCCGCATAATTTGCGGCTTGAATGACGATTTCTATGACGCCCTTATCATCCGCTGTAAAAGTAGTGGAATAGGGTAAATTTTTCGCAATATATTCCTCTTGATGTTTTGCCACTTTCCCGGATTTGGCCAGCAGACGCCCATTCACATATACTTCCGAAGAACTGCGTACACTTGGTACACGGATGCTATAATTCAGATCCTTTTTTTCCGGATTGACAAGAACACGCAATCGATAGGTGGCAAAACCATACGGCGAGTGCAATACTTCATTCCATTTACCCGGAACTTGAATAAGCTGTGGCGCCGCATTGCCCAGTCCCGGTTGCCGCTCTTCGTCCATCAACAAGCTTGATGGATAAAACTCCCAATCACCATCCAATAAAAGAACTTCACCGTCCTCTGCATCCCAATTACGCAAATCTAATTGCCCATTTTCAACTGGCCGCTGCTTTTGATCCCGAAATAATTCCATCCAAAAAATCCGCGAACTTGATAAAACGATCAAAAGTAAGCCCAGCATAAGTAAAATATGTCTTTTCTTCATACAAGATTTGGCCTTCTCCCTGCCAAACTCCCCGCCTCTCAAATGATTTTTTACACTTGTAAGCCGGCTCACATCCGCAACGGAAGATGAGGTGATCGCCCGCTATTGCATAACGAAAAATAAACAATGAATGCCATTAAAGACTGCGGCATTCATTGTTTCCATCTCCGTTTTTATGTCTATTCATTTCTGATTTCCATTTCTCATACCACTTTTCAATTGTAGGTTTGGGTTTCATGTCATATTCTTCTTTTAGCATGTTCCGTAAATGTTTGTATTGTTGTTCAACTGAGTGATGATCCCCGAGTAAATCATACAGCTTCATCAGCATGAAATAGCTGCTATCCACATATGGATGTAATACTTGTACACGCCGATAAAGTAAAATCGCTTCCGTGTACTTACCATTAGAAACGAAGTGATCCGTCATCATATTTATGTAGTGAAGCCATAAAATCCTTAACCTTTCCCGCTCGCTCTCCGCCCACAAATAACCTTCTTCGGCCAAATAGTCCCCTCGATATAATGTCATTAAGTTTTGGTGCTTGACAACATTTTCATCGCTTCCAGATGTTAATGCAGCCATTCCATTCTGCCACTCATCTACATCAAGCTTGACTTCATTTAATTCCAGCACGTAGCTATGATCGAGACTGGAAATCGTAATATTCATTTGAATAGCGCTTAATGTTCGACGAATTTGATAAATAGCGGCGTACAGTTGCGCATAACCTTTTTTATCGTCAACCTCGGGCCAAAGCATATCTAGTAAAATATCTTTACGCACTGGACGCCCGCGATGCTGGATTAAAAAAGAAAACAATTCCCGGGCCTTGGATGTTCTCCAGTACACATCAACAAATTCAGAATCCCACATTGATCTCTTAAATTGTAAAGTTTGAAAACAGCAAATGATACCGGAACCATCGGATGAAATTGCTTGTGAAGGAACCCTTTTCTTTAAGCGGCGAACGGTTTCAGCAAGCCGCGTCCTCTGAACAGGCTTGATAACATAATCCATGGCATTGATTTCAAAGGCTTTTACAGCATATTCATCATAAGCTGTCACGAATACGACTAATATTTCAGGATAAGAGCTTTGAATCTGTTCCGCTATTTCAATTCCGTTTATTTCCAGCATATCTATATCGAGAAAAATAACATCAGGGCGTTCTCTTAGTGAGGCCTCCAGTGCCCGGAATGGATTTTGGAATTTTCCAACTATTTCAACACCAGAGATTTTCACGAGTAAATGTTCCATGTGCTCAAGAGCTAAGGCTTCGTCATCAACTAGAATAACTCTCAACATTACAGCCACCTTTTTAATGTAAATTAAGTAAGAAAGCCGGGTAATGATTCCACTGGTTTGGCATAAGCTTCTTCTACATATCAAGCATGGATAACAAATTGCACCTACAATATTTTTCAATTAAAAGCATGACCATCCGCAAGGAGAAAATTCCGTTTTGTTTTTGATCATACATGTACATTCACCGCTGAGCATTTTTACTTGAAGTCCGTCACTCGTTTAGAATGTTCCAGGCCAGTGAAAAATCGTATCCCGATGTCCTGACCAAACCATTTGCCCTTCCTTCACCGCCCCTAACCTTTAACTAGAAACAGCGTCCTCCACTTTCTACAATTCTTTGGGCAACTCGAAACACTTCGGTTTTATCTCCAAATGTGCTTTGAAAGGAAGACATTCATTGTATAAAACTAGTTTTTCCACCCGAGCTAAAGGATATGATGAACTTCAAAGGTAAAAGCCGCTATATCTAAAAAAGCTCAAGCCAACGAAGATCAATGATGTTGCAATGCACCTTTTTTGATGTTGATGAACAACAGGAAGTTGGGAAATTTATATCTTCATCTTGAAATTGAAATAGTAAATGTACAGTTATTATACCATAAATTGTATAGTTCATTTCTTAAAATAAATGTTTATATACTTGGGAAACTTTCATGAAGAATGTCGAGGTGTGTCTGACCGTATGAAGTGGCAAATAGAAGTAATGGCTTCCATATACTATACTAGCATATGGAAGCACTTCAGTTTATTCTTGGCGATTTCTTCTAAATCTAGTGAGAGTAATGCCAACTAGTAGAAGAATCAGTCCTGCTGCTGCATATTGGAATATGGTTGTAGCAGTATTTGGGAGCTTCGTCCCGCTATTTTGTTTTTCTGGATGCTGTATTGGGTTGTTTGGTTTATCTGGTCGGACTGGAGTATCAGAATCGTTTTGCTCTCCTATATCAACCGGAACTTTCGTATTCGTTACTTGGATCTTTAATCGCTCTTCCTGACCTTTTTCAATTGTAAATGGTACTGGTTCCGTTCGTTTTTGATAGCCTTTAGGTGCTTCCGTTTCAACAAACTGATAATCACCAGGTTTCAAGCTGTCGACTATGATTTTTCCTTGTTTATCTGTTGTTAAACCTGCTTGAAGTGTACGACCTGCTTTATCCTGCAACTCAAATTCTGCTCCAGGCAGCGTCAATGCCTGATCATCTTTATCGATCTTAGTTAACTCCACTGCACCTGGAGTTAACTCGTTGACCGCTGTGAGGCGCAATACCTCTTTTTGTCCTTTCACAATTTCAAAGACGAGCGGTGAAGCATCGAGTTTGTAATGTTCGGGTGCTTTTGTTTCTACAAGTTGGTATTGTCCCGGTTTTAAATTGCTTACGATCAGCTTGCCACTTTCATTTGTCATCAAGCCTTCTTGAAGCGTTTTGCCATTGGCATCTTGAAGCTCAAACTCCGCGCCTTCCAAAGTTAACTCGTCATTGTCTTTATCAACTTTGAGCAATTGGACTGAGCCTGTCGCAAGATCATTTTGCGCAATTACGTTTACTGCCTCTGTTTGGCCTTTTTCAATCGTGAATGCGATTGGGGTCGGGTCCAAATGATAGCCAAAAGGCGCTTTCGTTTCCACAAACTGGTACTTGCCCGGTTTTAAATCTTTGACGGCAATTATGCCTTCCTTGTTTGTCGATAGGCCGGACTGAAGCGTTTTGCCGTTGGCATCCTGAAGCTCAAACTCCGCGCCTTCCAATGTTAACTCGTCATTGTCTTTATCGACTTTGAGCAATTGGACTGAGCCTGTCGCAAGAGCATTTTGCGCAATTACGTTTACTGCCTCTGTTTGGCCTTTTTCAATCGTGAATGCGATTGGGGTCGGGTCCAAATGATAGCCAAAAGGCGCTTTCGTTTCCACAAACTGGTACTTGCCCGGTTTTAAATTGCTTACGATCAGCTTGCCACTTTCATTTGTCATCAAGCCTTCTTGAAGCGTTTTGCCGTTGGCATCTTGAAGCTCAAACTCCGCGTCGGCCAATGGGGCCTTGTTATTGTCGCCATCCACCTTTGTCAATTCCACTGATCCTGGCACCAATTCATTTTCTGCTGTCAGTTTAATCCATTCTACATCTGCTTCCGTTTTACTTTTGGCAATTGTAAATGTGATTGGCGTGTTGTTTGATTTATAGCCAAATAGCGGTTTTGTTTCGACAAATTGATAGTTGCCCGGCTTTAAGTCTTCTATGACGACTTTTCCGTCTTTGTCTGTTGTTAAGCCTTCTTGAAGGGTTTTGCCGCTAGCATCTTGCAATGCAAATTCTACCCCATGTAATGGTGCGTTCTTGTTGTCTTTATCAAACTTCGTTAATTCCACTTTACCGCGGATGAATTCATTTTCAGCCGTTACCTTCAATGTTTCTTTTTGGCTTTTGCCGATTTCAAATGGTATTGGCTTTGCTGTAAGTTGATAAAAGTCAGGCGCTTTTGTTTCAATGAATTGGTACTTGCCTGGTTTCAAGTTTTGTACAACGAGCTTGCCTTCGGCATTCGTAGTCAAGCCTTCTTGGAGGTCCGTTCCTTCTGCCGTTTGCAACTTGAATTCCGCACCGGATAATGACAAGTCTTTGCGATCTTTATCCACTTTTATCAATTCTACAGAGCCTGGTATCAGTTCGTTATATGCCGTGATTTTGAGCATTTCTTTTTGGCCTCTGACAATCTCAAATGCAAGTGGAGTAGAATCCAAGAGATAATGTTCGGGCGCTTTCGTTTCAACAAGCTGGTATTTGCCCGGTTTTAATCCTTTCACGATCAGTTTTCCTTCCTGATCCGTTTTTAACCCTGCCTGAAGATCTATTCCATCTGCCGTCTGCAACGTAAATTCCGCACCGGATAAAGGGAGTGCTTTGTTGTCTTTATCCACTTTCGTCAACTCGACAGCTCCTGGCGCCAATTCATTTTCAACTGTCACGAGAAGGATTTCTTTTTGGCCTTTCTCAATTTCAAACGGCAGTGGCTTGGAATCAAGCGCATAATCTTTAGGTGCTTTCGTTTCAACAAATTGATACTTGCCCGGTTTCAAATCTTTAACGATGAGCTTTCCATCCTCATTCGTTGTTAAGCCCGTTTGCAGCACCTTGCCCGCCGCATCTTGTAACTCGAACTCTGCACCAGCCAGTGTCATCTCCTTGTTATCATGATCAACCTTGATTAACTCGACTGAACCTGGTATCAATTCGTTATCTACTATTACTTGTAACGCTTCTTGTTGTCCTTTTTTAATTTCGAATGGAATTGGTGAAGAATCCAGGCCGTAATGTTCGGGTGCTTTCATTTCAACAAATTGATATGGACCCGGCCGTAAATCTTTTACAATGAGTTTGCCATTTTTATCTGTTGTTAAACCTTCTTGGAGAATATTGCCTTTCTCATCCCGAAGTTGAAATATGGCACCTGATAATACAGTTTCTGGATCGTCTTGATCTACCTTTGTTAATTCAACCGCTCCTAAAACGATTTGATTTTCTGCTGTTTTCCTGACAATTTCTGTTTGCTTTTCATCTATTTTGAATGAAATGGGTTCAGGGTTGAGTTGATAACCTGATGGAGCTTTTATTTCAATAAATTGATAATCTCCTGGTTCAAGCTCTTCTTTAAAAATGACCCCTTTTTCATCGGTTGTTAGTTCTGCCACTTTTTGATATTTGTCTCCGACCTTGCGCTGGAGTTCAAATACCGCACCGGCTAACGTTTCTTTCGTTTCTTGATCTATTTTCATTAATTCAACGGCATGAACGATCTTCTTGTTTTTCACCGTTATTTGGTTGTTCTCTTTGGAGTCGATCTTGACGGTTTTGCTGTCCTGGATGCCGACAACATATCCATCCGGCGCTTTGTCTTCTTTTAAAATATAATCGTTGTACAGCAAGTTCTTGAATACCGCTTTGCCGTCTTCACCAGTTGTCAGCGTGCGAATGGCAATGTTTCCTTCGTTGTCATATAAAGTGAACGTCGCTCCTTTTAGCGCGTCTCCTGTGGAAGCATCCACTTTCGTCACTTCCAGGCTGCCCGTTTCGCCACTGCCGCTTCCAGAACCGCCGGTTATTTTTACGGCGATTTTTTCTTCAGAATCCGTTACTTCAGTAGTGATCTGCTTACCGTCAAATGAAGTTTTATTGGTTATTTCATCTCCATTTCGAGCATTGATGTATGACTGATATTCCAAAATATAGGCTTTATCAATGTCGTTGAGGAATTTTATTTCAAAGGTTTGCTTGCCTTCATCATCTGTTTTAATGTCAAGGGTGTAATCTTCCCCTCGCTTCAGTTCATTTTCGGGATCCTTTGTCACCGTGCCATTTTCAGCAATTTTAGTGCCGTATAAATGGAATGAATTTTCCAGCAAGATTTGATTAGGACTTGGATCATCGGTTAATGTTGCATCTGAAACTTTCGATTGCCCAAAGTTGATATTGACTTTCCAGTCAATCACCTTTCCATTTTGAGCTCCCGATTTATGTGTATATTCCCCCCCATGAGCGACAGATACTTTCGCATCAAGACTGGTAATTTCCTTATCACCGTTGAAAAGCTTCGCGGTGTTATTATATTCCTTTTGGATCAGTTGATCTTGAAGACTTGTTTTATACGTAATCCAGTACGGTGTATCAATATCTCCATTGAAGTTAATTTTAAACCCTGGATTTCCGTTTTTATCTTCAA
Source organism: Siminovitchia thermophila (assembly GCF_016909185.1). Lineage (GTDB taxonomy): Bacteria > Bacillota > Bacilli > Bacillales > Bacillaceae_C > Siminovitchia > Siminovitchia thermophila. Next base: position 23,720 of record NZ_JAFBFH010000004.1, on the reverse strand, counting down.
CATTTTCAATGGTAAAATCCTCACCAAGAGTCAGCTGGGCGCCTTTTTCAACTCCGTTTGCCGAACCATTCAGCTTCATCTCATAGACTTCAATGGAGTCTTTCACCAATTTCTGGTTACCCAGGATATAATCAGTCACCAAAGCATTTTCGACTTTCTTCAGATTGTAGTTAAGGCCGATATTCCAGGTAATTTCTTTGGTAACCGCATTGTACGACCCATTTTTAAAGCCATTGCCTTTTGTATAATGATCCGGATCAAACTCTGCCGTATCATCTTTGTGTTTTTCTTCTCCATCCTTATCTTGCCAAATGATTGTTGCTTTATTTTGAAAAGCCTTTTTTCCATTTTCTCTCGCATCATAATCAAATTTTGTTTGATACTCGATAAAATGCGGAATTGAAATATCATGAACAAATTCGATTGTAAAGCCATCAGCTTCTTCGATTAAATGATAGTCTTCACCCTCGACTAACGTTTTTTCAGCATTTGTGATCCTCAACGTATCAGGCTGAAACGTCAGCCCCTTATTAGAAAAAACATCCTTTAATTTTACATTTTTCATCAGGTGGCTATCATTGTTGAATGAAATTCCCCACGTAGTCGTTTTCTTTTCGTAATCTGTTTCAGGATGATTTGGGTAATTGGCTTTAATCAAAATTTGCTGGTGAATATCTCTTGATCCTTCACCCTCTTTACCTTCTCCCGTCACCACTTTATTGGTAATATTCTCCCAATCGAATACGCGGTCAGTCGCTTTGGTTTTATAAATAATTTTATAAGCGGAATCGATATCCTCCTTAAATGTAAGTTCAAAACCGTTTTGATTTTTTGTGGATGTTGGCGTTACCGAGAAACTTTCAACCTTCTCTGTACCCGCCTCATTTCCATCTTCACCAATGGTTACTTTATAAACTTCGAAAGAATCTGAAATGAGCCCTTGGCTTTTATTGAAAAAGTCTTGTAAAAAGGCATCTTTTTTGGAAATCGATTTTTCATTATAGTTGTATAGAATTTCCCATGTGATCGTTTGTGTTTGTTGATCGTAATGTGTTGATTTTTTGGATATTGGCTTTCCACGGTTCACTGATACCGTTGCACTTGCAGGAAGGCTTACATCATCCCCTGTCAATACTGCCTCATTTTTATATTTGGTTCCGTCTTGATCGGTAATATCTGTTACAAACACAACTCGATAGGCGGAATCAATTTGTTTTGCTTTGAACCGAACCAGAAAATCGCTGCCCGCTATTTTTTCTATGGCATATTCACCCGGGTCCATCAAATCCCCTTGTACCACACTTCCATCCAGTTGGACATCCAGTTTGTAAACTTTGATCGAATCAGCTTGCAGCCTTTGCCCTGTTTGGATCGGATCACGGAGAACAGCATTTTGTATCTTCTTTAATTGTTTGTTAAAATCAACTGTCCATTCAATCGATTCTGCGTTATAGGCTTGATTTGGTATTCCCTTTTTATCAATTTCCGGACCCGGTTTTGGCTGAAAGTGTACGGGAATGCTGATGGTGTCCCCATCTTTTATTGGGAACACAATCTCTTGTTCGACGCTTCCTTTCCAGTCTTCCCTGAATTCCGTCCATAGCTTCAACGAACCTTCAATATTGGAATGTTTTTTTATTTCCTCGTTAAAAACCATGGTTATCGTGCCGTCGGTTTTGACCGTAAATGTTCCCATATTGATACCACCAAATATCAGCGGTTCATTTTCGAGGTCATTATATACTTTAAATATTTCTGGAAGTTGAAATGTAAAAGTTGACCCGGCTCCATACCCATGATTATTTTCAAGCTTCCATGTATATTCTATTCCCACTGTCGATCCCAAACTTGGACGATAATTCGGATTCTCTTCCGCATGAATGATATTTCCATCTTCATCCCTCAAGGAAACCGATGTTAAAATATTTTCTGTTATTTCTGAAGCAGCTCCGGCGTTCATTTGTGCTCGGACGGTTGCTTTGCTACTCGTTATATCGCTTGCTTCAGCCGTCTTACTGTTTGATTTGCTATTCGCTTCATTCTCGTTCTCCACTCTCGTGGGTTCCGTTTTTTGCTCTCTATCAGAGCCTGGTGCAGCATTTGTCTTGTCATGATTCTCCTCTGCTGAATCGGCTAGAAATGATACGTTCAATACGTGAGCTATTTCTTGAATGACAAATTCAATGGAAGCTGTATCTTTTCCTTTCAAGATCTCCTGATTGAAGGCAGCCTGAATACGAAGTGTTCCTTGGGCATTTTCACGATTTTCAACCTTGTCATGAAAAGTCAGAGCGACCGTTCCATCTGTTTTCACTTGAAAAGAACCAATGTCGCCATTTGTTCCCAGTAATGAACCCTGTTGCTCCCTCACAACTTTCAATTCACGGGGAATGGCAAACGTATAAGTTTCCCCTACTTGAACAGCTTCTGTATATGACCAGTCGAACTGTATATTTACGACGTCATCTTTGTTTACTGCATGACTTGAATCCATCATCTTTCCTTCTTCATCAAACAGAGTCACCTTTGAGATCAAGTCTTGTTCCAGCTTTTCAGCGCTCTTTATTTCAGGCGAATTGGAAAAGCCGCTTAAAAAAGTTTGAGAGAGAAGCAGGAATAACAAGGCAATATGCCCAATCTTTTTCCCCATTTCAACATAATCCCCCTAACAAAAATTTTTTCCTTGAATGTTTTTTGAAATCAGACATCATAACTATTCATTTGATAAAATCGCCTCCTTCGGCACATCATTTCGAAATGAGAAAGTGGGAAAATCTCTACACTCTTTGATGGGGGAAAAACACGGAAGCTCATTCAGAAGGTCAGCTTTTACACCAAATCCCAAGTCTCTGCTTTCTCGCTTTCTTAAAGACGAAGGATTTCTGCTTGATGTCTAAAGTGCCCCCATCTAGATCGGTGTCAAAAGCCAAGTCGTTGGAGAGATCTAAAACGAATAAACAGTTTGAACTACTGTTCTCGTTGAATTTGGTCCCAAAAAAGGATTATGGATGGTGAAACTTTACAAAATCTGTACAATAAGGTGTTTTTTCCATTGAACACGTATAAAATGAAATTCGCAGGCTTAAGTGAATTTTTCATGCAAGCGATACCAAGTACTGCAAACATTGAACCTCGGATATAGAAGTCATTTTTTCGTATCTATTTATGACATTTTTGTTACATGACTTCCCTGACGCTTTTTATAAAAAAGACATCCTGGAATGCCCTTTTCATTTCAATAATCCGAATTTTCCCCCCCGTTAACTACTTACACCTAATATCTTGACAAAATTAATTTTTTGTGCTATAATTTACTTTTATGAATTTAAGTTGTAGAATAGGATTCTCCTGGCCAGGGGAATCCTATTTTTTTTCGTTTTAACTTGAAGGAGTGAATTTGCGTGGAAGAAGGCAAGTCTAGTTTAACTTCATTGATAGCGGCTTTTGGCAGAGCTTATCACAGTGAATTCGATTCACCGAAAATTTTTAACGACTATTTGGCCAAAGAGCTCATTACCACAGAAGAGTTTCATAGCATTAAAGAAAATATGGTTCAGGGTATAGCGTTTTTTAATCAAGAAATAGCGGAAAAATCTTTGGAAAATAAAGAAGAAATCATCAAATGGATCACACAAGTTCAACTTTCACCAACACCATTGGCACGAGCCGCCTATTGTGAACAGGTAGTGGGGACTGAAATGAAACTGGGGCTAAAACAGTATGTCATACTCGGAGCGGGCTTGGATACTTTCTGTTTTCGCCATCCCGAGATGGAGCATACCCTTGACATATTCGAAGTCGATCACCCCGACACACAAGCATGGAAACAGGAAAAATTGACTAAAGCCGGCTTCACAATTCCCGGCAACCTTCATTTTGTTGCCATGGACTTCACCAAAGACTTCTTAGTTCAAAAGTTGCTGGACGCTGGGTTTAGTAACCAAAAAACTCTTTTTAGTCTTTTAGGCGTATCTTATTATTTAACGAAGGAAGAAAACGCAAATCTGATCAACCAGTTATTTGCCAATGTCCCACACGGAAGTTCCATCGTTTTGGATTTTGCCGATGAAAGGCTATTTACAGAAAAAGGAGTTTCCAACAGAGTAGAAAATATGGTGAAAATGGCAGCAGCAAGCGGGGAACCAATGAGGTCATGCTTTTCCTATGCTGAAATGGAGAGCATGTTGGAACAATCGGGTTTACTCATTTATGAACACTTAACTCCAGAAAGAATCCACGAACTATATTTTGACAAACGTACAGACTACCTGTCTGCCTTTGAAACGATTCATTACATTCATGCTGTAAAAAAATAAACACTTTATTCAAACCGGCAACCCCCTTTCACGGAGGTTAGCCGGTTTTTGGATGTATTTTTTATACTCACATTGTGCTTTAAAAACCCACATTTTTTTCCATCTAAAGTTTTTGCAAATTTTTTTGGTAATTTTTTTATTCGTTTCCTCTTTCGCCTATACACAAATATCCATGTTGAATAATATAACAAAGAACCGTTACCCACAGGGAGAGGAGGATAGCGATGTCTAACCAAAAGAAAGAAAAAGTCATTCACGTGGATAATTTGGTTATTCACGCGCAAAATGTGGATTTTGTCCGTGAGCAGCCTCATAGGGACAGGGAGGAGCTTCCGAGGGATCCCTGGGCATTTTTTTGGGGAAGGCCGCGGGAAGAAGAGAGACTAGAAAATGAAAGCAGCAGTGAATAAGGAATTCCTAATTCAATGAGAAAGGGGTGATACTTTTGGGCTTCGGTTTTGGATATCCCGGTTTCGGATGTGGTGGCTTTGGATACGGAGGTTTCGGATACGGTGGCGGATTCGCGTTAATCGTCGTACTATTTATCCTGCTGGTCATTATTGGAGCAGTCTGCTACTAGTAGAACACTGGCATTATCATAAGCCGTCCCGCCACTGGAGCGAGGACGGCTCTTTTTTATGAAAAAAGTGATTTAAAGCGTTCGGGCTCATCCAGGCGAATGGCCGCTTTCGTGTATGTTTTTTTCAATCCATAAAGCATGGATGCCTCCAGCGGTTTTCTAAATTCAATCACACAATGGGGCGGCACTTCCTCAAAGTCCTTGGCGATAAACGTAATCAGCTCTTTGGACTTGAGGTTGAATTCGGCTGCCTCCTTTCCCCAATGGATCTTCTCCATTTCTGCAAATGGGATAACCATCCGCTTTCCCATCCCCAACGAAACATACAGTTTCTTATCTTTAACCGATAAGGGATTTAACCGTACCGCCTGAATTTCGCCGATAAAATAAATGACAGTGTAAATGTTAAGAATGAGCAGGATAACAGAAATCACCGGCGACTTTCCGTGTATCAACCAGTGAATCCCAATCGTCTCAATCACCACCGCATGAATCAGCATAATGTAAACAGCAATCAAGCTTGATTTTTGATGAAGGGTAAAATAGGATTCACCTTTCGGGGGATGTTTTTTCCATGAAGCAAACGCATAAAAGAACACGATGATTTCATGTGCCACAATCCTCAGCAACACATGGGAGCCAACACGCTTTTCAACAGCTGCGGGGAGCAGGAACAACGGGCTTTCGCCATGCGCTTTGATCCAACGAATAATGCCCGGAAGCCTCCAAGCCAGCAAAACGACCAAGCCCAATTCAGCCAATAAGATGACAGCTTCCAAGCCGATGGCGGCAATTGGCAAGTAGGTGAATGGCTCGAAATAGACGCTTGGTATGAGAAAACGGGCAAGTACAACCCCAAGCACCATCCACATCACGAATGATTTAACCGTGATCTTTTTCCCTCGCTTCAAGAACAAAATGAGCAGCGGAGCAACAATAGCCAAGTCAATCAGTGACCCAATAACGACCCAATTCGCATCCGCAGAGAGAACCAATGGTGTAATGGGGGAACGATATAAGAATGTATTGACGCCAAGAACAAGAAAGAGCAGAAATAGCAGAACGTAAAATCGACGGTCTCTTTGAACAGCTGTCATAAAAATCCCCTCGTTTTACTTTTATCGTAACATAGAAAAAGCCCCGCAAAAACGCAGGACCGACTTTCATTATTATAAATTTGTGACAAATGCCATGCCAAGCATCTCAAAACCCGGTAAAACCGCCAAATAGGGGGAGTAAAAGGGAAATAATCACAGTCATCCAATCAAAGAACAAAAGAATCCCTACGATGACCATCAAAATGCCGCCAATCTTCATAAAGCGCTGTCCGTTTCTTTTCAGGAATGTCATTTTATCCATAAATAAAGACATTAAAATAAATGGGATCGAAAATCCGAGGACATAGGCGCCCATATAAAAGAGTCCTTTTCCCGGATCTTGAGCGACAAGGGTAGCGACCCCCACTAAAATCGGCCCGGTGCATGGAGTCCAGCCTGCGGCAAAGGCCAGTCCAATCAATACAGAACCCACATACCCTGCGGGCCTGTTCTGAAATTGAATTTTCTTATCCATATTCAGGAAGTTAAAGTTCAGCACACCAGCCAACACTAAACCAAAAAAAACGAGGACAATCGCGCCTACTTGCCTCATAAGATCTTTAAACTTGATGAAAAAGTCCGCCAACAGCGTTGAAGAAAAGCCAATCACCAAAAAGATGATGGAAAAGCCCAGTAAGAACAATAGTGTATGGATAAAGGCTTTCTTCTTGAAAACTCCCTGATCCGACTTCAACTCACTGACCGACATGCCGGTTAAATAGGAAAGAAATGCCGGATATAATGGGAGGGAACAAGGGGAAATAAAAGATAAAAAGCCCGCCCCGAAAGCAAGGAAAAGGTTAATTTGTTGCATATTGATCACCAGCCTCTTTCTTTATCTTAAACATGAACGATGCCAAATACAATTGACATGATTGTGAAAAAACTGTGCCGCTCCTCCATTTTAACAAAAAGCAAACAACCTGTTTGAGGTTCACTCGCATCTCCTGTACTATTATTTCATACATGATTCACGTCGGGAAAGGAAGTGTCATGAACAATTACTACAGAACATCTGCTGAAACCCGCCATTCATTTTCACCGCGTGTCTTATTCTATCGGTGATGCCGATATATTAAAAGAAATAACCGGCTCGATTCCCGCCAGAAAAATCACCACGCTGGCCGGTCCATCGGGAGCAGGGAAAACAACGCTGTTGAAACTCTGCAATGGTTTGATCTCCCCCACCTCCGGAGATATTTTTATTCATGACAAAAATATAAATGAATATGCGCCTATTGAACTTAGGCGAATGGCCGGGATCGCCCTTCAGAATGCGCCCATGATTAAAGGAACAGTTTATGACAATCTGGCCTTACCATTGAAATTGGCAGGAAAAAACCTCCCGAAAAAAGAGGCTGCCTCTTTTTTGGAAGACGTTGGATTGGACGAGGCTTTTTTAGATAGAGACAGCAAAAGCCTTTCAGGCGGCCAACGCCAAAAGGTTTCGATAGCCAGGACACTTGTCAATCGCCCGGATATTTTACTGTTGGACGAGATTACAGCTTCGCTCGATCCCGCTTCTTCGAAAGAGATTGAACAATTGATTGTAAAAATAAACCGCAGATACGGCGTCACGATGATTTGGATTACCCACCATTTGGAGCAGGCTAGAACAATAGGACATTATACGTGGGTGATGATGGATGGGCGCCTCGTTGAAGCTGGAGAAAGCACCCTGCTTGAATCTCCGCAAACAGAAAAAGTGAAGCGCTTTGTGGAAGGAGGATGGTCATGAGCTATACTGCATTGGCTTTCACACTCATTTTCGTGCTCATTCCGCTCCTATTGTCCAAAACGCTTCAATTAGGACTTGAAAAAGATACGATTGTGGCAACAGTCCGATCAATCATTCAGCTATTGATCGTCGGATATTTATTGCAGTTTGTTTTTGAATCGGAGCAACCCATCTATGTGATATTGATGATTATGTTAATGATTGGGGCAGCAGTGGAAAATGTTCGGAAAAAAGGGAGCTTTATTAAAGGCATTACGTGGAAAGTGACAATCACGATTATATTCATTGAGCTTATCACCCAAGGGATATTGCTCGGGTTGCGGATTACGCCCCCGACTGCACAATACATCATACCGATCAGCGGGATGGTGATTGGAAACGCCATGGTGCTTTCTATTCTTTTCTTAAACAGGTTCATTTCCGAAGTGGAAGCTCATGAAGACGAGGCCGAATTAATTTTATCTCTGGGCGGCACTCCGAAGCAGGCGATCCATTCCCAATTGATTTCTTCGATCAAAGCTAGCATGATTCCCACGATCGAAAGCCAGAAAACGATGGGACTCGTCCAATTGCCGGGTATGATGAGCGGACAGATCATCGCCGGGGCTGATCCGCTCCAGGCCGTTATGTTCCAGTTGCTCGTTCTCTTTCTTTTGCTGACAGCCGCGGCCATTTCCGGCGCCATGCTGGGCTTCCTGTCCTATCCATCGTTGTTTAACAATCGAATGCAGCTAAACCGTTTGAAAAACTAAGCGCCTGCTGCCCTCATTTGGCAAGCAGGCCCTAAACCGGATTTTGAAAAAGTTTATGAGGATATGGACAAAAAACCTTCCCAATAACAAAGTGGTTTTTCCGAGATGCTCTGCCCATTCTGTCCATGTCAATCATTCCCCCCTCTATTCATTATAGAGATGGGGTAAGGGAGCAATGCATATCGTATTTGGCGATGACAGAGGGAAGTCGCATCCTTTAAGTATTCATGAGGCTTTCCGTCTCCATATTGGTTTTTCTTGTCCAGACCATATACTGGGAAGTTGATCAAACCATGGTGAAGCCATGATACAAAAAACGGCATAACTCGTTCACAAATAGTTATACCGCACAAGGAGAAAGTGAATGCTTTCGCGAAGAGATAGATGTGGGGTTTTGGAATGAAAAACAAGGGCTTCCCTAAAAAAATAATCCAATGGTCCTTTTTCTCTTATATCCATCCTTTTTCTTCGGCGATCTTTACCGCCTGTTGCCTCGATTCGGCTCCCAGTTTCTGAATAGCCGAAGATAAATAATTCCGCACGGTCCCTTTCGTCAAGAAGAGTGTCTTGCAGATGGTGTTTGTCGTCATGCCTTCATTCGCCAGGCGCAACACTTCCACTTCTCTTTTACTCAACGGGTTCTCCTCCCTTATAAAAAGAGCGGCAGCCAAGTCGGTGCTAATCATCCGTTGTCCTTCCATGACCTTTCGAATGGACTCAATCAAAAAATCAATCGGCTCATCTTTTAGCAAGTAACCCTCCACTTGGGCATCCATTGCTTTTTGCAAATAGCCGGGACGCGCAAAAGTGGTGACAATCATGACTTTGCAAGGCAATTGCTCATCCCTTATTTTTTCGGCAACTTCCAATCCGCTGATCCCCGGCATTTCAATGTCAAGCACGCACACATCTGGCTGATAGCTCCGGATCACTTCCCATGCTTTCTTTCCATCCGATACTTCGGCCACTACTTCAATATCCGGCTCAAACCTTAGTAAGGAAGTTAAGGCGCCGCGCAGCATCTGCTGGTCTTCCGCTATTACGACTCTTATCATGACGCAGGTCTCCCCTTTCCATCTTGGCGAATGGGGATTTTTAAGACGACGGCCGTCCCCCCGTCAGGCCTATTTTCCACCGTAGCAGACCCTTGAAGTGCTTGCATTCTCTCCTTCATCGACTGGATCCCGTTTCCACCTTCTGTTTTTACCAACCCCACTCCGTCATCCATTATTTTTACATAGTAGACTTGGCTGTTCGCTCCCTGTTCCACCGTGCAATGCTTCGCCTTGCTGTGCTTGACAATATTGGTTACCGCTTCCCTGACAGAGAGGGCGAGCATCGTCTCTTCCACACTTGATAAAAGCCGGAGACGGCCCTTTACGGTGATGAACAGTTCCATACCTGCTGTTTGCAGCAGTTGTCTGGAGTGCCCCCATTCACTTTCAAGGGAAATGAATTTCATATCCGAGACAAGCTCCCTGACCTGCTTCAGAGCTATTCTGGACGTATCCAATATGTCTTTCAGCTCTTTCTTTGCCTGCCGGGGATCCTGATCGATCAACCGGTCGGTCAACTCGCTTTTCATTTTAATCATTGTCAGCGTATGCCCAAGGGTATCGTGGAGATCCCTTGCGATCCGCTGCCGCTCCTCCTGTTGAATAAAATGTTGTATTTGTTGATTGGCTGCATCCAGTTCTCCCCGCAGGCTTTTATTTTTTTCTTTTATATAAATCAAAACCGGATAAACTATTTGCAATATCATGATCGGCAACAGTATGGGATATTTCAGTGTGAAAAAGGCCTCTTGACTTTTCCAGGGAACGAGAAGAAACATCAGTGCAATAGCAACAATGCCAAGGCCGATGTGCCACTTTGAATGCGCTCTTCCCAAAAGGTCGGCAAAAATGAAACCAAACAGCAAAACGGAAGAACCAACAATTACGCCTAACAGTGTCAAGATGGCAATACCGGTAATGACAGCGGCCAAAAGGCGCCAGTCCCTATACCAAAGCGCAACATAAAACGATATAAAAAATATGAACAGGGAACAGAGTCTTTCCAAGATGCCAAGATCGCTCTCTGAACTCAAAACGATGTAACTTAAAAATATGATAGACACGGCATCAATCAGCAAATAATGCTTGATTTGCTCTTTTGGGTAGATTTTATTTTTCATAAAAATCCTCCGGTGTTATCGGGATACAGCGATTCCAGTGACACGCTTGCGAATCATCTCCAACGGCCCAAGATGAAAGAACCGGAACCAGATAGACGCAAAAAGCAGTTGAATGAAGGTGATGATCCCCCAACAAACAATGACTTGCAGGGAGTCCAGCTTCCCGCCTAGCGCAAAACCCCATCCGTAAAATAAGATGGATGACAAAATATTTTGCACCACATAACAGCTCAAAGACATCTTGCCGACATTTTCAAGAAGGTTCCAAAGTCTATTCCATTTCTTATATTCTATCATTCTTCCAATGATCGCAATATAGCCGAGCGACATCAACGGAGCAAATAAATAGCGGACAGCCAAGTCAAAATCGCCGCCAGGGACAAAAATCAACAGATTTAATGGCAAGCCGATATAAATCCCTAGTTTAAACAACTTGTCACGCTTTCTCCTGCCATTTTCGTCCGGGGCAAAAACACCGGAACGCATCAGGCGCACACCGAGCAAAAATAAAAATATGTTCATCGGAATAACCCAAATCGCTTCCGTTCTCAACAGCAAGAAATGAGAAAGGCGATATTGAATTTGCTGAAGCCATGTCCCATCCCTATAGAGGGAAACAACATCCCCGAAATGGCCCAATGACGCATTCGCTGCCAGCAGGCTCAGTATCAATATACCTAAAATAAGTACAGCATGGATGCTCCCAATCACCTTCATCGTCTTCGATATAAAACGGTCGCCCTTTTTCACAATGAAAGCGACAATGATTGCTGTAAGACCGTAGCTCATTAAAATGTCATATTCCATCACGAGGGTAAAGTGAATAAGGCCTTCGATGATCAAAAAAGTGGATGTCCATATATAAACGCCGGGCCAGGTATTCCCCTTTCGAAGTGCCTGCCTGTATTTTAATTCCAGACCCACCCCAAACATGATAGTCAGCAGCCCCAGAAACTTTCCATTCACAAGAAACAGAACGGCCATACGCAAGAAATCATCCGCATTCCACCATCCGGAAAAATGATAAGTCGTGATATAACTCAAATCCCCAAGATGGGCAAAAATCCATATATTCGTCCCCAGCGTTCCCAGGACGGCAAAGCCCCGCAGAATATCAAGCAGACGGATTCTTCCTATGCGTTCTTCCATCTTCCTCACTCTTTTCTTATTCGGATTGATAATGTTATTGTAACTGCGAAAAGAGTTCAAAAACATTCACACCTGTAAGTGAATATGTATGACAGGTGTCATATTTTTACAAAAACAGGGGTCGGGACAAAACCCTGTAAAAATGAAATAAACCGCATGGAATCAAGGTGGTTACGGTGGTTACCCCTAAAACCTTGATTTCACGCGGTTTTATTCTTACGATTTTTACGAATATGAATCAGCTTTTACCATTTGCTGTTTCGTATTTGCTTATGTCCCAACCTCCTTCGGACGATGGCGGCCTCATTCCGAACCTTTATATGTAAGTTTTACAGGCTCATTTTTCTCCATTGTAGCCTTATATAGGCTGATGTCTCCAATCGGCGGAACAGACGAATCGGATTGAACAACAAAATTTTCGTTTAAAGAAATAGTCCAAGCGGCTTCGCCATTGTTCACTAACACAACCGCAAGGGTTCCAAACTGGACAACTTGATCCCAGTTGAAGGTATCCATTTCTCCGTTTTGCCGCACTGTTATTCCTTCTTGATTGCTGATAACCTCTGCATTTTCTCCGGACCAGCGCCCGTGAATGGATGGTCCTACATAGTAATAGGATCCCCCACTGCCGCGATCCCCGTATGTGCCGATGTATTGATGAATCGTTTGATCCGCCGCTTTATAAGTGACAGCCGCAACGTCGTTGGCGATCCATTTCACCTTGAAGTCTCCTGCTGTTGGATAAGGGAAACTTTCTTTTGGCCGGGCTAAGAGATAATAGTAAGTCCTGTAGTATGTGGTCTCACCTGTTTTCTTATCTTCTTTCATGGATAACACATGTTTCAAGTTCGGTGACAGGCTAACTATATTATTTGTTTTCCGAGCGTCCGCAACGAGTAGCAGCCCGTTTGTTAAAATGACTATCACCATGATCAGGCCTCCTGCCACCCTCCACTTTCTTGTAGCTGTAACGAACAAAAGAAGGGCCAATCCCAGGCAGATGATGCTGAAAATATTGATCATGTAAAAGAGCCGGCCATCACTGTACTCCACTTGAAATTTGGCATGCAAGTATAAAAATCCGCCCTGCCATAAAAATAAACCCAAAGCCAGAAGCAGCAGAGCCCAACCGCTAAATTTTTTAAAGTGTTCATTCATTTGCCGGTACCTCCGTCGAAAACACCCACGTTTTTCCGTTGTCATCCGAAACGAATTTTCCTTTTACTTTTCCCCCCTTATAATCTCCGTTCGGACCCTGATTCACCAGCACCGCCAGGCTGTTCCCTTCCTTAAAGGGGGTTTCAGCGATCACAAAGATTTTTTCATATTGCTCCGGGATACGGATCTCCGCTTCCTCCCAAGTATCCCCTCCATCTTGTGTCACATGAAGCTCAGGACGCTCGGGATTTATAATCCCAAACGATAAAAACCCTGTCTGCTCATCTGTAAAGCCGCCATCCGCCAGTAATCTCGTTACATTCGAACTGTTAGTTTCTCTCCAACTTTTCCCGCCATCGTTCGTTAGAAAGACACTCGACACTTCTTGCGACATCGTGCGCCCTCCCGAACTGATCACATAACCAAATTGATCATTTAAAAAAGACACTTTTCGGAAACGCATAGGAGGATATTGCTCCGCCACGACGGTCTCCTCCCAAGACCTCCCTTGGTCAAGAGAATATGCCATCTTAATTTGCACGCTTTCCGAACTATTCCCCACCGAATATAAAAACGCGGCCCGCTCTTTCGTAAGGATATAACTATTCTCAATGAGCTCTTGTTGGTTACCGTTATATTCCCCGCCAAAAAGAGACTCTTTTTCAACTGGAACCGGGGTCCAGTTCTCACCTTTATCAAACGTAACACTCAACTTATCATGTTGAAGGGAATAGTCAATCACTTCTTCGGCAAACAAAGGTTGTTCCTCAGTCACCGTACTATCTTGGCTGTCCAAAACCGGATGACTTTCCAGAGCCTTTTCCTGTTTGCCGGGAATATGGTATAAAATGAGTCCTGCAATTTGTCCGACTATGACAACGCAGGCAATCCCCAAGATGACATGTTTCACGATAAACTCTCCTTTAAAAAAATAAAGCCCCGAACTCAAAAAACTGCGGCCAACATGCTTTTTTTGAATTCGGGTTTCAATATCATTGTCTCATCGTTTAAAAAGAAGCGACTTCCGTGTCCTTTGGCCTTTCCCGTCTTTCTATAAACAGAATCCCCAACTCGTGATGATCGCCTTCATACAAGGAACACTGGACAAAGCGAATTTCTTGATGTTCGTCCAGCACTTCAAGTTTGCAGTACGCCCTGTTTTTTAGCACTGCTTTGTACAATTCTTTTTTATTGGTTACTTCAAGGTTATTACATTTTACGATAACTTCTCCTGTTTTCAACTCCATCCGGTCAGCCGGGGACCCGGGAAGGACATCCAAAATCATGACGCCATCGTTAAGCGGAGTGTAATAATATAATGTATTATTTTCACGAACCCGGTGGCGGTATGAAATCCAAAAGCGCCCCAATATACTGATTCCGGCAACGATTGGAGGGGCAACCGACGGATAGAAAAATACAAGGGCATTAGCCACAACAAGTACGATAATCCCAAGAATCAGCGTTTGTTTCCCCAGCTTGACTACGGCGTCTTTAGGGAGACAACCTTGAACTTGCTGTTGGAAACCGAGTAAAAAAGGCACAAGAATGATCGTAAATGTTTCTCCGCCCCATTGAACGACAGGCCACCAGTCGAGTGTCGATACAAAAGGACCCGCCGGATAAACAAAGAGTACCGGAACAAGCCATAACCGTTTCACCTGGAGAGCGCCAACGGTCAAACCTCTGCGGCTTGTACGCAATTTTGGCGAAACATCTTTTAAGCCGCCCCGCATCATGAGAATGCCTTCCATTAAAATAAGGAGTGCAAGCAGAATGGATAAGCCTGATAAAAAAGTCATATTCCCCCGCAGTTGCTCTATGTAAGGAATCTGAAGCTCTAATGAAACAGTGGTATAAATAAAGACAACCGGCAATCCAATCGTAAAAGCAGCTGATAATAAACGCGCGTTTGCAATGACTCCCAACAAAATGGAGAAAGCAGCAATCAAAATGATGTATTCAAGCGGTACCGCCACACCAAGAACCATTGTAAAGATGGAGAGTATGACCCCCGCCAGGATACCCGCAGGCCACAACTGTTTTAATTCATGCAGAGCCCCGTTGACCCTGACATGAAAATCTTTTCGTTCCCGTTTCACTCGTAAATATCCGGCTGCAAGCGCCAGAATAATAGAAAAATAGAAAACGGGATGGATGAAAAACTTCCCGATTGCCTTGGCAATCTCCAACAACAAAATTTGCGCCACTCTACGCTACCTCCCTGGAATCAATGAAGTTATATTTATTTTAACAAAGATTGTCCGTGGTGGGGTAAGTAATTCTCATCTTGGGTTGAAAGTGGACATGTCTTAGACAACAACACACACATCTGGCATGATAACAGCACAAAACAATAAAGTTGTCATAAGGTTGCGCCGGGGGCTAATTTAGTATTGAAAAGATGGAGGGAGTTAGGAAAGCCAGAATGGGGTGAAAATAATAAGAAGAAAATAGATGTTATCAATTTTCTTTAGGTGGACCCCACAAGGACTCCACTTTAAGAAAAACTGTTTTAAAAGCAATATCCAATAACATTAGTGTTGTTGCAACAGCTGGAAATTATAGAGATGGCTCCAACGGAATACTTTTTCCCGGGCATTATCAAGATGTGACTCAAGTGACAGCGATTGATAAAAGTTTTACAACTCCTCTAATGGCAAAACATATAGATATTGTCGCGTTAAATGTAATGGTAAAAATTCCACACCTATCAACACACTACCGTCAAGCACATGACCGCTGCTATGCGAGTTTTGAAAACGTGACAATGGTTGTGATAAAAAACTTTACAATTGTGCGAATAAAAGCCAACGATCCAGGATGGTGGATCGTTGCATACTCCCATGGTAAAATATGTTAAAAACAGGAAAATGCCTTTTTCATTCTGAAAAGGTATTTTGCTTTCTAATAACTTGAGCGTCTATTCAACCTCCCATGGTCTTTCCTAAGAAATAGAAAAAGGAATAGAGACCTAGTGAGGGAACACATGAAGAAATACCAAAAATTTCCAGGGTGTGATAAATTGAATCGTTTGCCTTGTTTTTTAAAATGATATAACTCCCATAGAATACACCTAATAAAAATAACAATGGCCAATAATATGACATTAAATTAAGAGGAAGATACTCAGATGTTAGACTAATAAAAAAACTAAACAGATTAATTCGAAAGTTAAAGAGGCTATTACATTGAAAGTTAATTTGATTTTTTACCTTTCACACCCGTCATCCCTCCATAAACTTATTGTGCCGCCTGCTGTTACGCGCTCTTTCACCTCTCCTTGTTCCATTTCCTCCAGCCCATCCTTATAAACCTGATATGCCTCGTATAAAACAGTCCGATGGGCCGCTGACATTTTTTCCAATTGGCCAATTTCAACCTTTATGATGTTGGCGCCCAACTTTTTATTTTTTAAGATGGTTCTGTACATCTTTTTCAAGTTGATCCATGAAATATGTTACTGGAACCTATTCGGATTTCTCACAGATAATTACTTTTCAAAGCCATGACAAACCGGACTGCGTCCATCCAGTCCTATGACAATGTTCTTCCTCCAAGTAACCAAACCCTCTAATTCCATTGGTAATCTCACAATCGCTTTCCCTCAGCCGTGTTTTAGGAGGTACTTAGAGGATCAAACCTGGTGGAAACCCAAGGGCTAACAAGTTTTGGGATACGTTTCAATTCCTCATAGGTAAGATCTATAAAAAATCGAATTAAAATCTATCCAATGTTATATCCATGTTTATGCTAAAAGCAGCCTTATTGCCGTCAGCGGCAGCGATCATCAAAGAAGAGGGGCCTGCCTTTTCAGTTTCACCTGCAATATATACCCCACTCTCTGTTGTTCGTCCAGCATCGTCTGTAATCATTCCTCCGTTTTCATCAACTTGACATTTTAATTGTTTAGCAAATTTATTAGGGCGATAAAAACTTGGAACGACGAAGCCACCACTTCTTAGAATGTTTTCACCTGTTTCTAATTCAACACTTTCCAAGTACCCATGATTTCCGTGTAAATTTTTTATAACAGCTGTATAAACCTTAATCTTTTTACTTTTAAAATCATTTTGCACTTTATTGGAGAGCTGATGACCATTAGTAAAAACGATTAAATCCTTCGACCAATTAAAAACCAATTTAGTCAGATGATTTATGTGTTCATCATTTTCTGCTATTATAGCTAACGGCTTGTCTCTCAATTCCCAACCATCACAATATGGACAGCTGAATAAACTTTTACCATAATATTGTCTAATCTGTGTTAAGGAAAATTCCTCTTGTATACCAGTTGCTAACAGTATTTTTTCTGTTATATAAGACTGATTATTCGATGTATGAACTAAAAATAAATCATGTTGGTCATCTTTATTGACCCCCATAACCGTCTCATTCAAAACTGAAACAGAAGGATAAGATTCTAATTCTTTAATGGCGATATTTTTGAATTGTTGCGGTTTAATGCCATCTCTTGTTAAAAATCCATGTGACTCTTGAGTCACACGATTTCGATTAGTTCCGTTATCAAATAAGGCAATCTTTCTACGCGCTCTTCCTAAAGTTAAGGTTGCACTTAGTCCAGCAGGTCCTCCACCAATGACAATACAATCATATTTTTTCATTATGATGTTCCTCCGCACTTAAAATATATATCATAGAGCTTTAATATCTGCAATTTAAATAAGAGCCATCTTCATTTGATAATGCCTTATTCATTTTGTTAGCCAGGTCAACTATACGTGTTTGATTCAATTCATCCAAAAGCTTTTCCTCGGCTGATTCAATCGCCTTCTGAATTAAACAATCAGGATTATGGTTGAGGCAGTAATCAAAAATAGGTGTCAAACCTTCAATAGCTTTTATTACATCGAGTAATGAAAGTTCTTCCCAACCCGGTTTTAATTTATAACCCCCATTTGCACCTGAGACAGATTCAATCATACCCGACTTTACTAACTTTGTTAGTATTTTAGATAAATATGTCGTTGAAACTTTTTGGCGTTCAGCTAATTTTGCCACTCCAATATGCTCATCGGAGGGATTAACAGCTAAAAATAGCATGGTGTGGAGAGCATAGTTCGTTGCTTTTGTTAACTTCATATGATCAGTCCTATTGTAGATTTAATGTATCTATAATATCCATTTGAATTTTTAATGTCAAATACTAAGCTTATTCAACGAATGGGCGTGATTGTTGCAGATCAAAAGTCTAATTCCTCAATAAAGATAAAACAGAAAGAGAATTAGGTTTTTTTACATATTTTGATTTGTCACATTAAGTGAGACAACATGGTTTTTACATGTAAATATATGGTAAAAAATTGCTTGCATATTATACCAAGAGGTAAAAAAAGCTGCCGATACTTTTCTCGGCAGCCTATAACCCTCGATAAGTAGCGTAAGGGGTTCCTATATGAATCATTTAAACAGTAAAATAGAGCGACTTCTCCATTGTGGTTTTCCATGCCTTTATAGAGATACTTGTCCATGCCCCCAATAAAAAGCCATAGTGCTCATTAAAATCGGCATGTCTCAACATTATTGTGTTGCGTCTCCAGCATGATGCTGACCACCCTTTGCGAAATTGCCCATTCTTTGAGCTTATTCATCATTCAGATCGTGGTGTCCAGTACGCTTCCAGCGACTATTAAAAGCTACTAAAACAATACAATATGATAGGTAGCATGAGTCGAAAAGGAAACTGCTACGACAATGCATGTATCGAATCCTTTCACGGCATTCTTAAGCGTGAACTCGTTTATCAAACGAGGTATAAAACAAGATGTGAAGCAAGAAGATTACTCTTTGAGCACATAGAATTTTTCTATCATTCAAAGAGGATTCATTCAACGCTTGATTATCATACCCGAATGAATATGAGAAAATGTTTGGTCGACAATCGGTGACATAGAATTTTCCTTCATAGAAAAGTTTAAAAATGTTCTTCTTTTAAATTTTTCTATGAAGGCCACCAAACGAAAGCGCGGTAGAAAATCAGTGTCTACTTTCTTGACATAGTATCATTAGAGACAAGGAATAGGAAACTAACATAAAAAGGTTTTAGTATTTTAAAACAACAATTAAAAACAACTCTCGATTGAGAGTTGCATGCTTTAAGATTGACCTTTCACCAATCAACAATTAAAGGCTTGTTGGGCACGTACAAAAAGCGTATTTATATCAACAGGCTCCGGAACCTGGAATTTTACTATTTACAACATTTACAAAGAATAACTTGATATTCTTTTTCAATTGTGTCCTTTAGGTTTTTCATCTCTTTACTGTATTCCAGAGCAATGTTTTGATAAATTTCCTTATATTTTTTCTTTTCACAATATTCAATACAGTTCGAAATCTTTAATAGATCAATTTTTAATTGAGTGTATTGTTCAAGTTCTTTTTCAATAGGAGGTTTCATAGACATTTAACTCGCCTCCTTAAACCAATGTTTTTTATTATTTTCTCAAATTTCCCAAAATCCGCACCTATGATTTCAATTTTTTCTTCCCCGACTTCAACAAAAGATGTTGGAGTGTACATCCCACCTGCTTCCCTGAACTCTCTGGCTACGCCCTCATCATTTATAATATCTTTTTCAATAAATGAGATTCCTTTTTTCTTTAACCAATCTTTAAGAGCATTACAAGGTCCACAAGCAGGATTGATGAAAACAGTAATAGTTGAATTCATTTTTCTTCCTCCTTTAAATATCAATCAATACTAAAGGTGAAATTTGTTTTATATAAATCAAAAGTGGGCATATGAAGATTAAATCCACTTCAAACCGTGCTCATTGGGGAGGGCTTTTTAAATGTCTAACAAAATAACCATACAGTGGAAATTGCTCTTTTTTTGACTTTGCGAATTATTTTGTTAATATAAGGGGGAACAATTTACTAAAAAAGGGAATATTAACGTATGGAGGGGTGATGATTGTGAAAGGTGAAAAAATCAAACTAACTTTTAATGTAATAATCTCTTTAATTTTCGTATTAATCTGTTTAGTTTTTTTTGTTAGTTCAACATCTGATTTTGTTAGTGTAATAACTGAATATATCCCTATTAACCTAATGTCTTATTATTGGCCTTTGTTATTTTTATTAGGTGTAGCCTATGGGGTTTATATCATTCTAAAAAATAACTCAAAGAACCCTATTTATTACTTTCTATCAATCATTGTGATATGTTTATGTGTTCCCTCATTAGGTTACTATTCTTTTATCTACTACTTAGTAAGAGCAATGGGTGGTTGAATAAACACTTAAGTTATCAAAATGCCAAAATACCCCTTTTCACAATGAAAAAGGGTATTTTGCTGTTTTTAACAGAAAGATAGTTCATTTAAGGAGCATCTTCTTGCAAACTCTGAAACCATCCACCATCCAGGATCACTGGTTCTATCCGCACAACTTTGAAGGTTTTTATCACAACCATTGTCACCTTTTCCAAAGTTCTTATAGCAGCGATCATGTGCTTGACAACATTTATCAAGCGCATTAATAGGTGTTTGTGTGAAATTTTTACCGCTACATTTAGCACCACAATATCTGTACTTATAGGTTTTGCCATTACCGGAGTTGTAAAATACTAAACACCCCTCGTACCATGCTTGAGGTGTGACTTTCTGTTCTTCTACACCTTGTGGGTTTTTAAGTTCATTTACAAACATAAATTTTTCTGGATCAAACTGCATTTCAGACTCAATTTCAACATTTCCACCTTCTACAACCGCCTGGCGAAATACTTTTTCACCTTCATCATTCTCAGCGGAAAAATAAGCTTTAACATGCAATTTGTCTCCCACTTTCATCCCTTCGATGATCACCTCGTCTGTTAATGTGAAAAAAACTACATTAACTTTAACTCCTTGTTTAGCCTCATCTTCTGCAAATTCAAGTTCAAAGATATCTTTTTGTTTTTCAGATAAGGTTTTATGATGCTTTTGAATCTCTGCTACTAGTAAGGCAAAATCCTCATGATTGTTTAGTTCTTCAGTCAATAAATTTTTTGTAGCAATATCTACTTTGTTAGATTTAATAAACATCGTCTCTCTCCTTTTTCAGTGATAAATTTCTAATAAACCAATAATATAATCCCTTTTATGTTCTGAATTCTGCATCACCTCTCTCAGCTATATATACAGGTGTAACTTTTTTTCAAAAACTAAAAAAATTGTTAATTTTAGAGTTTGTTTGAAATAAAATTTGATTGAAATCACGTTATGAACTCTGAAAAGAAAGTGAGCAGAGTTTAACTTTCTTCGATTTATTTAAATCATCTTTCGTTTTTTTTCAGCATAATAAAAAAGCACTTAAAAGCGTTTTTTCGTTTTTACCTGTCTTCTCGTTTATTTATCACTTCTTTTAAAGTGGAAATCGCATCTGTTAGAGCTTCTATTTTTTTTTCAAACCGGAGTAATAAATATACTGCCAATACTAACGGAAAACCGAAATTCCCAACAGCATTTATAAACGTTTCTATGATTGCTTTATCAACAGAGTCCATTTTACTCTCCTCCTAATTGAATTAATCCGTTCCCTTGTATCTTAGTGGAATAACCTTCTAAAAATTGAGAGTGTGAAACTAAATATTCATAAATTCGTTCCTGCGTTGCCGGTATATCGTTTATACGGAAAAATTCTTTAAGTAAAGCTATTGCCCCTGAAACGTGTGGGGCTGCCATTGATGTACCTGAAAGCTTTCTATAATCACCATCATTATAAGTGGAATAGATGAAATGACCTGGTGCTAAAAAATCAATGTTTTTGTTGGTGTTGCTGAATGAAGTGGGTGCCAGATTTTTATCAACTGCGGCCACTTGGATAACATCTTTATAATACCCGGGATAAAGTATTTCGTTGGTTAAATCAGAACCATCTCCATAATTCCCAGCTGCTGCAACAATACTGATATTATTGGATGTTGCATTTAAAACAGCTCTTCTTAATGTTGAGTCCTTGTTAGGTCCACCTAAAGAAAGATTGATAACATCTATTTTTTCATTGTTATTTCCACGCCATTCTGAGGCAAAATTTAAAGCTTTTATCATGTTTTCATAACTTCCTTCACCATTTTTATCGATTACTTTTAAAATGACTAAATTAGCCCCGGGAGCAACACCTATAACCGCTTTTTTATTTTGCGCTGCTATAATGCCAGATATGTGCGTCCCGTGTCCCAAGTAATCCGTAACATTACTTGTATCGCCGTTATCATCATCAGTAAAGTTATACTTGTCGATAATTTGATCTTTTAGCTGTTCGTGTTCAATATAACAACCAGAATCTATTACAGCTATGTTAATGCCAGTTCCTAAAATAAATTGACTCCAAAAGCGAGGAGCATTTATTAATAAAACCCCGTAATTCATTTCTTTATCTAAAACAGGAATTATTGATTCATCCATATAAAATCCTCCTTTCAATAGGAGGTGAAATAAATGTTCTTAAATAACAAAAGAAAAAATCAAATTTAGAAGTACTTCTGTGCTCATTTCATGCATCGCACTAACGCAACACGAACAGACCTATTCCTCATCAGACAAACGATAGTCGATGGTCTCTGTAGGCAGGTTTTCAAGCATGTATTCACGTTGACCGCGCTGTTTCTTGCTCTTATATCTAATTGTCTCGACAGTTGCTCTTCAACTGTCGGATCAGCTGTGGCCTCAGCCTCGTTGAAAAGGAAGAACTGGTCCGGATAGGTCTTCTCACTGGAAGCCCCAAATCTGCGCTGCTGGCTGAAGCCGAATTGCTCCTCGTACCATTTTATTTTGGCTTCCAGCTCTTCCTTTTCCATTGTGTGTTGTATTTGACGATTACATAGTAAACAAAAAATATACTGTTTTTTTTAATTTCAGGGAACAAAAATCACTCTTAATTAAGAGGGAGGAGGTGACTTAAATGATGAAGGAACAAAAACGACAAAAAAATGATATAGTAACCCCAGAGCAAGTACCTGGTGTTTGCGGTACTAAAAAGAGACGAGACTGTTGTAAATATGATGAAAAATGTAGATTGGATGCTAATTATAATCCACGTACGGGTAAACTCATTTACACTGGAAAGTGTTGTGGTGCTCTTTAATGTAGGGGCTGTCCAAAAAGCCCCTAAAATAAATCAGTCGTAGAAAAATGGTTCATTTTTCTACGACTGATTTTGCATTTGTAGGGTTTCCTCCTGAAAATAATCGGCGGAACGACCGATTGCCCTTGATGTGACCGAACACACTTTCTACCTCAACTTTGCGTCGGGCGTAGATTTCCGCGTTCTCTTCACTTTCAAGGGCTCTCTTGGCCTTTGTTTTCATTTCTTCATAGATCATATTTAAATGGACCTGCCTGTTACCTTTGGCTTTTGTACATCGGGCTTTTAGCGGACAATCCGAACAATCCTTGCATTCGTAGATCTTATAGCTTTGGATATGGCCTGAGGTATTCTTTTTATTTTTGTATGTTTTAAAGACCACTTTCCGGCCATTTGGGCAGATGAACTGATCATCATGCTCCAGATAGGTCCAGTTTTTGGGATTTCGGATGTCATTCTTATATGTACGCGTCTTATCCTTCAAATAAGTATTATACGGAATCAGATAGTCAAAGCGTGGTTCTCTTTCCTCCCCGATGGCATACAGATAGCTCTCCACACTCCTGTAGCCGATAAAGTCCATATAATTGTGTAAAAAGAATAGGTCACCATCATGACCATGTTACAATGTTTTCGACCAAGAAAAACACATGGAGGACATGATGA
>NZ_JAFBFH010000003.1 GCF_016909185.1 Siminovitchia thermophila | reverse complement strand
TGTTTCTAGGCAATTCAAGTATAAAAGAATTGGATGTTTGCGTGTATATTTTTATGTGCAAATTATGTGGAAACCCCAACATTTAGTATAGAGCCTTTTTGCTTTACCCAATATCATTCCTCTTTTTGCCCAGTGATGATTTTTGCCATTGTTTCTATGTCCATTTGACTGTTGAGCTCATATTCTCCAATTTGGAGAAGACGCTGCATATTGTTCTTTGAAAGATATGTATTCAGGTCATCCGCTGTTTTGATAAGTCCGGCTTTTGCCAACTGTTCACTGACGTCTTTTGAAGTCATACCATCGCCAATATTCAAATACAGAACCTTTACACTTTCTTGCTTATTCGTGGAAGCTTTTTCAAGCTGGCCCTCATATTTTTTCTTCCAGTCCTCCGACTCTTTTATGAGTTTGTCATAATCCTCTTGTTTGATTTCCACATAGCCGGCTTTGGGTTGCGACTTTTTTTCTGCCTTCTTTTCTGCGTAAGTCATTTGTTTTATGACGAGTAATATGACGGCACAAATAAATAGAACGGCGGCCAGTTTTCTGAAAACGTTTCTAGCCATGATGAAATCCTCCGGATACTTTGCCAGCCTCAACAATTTGTTTCACTGTTTGGACAGAAAGGGATGATTGCCTGGCTATTTGCTCTAGGGTGAATCCCCGGTCGTGTAGGGCAAGCACCTGATTTTTCAAAATTTCATTGACATTGGGAAGAGTGGTAGTACTTGGCGTTTGGGAGGCAGACATGTCGGTGAAGCCTTTCTCCATCAGCAACTCTTCTTCCAATATACTGATTCTCTTTTTCATATTTTGGTTTTCCTTGAACAAGGTCATTGTCAGCTCTTCAACCTCTTTTTCCAATTCTTTCGTGTGGTTTTTTTGAAAAAATGACAAAATGAAAAATAGGGTTGATGCGCATAATAAAATAAGAATGGCAATATCCATAATTCACCTCTAAATTAGTACTTCTTCTATTTTATACCATACAAAACAATTCAGCCACATTTCTACAAATTTTGCATGATTCTCTTTTTAGATTAGAGACTGGAATTCCCTGATAAAAAGTGATATTATATAAAAGTCCTGTAATGGTGTATAATGTGAGAAGTTTGGAGGGAAAGACAGTCATGCGCGTTAATATTACATTAGCTTGCACAGAATGCAATGAGCGTAATTATATTTCTACAAAAAACAAACGCAATAATCCTGATCGCCTTGAGTTGAAAAAATACTGCCCAAGAGAAAAAAGGGTTACATTGCATCGTGAAACAAAATAACACGCGAAAGAGCCAGAGCACGGTGAACGCCGATGATACTGGCTTTTTCTATATTCAGGAGATGTTTGTATGGATAAGAAATCACTTAGAAAAATGATGGGAGAAAAACTGCAAACGCTTGACCGCTTCCGCTATGAACAGATGTCTTA
The DNA here is from genome assembly GCF_016909185.1 of Siminovitchia thermophila. Lineage (GTDB taxonomy): Bacteria > Bacillota > Bacilli > Bacillales > Bacillaceae_C > Siminovitchia > Siminovitchia thermophila. Next base: position 218,250 of record NZ_JAFBFH010000003.1, on the reverse strand, counting down.
TGAGATAGGAAAATCATTGGTTGACACCGAGGAATGGAAAGAAGCGAAAACGGTTGCATTGACGGTTTCCAGATTTCCCGAAGTCGATACATGGCAGTTGATCCGGAAAGGGTGGGATCAGTCCAAAAGAGTAGTTGTGCCAAAATGCCATGCCGAAACAAAACAGATGACTTTTCGACAAATCCACTCATTTACCAACTTGGAACATTCTTTTTTTGGCTTGTTCGAGCCGAAAGAACATGAAACGGATGCCGTATCTAAAGAAGAAATTGATTTGGTGATTGTTCCTGGATTACTGTATAACAGGGCCGGATATCGAGTGGGTTTTGGCGGTGGCTATTATGACCGGTTTTTAAAGGATTACCGGGGTTATACCATTTCTCTCGCTTTCTCATTTCAGCTGATAGATCACTTACCACATGAAGAATATGATATTCCTATAGGAAAAATGATAACGGAAAAAGAAATCATTCGTACATAACAATGAATAAACCCTCCCGATCGTAGCACAATAGGAACAGGAGGGATTGAGATGAAGAAAATGACAAACATTTTATTGCTTGTTGCCGCCGCTTCGCTGGCATACCAATGGCGCTACAAGATTTTGAATGCTTTTCTTGGCAATGAGTCCATCAGAAAGATGAGCGTAGGGATGGCGATGAATATCCTGGGAGTCAGGGATCGATTTACCGAAAGTGTATCCCGAAAGTAATCATCACGACCTGGCCGCGGGTCTTTTTTTATTTTCATGGGCTTGAACTCCGGTGTATATGTGTGCATTGCTTTACAATCTCGTATCCATTTAGCTATATTAGAGTGACAGGAAGCGGTATGAGCCGCAGAAAGCGGGGCAACAAAATTGATGGAACGTGAACAGTGGATGTTTTGGCGCCTGGCTCAACTTTTTATCCAGGAATTACATTATAGACTTGTGCGCTTAAATGAAGATGAAAATGAGATTTGGCTCGAAGCGGAGCGCAATAAACGCATCCATTTTATTCGTCTGATTTCCACGAACCTTGACTGGTCCAATTGGTTGAAGCGTGACATTGAAAAGACATGGGAACAGGCGGAAAGATTACGGAAGCATCTATTCAAAAAAGAGTTGAACGTGGTAAATATATATGTGACACAACACCCGCCGGTTGATGATTATGACTGGGTCATTGAAAGGCCTTTTATGGCGGGGAGTGGGAAAACAAAAGTAGAAACAGTCATTTTGGCGCGGGAAACTGCTGAAGATACCTTTGTGCGGCTGGGAAAACATTTTGAGTTCGCTTTCCCGCTGTCCGAAATGAGCTTTCTTGAATCGGATCATATATCCCTTAAAGAACAAGTCATCCACCATGCGCGGGAACAGGAGAGGGAAGAAAGAGCATTATTTGAGTTTGGCAAACCGTTTTTTACGTATCTATTTATAGCTGTCCAAATTTTCATGTTTTTTCTTGTTGAGATAAAGGGTGGAAGCACGAATGTTCAAACACTCATTCGATTTGGGGCGAAATATAATCCCTTAATCCTTTCGGGTGAATGGTGGCGCTTTTTTACGCCGATCTTTTTACACATCGGGATTTTGCATTTGATCATGAACACTTTGGCGCTCTTTTATTTGGGCACGGCTGTTGAAAGAATTTTTGGGCGCCTGCGCTTTTTATGGATTTATCTTTTCTCCGGGTTTACCGGCTCTGTTGCCAGTTTCCTTTTTACGGATAACCTTTCTGCGGGAGCAAGCGGGGCCATATTCGGTTGTTTTGGCGCTCTTTTATATATTGGCGTGATGAATACACAGTTGTTTTTTAGAACAATTGGCACAAACGTCCTTTTTCTGATCGGAATCAACCTTGTGTTTGGATTTACGGTGCCCGGCATCGATAATGCGGGTCACATCGGCGGGCTGGTCGGCGGCTTTTTGGCAACGGGGGTCGTTCATTTTCCGAAGAAAAGAAAATGGGCAACGCAATTCCTGTTTTTGGTGATAGCTGCCATCGCAGTAACATTAGCCCTATACGGCGGGTACCATGCCGACCGTGCGGATGTGATCAATGCCCGGGCTAAGAAGCAAATCGAAAACAGAGAATTTGAATCAGCTTACGACATGTTGTCACAGTCTATTTCACAAGGGAAAGGGGACGCGGTGACTTATTTCCAACTCGCCTATACGGAAATTCAGTTCCACAAAATGGAAGATGCGAAAAAGCATTTGCAAAAGGCGATCGAATTGGAGCCGCACTTTTCTGAAGCACATTTTAATTTGGCCTTGCTTTATTATGATGAAGGAAATCTCGAACTTGCCAAAGAACATGCTGCGAAAGTGGAAAAAGTAGGAGATGAACAAAAGTTTCAGGACTTTATCGACAAATTAGAAGAGCAATAGGTGGTTTGAATGAAATCTGCATTCGATGTACAACAATTGTTAAAGAGGTTTGGCATTTTTGTTTATTTGGGTGACAGAGAAGCCGAATTACAGTTGATGGAAGATGAGATCAAAGAAATATACTCTGCCGGACTTATAACACCGCAATATTTTCAAAAAGCAATGATCATATTAAAAAGCGAGATGAATAAATATAAGAGCGGCCATTAAATGGGTGGTTGGGAAAAAAGTATTTCAAATCTCTTCCTTATATGCTAAAATAGATCTTTGTTTACGGTATAAAAACTCGTAAATTTCTTTTTTTATGTTAAAAAATGAAACTTTTTATGCTTTCAAACGTCTAATATTAAGGTGAAGAGCATACGTTGGCTTAATGAGCAAGTCTCTTTGCTAGGATATTGCAAGTTGATTTTTTAAAAGAATCATATTATGATAGACGGTAGTTTCTTTTTTGATATTCTATAAAATGGAAACAATCGCGAATTTGGTTTGAGGAAGCAAACAGGAGGTCATAAGATGAGCAGGCTAAAAATTCAAAAGCTCTCCATTCCGGTAGTAGCGGCCGTAATGCTCTGGCTAAAAACATACATCGTATATAAAACAAGTTTTGACATCAAGATCGAAAATATTATGCAGGAGCTTATATTATTCATCAATCCATTAAGCTTTTTGCTGTTTGCTTTTGGTATTGCATTCTTTTTTAATTCGGAGAAAATTAGAAACCGTTATGTAATGGCCACAAGCTTTATTCTGGGGTTTATATTATATGCCAATATTGCATTTTACAGGTTTTTTACAGATTTCATCACTTTGCCTGTTTTGTTCCAGACAAGCAACTTTGCCGACTTGGGGGACAGTGCACTAACCGAAATTCATTGGTATGACATCATTTACTTTGTGGATGTCATCATCCTTGCCGTGTTCATGAAATATAAACGCAAGGTAGAAGAATTCGTGCCCGTTAAAAAAATGCACCAACGCGCTTATTTTCTTGTCGCCTTTGCGTTGCTCTTTTTAAATATCGGACTGGCAGAAACAGAGCGGCCCCAGCTTTTAACGAGAACATTTGACAGGGAAATGCTTGTTAAAAATTTAGGAACATACAATTACCATTTGTATGATGTTTTTCTTCAATCCAAATCATCTGCTCAAAGGGCAATGGCTGACGGCAGTGAGCTTGTCGATATTGACAACTACGTCCGGGCCAATTACGTTAAACCGAATGAGGATATGTTTGGCATTGCTGAAAACCGAAATTTGATTGTCGTTTCTTTGGAATCTGTTCAGTCATTTGTCTTAAACAACGATGTATATGGAGAAGAAGTTACACCGTTTTTAAACAGCTTCATTAAAGATAGCTATTACTTTGACAATTTTTATCATCAGACAGGGCAAGGGAAAACGTCCGATTCGGAGTTTTTACTTGAAAACTCATTATATCCGTTGAACCGCGGAGCTGTATTTTTTACGCATTCCGGAAACGAATATGATTCAATGGCCGAGAATTTAAGCAAGAAAGGCTACTATACATCAACGATGCACGCGAATAACAAAAGCTTCTGGAATCGCGACATCATGTACCAGGCACTTGGTTATGATTATTACTACTCGGCAACAGATTATGAAATTACCCCTGATATTTCTGTCGGCTGGGGTATGAAAGACATTCCTTTCTTCGAACAGTCAGTTGAAATGATGAAGGAAATGCAGAAGCCGTTTTATACAAAAATGATTACCTTAACAAACCACCATCCATTCAGATTGGATGAGGAAGATAAATTTATTGATGAATATGATTCAAAAAGCGGTACGCTAAACCGTTATTTCCAAACGGTCCGCTATACTGATGAAGCTGTAAAAGCATTCATTCAAAAATTGAAAGATGAAGGGTTGTATGACAATTCGATCATCGTCATGTATGGTGACCATTACGGCATTTCTGAAAATCATAACGAAGCAATGGCACAATATCTTGGAAAAGAAGTGACTCCTTTTGTCAGTGTGCAATTGCAGCGCGTTCCTTTTATCGTTCATATTCCAGGTGTTACGGATCAAGGAAAAGGGAAAACCATTTCCAAAGTGGGCGGTCAAATTGACTTGAAGCCAACACTGCTGCATTTACTCGGTGTGGACACGAAATCAAGCATTCAATTCGGTGAAGATCTGTTTTCCGATGACCACCGTGATTTTGCAGTATTTCGTGACGGGAGCTTTATCACCAAAGATTATGTTTATACGGATAATACATGCTATTCGAAGGAAACAGAACAGCCGGTTGAAGGCTCGTTATGTGAACCATATAAAGAGAAAGCTCGTGTGGAACTTGATTATTCGGATAAGATCATTTACGGGGATTTGCTCAGATTTTATGAATCAAGAGATTATCGAGGCAACTTAATGGAGCAGCAACAATAACAGAAACCGCAGTGAAAGCTGCGGTTTCTTTTTGATCTGTTGTGAGTTTCACGGTCTATAGTAAACTAGCGAAAGCAGAGGTAACAGCTATTAGAGCGAAGTGGAAATGGTGTGAAATCGGACCGGCGAACCTTCGGTTTAGTCCTGAATACTTTTGGGCGAGTTTGCAGCATAAAAAAGCCATTAATCATTCAATAACAATACGGGCAGACATATTTGTCAAAGAGAGCTTGTTCTTTCATTGAAGTCATTTTGCCCAGGCTGTCATTGAAACAAGCCTGATCTCAATAGAAGAGACGCCTCGTAACCTTCAGTTGCGATGAAAAGGCGGGATTGCATGCAAGCAGCCATATGAGCTCTCAGAGGCAAACATACAAGCAGGTAACACATTATTGCTTATGATGCCATCTCAAAAGTGATAAGCACGATATTGGCTATGAAGAGCGCTTTAGCATTGCAAAGAACCGAGTGTGGGGCATTCGCTTTCAATTTTGCGCAAAATAAAAAAGGCTGTGGCACAACTAAATCAGCTGATGAAAAAACGAACAATAAAGTGAAACTTCATTCAGGAGGAGTTTTCTTGCTCTCCTACTGAATGTTAGTTGAACCAATCGGGCACCTTACATGTCGGATAAATTGTCCCAGTGTATCATACGCAAGCTTTTAGCGTAGCAAAATAGGTAGACTCCTGCGGGAGTAGCTCAAGCCCGCAGGAAAGCGATCTTTGCTTTCCGACGAAGCTGAAGAGACCTGCGTAAAGCGAAATATGTTGACGTAGCGAAGATAGGGATTTTTTTAACACAAATAAACCGAACAATTTTAAATGAATTGTTCGGTTTTTGCTATTTTGTATTTGCTTATGTTCCAGCCTCTTTACTCAAGGTAAGAGTAAAATTGCGTCAGCGCTCAGCGACTGGGAAACTTCGTTCTCTTTTCCTCGAGAAAGTGAATTGAGGGCACTACGACGGTAACATCACGTGCTCCTGCGCCGCAGCTTATTCGGTGAAGCTTGTTCAGCTCGCACAATGCCTGCAGAAGCAAATACATGGTAATCTGCGTATGTGTTTCTTTTCAGATCGTATATCACTGAACAGGCGCTTGCGCTTTTCTTACAAGGTCACATTTTTATTCCGGATATCCTGAAAAAATAAATGTCATGACCGAAAAGAATCCGAATACCCCGACAGTTCCCAGAGAGAAAATGATACCTAATACGTTTCTGTTTTTTAAAGAGCTGACCAATGCAAACACTGCAAGTATCGAAACTAAGGAGAAAATAATTGCTGTACCCATTTATTTAAGAGCTCCCTTCTAAGTGATAATAAGGAAATATACTATGTATTAGTAAGATGCCGCTCCTCATATTTTAAAGCTTTTTATCCTGTTTGTCGAGCTTCAAAAGTGACACTTCCTTGAATCTTACTTATTTTGCCCGTTCCTTCCAGTCTTAAACGTTAACCTTTTATTTTTCATGATCGTTCATGGTAAACTTGAAAAAGAGAAAACAGAAAGGAGCTTGCAAATGAATTTGAAGCAAATACCCCTCGGCCCTCTTCAAGCAAATTGTTATTTGCTTTTTAATGAAAAAAAAGAGTGTGTCATTTTCGATCCGGGTTTTGATGGGGAACGGCTCATTGAATACATGAAGCAAGAAGGATTCAAACCCATTGCTGTTCTTTTGACACATGCGCATTTTGATCATATTGGCGCTGTGGAAGAAGTACGGAATCATTGGGGAATCCCAGTTTACATCCACGAATTGGAGAAGGACTGGTTAATGGACCCGTCATTAAACGGATCTGCCCGTTATCCAATGGAACCGATTTCCGGGAGACCGGCAGACCACCTATTTACCAAAGAGGAAAAGGTGGAGATCGGTCCATTTACCTTGGAGCTTTTGGAAACTCCCGGTCATTCCCCAGGAAGCCTTTCTTATTACATAAAGGAAATGGGCTCTGTTTTTTCCGGCGATGCCCTTTTTTCCGGCGGCATTGGAAGAACAGACTTACCCGGTGGAGACCATGCCACATTAATTGAAAGCATCCACCAAAAGCTGTTTACACTGCCTGATGATACGGTAGTTTTTCCCGGACACGGCCTTTCCACGACAATTGAGACAGAGAAAACAAGCAATCCGTATCTTGTTTAGAAATCAAAAGAAAGCTTCCGCCATCTTAGGAAGCTTTCTTTACGGATTAATTTAACCCTCCGCCAGGCGGCATTAAAAATAGGGTATAGTATGTAAAACCAGCGAAAAATACAGTCAGGTATGCGCCGAACACATACATATACATCCGTTCCGTCAGATTCAAATAGCCAAGCAATACAAAGAATCCTGTCTGGCCAAGAAAGAGTAGCGCGGTTTTATCCATTCCGCCAAGATAAAACATAATAGTAAAAATACCAGTCCAAAAACCTAATACTCTGTACATGCGATCCATAAAGAATCCCTCCTTTGCAGCATGTAGTCCATCAATTTCTTATTATAAATGAAAACGAATCAAAAAGTAAACATATTCGAAGCCTTGTTTGTGTCGAATGCGTGATAAAGTGAAACTTCAATCAGTGCGGCTTTTTGCCCAGTTATAAAAAAATCCTGTCGGCAAGTTTAAGCAAAGACGCCCTCGAAAGCTTCGGGCGCATCCGATGTTTCCGCAGCTTCCTTTTCCTGTCGACCTAAGCCAATCCCCAATCGAGCTATAGTGGCAGGTGATCGTCTTACCTCGAACTTTTAAAGCGGGGCTCATACTGCCAGTTCAATAAAGCGGGATAAACGTATTATTTAGTTAGTATGCCCGCTTTTCGGTTTTTGAAAAAGATTTTTCAAATTAAAGAAGGAGAAACGGATTTTATGTCGAATACATGTATTAAGCAAAATAAAGGTGGTGTTTTATGATTTATGTCCATTGAGCGTACAGCCGACGAGCTTATTTCACTGGCAGCCAGGCTGGGCGTGACGGATGTACACATTGTTCCCCGGAGGAAGGATTACTTGATCAAATTTCGCCTCCACGGTCATCTGATACCGCGTAAACCGATTCCCCCCATAGCCGGAGAACGGCTCATTTCCCATTTAAAGTTCATGGCTTCCATGGATATAAGCGAAAAACGAAAACCGCAAAGCGGCGCATGGCAGACTCACTGCCATGGGAAACAGATTTCGCTTCGCATTTCTACCCTTCCAACCGCCCTTTCAAAGGAAAGCTTGGTTATTCGTATCATCCCCCAAAAACAGTCATTTTCACTCGAAAAAATGTCATTGTTTCCAAAGAGCATTCAACAACTGTATTCAATGATGTCTTTGTCACACGGCATGATCATCTTTAGTGGACCGACAGGCAGTGGAAAGACCACGGCCATTTATAAGTTGGCGGAATATAGCTGCAAGAGAGTACAGAGAAATATGATTACTTTGGAAGATCCCGTAGAAAGTCAAAGCGATCTTTTTCTTCAGGTTCAGGTAAATGAAAAAGCGGGAATTACTTATCACACCGGGCTGAAGGCTATTTTGCGCCATGATCCCGATATGATCTTTATCGGTGAGATTCGCGATGCGGAAACAGCCAAGATCGCCATTCGTGCTGCCATGACAGGCCATCTTGTCCTCACGAGCATGCATACAAGAAATGCAGAGGGCGCTGTTGATCGTCTATTGGAATTTGGTGTAAATCCTTTGGAAATTGAACAGACGGTTATTGGGGTGGCGGCCCAAAGGCTTGTCTCTCTTTTATGCCCGTATTGTAAGGGGAGGTGCTCTGAATTTTGCAGGCGGGACGGATTCCCGAAAAGGACGGCCGTATTCGATGTAGTCAATGGCGAAATGCTGCAGACAATGATCAAAACGGCCAAAAAAGGGGGGAGGGTAAGACGGTCAAGAAACTTAGAAAGTATGATTAGAAAGGGGATTGCGCTTGGCTACATTTCTTGTGAGGAATATGATCGTTGGGTCGTTGAAGAGAAGCAAGAAGCTGCGTCTGAAAGAACAGGGAATCTTTTTAAATCGTATCTCTGAAATGACAGATAAAGGTTTTTCGCTGGCTGAGTCGCTTGATTTTCTTGGACGGATGCATGAAAGGCATCTGCCAAAATTCCAAGCGATGATAGACGGTCTGCAAAGCGGAGAGGCTATTCACAGTGTATTTCATCAACAAGGGTTTGATCGTCAGGCATGCTCTCAACTTTATTTTGCTGAAAAGCATGGTTTTATCACAACAGCCATGAAAGAATCCGGAATGTATTTGCTCAGAAAAGATGAACAACGAAAAAAAATGTTGCAACTGCTGCAATATCCATTCATATTACTGCTCATTCTAGTGATCGTGGGTTTCCTCCTCCATCATCTCTTGCTGCCTCGTTTCCAAATGTTTTATGATTCGATGGGCTATGAGCCCAATATGGCACTAAAATGGTTTCTCCATTTCATTCAAACGTTTCCCTATTATTTTACGTTTTCCTTAATGACAATAGGTTGTTTGTTTATCGTTTTATTACGCATACTCCACAGAAAGTCCGCACTTGACAGAGCCCAGTTTTTTTCAAAAACCCCGTTTATTCACTCCTACTATAAGCTGTACCGAACGATCTTCCTTGCCAGAGAATGGAGCTTTTTATTAAAAAGCGGCTTTTCGGTCAACGAAATCACTCAAATTATGTTGACACAGCCTTTTCAGCCTTTATTAAAAGAATCCGCCGGTGAGATTAAGAGCATGTTGAAAATTGGATATTCCTTTTCGGAGGCTCTTATTCACTTAGGGTTTTTGGAAGAGGAATTGATTGAGATTGTTGCCCACGGCGAACAAAACGGAAAGCTGGACAGTGAGCTGCTTTTTTACAGTGAATTTTGTCTGCAGAGGCTGGAAGAAAAAACAAGGAAGATTTTTACTATTTTCCAGCCTGTTATGTTTGTATTAATCGGGATCATGGTGATTGCCATTTATATGTCGATCTTTTTGCCAATGTTTCAGATTATTGATTCCATTTAATGAGGAGGATACACAATGTTGAAGTTTTTTCGGAAAAATCAGAAGGGATTTACATTAGTGGAAATGATGGTAGTTCTTTTGGTCATTACAGTGTTGATTCTTGTCGCGCTTCCGAATGTGACAAAACACAGCTCAAACATTAATAACAAAGGATGCGATGCGCTCAGGCACATGGTGCAGGGACAGGTTGAGGCCTATCGGTTGACACACCAACAAATTCCTTCTTTTACTGAGTTGCAAAGAGAAGGTTATGTAAAGGAAAAAGACAACACTTGTCCAAACGGTAAAACTTTGGTGATTGATTCTAACGGGGAGGTCAAAGTATCGTCAAATTGACATGAGAATCCTTCAACATATTCGGTCTGTAAAAGGCTTCACTTTGCTTGAAATGCTCATCGTATTAGCTGTTGTGTCGATAATGCTCGCAGTTGGAATAGCAGGGGTTAAACCTGTTATGGAATGGGTGCAAAAACAAATGTTCATCACTCAGCTTGAGTCCGATTTATATTATGCCCATTCATATGCCATTAACAGGAAAGAAACCATTGTGTTTCGATTTTCAAAGGAGCAAAACGTATATGAGGCAGCATCTGGCAGAAAAACCATTATCAAAAGAAAGTTTCCAGACTCCATCAAGATGACAGGCGGCAATTTATCTCGTTTCCATATTACACCGGAAGGAACGATTTCCTATTTTGGAACCGTTCAATTTCAGGTGAATGATACCGCCGTTAAACTAACAATTTATTTAGGGAGGGGAAGGTTTAATGTTAAAAAGTGAAGACGGTTTTACTCTTCTGGACGGACTGGTATCATTCAGTTTCTTACTGCTTGTCGCTTCTTTGCTTTTCCCCTTATTGTTTCGCATGATCGATGTACTAAGTGAGGGAAAAAAAGAATTAACAGCCTACCGATTGCTGTATGAGCAGGTAGAGGAGTCGATTTGGTTGAATGATTGGGAGAACAGGCGGCTCATTCGAGAGAATATAGAATATGTATTTTCTTTTCATGATGTTCAAGAGAAAAAGAAAGCGTGTGTAACCTATGAAAGTAAAACAGTCTGTATGGAACAATGAATGCGGCTTTACATTGCTGGAGGCGATTATGACAATGGTCATTTCCAGTTTAATCCTGTCTTTTATTCCGCTTATGTATCTTTCATATGCGGCGGTGGAACGAAGCATTTCAACGGAGAAAGATTACGAATGGAACATTTTCCTTATTCAATTTCGTCGAGAACTGTATAGCGCCGAAGATTGGACAGTGGGATCCGATGAGCGGATTCTCATAGAAAAAAACGACATACCCATTTCATATGAACGTTACGGAAGGGTCGTCCGAAGGAAGGTTCGTGATAAGGGGCACGAGATTGTATTGCAAAATGTAGCGGGATTTTCCTTCCGGAAGGAAAGGCCAGGGATATATATGATGGTGGAATTTGCCGATGGAACAACGAAAGAAGCTTCACTTTATCCGGTGTTTGGATGGGAGGATGAATAATGGGGAATGAGCGGGGCGCTGTTTTTCCTTTAACACTCATGATCGTTTTTATTGCCTTTTTGATAGCAAGCCAAACGGCTTTTATCTTTATATCCCAACATGGATATTTAAAAGAGATAAGCAATTATTATAAGCAGGAAGGGGAGCGTTTGTTGAATGAGACGCTTTGGGAAGAGGATGAGTGAACGAAAAGCAAATAGTTTTTTCAAACGCTTTTAATGCATTCATATGAAGGGGTGCAGTTTGGTGACTCCGAAGGGATTATCCAATATGTAACCCCCTCGCTTTCTAGTAAGGAGGCACTAAAAATCGGGTAAATGGGCATACTCTTTTAAAAAAGAAAGGTGGTCTGTTGATGTCGACTAACGACTATGTCAAATACATGACAGAAACGTTCATTAAGCATTTGGAGAAGCCGAGATCGGAACGAAAAGAGTCAAGGAAGAAGAGGAAAGAAGGAAAAGGCCCCTTCTTGTTAAACTGGTTTGGGCTGATTCCCGTTTCACTCGTCATGTTGTTTAAGAGGGAAGGACGCAACTAAATATTTAGATTGGCGAGGCAAGGTAAAAAAGACCACCATTTATGATTTCAATGTTGATTTTCGGTTCATATTGGTCAATCAGTGCTTTTTTCTCGATCTCGTACGTTTCCGGCTTGTCAACTTGATCGGCATAAAATTGGTCTAACAGATTCAAGTCTTCCTCCTGTCTCTTTTTGGCCAATACGGCCCATGAATGGTCACTGGCTGCAATTTCATTCTTTACAAATGCATCGATTCTTTTTAAACCGCTGCCGGGTTTGATGATGGGGGAAATTGTAAAACAATAATCCGGGATTTTTGGTACGAGCTGGCGGCTTTGCATTTTTTCATGAAAATGATCGACGAGCATGCCGTTTATTAAATGGAGCCCGAAGGATTTTAACACATCCCGTTTCCTGTCGGAACGATATGATATTTTCAAATTCACATTCAGCCAGGGATAAAGCGGAACGGATTGAAATGGAGGTGGATTTGGCTGTTCGTACAACCGGATATAGGCTGCCATTTTTTTGGCTGAATGGAATAGTTGGTGAAGACGGGGGGCGCCAAAATGTATATATTCACCCTTTACATTTTCCGGAGCTTTTTCTTCATCTGTAATAAAAGTCAGTTTTCCCGGATTGGGTATTCCGCCCGTCTTTTCTAAATATGTCCAATAAAATGGTCGATTCATCAGTTCTTTATCCATTTCTATCGTTAATTGGACGGTTAAAAATCCGGGGCCGTTTTCCAAAATGGTGCATTGCGTCGCTTCAAAAAAGTTCTCAAGATATTGATGTATTTCTTGTTGAAGCATTTGTTTCACTTTCCTCTCTTATGGAATCAGCAAACTGGATGAAGGCGGAAAGGTTTGCCATCTTCACCTTCAGTTCCCCTTCCGACTTGGATTCCTTGAAAATATCATGCATATGTTCCTCGATACTGCCAAATTCCAGCTTTGCCAGAATATCATCCAATTCTCCGACTACACGCTCAAAGAGTTTAATTTTTTGCGTCAGCAAATTGACAATATGTTCTTCAATTGTATTTTTCACTGCGAAGTTAAAAATATACACATCTTCCTTCTGGCCCAGTCGGTGCACCCGGCCAATTCTTTGCTCAAGGCGCATCGGATTCCATGGCAAGTCAAAGTTGATGACGTGGTTGCAAAACTGCAAATTTATCCCTTCGCCACCGGCTTCGGTTGCGATCAGTACTTGCACGTGATTTTTGAACAATTCTTTCATCCAATCTTTTTTCCCGCGCTTAAAACCTCCGCGAAACGGAACAGATTTAATCCCGTGCTGCTGCAAAAACCATTGCAAGTATAGTTGCGTAGCACGGTACTCTGTAAAAATAATCACTTTATCATTGATTTTTTTAATCAATTCGAGCGCTTTCAGTGCTTTTGAGTTTTGTGATACGGCATCTATCTTTGTTTGCAAAAATGTAAGCTTGTTCACATATTCATCTGAGAGGTTTTCATATTTTTGCAGCATGTTTTTTAATGTAAAATAAACGGCTTCCCGGCTGCTGCACGCTTCCCGCTGTAAAGTAATAATTGAAAAAGCATTTGCTGTATAAGATTCACAGGACTCCCTTAATATATCAATCCCATCATAAAGCTCGCGTTCCTCTTTGCTGAATTCAATCGGAATGGTTTCAACATGGCGCTTTGTCCATTCAATTTTGGTGTCAGCTCTTCTGTTCCGAATCATTACTTTATTAATCAGGCTTTTTAAATGTTCATTTTCTTGCTTTGATAATTTTTTATTTTTATATTTCTCCAAAAAGCTGCTTTGGCTCCCTAGATGGCCTGGCTTTAACAAGGAGACGAGGTAGAAAATTTCCTCAATTTTATTTTGAATCGGTGTTGCCGTCAGCAACAGACAATACTTTTTGGGGAGAGATTGCACGAACTGGTAATTTTTCGTTTTATGATTTTTCAGCTTGTGGGCCTCATCAACAATGATACAATCAAAATCTTGTTCGGAAATGATGTCGCAGTGAGGGCTCCGTTTTGCTGTATCAATGGATGAAACGATACAGTCATACTGACCCCATACATAACTTTTTGTTGCCGCAACGGCATGGATGTGGAATTTGGAATTCAGCTCGTATGTCCACTGAGAAACGAGAGATGCAGGGACAAGGATCAATGCCCGTTTGACAAGGCCGCGAATCATATATTCTTTTAAGATCAATCCCGCTTCAATTGTTTTTCCCAGCCCCACCTCATCAGCTAAAATGGCTTTGCCGTTCATATTTTCCACAACGACAGTGGCCGTTTCCAGTTGATGGGGCAATAATGTTAGTTGAGGCAAATGGTTCGGTGCGACTAGACCCTCAAACTCAGGAACGAGTAGCTGTTTTTCCGCGGTTAATGCCAGCTTGAACAATTGTTGATTGGCCCAAGGGCCATCCTGTTCGATTCGCTCCAGGAAGCCCGGAAGCCATTGGGTATCAGATTGGATAGGTACCTTCATCGTGAACGCCTCTCCTTTTCTATGTATGATTGAGGAAAATGTTTGAACAATTGGCAAAAGAATGGTACGATGTGTGTAACTAGCAAGCTTCGCATGATAATAGTATAACCAGTCTCAAAAAGAATATAGGCGAATGATGACAAGAGGAGAGACCGATGAATTTTCGGCGCCGAAGGAGCAAGCGCGAACCCGTGCGAATCTCTCAGGCAAAAAGACTCTTGTTTGACGCAACTCTGGAGAGCGTTTTCTTCCTACGAGAAAACCACCAAAGAAGAAAGCCGATCTTAAAGCGGTCAAACTTTCAGGTCCCAAGACAGAGAAACCTTTTCATAGGGGTTTTTCTGTCTTTTTTTATTGCCTGATGTTACATAAAAGATAAAAAGGAGGAAGGACAATGTCAGAATTAAAACGAACCCCTTTGTATCCTTTGTATGAAAAGTACGGGGCAAAGACAATTGATTTTGGCGGCTGGGATCTTCCTGTCCAGTTTTCCAGCATAAAAGAGGAACATGAAGCCGTCAGGGAAAGAGCAGGCATTTTTGATGTTTCCCACATGGGAGAAGTGTTGGTGACAGGGAAAGAGAGTGAAGCGTTTCTTCAAAAATTGATGACCAACGATGTATCCAAACTGAAGAAGGGCGGCGCTCAATATACGGCAATGTGCTATGAGAATGGCGGAGTCGTAGACGATTTGCTCATCTATCGGCTTGATGAAGAAGAATACTTGTTGATCGTGAATGCCGCCAATACGGATAAAGATGTTGCCTGGTTAACACAATACGCGGATAAAGATGTCGAAGTGAAGAATGTCTCAGACCAATATGCCTTGATTGCGATTCAAGGACCGAAAGCGCAATTGATTTTGCAAAAAATTGTAAAAAATGTGGATTTAAGAGATGTCAAATTTTTCAAATTTCAACAGAATGTTGATGTAAACGGAGCGAAAGCTCTTGTTTCCCGAACTGGGTATACAGGTGAAGACGGGTTTGAAATTTACTGTAGCCCGAAAGACGCCACTCAAATATGGGAAGATCTGCTAAAAGCAGGCAAGGAAGAGGGGATTCAGCCTTGTGGGCTTGGTGCACGAGATACGTTGCGCTTCGAGGCGACTTTGCCGCTTTATGGACAGGAATTGTCCCCGGACATTTCTCCTTTAGAGGCAGGCATCGGATTTGCCGTAAAACTCAATAAAGAAGAGGACTTTATCGGAAAAGAAGCCCTGACAAAGCAAAAGGAAAACGGCGTTTCTAGAAGACTTGTAGGTATCGAAATGCTGGAGCGGGGCATCCCGAGGCATGGCTATCCCGTATATAAGAATGATGAAGAAATTGGGTTTGTCACGTCGGGAACACAATCTCCTACGCTGAAAAAAAACATCGGCCTTGCTCTCATTCAGTCTGAGTACAGTGAAGTAGGGAATGAGTTGGAAGTGGCTGTGCGCAAAAAACGTTTACAAGCAAAAATCATTAAAACGCCATTTTATACACGTCCAAAAAAATAGGATGGGGGAGAAAAATATGATCAAACATCGTTATTTGCCTATGACGGAAGAAGACAAGAAAGAAATGCTGCAAACGATCGGAGTAGATTCAATAGATGACTTATTTTCGGATATACCGGATAAAGTGCGATTCAAAAGGGAGTACAATATTAAAAAAGCCAAATCCGAATCCGCCTTATTAAAGGAGTTGTCTCGGCTTGCTGCCAAAAATGCCGATTTACAACAACATGTTTCGTTTTTGGGAGCGGGAGTGTACGACCATTATATCCCGACAATCGTTGACCATGTGATATCTCGATCAGAGTTTTACACCGCTTACACGCCTTATCAGCCGGAAATTTCTCAAGGTGAGCTCCAGGCCATTTTTCAATTTCAAACAATGATATGTGAATTAACAGGAATGGATGTTGCAAACTCTTCCATGTATGATGGCGGAACGGCGCTTGCAGAGGCGGCCATGCTCGCTGCCGGACATACAAGAAGAAAAAAAGTTCTCGTATCAAGGACGGTCCATCCCGAATCACGCGATGTATTAAAGACATATGCCAAAGGCCAGGCAGTTGAAGTGATAGAAATTCCCGATAAAGATGGTTTGACTGATTTGGAGGCTTTAAAGGCTGAAATCAACGAGGAGGTTGCTGCGGTAATTGTACAATACCCGAACTTCTTTGGCCAAATTGAGCCGCTTAAGAAAATTGAACCGCTCATCCATGACGTAAAAGGACTGTTGATCGTTTCCAGCAACCCGCTTTCTTTGGGTGTTTTAACACCTCCAGGCGCCATTGGTGCAGATATTGTGGTCGGAGATGCCCAGCCTTTCGGCATTCCCGCTTCCTTTGGCGGTCCGCATTGCGGCTATTTCGCCGTCACGAAAAAACTTATGCGAAAAGTTCCGGGAAGACTTGTTGGACAGACAACAGACGAAGACGGCAAGAGAGGTTTCGTTTTAACGCTGCAGGCGCGCGAGCAGCATATCCGGCGCGATAAAGCAACATCCAACATCTGTTCCAACCAAGCTTTGAACGCCCTGGCTGCATCTGTAGCCATGACGGCTTTGGGAAAACACGGTGTTAAAGAAATGGCTGTTCAAAATATCCAAAAAGCACATTATGCGAAAAACGCGTTGAAAGAAAGCGGATTTTCTATCGCGTTTGACGGGCCTCATTTCAACGAGTTTATTGTAAAGCTCCGTAAGCCTGTCGGGGAAATAAATGAAAAGCTGTTGGAAAAAGGATTCATTGGCGGATATGATGTAAGCCGTGAGTATCCGGAGCTGAAAAATCATATGTTGGTTGCCGTAACGGAGTTAAGAACAAAGGAAGAGATCGATCACTTCGTAAAAGAATTGGGGGATTGTCATGAGTAAAGAGAACTTGCCTCTTATTTTTGAAATGTCAACGCCGGGCCGTATCGGATACAGCCTTCCGGAATTGGATGTTCCAGAGGTTGATGTCCATCAATTTATCCCTTCGGATTATTTGCGGGAAGAAGAACCGAAACTTCCTGAAGTATCGGAATTGGATATTATGCGGCATTTTACAGAGCTTTCGAAGCACAATCACGGAGTAGACTCAGGTTTTTATCCACTCGGCTCTTGTACAATGAAATATAATCCTAAAATCAATGAACAGGTTGCCCGCTTCCCGGGCTTTGCCCATATTCATCCTTTGCAGCCGGAATCGTCCGTTCAAGGCGCGCTCGAACTAATGTATGATTTACAGGAGCATTTAAAAGAAATTACTGGAATGGATGAAGTGACCCTCCAGCCTGCCGCAGGCGCACATGGGGAATGGACCGGTTTAATGATGATCCGTGCTTACCATGAAGCAAATGGTGACACAAACCGGACGAAAGTCATCGTCCCGGATTCGGCACATGGAACCAACCCTGCTTCAGCGACAGTAGCGGGCTTGGAAACTGTTACTGTACGTTCCGGTGAAGACGGACTGGTTGATTTAGATCACTTAAAAGAGCTTGTTGGTCCAGATACAGCCGCACTGATGCTTACAAATCCTAATACACTTGGGCTATTTGAAGAACAAATTGTGGAGATGGCGGAAATTATCCATGGAGCAGGAGGCAAGCTGTACTATGATGGCGCAAACTTAAACGCTGTGATGTCCAAAGCCCGACCAGGCGATATGGGATTTGACGTCGTCCACTTGAATCTTCACAAAACGTTTACAGGCCCGCACGGAGGTGGCGGTCCCGGATCCGGACCTGTCGGTGTCAAAAAGGATTTAATTACGTATTTGCCAAAGCCTGTGATTACGAAACGCGATGATCAATTTGTCATTGATTACGACCGTCCCAATTCCATCGGCAGGGTAAAACCATTTTATGGAAACTTTGGAATCAACGTCAGGGCATACACATACATTCGTTCAATGGGGCCTGACGGCCTCAAGGCAGTGACGGAATACGCGGTTCTCAACGCCAATTATTTGATGAGAAAGCTCGCTCCGTATTTCGATTTGCCGTATGACAGGCACTGTAAACATGAATTTGTGTTAAGCGGAAAACGCCAAAAGAAATTGGGTGTCCGGACACTTGATATTGCCAAACGTCTCCTTGACTTTGGCTATCATCCGCCGACAATCTATTTTCCGCTCAACGTCGAAGAGTGTATGATGTTTGAACCGACTGAAACAGAGTCGAAAGAAACGCTTGACGGCTTTATTGATGCGATGATCCAAATTGCAAAGGAAGCGGAAGAAAATCCGGAGATTGTCCAAGAAGCACCTCATAATACTATTGTTAAAAGACTGGATGAAACCCAGGCTGCCAGAAAGCCGATTCTTCGGTATGAAAAAGCATAAAACATATCAGCCATAGTAAAGACTGTATAAAAAAAGTACATTTGATAAGCTCCCCTTAAGGGGAGCTTTTTATGTCCACCGCTTTTAGCGATCACAGCTTGTAAAGATACAGATTTTAACCAAAGATAAATATTTGGGCATGAGGGGGAAAACGACCCCATTTCTCTCCACTCTGCTTATGATAAATAAAAAAGCAAACATCTTCCAAAAGGAACTTACACATAAAGGAATAATCAAGGAAATGATCGTCCTTCATGAAAAGGTATTTACGGTTATCGTCGAATGACCCTCGTGAATTTAAAAAAGCCTTGGTCATAAAGAGCTAGTGGCGAGAATGATTCCTAAAACCAAACACACTCATGCACATGTGACGGATCACATTTTAAAGCGGGAATTTACAGCAGTAAAACAATGAAAGGACGTTCCTGAGTTTCAAGATGGTTTGGACAAAGAAGAAAGCCAATTTTAAAGCGCGATTTTGGATTTGCGTGATGATCCATTAAGGGTATTCCAAAACAAACAGAGTAGACAAAGCGAAAGATACATTCACTACGGTAAAACTTCCCCTTATCCAAAGCGCCGTGCATATATTGCGTTGATACCGAGAACAGACACACATCAAGCATATGTATGAGTAACGAGCTATTGGGGAACAGTTTTGAAAGCTGTCCATAGCGATAAAGTAGATGCATATCAAGAAAAATGAAACGGCCTTAGTCCCTTTATATATAGAACTAAAACCGCTTATAGGTTTTTTATTATTTTCGCTGTTTACTTAGTGACAAGGGACAGTTCAAATTGATACGCCATTACCAAGTTTTAATAAGGTTCTTCAAAATGATGTGGTTCGCGATTTTTTCCAAGAAAAGAGTCCTTTTGAGTCAAAAAAATAGGGCCGATGACGAGTAGTTAAGCTGTCGTATTTTTCTGGGCTTCTTTTATTTCCAACTCTTTCACTTTAGTCTCTGACAAGTACTCGACCTTAATTCCGAAAAGTGCCATCAAGATCGCAATGATTGGAACAGCATAGTTCATGACCGCGTATGGCGCATAATCAACAGGGTGGACTGCAAGAGTTGAAAAAATGAACACGCCACATGTATTCCATGGTACAAAGACCGAAGTGATGGTTCCGCCATCTTCTAGCGCTCGCGACAAGTTTTTGGAATGAAGTTTCTTATCTCTATATGCCTTTAAATACATTCTTCCAGGCAAAAGGATAGAAATATATTGTTCAGATGCTGTTGCATTTGTAAAGAAAGACGAGAAAATGGTTGTAACAATCAAGCTTTTACCTGTGCGAGCTAATTTCAGGATTTGAGCCACAATTGATTTCAGCATGCCTGTTTGTTCCATTACTCCGCCAAATGTCATTGCTACAATTGTCAATGATACAGTGTACATCATATCATCGATGCCACCACGGTTAAATAATTCATCCACCATCGCGTTTCCGGTTTTAATTGAATACCCGCCTTGAAGGGTATTGACAGCATCTGCAATTGAGCCGTCTTGTACAAAAATATAACAAATCCACCCCATAAAAACCCCAATAAAAAGGGCCGGAAGCGCTGGCATTTTTTTAGCCACCAAGATAATGACCAATACTGGGACGAGAAACAGCCAAGGAGAAATGACGAAATTCTCTTGTAATGCAGTTAAAATGTGACCGATTTCTCCGGCGTCCATAGAGGAAGAAGAGAATCCCCTTCCTAAAAAGATGTAGACGATAAAGGCGATGGCCAGTCCAGGGATTGTAGTGTAAATCATATGTTTAATATGATCGAATAAGTCAGTGCCCGTAATCCCCGCTGCCAAATTAGTCGTATCTGAAAGCGGTGACATTTTATCACCAAAATAGGATCCTGAAATAATCGCTCCGGCTACCATCGGTGCAGGGATGCCCATACTGATTCCGATCCCCATTCCGGCAACTCCGATCGTCCCCATTGTTGACCAAGAACTCCCGATGGCAAGCGTGACAACCGCACAGATTGCGCATATAGAAGCGAGAAATAATGAGGGTGTAATCATTTTCAGACCATAATAAATCATGGTTGCAATAATGCCACCGCCAATCCATGCCCCGATAATCATTCCAATAGTAATGATGATCAAAATGGCCGGCAGAGCCAGTCGAATCCCTTTGTATGCTCCTTCTTCGATAACATCCCATTTATAACCCAATCGCCAAGCGATGAAAGCGGACACAACTGTTCCCACAAGAAGCGGAATATGTGGACTTCCTTCAAACTTGATAATGGTAACTGCCATGACGGCTACCATCACGATTAACGGTATGATAGCCAGAAAGAAAGGAACATGTATTTCTGGCTTGTTTTCTTTCATGGATTTTCTCCTTTCAATTAAGTTTAACGTCAAAACTATAATAATATATAAAGGTGAATTGATAAATGCAAAATTTTTAAGCTCAGCGCAAAATTTTTTTGCGCTTTCGCAGTTGTTTCTATTATAATTCTGAAAAAAATAGGACACCTTAGTTGATCAGTTTAATAAAAATGAAATACCTGGCTCGCTTCGTTTGCTATGGCTTTAGATAGGAAAAGTTGAAATGCGTTTTATACCGACTTTCTGCAAGGTAAACCCACATTTGACCCGATGGAATTAAACAAGTCAATTCGACCTAACAAAGCAAGGGCAACATCTCAAAAGTTTCATCATTGAATGCAGCAAAAAGGGGACGTAACGGGAAAAGTATGTGTAAGAACGATCCGTTTCCTTTGTTTTCTGTACGAAATCGCTGTGGCCAACTCATGTACCATCATCTGCCTCCTGTTATTTTCCCATGAAAAACCGCCTCGTTATCCATAGATAAGAATAGTGAATATACCTACAAATCGATTCCCGCCATTCTTATCTTTTAGCAAAATAATGCTACACAATCTGTTGCCGAAGTTTTGTTTGGCCAGTCCCTCCGCTTTCTTGAATAAGAATTCGTTTCTTAGAAATGATTGAATAAGGATTATTTTTTATTAGAACGTAAAAATGATTGCGCCATAATGAAAATGACACTTTGTTTTTCACAAGAGGTTTTGGTAAAAAAGATGGCAAGTTTTATTTGCTTGCCTAAGGATATGGAAGCCTGATAAATTTGATAGGCGAGGGTATGAATAAAGAGGGAAGACCTTTTATTTTTTGTGATTGGCAACATCGCCTTTATTTTATAAGATATAAAAGACGTTGATAGGCAGACTCACGTACGGTTATGTAAGAGGCCGGGGGATCCATTCCCCCTCCTGCTCAATGTCCATAAGTATTCTGGCGGTTTTTTTAATACCGCTCATTGCATACCGCTGTCCGGGCGCTTGTTTTATGATTTCTTTTTAATTTTTCCCGTCCAATTTTTGTAGCCGCCTTGCAGATGGTACAGCTGACGGTATCCTTTTTTGTAAAGAATTTGGGCGGCCCTTCCACTTCTCATCCCGCTTTGGCAATATAAGTAGACCGGTTTATCCGGACGAATTTCCTTCATTCTCATTTTTAACTGAGACATTGGAATACTTCTCGCGCCAAGGATATGGCCGCCGTCATATTCTTTCTGTTCACGCACATCGATGAGTTGTGCTTTGCGGTATCCGGCACGAAATTCATCTTCCGTCAGCGTTTTTAATATTTTCTTTTGTTGGAAATAGTTAAAAAGAGAAAAAGCAATAACTACCACCAACAAGCCAATTGTTGTATAAAGAAGTACCAACTCCATAGCCCCTTTCTAGTAATAACCCTATTCTCTATTATATTCTCCAAATGACGATGAATCAAAGTTTTTTCCTCTATTCCACTCCAACAAAAAGTAAAATGTTAAATTTGTTGAAAATCAACGATTTGTGCTGTGGTATCGGTTAATCTCTTCTTTTATCTCCCGGAATCTCTTAATTTTAAATTTGACAAATGACGATTGTTTAGCTCCGAAACACAATATATAGTAGAGTTGTTTCAAAATAAAATCAATATATTGTGTTTAAGGATTGATTTTCTGGATAAATATATGGTAACGTATCTATGACAGATACATAAGTAAGGTAACTTACCCGAAATGTTTTTGAGAAGGAG
Source organism: Siminovitchia thermophila (assembly GCF_016909185.1). Lineage (GTDB taxonomy): Bacteria > Bacillota > Bacilli > Bacillales > Bacillaceae_C > Siminovitchia > Siminovitchia thermophila. Next base: position 195,582 of record NZ_JAFBFH010000003.1, on the reverse strand, counting down.
TTGGCAAAATGTCTGTTGCATTTACGAAAAAACCGAATCTAAATATTGAAAGGCTTAATGAAGACATTCAATTATTTAAGCATGTTCATCCTATCACACCTGATATGCGAATTACCCACAAAGGGGTCTCAAGACTTGTCATGATTGACAGGTATGCATATAAAGATACCGAAAAAATCACTTTGAGTGAAGGTGACTTCGTCGTGTTGACGATTAAAGAAGACCCGAAGTTTCCGGCAAGGGGATTGGGCTTCATCCAATCCATTGATTGGGAAGAAAAGACAGCCGAAGTGATTGTCGAAGAGGAGTACCGAAGTGCCTTGGAGGATGAGGTAGAGAGAGAAACAGGCATCATTGTCCGTCCTCTTGATATTATAGAAAAACCATTGGAAGTTTTTTACGAGCAAATTGCAAAAAGAAATGCAACAGGTCTTGCCTCCGTCGAAAAAACGGAAGAGAAAAGACAAGAATGGTTCGAAAAATTTTATGAAGAGCTGGTTAATTTGCATTTCGTCCCTGCCGGACGAGTCTTATATGGAGCGGGCTCCGGTACGGATGTCACTTATTTTAACTGTTATGTGATGCCATTTGTCGCTGATTCGCGCGAAGGTATTTCCGAACATAGAAAACAAGTAATGGAAATTATGAGCCGCGGTGGGGGCGTCGGAACAAATGGATCGACATTGAGACCGCGCAATACGTTGGCTCGCGGAGTAAACGGAAAATCTTCCGGCTCTGTTTCTTGGCTGGATGATATTGCCAAACTGACACATCTCGTCGAACAGGGAGGATCTCGTCGGGGCGCGCAAATGATCATGCTTGCCTCTTGGCATCCTGATATTGTGGAATTTATCATCTCCAAAATGCAAAATCCGCGTATTCTGCGCTTTTTAATTGAAAACACCACGGACCCGGTCATCAAAAAGCACGCAAAAGATAAATTGAAATTCACCCCGCTTACACAAGCGGAGGAAGCTATGTATCAAGGTGTCCTCAACTATCGAAATATACCCGGCCATGGCGGTTTCAACGAAGAAATATTCCAAAACGCCGAAGAAAAATTAAGGGAAGGCGGAACATATTCAGTTCATAATCCTGAATTTTTAACAGGAGCCAATATTTCGGTATGTATTACAAAGGAGTTTATGGAAGCTGTAGAAAAGGACACCGAATATGAACTTTGTTTCCCAGATGTCGAGAATTACGAAGAGGAAGAAATGACCATTTACAATGAACAGTGGCACAAGGTGGGAGATGTTCGCGAGTGGAAAAGACTTGGCCACAAAGTGCGTGTTTACCGTAAAATGAAAGCCCGCGAACTGTGGAACCTTATCAATATTTGTGCGACGTATTCTGCGGAACCAGGCATTTTCTTTATTGACAATGCAAACGAAATGACGAATGCGCAAGCATACGGACAAAAAGTGGTAGCGACCAATCCTTGCGGTGAGCAGCCATTGGCTCCTTACTCCGTATGTAATTTGGCGGCTGTGAACCTAGCGCAAATGGCTGATAAAAAGAAAAAGGAAGTCGACTTTGAAAAATTAAGACAAACAGTAAAAGTCGGCGTGAGAATGCAGGATAACGTAATTGATGCAACACCATACTTCTTGGAAGAGAATAAAAAACAGGCACTTGGCGAGCGCCGGATCGGTCTTGGTGTCATGGGATTAGCAGATTTGCTCATTTATTGTGAAAAGGAATATGGCTCCAAGGAAGGAAATGAGCTTGTAGATCAAGTGTTTGAAGTCATTGCAACAACCGCCTATGAAGAGTCTATTGAATTGGCAAAAGAAAAGGGCAGCTTCCCGTTTTTAAGAGGAGAAACAGAGGCGGAGACAGCCAAGCTTCGCGAGGCATTTACCAACACCGGCTTTATGAAGGGAATGCCAGAAGAAATTCGTGAATCGATCAAAGAGCACGGCATTCGCAACTCGCACCTTCTGACTGTAGCTCCAACTGGCTCCACCGGAACAATGATTGGCTGCTCAACAGGGCTTGAACCATACTTCTCCTTTACGTATTACCGCAGCGGCCGCCTCGGAAAATTCATTGAAGTGAAGGCCGACATTGTGGAAGAGTATCTGAGGGAGCATCCGGAAGCAGATAAGGACAAATTGCCGCATTGGTTTATTACGGCAATGGATCTTTCCCCTGAAGCTCATGCGGATGTACAGTGCATCATCCAGCGTTGGATTGACAGCTCCATATCCAAAACGGTCAATGCGCCGAAAGGATATACCGTCGAGCAGGTCGAAAAAGTGTACGAGCGGTTGTATAAAGGCGGAGCCAAAGGTGGTACCGTATATGTTGATGGCAGCCGTGATTCACAGGTGCTCACATTAAAAGCAGAGGATAACAGCTTTGAGGAAAAGCAGGAAACCGAGCAGCCGGAACGCCCTGTCGTATTAGTTGATACCATTCAAGATGTCCGTTCGACGAGTGTGACGATCGGCTCCGAATTGGGGAATACATGTCCAGTCTGCCGCAAAGGACAGGTAAAAGAGATCGGCGGATGCAATACTTGTGATAATTGCAACGCTCAGTTAAAATGTGGACTATAACCAACATAGTCGGCTGACCCGTTTATTCGGGTCAGTTTTTTTTAGGGATTGTCATCAGTTTCCAACATTCCAACAATTTGTTCTAATTCCCGTTTTATCAAACATATATCAATATAAGTGAGACTTATGGGGCTTTTCGCACTGGTTGTTAGTTGAACCATCGGGCTTTTACAGCGGCTGATCTCCTTGTTGAAGTGGGCGGCTTCAGTTAAGGCGGATAAACAGCATTGAGAAAGGCGGGCAAAACAATGGAAATTGACGGGGTGTTTTCGGGAGGGGGCATAAAGGGTTTTGCTTTGCTTGGGGCACTTGAAATATTGGAGGAGAGGGGATTCACATTCAAGCGGCTTGCAGGAACAAGTGCGGGAGCGGTGATTTCCGCATTAGCGGCAGCCGGCTATTCCAGCAAGGAAATGATTGATTTGATGAAAAGTGTAGATATGAAAATATTCCTTGATCGCAGAAAAACTCTCTTGCCTTTTCAAATGGCCAAGTGGCTGTTACTTTACTTTCGAATGGGTATTTACCGGGGCGATTTATTGGAGGACTGGCTCGGAAAAAAACTTGCACACAAAGGTGTCTATACGTTTAAAGATTTGCCTCCTGATTCATTGCGGGTCATTGCGTCTGATCTATCAGCGGGCAGATTGCTTGTCCTTCCGGATGACTTGGGAAAATATGGGGTTCCAAAAGAAACGTTTCCAGTGGCACGAGCCATTCGGATGAGCTGTGCGATCCCTTATTTTTTTGAACCCGTTAAACTCCGCTCATTATCCGGAACCAATATGATCGTGGATGGAGGCCTATTAAGCAATTTCCCCATTTGGCTGTTTCAAAAGGACGGGAAAAAACCAAAAAGACCGATCATCGGGGTAAAACTGAGCCATCATACAGAAGAACAGCCAGAAAGAAATATTCAAAACGGGCTGCAGCTCGTTGAAGCATTATTTACTACGATGAAAGATGCGCACGATGCAAAATATATTTCCCGGAAACATGAAAAAAACATTATTTTTATCCCCATGAACGAAACGTTTTCGATTGAATTTTCCATTGATAACCAAAAAAAAGAAGCCCTTATTGAAAAAGGGCGCGAGCGAGCCAGGATGTTTTTAACATCTTGGGTATACTAAGTATTCATCAGACAGCGTCGATTAAAAAATCGCTCTGTCTTTTTTCTTGCTTTTCTTTCCTTCAATAACGGTTAAATGGGCAGTAGATCTTCTACGCAACGGCCTGTTTCGCAAATGGCTTTTTGCCTTCATTTGGCTTTTACGCCGTTTTGCCCGTAATTTAGATTGCCTTGCCGCTTTGGCAAATGCATTTCTTTCTCTGCGGCTCGGTAACCGATTGCTCACAAGCCGAAAGATCAGCAAAACAATAGCAACCGTAATCGCGATAATGAACAGTTGCCTAAACAGACCTGCCGGGTTGGTGAATAAATAGGAACCGAGACCCACGACAGCCAAGAGAAAGATTCCTCCTATAATCCAATTCCGTACATTCAAGAGCGCCACCTCCTTGGGAGTAATGGACATCTTTCCCAAAAAGCAATGCATTTATACATAATGAACAACAATTTACACTCATACTTATCTCACTTTTCTTTTCCACATCGGCAAATCTTTAAACGAAGGACCGAGATGTTTATTTGACAAAATCCCGACATTTTTAAAAAAACGCCAAGGGTAAATGGTGAAAACTTACATCAATGACCTAGTTTATGGTAAAACTGAGAGTTCCTGCAGGATTGCTTGTATCAATTCTTTTCCGGTGCGGATGTTCAGGGTGATCTGTTCAGCCCGCGGGAATTCGGAGAGCAAGGATTAAAAGCCTGTGAGCCTTACGAATTCAGGGGCGTTATGGTTACAAAATTGACGACGCATATCTATTGTTGTTTTATGTTTCCGTAAAAGTAACGATGCTGGCAGATTGTGACATTTCTATTAAGAAAAGTGAGGCGTGACAACTTTGTTCTTTACATATATTTTACTAAATAAAAGAAAATATAACCAGATAAATGATCCGCGTGAAAAGAATTGAAAAGTCAGGACATGATAGTAGTGGAGGTGTTTTTATGGAAAACGAAACGTATTATAATATATCCCTTTTGACATTGGCGATTGTGACAGGATTGACGGCCGGCATATTCGGATGTTTAATGGGTTACGCCTTATATTATTTGAACTTTACGGAAATTCGTCCAAACATCATTTTGACTCCCGTAGCCGGAGGATGGAAAAGCAACTGGGCAGAGATTATCATTGTTTCTATGGTGTATGGGCTCATCTCCATTGTTCCCGCGCTTATTTATTATGCTTTATTGAGAAAAAAGAAATCATTTGCATGGGGAATTTTATATGGCGCAGTACTGTTTGTCGTCGTTTTTTTTGTACTGCATCCGTTATATCCAAATGCAAAGTTACTCATAACATATGAGTTAAATACGGTTTTGACTGGACTGACCTCCTTTCTTTTATATGGGGTTTTCATCGGTTATTCGATCTCCTATGAGTACGAAGAATCGATTTATGTAAAAAAACTAAAGGGACATTCTTGAACAATGTTTTTTCTGGATTTATATGTTAAACTGATCACATGCTGAATAGGTGAGACGAGACTTCATAAAAGATCCATTCCAAAAAATCGGGACGGGAGAGATCGGGATGGCAAGAGTAAAAAAAGTACAGCAATTATTACCGCAGTATGGAATTGACGGCATACTCATCATGAGTACATATAATCGCCGATACGTGACAAATTTTACCGGTTCGGCCGGTGCCGCGTTAATACTTTCAGACAGTGCCTATTTTATTACAGACTTTCGTTACGTAGAACAGGCAAAATCTGAGACAAGCGGGTACGACATTATCCAGCACAACAGATCGCTTATTGAGGAAGTAGCCAATATCGTAAATGAGTCGAAAATCGGAAAGCTCGGCTTTGAAAAGGACCATATTACTTATTCAACGTGGGAAAAGCTTGATCAATCAATAGAGGCTGAGACGGTTCCTGTATCTAACATGATTGAACAACTCCGCATGGTCAAATCTGAAGAGGAAATCAATACGATCAAAGAAGCCGCAAAAATTGCGGACAATGCTTTTACTCATATTCTTAACTACATGAAACCAGGCGTGGCAGAGTTGGATATAGCCAATGAGCTGGAATTTTTCATGCGAAAAAATGGGGCTGCTTCATCGTCATTTGATATTATTGTCGCCTCAGGCAAACGATCCGCCTTGCCGCATGGAGTGGCAAGCGACAAATTGATTGAGAGCGGAGATTTCGTCACGTTGGATTTCGGCGCATTGTATCAAGGGTATGTTTCCGACATTACCCGCACAGTTGCAGTCGGAAATCCGTCTGAAAAATTAACGGAGATATATGAGATTGTGCTGGAAGCCCAAGTTCAGGCCGTGGATCAAATCAAACCTGGCATGACAGGACGGGATGCCGATGCGATTGCCCGTGATTACATACGTGAAAAAGGATATGGAGACAATTTTGGGCACTCGCTCGGCCACGGTATTGGCCTTGAAGTGCATGAAGGGCCTGGTTTGGGGAGCAGGTCTGAGACGACACTAGTTCCCGGGATGGTAGTAACGGTTGAGCCAGGCATCTACTTGCCGGAAATTGGCGGGGTCCGTATTGAGGATGACATAGTCATGACTCAATACGGGAATGAAACATTAACACATTCACCTAAAGAATTAATCATTTTATAACATGTATCAGGAGGAAGACATATGATTTCAGTAAACGACTTTCGAACAGGCTTGACAATTGAAGTAGATGGGGGAGTTTGGCGCGTCTTGGAATTTCAGCATGTTAAGCCGGGGAAAGGTGCTGCCTTTGTCCGTTCCAAATTAAGAAATTTACGGACAGGCGCAATTGCTGAAAAGACGTTTCGAGCCGGGGAAAAAGTCAACCGGGCCCAAATTGATAATAAAGCGATGCAATACTTGTATGCAAGCGGGGATCAGCATGTATTTATGGACCAGGAAACATATGAACAAATTGAATTATCGGCTGATCAAATCGAGCATGAATTAAATTTTCTGCTTGAAAATATGGAAGTTCACATCATCATGTATAACGGGGAAACACTCGGAGTCGATTTGCCAAATACTGTACAATTAAAAGTTGTTTCCACTGAACCCGGCATTAAAGGCGATACTGCTTCAGGGGGATCAAAACCGGCAACACTTGAAACCGGGCTCGTTGTTCAAGTTCCGTTTTTTATCAATGAAGGGGATACGTTAGTCATTAATACTTCAGATGGGTCATATGTTTCCAGGGCATAAATTTTCACAAAGAGACTGGGACATAAGCAAATACGACCGAACAATTCATTTATAATTGTTCGGTTTATTTGTGTGAAAAAATCCCTATCATGGCTACGTCAACATATTTCGCTTTCCGCAGGTCTTTTCAGCTTCCTCGGAAAGCAAAGGTCGCTTTCCTGCGGGATCTTCAGCTCGAGCTATTCCCGCAGGAGTCTACCTATTTTGACGACGTTAAAAGCTTGCGTATGATACACTGGGACCATTTATCCCGCATGTAAGGTGCCGTAAGCTCCCACTTCAAAATCTTGGGTGAATACAAAAGGTCTAAGTGGAAGAAAACGGCACCTAAATGCCCGATTGGTTCAACTAACATTTAGTAGGAGCCCTCATGGAGAAAATCGCTTACACCGCTATAAATCCTCTTTACTCGCTTATATCTGATAACCATTCAAAGGTCATCCTACCTGCAGACGAAAGTTCATTCGTGCATGAAATAAATTTGGGGAGGAATTTCAGAGGAAAAGGTATATAATTGATGTATTCTTGCAGAACATAGAATCATAGAGGTGGTCTTACGTTGAACTCGTTATTCCAAGGAAAAGATATCCCCTATATATGTACGCCTCTGGTTGGACGTAATAGGGACGACATTATGGAAGAACTTGAAAAAATCATTCCCAAAAATCCTGATTTAATTGAATGGAGGGCAGATTTTCTGACAAATATTCATGACACTGAATATGTCATCTCCTTATTGAAAGAAATTAAATTCAAGGCGGGTCTTCCCATCTTGTTTACGATCCGTTCAGAGAAAGAGGGGGGAGAACCCATTCCGTTATCTGAACATGACAAAGTGGCTTTGCTATGCCAAGTAAGTAAAAGCCGGAATGTTGATATCATTGACTATGAAGTGTCTAATAAACCTGCATTCATACAGAAAATAAGAAAACAGACCAAAGACAACAACAAAAAGCTTATACTATCTTACCATAATTTCGACTGCACTCCGGGTAATCAAGAAATCATCAAAAAGCTCTTTTTATGTGAATTTTACGGAGCCGACATGGCAAAAGCGGCGGTTATGCCGAACAATAAAGATGACGTCCTGAGACTTTTACAAGCGACGAAAGATGCTGACGATGTATTAACCATTCCGGTTATAACCATGTCTATGGGCGGCCTGGGGGCACTCAGCAGAGTAATTGGATGGGTGTACGGATCCGTTCTCACTTTTGGATTGGGCGTTCACAACTCCGCTCCCGGCCAGGTTCCAATTGAGCGTTTACAGCAAATGATCACAAAAATGAAAGAGTCAATGGGTTATCAATAACAATCTAACCCATTTGGAGTTCTTAGCTTGAGTAAAAATAGTTTTGGCAGTCGATAAATGGATTGCCCGTTTGCAACCCTGTATATTGGCCAAGGTGAAGGCAGCTTCATGTTTCCATCAGGAAGGAGAAAAGGACAACACAAAAATAAGGGACCGGGACAAAACCCTGTAAAAATGAAACAAACCGCATGGAATCAAGTTTCAAAACCTTGATTTCACGCGGTTTTATTCTCACATTTTTACGAATATCAATCAGCTTTCAACTTATGTCCATCAGCATGTTTAGTTATGGCCCAGCCCTTCGCTTTTTATTGTTGGGCAAGCGTACGATGTCAAATAGTTTTGATTTTAAGGCATGATAAGCACACGAATTCCAGTCGAATTCCAAATCATGGATGAATTTTCCAAGCCGATTGCAAACAATCAACGATATCATCCGCCACTTCTGCGGCTGATTTAGCATCTATTGTTACTTTTAAGTGGTGTGTCGCGTAAATTTTTTGGCGTTCGTCAAAAAGCTTTCGTATTTCGTCTAAGGTGCGACCTTGTAATACAGGCCGGGAGTCAATCAGCATGTGCAACCTTTTTTTCCACTCTTCCCACGGTATATCAAGATAAACAACAAGGCAGTTTGATAGGCACGCTTTCCTGACCTCCTCATTTAAAAAAGCGCCTCCTCCGACCGAGATGATTTTCCATTTTTGTTTGCAATAAGAAATGACAGTTTCTTTTTCATATTTTCGAAATGTTGATTCTCCGTATTTGTTGAAGATTTCAGTCGTGGGCATGCCGAAGTCGTTTTCAATCACCTGGTCAATATCAACTAAGCTCCTGTTTAGCTTTTGGGCAAGTAGCTGCCCAACGGTTGTTTTTCCAACACCCATAAAACCAATCAATACGATGCTTTTTTCCCTTATATCCATATCTCTATTTATCACGATTAAACACTCTTTTCAATTTGTTGTTAAAAATGTATTATATCAGGAATGATCGCGAACGTCTCCAATCCACATAGTCGAATATATAAAAAATTCCTGAGCGGAAGAGAACTTTAAACAGCATTTCCGAAAGAATCATATTTATAATCCATACACAAAAAAGCTCCCATGCTATAAAAAAATGGGAGCTTTTTTGACGATTAATTATTGTCCAGTGTTCTATTCACTGCTTGGGCGAATACATATTAGTAGCGAAAGGCGGAGAAGGAGGATTGGGATGGATGCCATATTTCGTGTTTTGCCGACCCATATGAAAGATTTATTACAAGGGCTTTCCAAAAGTATTTTGGAAGAAACGGAAGAAATTCGGTTAAGAGTGAATCGGCCTATTGAAGTTTCATCCAGGGGAATCCCTCATTTTCTCCCATATCTATTTACCAAGAGTGATGCGGAACAACTCATCAGCAAACTGGCTAATCACTCTTTTTATACATTGGATGAAGAGCTCAAAAGAGGATATGTCACCATTGAAGGCGGACACCGGATCGGGCTTGCCGGGAAAACCATTTTGGAAAGCGGACACGTAAAAGCCTTGAGACATCTGTCTTCCTTTAACATTCGAATAGCGCGAGAAAAAATCGGTTCTGCAAATCCGTTGCTCCCTTTTTTATTTGATGGAAATTGGAAGCATACGATGATTATCGGGCCTCCGCAATCGGGAAAAACGACTTTATTGAGAGATATTGCCCGGATCATATCTGAAGGGTGTCCTGAAAAGGGGATACGGGCGATGAAGGCGGGGGTCGTGGATGAAAGGTCGGAAATTGCAGGGTGTTTACAGGGAGTACCCCAGCTTCAGTTTGGCCCCCGAATTGATGTGCTGGATGCCTGTCCAAAAGCTGAAGGAATGATGATGATGATCAGGTCGCTCAGTCCCGATGTTTTGATCGTGGATGAAATTGGCAGACAGGAGGATAAAACAGCCATCATGGAAGCTGTGAATGCCGGTATTACTTTAATGATGACGACGCATGGCAATAACTTGGAAGATATAACAAAAAGACCGCTATTAAAAGAAATTATTGATCAACAAGTGTTTGAAAGATTTCTTGAGTTATCTTCCAAAGGTGATCCCGGCAAGGTGTATTCAATCAAAGACATGCATGGACAGGCAGTGGGAGTCCATGTTTAAACTGATCGGGGCAGTGCTCATTATATGTGCGACAACTTGGGTGGGGATTGAATCTTCCAATCATTTTATCAGGCGCACGAAGCAGCTCCGGATGGTCAGGGAATCTTTGCAAGCACTTGATGCGGAGATCATGTACAATCATACGCCGCTTCTGGAAGCGAGCAGAAAACTGGGAGCGCAGCTCCCCCACCCTATCGGCACTTTCTTTACAACCTTTTCCGATCAATTGAAAGAACCTGAGGTTATGGTAAAAAACGCCTGGCGGGAAAGCTTGGATAAAATATGGGACCAAACAGACCTGAAACAAAGTGAATATGAAATACTCGTCCAATTTGGGGAAAATCTCGGAAAACATGACCGGTTTACTCAGCAAAAACATATACTTCTTACTCTGACCCATCTGGAAAGGGAAGAGTCGGATGCTCGTGAAAAACAAAAGCAATATGAAAAATTAATGAAGAGTCTCGGTTTTTTGTCGGGCCTGCTATTCATTATTTTGCTTTTGTAAGTGGGAGGAGATGTAATGGGCATTGAGGTGGATGTTATTTTTAAAATAGCGGGCGTTGGCATTGTCGTTGCTTTTCTGCACACCATTCTGGATCAGGTAGGGAAAAAGGAGTATGCGCAATGGGTGACCTTATTCGGTTTCATCTACATTTTGTTTATGGTTGTAACGATTGTTGACGGGCTTTTTCAAAAAATAAGATCAGTGTTTTTATTTCAATGATGGGAGGGGAAAGCCATCGCAATGCTGCAAATAGCTGGCCTCGCCCTGATTGCTACTTTTCTTGCCTTGATTATTAAAGAACAGAAGCCCACTTTCGCTTTTCTGCTGATCCTGTTTACGGGCTGTTCTATCTTTTTATATTTGGCAGACCAAATCTACAACATTATTATGCTGATTGAACATTTGGCTGCCAGCGCAAACGTCAATACCGTTTATGTCAAAACAATCTTAAAAATTATCGGCATTGCGTATTTAGCCGAATTTGCCGCCCATATTAGCAAGGACGCCGGAATGGGAGCCATGGCAGCGAAGGTGGAACTTGCCGGAAAAATCCTCATATTGGCGATGGCCGTACCCATTTTGACTGTATTAATAGACACTGTGATCAACTTATTGCCAGTCAGATAAAAATCTGTTCCAATCGGGGTGAAAAGGATGCGGCGAACACTACTGATTTCTTTCTTTTGCATTTTTTTATTTTCGGGACCAGCCGTTTCCCAGGCCCAAGACGAGGATCCAGAAAGCAACGATATATTATCAAATATCGTAAAAGAACAAATGGAGACACTTGGGCTAGATGATTTGAAAAGCCACTGGGAACAGATTATGGACGAATATGGCGGATATTTGCCCGAAAGCCAGAGGGGAACCCTTATCGAGTTTTTGCAGGGGGACAAGTCCTTTTCGATCAAAGGGTGGTTCACGGGGATAGTTGCATTTGCGTTTCAAGAGCTGACGATGAATGGGAAGCTGCTTGGGACATTGTTATTGTTAACGATTTTTAGCGCGTTTCTCCAATCGCTTCACCACGCATTTGAAAAAAGTGCTGTATCAAAAGTCGCCTACTCTGTTATTTTCATGGTGCTCATCATATTGGCCTTGAACAGCTTCCGGGTGGCAGTCGATTATGCCATTGGGGCGATAGATTCCATGACTCAATTTATTTTTGCGCTGATTCCACTTGTTCTTGGTTTAATTGCTTCGTCTGGAGGCGTCACTTCATCTGCTTTATTTCATCCATTATTGGTTTTTTTAATCAATACAAGCGGCTTGCTTGTCAAAAATATCGTTCTCCCGCTTTTATTGTTGGCGTTAATTCTGCAGATTGCCAGTTCGCTGAATGAGCAATATAAAGTTACACAACTGGCGGGATTGTTAAAAAAAATCAGCATCGGTCTCCTTGGAATTTTTATGACTGTACTGCTTGGGGTTATTTCCCTGCAAGGAACAGCTTCAGCGGTTGCAGACGGGGTCGCGATCAGGACGGCAAAATTTGTAACAGGGAACTTTATACCGGTTGTGGGCAGGATGTTTACAGATGCAGCCGACACTGTATTAACAGCAAGCCTGCTATTAAAAAATGCCGTGGGTCTTGCCGGAGTGGCCATTGTTTTGATCATAGCGGCATTTCCGGCAGTCAAAATTTTAATGATTGTCTTTATATATAAATTGGCCGCGGCGTTGCTGCAGCCAATTAGCAACGGGCCAGTAATCTCATGCCTTGACGCAATCAGCAAAAGCATGTTGTACGTGTTTGCCTCTCTGGCAATCATCTCCTTCATGTTTTTTTTGGGCATCACCATCGTTATCACTTCCGGCAACATTACAATGTTTATCCGGTAGAGGAGGGGCGGCATTGGCATTTTTAACAGAGTGGATCACCAATATCGTCATTTTTATCATGCTTGCTATGATCGTCGATATGCTTCTGCCTGACTCGAGCATGAGGAAATATGTCAAGCTCGTAACCGGGCTGTTGCTTATAACGATCGTCATAACTCCTGTTTTCAAACTATTTTCTGCTGATGTGGAAGACCTCATTGCCGCCTTTTTTGATCCTCATGATGAAACCGGGGCCATTCTTCAAGAAAAAACAGAAGAGAAAAAAAAAGAAATAGAATCATCAAACGATGCATATATATTAAAGCAAATGGCTGTCCAAATGAAAGAATTAGTAGAGAAGGAGATGATCAACCGATATGGAATGGTCATAACGAACATCAATATTAAAAGCAAACCCGGCGCGGAAGACATGCCAGAAAACATCCAAAAAATTACGGTTCACCTGGAACCGGAAACAAAGACGGGAGAAATCAAAAAGGTACAGGAAGTAACGGTTGACCTCGAACAACAGTCGACAGACCGGCTTCCGGAATCAGCAGAAGACATGATAGCCATGCTGTCACAGTATTGGGATGTACCAGCGGAAAAAATAGAAGTTGCAGGCGAGGGGAGGAACCAATAATTTATGAAAAACGGTCCTCTTGATTGGTTGAAAAACATATTTGACGGAAATAAAAAAGATGGCCGTAACAAAAATAATAAGTTTTATTATGCGGCCATACTGATTCTGGCCGGTGTGGCGCTGATGATTATTTCTGATCTCGCAAAACCTGATAAAAATCATGAGCCGGCAGCCGTGTTAAAAGAGGAAGAAGCAAATGAGAAATATACAGAAACTTTCGGCTCCACTAAAGATGCCGAGGAGACAATCAAATTACTGGAAAAACAGTATGAAGACGAAATGAAGGAAGTGTTGAACGAGATTGTCGGAGTCCATGACGTCATGGTCTTTGTCAATATAGAAGCTACAAAGAAAAATGTCTATGAAAAAAACATGACACTGAAAAATCAAACAACAGTAGAGGAAGATAAAGAGGGAGGAACAAGGAAAGTAGAAGACCAGTCAACCGAAGACGAACTTGTCCTCATTCGGGAAGGTGATAAAGAAGTGCCACTTATTTCGGAGACGAAAAAGCCTGAGATTAAGGGCGTTTTGATTGTGGCGGGAGGAGCTGAAAAGTTGCAAGTGAAAAAATGGATTGTAGAGGCGGTAACAAGGGGACTGGATGTCCCAAGCCATAAAGTGGCTGTCATGCCGAAAAAGTCAAAGGGGGATTCGTAAATGTTGTTGAAAAAACAAACAGTTTGGTTGTTGACGATGCTGAGCCTTGTAGTGGTATTGTCTGTTTATTATGTAACATCCGATCCGGCAAAGGAAGATATCGCCGCCACTAAAAATAGCACCGAGGAAAAAGGGGAAGCGAGTAAACAAGACATGAAAGTACTTACTGAAGCGGCGGGGGATGAAGCATTTGAAGCCGTCCGGCTTGACATCCAGGATAAAAGAGGCAAAGAAATAGCCGACTTGACAAACAAGGTGGCATCCCCTGATTTATCTGCAGATGAGAAAAATGAGCTGGTGACAAAAATGAACGAGCTGACCGCACTTGATACAAAAGAGAAAACCTTGGAAAGCTTAATCAAGACACTTGGTTATGAAGATGCTTTAGTCAGAGCAGAAAATGATCAATTTTTAATTACTGTAAAAGCGAAAGAACATTCCCGAGCCGATGCGGCCCGCATTTTACAAATGGTCAGAGAAGAGCTCGGAACGAACACGGTGGCCACAGTAGAATTTCAGACGAAATGATAGAAAGACGGAGGGAATCAATCCTGTCCGTCTTTTTATTTTCCATACATATTGGTTCGTCGCAGTAAAAAGTTCGCGGCTTCTTTCTGTCTTTCATTGAATTTATGGCACCTGTTATATTATGATATTAAGAGCTATCCATAACTTTGAAGGAGTGTCGTACATGTTGAAGGTACAGGAAATACGTGAAATCATTAAGTTAGTAAATCAATCGGATATTGACGAGTTTGTTTATGAACATGACGGTTCAAAAATCAAGTTGAAGAAAAAAGGCTATAAAACTGTACAAGAGGCACAATCCCAGGCACCAGTCCAACCGCTTCCAGAACAGCAGATTATTCCAAGTGAAGCGCCACCTGTGCAGCCTGCACCTGTACAGACACAAACAGAAGCCGACTCGGTGCAGCCAGCTACTGCTCAGGAAGCCGACGATGAGAGCAACTTACATAAAATTACTTCTCCAATGGTCGGAACGTTTTACCAGGCTCCTTCACCTGACAGTGAACCTTACGTAAAAGTGGGATCCAGTGTAAATGAAAATACCGTTGTCTGCATCGTTGAAGCGATGAAACTCTTCAACGAAATTGAAGCAGAAGTCGAAGGGGAAATTGTACAAATATTAGTGAAAGATGGTGAACTCGTAGAATACGGCCAACCATTGTTTTTAGTGAAGCCTAGGTAAGGAGCGAATGAAATGATAAAGAAAGTATTAATTGCCAACAGGGGAGAAATTGCTGTCCGTGTCATCCGTGCCTGTATGGAAATGGGGATAGAAACGGTAGCGGTTTACTCGGAAGCGGATAAAGAGGCATTGCATGTACAATTGGCGGATGAGGCTTATTGTATTGGTCCGAAGGCGTCCAAAGACAGTTACTTGAACTCGGCAAATGTGGTGAGTGTCGCTAAACTGACGGGCTGTGACGCCATTCATCCCGGTTACGGATTTCTGGCGGAAAACGCAGACTTCGCTGAACTATGCCGTGAATGCAATATCACTTTTATCGGCCCGAGCCCGGAAGCTATTTCAAAAATGGGAACAAAAGATGTGGCCCGCGCGACAATGAAAGAAGCAGGCGTCCCGATTGTTCCCGGATCTGAAGGTATTGTGGAAAGCACGGAAGAGGCGATCAAGATCGCAGAACAAATTGGCTACCCGGTTATCATTAAGGCTACAGCTGGCGGAGGCGGAAAAGGAATCAGGCCCGCGCACAGCGAAGAAGAATTGATCAAGGGAATGGAAGTCACCCAACGCGAGGCGTTAACTGCTTTTGGAAATCCAGGAGTCTATATTGAAAAATATATCACCGATTTCCGGCATGTAGAAATACAAATCATGGCTGATAATCATGGAAATGTGATCCATTTGGGAGAAAGGGATTGTACAATCCAGCGCAGGCTGCAAAAGCTGCTGGAAGAAACGCCGTCCCCCGCACTCAATCAGGAATTGAGGGAAAAGATGGGGCAGGCTGCCATCAATGCCGCAAAAGCAGTTGATTATTCCGGAGCGGGAACAGTGGAGTTTATTTTTGACCATAGGGAAAATACATTTTACTTTATGGAAATGAATACAAGAATACAGGTTGAGCATCCTGTCACGGAAATGGTAACGGGTGTTGATTTAATTAAGGAACAAATCAATGTGGCGGCCAATCATGAGCTGTCGCTTACCCAGGAAGAAGTGGCGTTGAAAGGGTGGTCGATAGAGTGCCGAATTAACGCGGAAAATCCGGAAAAAAACTTCATGCCCTCAGCAGGTACAATTGACATGTATTTACCTCCAGGTGGTATGGGTGTCCGGGTGGATTCCGGAGTATATCCGGGCTATACGATCCCCCCTTACTACGATTCCATGATTGCAAAGGTGATCTCTTACGGAGCCACCCGGGAAGAAGCCATCGCGAGAATGAAAAGGGCGTTGGAAGAGTTTGTCATTGAAGGTGTTCATACGACCATTCCGTTCCATTTAAAGCTTTTGGAAAACGAAGCGTTTGTGAGCGGTGACTTCAATACGAAGTTTCTTGATCTGTATCCGATCATGAATGAAAAATAAACGGAGGTGTTACAAGTGGAAGAAAACGTAAATATGTTGGAAATGAATCAGGACGATGATCAGGCTCATGGAAAAATCGAAATTGCCCCTGAGGTAATAGAGGTAATTGCCGGGATTGCGGCTTCTGAAGTAGAAGGGGTCGCCCAAATGCGCGGCAGCTTTGCGACTGGTGTAGTGGAACGACTTGGCAAGAAAAACCACGGAAAAGGCATTCGTGTTGAACTGGCCGAAGATGGCATAAAGGTCGATGTGTATTGCTTGATGAAATTTGGCGTTTCCATCCCGACAGTAGCTCAAAAGGTTCAAGATAATATTAGGCAGGCACTTTTGAACATGACTGCTCTGGAAGTCGAAGAAGTGAACATTCACATCGTTGGAGTGACATTTGACAATCCGAAACAAGAGCCGGAACAAGATTATCAAAACCAATAAAAAGAGCCAGAGGTGAAATCCCTTTGGCTTTTTCGTTGTTGGGAAATAGAAAAAATAATTCGATATTTTCACGAGGCTAATGCTCGGTTTTGTCTGACATCACTTTTGAAAAACGTCGCATTTTTTACAGGAAATATGCATTGTTTATTGCCGCAATGAACATATTCATTACCCCGGGTACAATTACAGCGAGCAACGGCTTCCTTAACACAAGCTTTTTTAACAAAATAGGAAAGCTCCGCTGTTGTATGACTATGCGTACGAAGTAATGGGCGTTAAATCATTGTCAGCGTTTCGTCTTCTCTCCGCGAAAAAGCCCCCGCTTTTTTTGCGTGGTTTTCTTTTACGAGGAAGTAAGTTCAGAGCACGACGATAAGCAATAAAAAAGTTCCTGCGACATCGCTTTTTTTCGTAGAAGCTTTGTTCAGCTTGGCGCAAAAGTCCCACAAAGCTTATTTTGAAGAGCAAATACAGACTATTTTGGCTCGTTCGTCCCCGCTTTAACTCAGCGATCACCCGCTGCTAGAAATTTTGCCTTATCCCGCTTTAACTGGCAGTAAGGCGGCCTCCTTTCAAGGCATCGAGGTAAAACGAGAAAAGGAATCGGGCTCCAACTTCCAAGCGCCCGATTGGCTCAGCTAGCAACCAGCGGGCAAAAAACAGGAAAAACAGCCGCTATTAGAAGTTTCGTGGCGTGTCCCAGCTTTACGTTGTTAAACGAAAAGCTTGTGCTTTTTCTCATGGAAGACGGCTTGATTTTCGCCCGTTGTGGTAAAATAAAAATAAATAAAATGGCCATTCGTTGAAAAAGGAGTTTTAGAAAAAGATGAAAAGAAGATTGGCGCGTGAAAAGGCGCTGCAGGCACTCTTTCAGATCGACATGAGCGGTGCCGATACAAAGGAAGCATTAAATCATGTTCTTGATGAAAGTCCCTCAGATGCATTTTTAGAGGAGCTTATATTTGGTACCGTTAAAAACATCGGGAACATCGATAAAGAAATCAGCAGACACTTGGAACGCTGGTCGATTGAGAGGCTGGCAAAGGTGGATTTAAACATTCTCAGGATCGGAACGTACGAACTGAAGTACTCTAATGTTCCTCCAAATGTAGCGATTAATGAGGCCGTTGAAGTGGCGAAAAAATTTGGGGATGAAAAATCGGGGCAATTTATTAATGGAATTTTATCAAAAATAAAAGGAGAGAAACAGGGGCGGGAGGAATCAACATGAAAAATAAGACAATAAATGGAAAAGACATATCGAAGAAAATAAGGAGCGAATTGGAAGAAGAAGTGGCAGCCCTTATCGAAAAGGGCGTAAAGCCAGGGTTGGCAGTCATTTTAGTGGGGGATGACCCTGCATCCAAAACATATGTCAAATCCAAGCAAAAAAGCTGTCGAGAAATTGGCATGGAGTCCCTCTTAATCGAATTGCCTTCTGATACACCTGAAGAAACATTGTTGGCTGAAATTACAAAACTGAACGAAAATGATGCGATTCACGGCATTTTGGTACAACTGCCGCTCCCATCTCATATTTCAGAAATGAAGGTAATCGAAAAAATTTCACCGGAAAAAGATGTCGATGGATTTCACCCCATAAATATTGGCAGAATGATGACTGGCCAGGACACTTTCCTGCCTTGTACACCGTTTGGGGTAATGGAAATGTTAAAGCACACGGGAATTGATCCGGAAGGCAAACATGCTGTCATTATCGGCCGGAGCAATATTGTCGGAAAACCGATGGGACAGCTTTTACTCCGGGAAAATGCCACCGTGACTTACTGCCATTCCAGAACGGCAGATATGAAATCATTGACAAATCAAGCCGATATTCTCGTCGCCGCGGTCGGGAAGCCTAAAATGATCACAGCGGATTATATCAAAGAAGGAGCTGTTGTTATTGATGTCGGGATTAACAGGGATGAAAATGGCAAGCTATGTGGTGATGTCGATTTTGACGATGTAAAAGAAAAAGCCGCTTTCATTACACCCGTACCCGGAGGCGTTGGACCGATGACGATTACCATGTTGCTGTACAATACCGTTAAATCAGCAAAAAGGACTTTAAATCGTTAGCAATCAACAAGCAGACATTGTAAAATGAACATATGGATTGCACGGAAAGCTGTCACATTCATAAGGACAGCTTTTTTGCTGAAATAGGGGTAGAAAAAATGGAAAAACCAACATATTTAACGATTAAAGCTCTAACGAAATATATAAAGCGCAAGTTTGATGCCGATCCGCATCTTAAGGACATTCTCGTCAAGGGAGAAATATCCAATTTTAAAAGGCATTCGAGCGGTCATATGTATTTTACGTTAAAAGATGAGCACGCCCGCATTAATGCCGTCATGTTTTCCAGATTTGCTTCCAGCTTGAAATTCACACCGGAAAACGGCATGCATGTCCTTGTCAAAGGGAGCGTTACTGTCTATGAAATGAGTGGGCAGTATCAAATGTATGTAGCTGAAATGCAGCCGGACGGAATAGGGGAACTATATCTTGCTTATGAACAATTAAAAGAAAAGCTTGAAAAAGAAGGACTGTTTCATGAGGAGAAGAAAAAAACACTTCCCGCTTTTCCCGAGACGATCGGGGTCATTACATCTCCAACTGGAGCCGCAATCAGAGATATTATCACAACTTTGAAACGCCGCTACCCAATCGGAAAAATCATCGTGATTCCGGCAATGGTCCAAGGCGTAAATGCCTCGGGCTCCATTGCTCACGCCATTAGAAAAGCAAATGATAAAAATATTGCCGATGTACTTATTGTCGGACGTGGCGGAGGCTCTATAGAGGAATTGTGGGCTTTCAATGAAGAAATTGTGGCTAGGGAAATCGCGGCCTCGCATATTCCCATCATTTCAGCAGTAGGCCATGAAACGGACTTTACCATCGCAGATTTTGCGGCCGATGTAAGGGCGGCTACTCCGACAGCGGCCGCAGAACTCGCTGTCCCTCACATAAATGATTTGCTGGATCAGTTAATGCAGCGCAAAACAAGGCTATACCAAAGCATGTCGGCAATTGTTAAAACAGGAAAAAGCAAGCTGAATTATTTGGAACAATCATATTTGTTTAGAAATCCCGAAAGAATATATGAACAAAAATGGCTTCATTTGGACAGATTGACAGAGAAGCTACATCATGCCCAAAACCATATTCTCCTCAAAAAAAAGCATCGTTACGAAGATCTAAGCAACGGACTTTCCAGGTATCATCCACTGTCAATCGTGAAGTCTGGAAAGGAAAGAGTTTTGCGGGCCGAACGAAGGCTTGCATTGGAATCCAAAGCTGTTTTTAAATCCAAAGCTGGAGAGTTTTCTGGAAAAGTGGCCACATTGGAAGCTTTAAACCCGTTAAATATATTGAGAAGAGGGTTTAATATAGCTTATACAGAGGAAGGGAAGCTGCTCAAAAGCATCCACCAATCGGAAAAGGGGGACAACTTGGCGATCCAGCTTGTGGATGGCAAGCTGTTTTGTACGATAAATGAGAAGGAAAAGGGGGCAAAAGAATGAGTGAGAAACTGACGTTTGAACAAGCTCTCGAAGAGCTGGAGGCTATTATCGTCCGATTGGAAGAAGGGGATATTCCCCTTGAAGAAGCTCTCGAAATGTATCAAAAAGGGATGGCATTATCTAAAATATGCCATGATAAATTAAAATTCGCGGAAGAAAAATTGACGAAAGTGTTGACCGAAGAAGGCGAAAAAGAGTTTCACATTCATGAGGAGGAGCAAGATTGACCACAGATTTGAACCAATTTATGGACACGCACAAGGAATTATTAAACGAGCAGTTGTTATTGAAAATCTCGGAACTTGAAGCTCCTCCCAAACTGAAGGACGCGATGTCGTACTCTTTAAAAGCCGGGGGAAAAAGAATCAGGCCCCTTTTATTATTTGCTGTCATTAAGTCATTTGGCAAAGATCCGATACTTGGGCTTCCCGCCGCCTTGGCCCTGGAAATGATTCATACCTACTCTTTAATTCATGACGACCTTCCAAGCATGGATAACGATGATTTAAGGAGAGGGTTGCCAACCAATCATAAAGTGTATGGAGAGGCGATGGCCATTTTGGCCGGAGACGGTTTGCTTACATATGCTTTTGAATTGATCGCCGCTGATACTTCTTTAAATCCTGCCACACGGGTCAGCATGATTCACTTACTGGCCCAATGCGCAGGTCCCGAGGGAATGGTAGGCGGCCAAGTGGCTGATATGGAAGGTGAAAACAAATCCTTGACAATAAATGAACTTGAAAATATCCACCACCGTAAAACAGGAAAATTATTATCGTTCGCCATTTTGGCCGGGGCCACAATCGGCGGGGCCGTGGAAGATCAAATCAGATCATTCCAACAATTTTCATATCATCTTGGCCTAGGATTTCAAATAAGTGATGATATTTTGGATGTTGAAGGCGATGAAGACGTATTGGGGAAACCGGTGGGAAGTGACACCGGCAGACAAAAAAGCACTTATCCTTCTCTACTTACGATGGAAGGAGCCAAAAAGCAGCTTCAGTACCATATTCATGAAGCGAAAGCGGCGTTAAGGGAGACGAAGCTGTCGACTGGCTTGCTCGAACAAATGACTGACTTGATTGCGGTTCGCACTTATTAGAAATCAGTTGGATCATTTGATATGAAAAAGCGATTATGTTATAATTTCTTAAGATTATCGGATGGTGCAGTATTCTAGTCATCCTACCGGTTCTGAAGGTGAGCCTAAAAATTCACTAAAGGGCACATCGATGAAGTTCCTTGTTTCGGCTTGAGGCGCCCAGCCTTGGGTTGGAGCTGGGAGTAAAGGTTTAAGGGCGATCCACAAAGGCATGTGGGCGTGGACCCTTTGCCGCGGAGGCTCCGCAGTCACTATATGTGAGAAAAAGCGGAGTATAGACCTGCAATGTGATGTGGGGCATCACTAGCAGCGTAGCCTGCCTTGCGTGAAGTTTGAGGGGATTATGGTTATAAGAATACGGAACGGTTGGCCATCGTCCCGTTTTCTTCCGTCCATATGAAATCAGCTTTGCAAAAGAGGCTAAGAACTTGGTTAAAGGTTGTTGAGGAAATCTCCTAGACTGTTCCAAAGGATATGATAAGGGGATTACAGTGCGGACTGAGTGGCAATCCAGTCTGACAGCTGGCGACACTGTCAAAGCGGGCTTAAAGGGAAACCGCCGCCATGGCGACATGCGGTACCTGCTTGGGAAAACCTACTGGACCTAAGCCGTAAACTTTACTCTTATGATAACCATCCAAACTAATTCCTATAAACGGTGAATGACAAACATATTATGAATCATCTGATAAAAAATTCTATAAAATGGAGTATAAGCATTGCCGTTATCACTTTTGTGTTAGCGGCTATTTTTTCAATTGCTTCAAACGGCATTTTGATCGGAGTGCCTTGGACTTTGGGCCTTCTTGTTGTTCTTGTAATTGTATGCATAGGAATCCTTTTTGACATGATAGGGATTGCAGCGGCTGCTGCCAATGAAACGCCCTTTCATTCAATGGCGGCAAGAAAGGTGCACGGGGCAAAGCATTCCATTTTAATTGTAAGAAACGCGGACAGGGTGGCAAGCTTTTGCAATGACGTCATTGGAGATATTTCCGGCATTATAAGCGGAACAGCATCTGCCCTTGTCGTTATTCAAATTGCCCAGTCCATTCATCTTCAAGCTACATCGGTTGAATACGCAATCAATGTGGGATTAGCGAGTTTTATTGCCGCTATAACCGTTGGCGGAAAGGCGTTAGGAAAATCCTTTGCGATTACATACTCGCGTGATATTATTCTCCATGTGGGTAAAATTTTGCAGTTCCTTGAAGATAGATTCCATCTGACAATCATCAAAGATCATAAGAAGAAAAGGCCGAAGCAAAAATCCAAGAAATGAAAGTGAGTGATCCGTTTGGATCTCATGTCAATTAAAGATCCCTCTTTTCTAAAGGAACTTGATATATGGCAGCTAGATGAACTTAGCGAAGAAATCCGGCGTTTCCTGATAGAAACATTATCCAGGACAGGGGGCCATATCGGTCCCAATTTAGGTGTAGTAGAGCTGACGATTGCCCTTCATAAATGTTTTGACAGCCCCAAAGATAAAATTATTTGGGATGTCGGGCACCAATCATATGTACACAAGATTTTAACGGGGAGAGCGTGCCAATTTGACACCCTCCGCCAATATAAAGGGTTGTGCGGCTTTCCTAAAATGTCCGAAAGCGAACACGATGTTTGGGAAACAGGACACAGTTCAACATCTTTGTCGGCGGCGATGGGCATGGCTATTGCACGCGATGTCAAAAAGGCAAATAATTTTGTGGTTCCCGTCATTGGCGACGGAGCTCTAACTGGCGGTATGGCCTTGGAAGCTTTAAACCATATCGGCCATGAACAAAAGGATATGATTGTTGTTCTCAATGATAACGAGATGTCCATTGCCCCCAATGTCGGCGCATTGCATAACGTGCTCGGAAGGCTAAGGACGGCAGGGAAGTACCATTGGGCAAAAGAAGAACTCGATTACTTGTTGAAAAAGATTCCGGCTGTTGGCGGAAAATTGGCGGCAACAGCGGAAAAGGTAAAAGATAGTCTGAAATATATGCTTGTTTCAGGTGTGTTTTTTGAAGAACTCGGGTTCACTTATCTCGGACCCGTTGATGGTCATGACTTCGACTCATTGTTTGAAAACATTTCATATGCCAAGAAAACAAAGGGTCCCGTTTTATTGCATGTGATTACAAAAAAAGGGAAAGGGTACGAACCCGCTGAACATGACAGAATCGGAACTTGGCACGGAACGGGCCAATATAAAATAGATACGGGAGACTTAATCAAGCCAGTCAATGCTCCGCCATCGTGGAGCTCATTGGTAAGTGAAACCGTCAGAAAGCTTGCCCGCAAGGACGAGCGAATTGTGGCCATTACCCCGGCGATGCCGGTCGGATCCAAGCTGGAAGGTTTTGCGGAGGAATTCCCCGATCGAATGTTTGATGTGGGAATTGCCGAGCAGCATGCGACAACAATGGCTGCCGGTCTGGCAACGCAAAAAATGAAGCCGTACTTGGCGATCTACTCTACCTTCTTGCAAAGAGCGTATGATCAGGTCCTTCATGATATCAGCAGGCAAAATCTGAATGTTTTTATCGGGATCGACAGGGCCGGTCTGGTGGGGGCAGATGGAGAAACACACCAGGGCGTATTCGATATCGCTTTTTTAAGGCATCTGCCGAACATGGTCATTATGATGCCAAAAGACGAAAATGAAGGCCAGCATATGGTCAATACAGCCATTCAATATGATGATGGGCCGATCGCTCTCCGTTTTCCCCGGGGGAACGGATATGGCGTCTCAATGGACTCTGAATTGAAACAAATACCAATCGGTTCGTGGGAAGTATTAAAACAGGGAACAGACGCAGCGATTCTGACATTCGGCACGACCATCCCGTTGGCCCTTGACGCCGCAAACAGGCTTGAAAAACAAGGCATTTCCGTTCAGGTCGTCAACGCCCGTTTTATCAAACCGCTTGATGAACAACTTTTGCATGGCCTGTTACGGAGAAATATGCCGATATTGACGATTGAGGAAGCCGTATTACAGGGTGGATTTGGCAGTGCGGTGCTTGAGTTTGCGAGTGAACACGAATACCGCCATGCTTTTATTGACAGAATTGGCGTGCCCGACCGCTTTGTAGAGCATGGCAATGTGAAGGAACTGCTAAAAGAAATCGGGATGACACCTGAAAATATTGTCATGAAAATAAAGGCGCTCATGCCAAAAAAACAAAAAAGGGCGTAAGACATGAAAGTGAAGAAGACAAGGCTTGATTTGCTCTTGGTAGAAAGAGGCTTGATTGAAACAAGGGAAAAAGCGAAAAGAGCGATTATGGCGGGAATTGTATTTACAAACGAAACGAGGCTGGACAAACCCGGTGAAAAGGTCGAGATTGACATTCCCCTCACTGTTAAGGGGAATGTCATTCCTTATGTGAGCCGAGGCGGCTTAAAGTTGGAAAAAGCTATACAGCAGTTTCAATTGAATTTGAAAGATAAAGTTTTGCTGGATATTGGCGCTTCGACGGGCGGCTTTACGGATTGTGCGCTTCAACACGGGGCAAGACTGTCTTATGCCTTGGATGTGGGTTATAATCAGTTGGCGTGGAAGTTAAGACAGGATGAACGTGTTGTTGTAATGGAAAGGACAAATTTTCGCTATGTAACGCCTGATGCATTTCCCATCAAGCCTGAAATGGCAGTGATAGATGTCTCTTTTATATCATTAACCTTAATCTTGCCTGTTTTAAAAAACATACTTGTCCCCAAAAGCGATGTCATCGCATTGATCAAGCCTCAGTTTGAAGCAGGCAAAGACCAGGTTGGTAAAAAAGGCATTATACGAGACGCGAAAATCCATGAAGAGGTCATTATAAAAATAAAAGAGTTTGCCATATCCGAAGGCTACGATGTCAAAAACCTTGCTTTTTCTCCTATTACCGGCGGTGAAGGAAACATTGAGTTTCTCATTCATTTACGATATGAAGGTGAAAAGGAGACAGGCAGTGACGATACCAGCGAGGAAGCGGCGGATATTGTACAACAGGCGCATAGTCAATTGAACAAGCCACAATGATTGGGCAATCTGTTATAGATTGCCCTTTTTTCAATGAAAAATTATAATACTAAATAATGATGGATAGCATAAAAATGCGATTTCATGTAAAGGTAAGAGGTGGAAAATATGAGCAAGGCACGGCGCCATTTAAAAATCCGGGAAGTGATCGGAAAAAAGGAAATTGAAACGCAGGACGAGCTTGTCGATTACTTGAAAAATCAAGGCTTTAATGTTACGCAGGCAACCGTATCAAGGGATATAAAAGAATTGCATCTGGTGAAAGTTCCCCTTCCGGACGGCCGGTATAAATACAGTCTTCCAGCCGATCAGCGGTTTAATCCGCTGCAGAAATTAAAGCGGTCTTTGACGGAGTCTTTTATCGGAATAGATTATACAGAAAACTTTATAGTATTAAAAACACTTCCGGGTAATGCCCAGGCCGTCGGCGCACTGATCGATAACCTTGATTGGGAAGAAATAATGGGGACGATTTGCGGAGATGACACATGTTTGATTATTTGCAGGACACCCGAATATGCCGAGACAATCAATGAAAAGTTTATCAACATGCTTTAAGGGGAGGAATTCTTTGTTACAGGAATTGTCGATTAGAAACTTTGCCATCATTGATAAAATATCGATTTCTTTTTCGGAAGGGTTAACTGTCTTAACCGGAGAAACGGGGGCAGGAAAATCGATTATTATTGATGCGGTCCATTTATTGGTTGGCGGGCGGGGATCAGCGGAGTTTGTGCGGCATGGTGAAAAAAAAGCGGAAATAGAAGGCTTGTTTTTTATACATGATGAACATTCCTGTATTAAAAAAGCGTCTGAATATGGAATTGATGTAGAAGAAGGAATGGTCGTTTTGCGCCGGGAGATTTCAAACACCGGTAAAAGCGTTTGCCGGGTGAATGGAAAGCTCGTCACGATCGCTACAATGCGTGAGATCGGCAGCTCGCTCATCGATATCCATGGACAGCATGAGCATCAGGAATTAATGAATGATGCCTTACATGTATTGCTTTTGGATCAATATGGAAAAAAAGAAATCGTTCCTGCCCGGGAGCGTTACACAAATGTTTATGAAAAATACTTGGAAGTACAAAATAAAATCAAAGAGCTAAGCAAAACGGAGCAGCAAATGGCCCATCGTCTCGATTTACTGCAATTTCAAATGCGGGAAATTGAAAAGGCAAACCTTAAAATGAATGAAGATGACCTGCTTGAAGAAGAAAGAAAGCGGCTCGTTAATTTCGAAAAATTGTTTGGCTCTTTAAAAGACGGATACGAACAGCTTCAGGGAGATCAACGCGGCCTTGACTCTATAGGCCGTGCTATGAGCATGCTGGAAACAGCGGCTGAAGTTGACAGCAAATACCAATCCATCAAAGAGTCAGTGTCGAACAGTTATTATATGTTGGAAGATGCTGTTTTAACCATTAGAACTGAGCTTGATATGCTTGAATACGATCCAATGCGATTAAATGAAATTGAGTCGCGCTTGAATGAAATCAACCAGTTAAAAAGGAAATACGGTTATACAGTAGAACAAATTTTGGATTATTATGAGAAGATTAAGGAAGAAACCGAATCGATTCTCAATAAGGAAAGCCGCCTCGAAGAGTTACAAAAGCAGCTGGACAAGTTGAAAAAACAACTGATGGATATAGGCAATCATTTGACTAAAATCCGGAAAAAATGGGCAAACAAATTAACAAATGCCATTCATCGAGAATTAAAAGAACTGTACATGGACAAGACCGTTTTTGAGGTTACTTTTAACGAACAGCTCCCAAGTGGAAACGGGTTGGACAACATTCAATTTTACATTTCAACCAACCCCGGAGAGCCGTTAAAGCCTTTGTCCAAAGTCGCTTCCGGTGGAGAACTGTCGCGCATTATGCTGGCGCTCAAGACGATATTTTCGACAAGAGTCACTTCCGTCATATTCGATGAAGTGGATACGGGTGTAAGTGGCCGGGTCGCGCAAGCAATGGCAGAGAAAATGTACAAAATATCCGTTAATTCCCAAGTCCTTTGTATTTCCCATTTACCGCAAGTTGCTGCAATGGCGGATCATCATATGCTTATTGCCAAAGAGATCATTCATAAAAGAACACGAACAACGATTAAAAACTTGACTGAAAAAGAAAAAATAAAAGAAATTGGCCGCATGATTTCTGGAACCGAGATAACTGACATTACAAAAAGGCATGCCAAAGAATTGCTTCAATCTGCCTATACCATAAAAAAGCCTTAAAAAAAATGAAAAGCTATCCTTCATTGGACATCTTTTTTTCTCGCCCCCAGTTATAAATGCACGTTCTGGAGGTCACATTATAACTGTGGACTAGAAGGCGAGGAGAGTGAAAAAGAAACTGATGAAAGAGCGCTTAAGAAAAATAACAGGTGTAATTCTCCTTGTATCTCTAATCATGATTGGCTTTTCCAAGCCGTTTCAACAATATGTTCACATACCTCTAAGTATCACGATGTTCGAAGGGGATAAGCAGGCATTTCCAAAGTCGGGTGCTGTTGCAGCTTCAGCTGATGCGGTAGACACGTTTACGCTTGAGGATCAAGATGAGGCTGTATCCCTAAAAGGGGAAAACAGCGGAAAAGATGAAATGATCCTTCAGCTTGCGGGTTTGCCCATGAAAAAGGTAAACGTGAATGTATTGAAACAGTTCAAAGTACTCCCGGGCGGGCAGTCCATTGGCGTCAAAATGAATACGCTGGGTGTCCTCGTTGTCGGACATCACCTTGTCACCAACAATGACGGGAAATTTTCTCCTGGGGAAGAGGCCGGCATCAAGGTAGGCGATATGATCACTGCGATTGACGGAAACAAAATTAAAAGCATGAACGAAGTGGCCCGTTATGTGGAAAATGCCGGCGAGAATGGAAAGCCGCTTAATATGACGATTCGCCGAGAACAGGAACAATTTGAGACAAAACTTGTCCCGATAAAAGACGAAAAGGAACAGGTCTTTAAATTGGGTTTGTATATCAGAGACTCCGCTGCAGGCATTGGAACAATGACTTTTTATGATCCAAATTCGAAAAAATACGGTGCCCTCGGCCATGTTATATCGGATATGGACACGAAAAAGCCCATTATTGTAGAAGACGGTCAAATTGTTGAATCAACGGTAACTTCCATTGAAAAAGGAAAACATGGAGATCCCGGAGAAAAACTGGCTCGTTTTTCCGGCAATAAAGAAATCATTGGAAACATCACCTTAAACAGTCCGTTCGGCATATTTGGAACGCTAAAAAAAGACATTAAAAACGGCGTCATGGACACGCCGCTCTCCATTGGGCTGGCCCATCAAGTACAGGAAGGACCGGCCAAGATTTTAACTGTTACAGACGGGAATGAAGTAAAAGCGTACGACATTGAAATTGTCAGTACGATTCCACAAAAATTCCCGGCAACAAAGGGAATGGTCATTAAAGTAACAGATAAAGATCTGCTGAATAAAACAGGTGGAATCGTTCAGGGGATGAGCGGGAGTCCGATCATCCAAAACAACAAGCTGATCGGCGCAGTAACTCATGTATTTGTAAATGATCCGACTTCCGGCTATGGTGTCCATATTGAATGGATGCTGCATGAAGCGGGCATTAACATTTATGAAGAAGGTCAAGAAAAAATGGAAAAAGCTGGTTAAGGGGGCATATGCATAGCCCCCATTTTTTTGTATGTAAAAGGGCTATCACAGAAAATCAGTTTTCACTGACTTTCTGGACAGCCCTGTTTTTTATGCAAATAATGTTGGTTTATGACGAAATAGGTGGAAGAAAATAGCAAATATCAGCTTTCTTTGTCTTTTTCTCTTATTTTTGAAATATAAAAAGGATTTTACCTTTTCTTGGCGTAATTGTCTGTTAGAATAAATTTATAAATAAATCCGTTTGAGACTTAGGGAGGAACTAAAATTGAAGAAAATAAAAGTCGCACTTGTAGATGATAACCGCGAATTAATTTCTTTGCTTGTGGAGTACATGTCCACCCAAAGTGACATCGAGATTGTCGGAACTGCGCATAATGGGCAAGAATGCCTGAACTTGCTGGAGAAAGTTGATGTCGATGTGTTGATTTTGGATATTATTATGCCTCATTTGGATGGTCTTGGCGTATTGGAAAGAATTAGGGAGTCTGAAACAATTCCGTTTCCGAATGTTATTATGTTGACGGCATTTGGGCAGGAAGATGTAACAACAAAAGCAGTGGAACTCGGTGCATCTTACTTCATTTTAAAACCGTTTGATATGGAATATCTGGTGAACCATATACGCAATGTGAGCGGGAAAGGCACACGAGCCGTAAAATCCGCCACCACCCACACAAAGAAGCAAGGCGAGGATAAAGCGAAAAACCTTGAAGCAAGCATTACATCCGTTATTCATGAAATCGGTGTTCCCGCCCATATCAAAGGCTATTTGTATTTAAGGGAAGCAATATCAATGGTATATCATGATATTGAATTGCTTGGGGCCATTACAAAAGTGCTTTATCCAGATATCGCCAAAAAATACAATACGACAGCAAGCCGTGTTGAAAGAGCGATTCGCCATGCAATTGAAGTGGCATGGAGCCGCGGGAATATTGATGCCATTTCATCCCTGTTTGGCTATACGATCAGCATGTCCAAAGCCAAGCCTACCAATAGTGAATTTATCGCGATGGTTGCCGACAAGCTAAGGCTTGAACATAAGGCGTCATAATTATTTCTTCTTTATAACATTTTAAAAAATCATGAGGGTGTAGACCCTTTGAGGTGGTAAGCAGATGACATACATACTAGCACATCGAGGATCTGCGGGCACTCACCCGGAAAATACGATGGAAGCTTTTATTGCCGCGGAAAAGGCGGGGGCAGACGGGATTGAATTGGATGTCCAACTGGCGGCGGATGGAGAAATTGTCGTCATACATGATCTAACTGTCGACAGAACGACAAATGGCAGTGGCTATGTAAAAGATTTTACTTTTGAACAGCTCCGGAAATTAAAAGCGAATTTTCATTCTACCCATTTTTTTAAAAAAGCCGCACGCATTCCTTCTTTGCGGGAAGTGTTTGAATGGCTGGAAGGGAATGGCCTTATATGCAATGTGGAGTTGAAAAATAACGTAAAGGCTTATAAAGGTTTGGAAGAAAAGGTGATTAGTCTTATCAGGGAATTTTGCTTGGAAGGGCGGGTCATCATTTCTTCCTTTAACCACAATTCACTCGTTCATTGTATCCAATTGGCGCCTGATATCCAAACGGCTCCGCTGTATAAAGAAGTTCTTTTTCGACCGTGGGATTATGCCCGGACGCTCCAGGCAAGCGGCATTCATCCAAATTTCAAATGCATTTCCCCTGAAGACATAGAGGCAGCCATGGATTGCGGGATTGCGGTTCGGCCTTACACGGTCAATAAAGAAAAAGATATGAGAAAGCTATTTGCCATCAATTGTTCGGCCATTATAACAGATTATCCGAAAAAGGCATATCGAATCAGGAATCAATACCCATAAAAGGTCTGCATATACTGCAGATCTTTTATTAGGTAAAGTTGCCGGCTGTATAGGTTATCTTTTTTTGAAGCGTTCCTGTACCTTATTTCTTTTTCGGTCCCGATGTAAAATAAAACCTCCTATAAAACCTAAGCCGACAATAAAAAAAACAAGCCCGGCAAGAAATTGAATCCCCAAACTCGGAAAAGGAGACTGTAAAATTCCGAACAGCATATCCCTCATCAATTTGATGCCATAGCCAGCCAAAATCCCTGGGAGCAATAATATAATAAGTGCAATAATTCGTGCCATATACATCTCCTTGAAAAAATACTTCAAAAAAATCATATCCTATCGGTAACATTTGTCAAGCACCGAGCTTTTCGTTACAATCAATGATGATAAGTCTCATTCATATTTCCAGTACAGTCGGCAGACGGCTTCAATAAGCAACTTCATAAATAAGAAAGTGGGGGGTTGTCCGGTGAACATATTTCAAAACCTGGCAGAGCATGACTATGAACAATTGGTATTTTGCCATGATGAGCAGTCTGGGTTAAAGGCCATTATAGCTATTCATGACACTACTTTGGGTCCCGCCCTTGGCGGCACAAGAATGTGGACATACGATAGTGAAGAAGCGGCCATTCAGGATGCATTGCGGCTCGCAAGGGGAATGACTTATAAAAATGCAGCAGCCGGCTTAAGCCTGGGTGGCGGAAAAGCTGTGATCATGGGTGATCCGAAAAAAGACAAAAATGAAGAGATGTTCAGGGCTTTTGGGCGATACATACAAGGATTAAACGGGCGCTATATCACGGCAGAAGACGTTGGAACATCTGTCCAAGATATGGATCTCATCCATGAAGAAACGAATTTTGTTACCGGAATTTCTCCGGCATTCGGTTCGTCCGGAAATCCGTCCCCGGTCACCGCCTATGGCTGCTATGTCGGAATGAAAGCAGCTGCCAAAGAGGCATTTGGAACAGATTCGTTAGAGGGCCGAACAGTGGCTGTCCAAGGTGTCGGCAATGTTGCCTTTGAGCTATGCCGTTACTTGCACGAAGAAGGTGCCCGTCTTGTTGTGACGGATATTAATAAGGAGGCTGTAAATCGCGCAGTAGAAGCTTTTGACGCAAATACTGCTGATCCGAGTGATATCTATGGAGTAGAGGCAGACATTTTTTCTCCTTGTGCCCTTGGAGCCGTGATTAATGATGATACAATCCCGCAATTAAAGGTAAAAGTCATTGCTGGTTCCGCAAACAATCAGTTAAAAGAAAATAGGCACGGCGACATCATACATGAAAAGGGGATCGTTTACGCCCCTGATTATGTCATTAACGCCGGTGGGGTCATTAATGTGGCGGATGAACTTTACGGATATAATAAAGAGCGGGCGTTAAAGAAGGTGGAAACGATATACAACAATGTTGAGAAAGTGATCATGATCTCAAAACGGGATAACATCCCTACATATATGGCGGCTGATCGCATGGCCGAAGAAAGAATAGAAAAGCTAAAAAATTCCAGAAGTCAGTTTTTATTAAATGATAAGCACATTCTCCATCACCGGATTTAGACAAGTTTTTTTAGGAAAAGTTATGAGTGTCATGTCTGAAAATGGGGTATGAGGAGGTAAGAAATGGCAAAAGAGTATGACCTCGTTATTATCGGCGGGGGTACAGGGGGATATGTTGCTGCCATCCGCGCTTCACAGTTGGGTCTCAAAACGGCACTTGTGGAAAAAGACCGGATCGGCGGCACATGTTTGCATAAAGGTTGCATTCCGAGTAAAGCGCTGCTTCGCACCGCAGAAGTATATGCAACAGCTAAACGAAGTGAGGACTTTGGCGTGACTGCTGAAAGTGTCCATTTGAATTTTGCAAAAGCGCAAGAAAGAAAAAATGGTATTATCGCCACGCTGTACAAAGGTGTGCAGCATTTAATGAAAAAGGGAAAAATTGATGTTTATCATGGTATCGGCAGAATTTTGGGCCCTTCCATTTTTTCTCCACTGCCGGGCACTGTTTCAGTGGAAATGGACAGTGGTGAAGAAAATGAAATGCTTATTCCGAAAAATGTCATCATTGCCTCCGGGTCGCGACCAAAATCTTTGCCGGGGCTGGACATCGACGGTACATCTGTTTTAACGTCTGATGAAGCACTGGAATTAAAGCAGCTTCCAAAGTCTGTTTTAATTATTGGCGGAGGAGTGCTCGGCATCGAATGGGCTTCCATGCTATCGGATTTTGGGTTGGGAGTAACCATTATGGAATATGCAGACCGCATTTTGCCTAATGAGGATCGTGATATTTCCAAAGAAATGCAAAGAATTTTAAAGAAAAAGAAGGTCAAGGTAGTTGCCAATGCCAAGGTCCTTCCTGAAACAATACAAAAAATGAATGGTTCGATCGCCATTTCTGCCATTGTCAAGGGAGAGGAGCAGACTTTTGCGGCCGAAAAAATACTCGTTTCCGTAGGACGCCGGCCAAATACGGAAAATCTCGGTCTGCAAAATACAGATATCGAGCTTGACAACGGATTTATTAAAGTGAATAAAAACTACCAAACGAAGGAATCGCATATTTATGCGATTGGAGATGTGATTGGGGGGCTCCAGCTTGCTCATGTGGCTTCTTATGAGGGAATAAAGGCTGTCGAGCATATTACGCGCCAAGACCCATCACCTATTCAATATAAAGACGTGCCGAGATGTGTTTACAGCAATCCGGAAATAGCAAGTGTCGGCTTAACGGAAGAAGAGGCCAAGGAGCTGGGACATCAAGTCAAAACAGGAAATGTTTCATTCAAAGCAATTGGAAAGGCACTTGTGTATGGCGACACGGACGGATTTGTAAAAATAATCGCCGACGTAAAGACGAATGATATTTTGGGAATACATATCATTGGCCCTCATGCAACGGATATGATATCGGAAGCCGGGCTTGCGCGAATCCTGGATGCAACGCCATGGGAGGTCGCAAACTCCATCCATCCACACCCGTCATTAAGCGAAGCGATCGGAGAAGCCGCCCTTGCTGTTGACGGACAGGCTATCCATTCATAAATTACACGGGGGGGAAAATAAATGGCAAAAAATCGTCATAAAGAACTCGGATTAAGTGATCAGGAAGTATTGAACATGTATGAGGTAATGGTGCTCGCCCGGCGGATTGATGAGCGGATGTGGCTCTTGAATCGTTCCGGAAAGATTCCGTTCGTCATTTCATGCCAAGGCCAGGAAGCGGCTCAAGTGGGGGCGGCTTTCGCGCTTGATCGTCAGCAAGATTACATACTTCCTTACTATCGGGATCTTGCCGCCGTATTATCATTTGGCATGACACCAAAGGAAGTACTCCTTTCCGCTTTTGCCAAAGCGGAAGATCCCAATTCGGGAGGACGGCAAATGCCCGGACATTTTGGGCAAAAGAAAAACAGGATCGTGACAGGATCGTCGCCTGTTACAACACAAGTTCCCCACGCTGTTGGCGTGGCGCTTGCTGCGCGTATGGATAAAAAAGATCTTGTTGCTTTTGTTACGTTTGGAGAAGGCTCATCAAACCAAGGTGATTTCCATGAAGGAGCCAATTTCGCAGGGGTTCATAAACTCCCTGTTATTTTCATGTGTGAAAACAACAAATATGCCATTTCAGTTCCGGTTGAAAAACAGCTCGCTTGTGAAAAAGTATCGGATCGCGCAGTTGGATACGGCATGCCGGGAATCACAGTCGATGGCAATGACCCTCTTGAAGTGTACAAGGTTATCAAGGAAGCGAGAGAACGGTGCATGAGAGGAGAAGGCCCGACATTGATTGAAACGATGTGCAACAGGCTTACTGCACATTCATCAGATGATGATGATCGCTTTTATCGGTCTCCAGACGAGGTCGCAAAGGCGAAAAGCCAAGACCCGATTATTTTGTTTGGAGCTTACTTAAAAGAAAGTGGCGTCATGACAGATGAAATGGAAAAAGAAATCAACGATCGGGTCATGAAACAGGTGAACGAGGCGACGGATTATGCGGAAGAAGCTCCGTATGCAGCCCCGGAACACGCCTTGAAGTATGTGTATTACGAAGGGGAGCAGGGGGAACTTTTATGACGGTAATCTCTTATATTGAAGCAGTAACGATGGCGCTGAAAGAAGAGATGGAGCGGGACGATAAAGTATTCGTGCTTGGTGAAGATGTCGGGAGAAAGGGCGGGGTGTTTAAAGCAACCCAAGGGTTGTATGAGCAGTTCGGAGAAGAACGGGTCATTGATACGCCCCTTGCCGAATCAGCGATTGCCGGCGTCGGAATCGGTGCTGCCATGTACGGATACAGGCCGGTTGCCGAGATGCAGTTCGCTGATTTTATTATGCCTGCCATCAATCAAATTATATCCGAAGCCGCCCGTATCAGGTACAGATCGAACAATGATTGGAACTGTCCGATTGTCATTCGCGCTCCATACGGAGGGGGAGTGCACGGCGCGCTTTATCATTCCCAATCGGTGGAAGCCATTTTTGCGAATCAGCCTGGCTTGAAGATCGTCATGCCTTCAACCCCATATGATGTGAAAGGTTTGTTGAAGGCAGCCATCCGCGACGAGGATCCGGTGCTGTTTTTTGAACATAAACGGGCATACAGGCTCATTAAAGGGCATGTGCCGGAAGAGGAGTACATCGTGCCTATCGGAAAAGCAGATGTGAAACGTGAAGGAGATGACATTACGGTCATCACATACGGATTATGTGTCCATTTTGCGCTTCAGGCTGCCGAACGTTTGGCGCAAGACGGTATTGAAACTCATATTTTGGATTTGCGAACAGTTTATCCGCTAGATAAGCAAGCCATTATTGATGCTGCATCCAAAACGGGAAAAGTTCTGCTTGTAACGGAAGATAATAAAGAAGGCAGCATCATGAGCGAAGTGGCAGCAATTATCTCCGAGCATTGTCTTTTTGATCTGGATGCTCCAATAAAGAGGCTTGCTGGCCCGGATGTTCCAGCTATGCCTTACGCGCCGACAATGGAAAAGTATTTTATGGTCAACCCTGACAAAGTCGAAAAAGCGATGCGGGAGCTTGCAGATTTTTAAGTATTCAATATAGTAGCCCCTACCATTTTTAATGGGGGAGGGCCGCTACTTAGCAGAGAAATACTATTAAGCTTCCGGCGGATGTTGCACATTTTTCACCGGGCTTATTGTCAAACAAATTCAAAATCCGGACGGTAATGATGCCGATGCGGAAATTGGTTGGGGCTTGACTCGAAAATCAAGCATAAAGGGAGCTGGTTCATTTTGGCTTTGAAAAATATTACAATGCCGCAGTTGGGTGAAAGCGTCACTGAAGGAACAATCAGCAAATGGCTCGTCAAACCGGGGGATCACGTCAATAAATATGATCCGATTGCTGAAGTATTGACAGATAAAGTGAATGCCGAAATCCCTTCTTCGTTTACAGGAACGATTAAAGAACTGATTGCCGAGGAAGATGAAACACTTGCTGTCGGGGAAGTTATATGCACAATTGAAACAGAAGGTGGAGGCGCTAAAAACAAGCCAGAGGCCGAAAGTGCCCCTTCTGTTGCCAAGCAAGACACCTCCTCTCCTCAAAACACTGCGGACGAAAAGAAACCGAAAAAGCAAAGAGCCAAAGCGCGTTATTCTCCTGCAGTTGTCCGGATGTCCCAGGAATATAACATTGATTTGTCCCAAGTGACAGGAAGCGGTAGAGACGGCAGGATTACCCGCAAGGACTTGCAAAGATTGATCGATTCCGGCAACATTCCAAAAAGCGGAGAAGCGACAAAAGAGCCTTTCTTGCAAAAAACCGCAATACCGCATTCCACTGGGGATGTTGACATTCCTGTTACCGGCATTAGAAAGGCGATTGCCGCAAATATGGTGCGCAGCAAGCAAGAAATTCCGCATGCCTGGATGATGATCGAGGCGGATGTAACAGATCTTGTCAAGTACAGGGACGCTATAAAAGAAGATTTTAAACGCCAGGAAGGATTCAACCTTACTTATTTTGCGTTTTTTGTCAAAGCTGTTGCCCAAGCGTTAAAAGAGTTTCCAATGATGAATTCCATGTGGGCCGGAGACAAAATCGTCCAGAAAAAAGACATCAATCTTTCCATTGCTGTCGCAAGTGAAGATTCGTTATTTGTCCCGGTCATAAAACATGCAGACGAACAATCAATTAAAGGAATTGCCAAAGAGATTCATGAGCTGGCTGTCAAAGCGAGAACCGGCGCCTTACAAAAAGAAGATGTGGAAGGCGGCACTTTTACAGTGAATAATACAGGGTCATTCGGCTCTGTCCAGTCTATGGGGATCATTAATTATCCGCAGGCAGCGATCTTGCAGATTGAATCGATTGTAAAGCGGCCGATTGTCATAAGCAACAATGCCATTGCTATCCGTGACATGGTCAATATGTGTTTGTCACTGGATCACCGGATTCTTGACGGGCTCGTTTGCGGCCGTTTTTTAAAGCGTGTTAAGGAAATTTTGGAAAATATGTCGAAAGAAAATACTTCAGTATATTAAAGATTTTTCGAGTTTGGGACATAAGCAAATACGAAATAGCAAAAGCCGAACAATTCATTTATAA
The DNA here is from genome assembly GCF_016909185.1 of Siminovitchia thermophila. GTDB lineage: Bacteria > Bacillota > Bacilli > Bacillales > Bacillaceae_C > Siminovitchia > Siminovitchia thermophila. The sequence goes on along the minus strand of NZ_JAFBFH010000003.1, from coordinate 157,867 downwards.
TTGTTCGGTTTATTTGTGTTGAGAAAAACTTGGCTTGTCGCCAATCTTTTAGCGAAAGCCATCGTTTTTCTTATACTATAATCCATAAACATTTTATACTCTCTTATAGTGTAAAAAAATCCCTATCATCGCTACGTCAACATATTTCGCTTTCCGCAGGTCTCTTCAACATCCTTGGAAAGCAAAGGTCGCTTTTCCTGCGGGATCTTCATCTCGAGCTATTCTACATATGTTGACGACGCTAAAAGCTTGCGCATTATACACAGGGACCATTGATCCGGCATGTAAGGTGCCATATACACCACTTCAAAATCTTGAGTGAATACAAAAGGTCTAAGTGTGAGAAAACGGCACCTAAATGCTCGATTGGTTCAACTAACATTCAGTAGGAGCCCTACTGAATGAAGTTTCACTTGATCCGGCATGTAAGGTGCCATATACACTACTTCAAAATCTTGAGTGAATACAAAAGGTCCAAGTGTGAGAAAACGGCACCTAAATGCCCGATTGGTTCAACCAACATTCAGTAGGAGAGGAAGAAAACGCCTACTGATTGAAGTTTCACTTTATGGTTCGTTTTTTCATCAGCTGATTTAGTTGTGTCCTAGCCTCTTCTATTGAGCTTATTTTTTCGGAAAAAACAAAATATAGGTTGATGTTTACGTTAACGTCAATGCTACAATGTTACTATCAGAATTTCTTGCAAAGGTGGGGGATATGGAAACATATTCTATTTCGGAGCTTGCCAAACAATTTAATATTTCGACCAGAACGATACGTTACTATGAAGAGATCGGTTTGCTTGCACCAAAAAGAAGGGAGAACGGGCGGCGGATTTTTTCAAAAAGAGAGAAAATACGCCTGCAGCTTATATTTCGCGGGAAAAAATATGGCTTTCAACTGGAAGAAATTCGCGAAATGCTTGAATTATTCCAAATAGATCGAACTGAAAAAAAACAGTTGAAACGAACGATCGAGTATGGCGAGGAAAAAATCATGGAGGTGAATGAACGAATAGCAGAGCTGGAAGAAATTCGTGGGGAAATGGAGCAATTACTTGTGATGTTTCAAAAAAAATTAAAAGAATTGGAGTGCAGCGAAAGATGAATATACCCAATTTGCTGGCGGTTATGTCAGGAAAGTATCCGAATCACGAAGGGATCGTAACACCTGAAGAACGAATTACATATTCGGAATGGAACCGCCAGGTGAATCAGCTCGCCCATAGTTTGCGAAATATCGGGGTTAAACCGGGCGATAAAGTCATCTTGCATTTGCCGAACGTGAAAGAGTTTTTATATGCATATTTTGCTGTCCAGCGAATTGGCGCGATTACCGTTCCCGTTCATCCAAAGCTTGTTCGCCGGGAAATCGATTATATATTGGGGCATTGCGAAGCGAGTGTTTTTATCACACATCATATGCTTTTTGAACAGGTAAGCGGGCTCCCGGAAACAGGCCTTTTATGCATAAAAACAGGTGAGACGGTTGGTGGCTGGCTATCTTTGGACTCGCTGATTGCCGAAGGGTCACCTGATGATATCGAATGCGGTTTGTCGGAAGATGATGAAGCATCCATACTGTATACATCTGGAACAACCGGGGAACCAAAAGGAGTGCTTTTTACTTATCGCAACATCTTGACGGTTGCTGTCACTATCAGTGTGGAAATGTGCTTAAAGCCAGAAAGCAGAATTCTTCACATGATGCCGTTAAGCCATTCAGCCCCGCTCCATTTATTTCTTATGGCGGGGACGTATGTGGGTGCCACACATGTACTCGTTCCATCGTTTACACCGGAATTATTGCTGGAAACCGTTCAGCGTGAGCAGACAACGCATTTTTTTGGCGCACCTATTGCATATCTTGCCAGTTCAAGGCATCCAGAAATATATAAGTATGATCTTTCATCGATGCAATATTGGGTATACGGCGGAGCACCATTGTCCGAGAAAGAGATAGCCCGTGTCCAAGCTCAATTTGGCACGGAGAATTTCACTTGTGTATACGGTCTGACCGAGGCGGGGCCCAATGGGACAATTTTAGGATTTGATGATCATAAGAGAAAGTCGGGAAGCATTGGCAAAAGAGCTGCGTTACATTGTGAAATCCGTTTGGTGGATGATCAGGGGAAAGATGTTCAACGAGGTGAAGTTGGTGAAATTATTCTTCGTGGGGCAGGAACAATGAAGGGGTACTACGAAGATGAGGGAAAAACGAAAGAGGTTGTAAAGGATGGATGGCTCTATACGGGTGATATGGCAAAGCAGGATGATGACGGCTTTTATTGGGTGATCGACCGTAAAAAAGATATCATTATTTCTGGCGGTGTCAATATATATCCGCAGGAAATAGAAAAAATACTGATCATCCATCCGAAAGTGGCTGATGTCGCTGTCGTGGGGGTACCCAATCCAGACTGGGGCGAAACCGTTAAGGCATTCATTGTTGCCAAGGAACCTTTTGCCGATTTAGCCGCTGAGTGCACGGAATTTTTACAAGGAAAAATAGCCGACTATAAAATTCCAAAGCGATATGAATTGTTGGAAGCGCTACCAAGAAACGCTACTGGCAAGTTATTAAAGAAACAACTTCGGGAGACGTATGAAAAAAGCTTGTAATCAATAATTCACCATGGGGGTGGGCTAATGGAAAATTTTTACAAAGAAGATCCCATTTTAAAGAGGCTGTTAAAGAGTTTACTGCCACCTGATTTTTTTCATTGGGCAGACAAGGAATTAGAAGATTACGGTGCTTTATGTGCCGGAAGCATTGATATCCGGGCTATTCATTCCGACCGGGATGGGGCGCCAAAACTGATTAATTATGACAAAATGGGAAATGAAGCTTCAAAGGTTTGGCTGAATGAAGGATATAAAAAATCTGTTAAAGAGACGTATCGTACCGGCGTTGTCGGCTATATCCACAAAGAGATTCCGGAATTAGGAATAAAGGGAAATTACGGCTATTCCTATGCGCTGAAATACTTACTTTCACAAGCTGAACCGGGTTTGGCCTGCCCTGTGACTCTTACAAAAGCCACCGCATATTTGATCGACCATTATGCTTCGGAACCATTGAAATCAACCTATTTACCGCATGTCATTTCAACCGGCGAAGTGGAGTTGTATGAAGGGGCGACTTTTTTAACAGAGCGTCAAGGTGGGTCTGATGTGGGCGCAAACGAATTGAAAGCGGTGAAAGCCGGTGATTCTTATCTCATTACCGGAGAAAAGTATTTTGCAAGCAATGCCGGTGTGTGCGGAATTGCGATGGTATTAGGCCGATTGGACGGTACGCCGGCCGGAACGAAAGGATTAAGCCTGTTCCTAATTCCTTGGGAAGAAAATAGAGCCCAAGGGCGGCTAAGAATCCGCCGTTTAAAAGATAAGCTTGGGGTAAGGGCAGTCCCTTCGGGGGAGGTGGAATTTAATAAAGCGATCGGCTATTTAGTCGGGAAAGAAGATAAAGGGTTTTCTTATATGATCGAAGCCTTGAATCTTTCGAGGGTGTCCAACGCTGTTGCGTCTGTCGGAATCATGCGCCGGGCGTTGCGGGAAGCAAAAAATTATGCATACAGGCGGGAGGCGTTTGGCAACCGTTTAACCTCATATCCTATGATCCAATGTACGCTAAGTCAAATGACTGCTAAGCAAGAGATAGAATTACAGGCTATTTTTGAAGTAATCAAGCGTATGGATGTCGTGATGGGACTGGAAACAAAAGATCAGGCTTCGCAAAGAGACAAAATATTATTCCGATTATATGTGGCTATTATGAAACAGGAAACAGCTGAACAGGCGATCCGCTTTGCACATGAAGCCATTGAAATACACGGTGGAAATGGGTATATTGAAGACTTCGTAACACCGAGGCTGCTACGTGACGCACAGGTGTTGACTGTTTGGGAAGGTACTGCAAACATCCTTGGTCTTGAAGTGTTGCGTTTAATCATGAAATATGAGGCTGATCAAATATTTGCGGGAGAAATGAGAAGGAAGTTGTCGGACATTAAAAAGAAAATCGTCCACCCAATAGCCACTTGGATTCCGTTAATGGAAAGACAAATAGAAGACTTATTAAAAAAAGTTGAACAGGTAAGAGAGCTTAATAGCCATTTACAAACATTTTATTGCAAAGCATTGGCGGAAAGGATGGCTATTCTTTTTGAAAGTGTCATAGCCCTCGAATCCTGTGCTCAAGGAGATGAGCGGCAAGAAGCCATTTCAGAGATTTACTTGCGTTCCGTATGGAAGCAAGATGAATTTCAGCAAAACCCTGTTGAATTGGCAAAGTTTCAGGAAGTGATTGCTTTGTAGCGGCAGCAGGGGAATCCATTCAAAACGGAAATGAAGATATTTTAGACTCCCGTTGACCCTATTCTATAATGGAGAACAACTTCAAGCTTGCAAGTATCGGTAAAGCGTACGGCAATCCCATGAAAAGACCAAGTGAATGTAAAGGTATCTTTACACTGACTTGGTTTTTTGCTATTGCGAATGTAAAGATAACTTTACATTCCGATGGGGGATTGATCATGAGGGTGATAAATCATATTCGAGAAATTCGCCAAAAAAAAAGGCATCACTCAAATGAAAATGGCGGAAGATTTACAAGTGACACGTCAAACAATAAATGCTATTGAAAAAAACAAGTATAATCCCAGTTTAGGGTTAGCGTTAAAAATAATCGCCTATTTTAATATGCCCATTGAAGAAATCTTTATTTTGGAGGAGGATGACGAATGAATGTAAAAGATAGAAAAAATGGGGGGCGTTGTTAGAAAAGTGGACCCCATTTTTTATCATTGTTTGTACATTTACAGGTGCTGTTCTCAGCTCGTTTCTTGTTTATTATTTTCAGGGAGAATTTCCTTATGAAGTGTTTACAGGTGGTTTCATAGCAGCGATCATTTTAACAGTGATCCAAGTGGTGAAGCAAAGGAGCAAAAAAAATAACCTTCCTGAAGCAGATGAACGGGTTATTCACAATGTTTTCCGGTTTTTTTCATATGCGTCACACATTGCCCTAGCTATTATATTTATAGCTGTGGCAGTTCTCACCCTTTTAGGCAATGAATCGGTTTCCATTTTTTACTTATGGATCATATTCTTTTCATATATTTGGGTTACAGCGATTGGGGTTTTTTTCATCAAAAGATCGTAACTGGCAATAGGAAAGCATCATTAAAAACGGAAAAAGTTGACTGAAGCATAATTGAAGTCGAAGGCCTTTTCGAAAAGGCGAAATCATTTTAAAGAATTCGTGCATCCTTCCCCATATCATAAAATCTATCAAGCCACAGTATCATGTTTTGCAAACAATAACGTGATTGCTTCAAAAATCTGTTATATAACAAAATGAGCGAGTTGTCTGATTGTGTCAATTATACTAATATAGATAGTATACAACATGATTTTCTGGCGTAATCAATGATGGCATGGGAAAGGAAGAGCTGCATGAATACGGAACAGGCAAGAAATACGAGATTTCAAAAAGCCGGCCGGGAAGAATGGGTGGAAGCGGCCAAAAAATCACTTAAAAAAGATACGATCGGCCATCTTTACAAAAAAACGTATGAAGGCATTACATTGAATCCCTTGTACACCAAAGCAGATGCTGTATGCGTAGATCAATATCCGGGCGAAGGTTCTTATGTGCGGGGATTTCATGCCGCAGAGCGCCAAAGATGGCGCATCTCCCAAAGAATCGCTCATTCCGATTGGAATGAGTTGAAAAAACAAATCGGTTTGGCGCGTCAACGTGGACAGGATACGATTTCTTTCGATCCTGATCAATTAAACAATATGGAAGAACTCAGTTTTACAGCATTAAATGACATGATTGCTTTACATCAAGCACCTTTATTTGTTTTGTCAAAATCAAACTATCCTTTGATTGCCAGAAAGCTTTTGGAATATAAGGGGGGCGGCATTTTCGGGGCTGTAGCCACTGATATAATCAGTTCCCACCTTCAGGCAGGCCGATTAGTCAATATTCAGGGAGAAGAAATGGATAGCTGGCTGTCTGCTGTTCAAGAACTGGATGAACAATACCCTGAAATAAAAACGATCTTGGTTGATGTGGAACCATACAATGCGGGCGGCGGGAACGCGGTTCAGGAATTGGGGACTGCTTTGGCAACTGCTGTATTTTATCTAGAAAAGATGAAAGAGATTGGCTGGCCGCCGGAAAAAACAGCTAGTAAATTGCTCTTTAACTTTGCCATTGGCAGCCAATTTTTTATAGAAATCGCGAAACTCCGCGCATTTCGGATGTTATGGAAAACGCTTTCGGGTGCATATGGAATGTCAAATGATCAGAATAAGGTTCTTGTCAGCGCCGAAACCTCGGAGTTCACGAAGTCTGCCATTGATCCGTATGTGAATATGCTCCGGGCCGGTAGTGAAGCGTTTTCGGCGGTCGTTGGGGGCGTTGACTTTTTGCATGTCGCTCCTTTTGACTATGTGACAACCGAATGGAACAGCTTTTCGGAGAGAATAGCCAGAAATACGCAATTGCTGCTGAAACATGAATCATATCTGGATAAAGTGGCTGATCCTTCAGGAGGCTCCTATTATATCGAGTCGCTAACAAAGGGTTTGGTTGAAAAAGGCTGGGCTTTCTTTTTGGAGATTGATAAAAACGGAGGCATCACGGAGTCTCTACAATCAGGCTGGCTACAAAAACAAATAAAAGAAACAGCACATCAAAGACTAAAAGATTCGGAGACCCGGAAACAATCCATCATTGGCGTAAATGTATATGCCGTTAGTACTGAAAATGTGGAAGAACCGCTTTCGCGAAAAAATCTTGGAACGGATTGCGACTCCATGCGTGTGGAACTACTGCCAAGACTGCGGCTTTCCCAAAGCTTTGAAAATATAAGAAAAAGGACGAAAAATCTGGCCAACAAAGGCTTTTTACCTGAAGTGGGCCTTATAGGTCTGGGGCCATTAAAAGAATATAAGCCGCGTGCCGATTTTGCAGACGGGGTGCTTGCCGCAGCCGGCATCCGGGCGCAATGGAGCAATGACTGTCATTCGCTTGACGATATGAAGGCCTTTATTAAAAAGAAACAGTATAAATACTACTGTCTTTGTGGGTCGGACGCCATGTATCAGCGATTGGCCGCCCAAATAGCGCATTGGTTGAAGGAGCACATTCCGGGTGTCCACGTAGACATAGCAGGGCGTTATGCAAATGAAGAACTGGCAGCACTCGGATTGGACGGAACCCTTTATTCGGGCCAAAATATGTACGAAAAACTGTCCGGGCTCCTCAGCAGCTGGGAGGATGAGATCAATGGATAAAAAACCGGAATTCCAAACCATTCAGCCAATATTTCAATATGAAAATACTACGGCTGAAACATTCAGTATTGAAAATGCTTTTGAAACAAATGAGCATATTAAAGTGAAGCCTTTATATACAAAAGAGGATCTGGCCGGATTGCGATTTGTGGACACGATGCCCGGGATAGCTCCTTATACAAGAGGACCTTATCCAACCATGTACGTGAATCGCCCTTGGACGGTTAGGCAATATGCCGGATTTTCCACCGCCGAAGAAAGCAACGCCTTTTACCGGCGGAATTTAGCGATGGGTCAAAAAGGCTTGTCGGTGGCTTTTGATCTGGCGACGCACCGCGGATATGATTCAGACCATCCACGGGTGGAAGGCGATGTGGGAAAAGCGGGAGTTGCCATTGATTCCATTCTTGATATGAAAATATTGTTCGACGGAATTCCACTCGATCAAATGTCGGTATCGATGACGATGAACGGTGCGGTTTTGCCGATCATGGCTTTTTATATCGTAACGGCGGAGGAGCAGGGGGTCAAAAAAGAGCAGCTTGCCGGAACGATCCAAAATGATATTTTAAAAGAATATATGGTGCGGAACACATATATTTATCCACCCGACATGTCCATGAGAATTATCGGAGATATTTTTGAGTATACGTCCAAGCATATGCCCAAATTCAACAGCATCTCGATTTCCGGCTACCATATGCAGGAAGCCGGTGCTCCCGCGGACATTGAACTTGCCTATACGCTTGCGGATGGTTTGGAGTACGTAAGAACAGGCCTTCAAGCGGGCTTGGATATTGATTCCTTTGCACCGCGCCTTTCGTTTTTCTGGGGCATTGGGATGAATTATTTTATGGAAGTGGCAAAGTTGCGGGCCGCCAGAACGATGTGGGCCCAGCTTATGAGTCCGTTTCAACCGAAAAATCCGAAATCATTGGCGTTAAGGACACACAGTCAAACGTCCGGATGGAGTCTAACGGAGCAGGATCCTTTTAACAATGTCATCAGGACGTTAATTGAAGCTCACGCAGCAGTGATGGGGCATACCCAATCCCTCCATACAAATGCGCTTGATGAGGCAATCGCCTTGCCGACAGACTTTTCGGCGCGGATCGCCCGGAATACGCAATTGTTTTTGCAGGAGGAAACGGGTATTACAAATGTCATTGATCCTTGGGGCGGTTCTTATTATGTCGAATCTCTCACCCAGGAGCTTATGGATCGGGCGTGGCAACATATCAACGAGATAGAAGATTTGGGCGGCATGACGAAAGCAATCGAGACCGGTCTTCCGAAAATGAGAATTGAAGAAGCCGCAGCAAGAAGGCAAGCCTATATCGATTCAAAGAAAGAAACGATTATCGGTGTTAACCACTATCCAATCGACGAAGAAGAAGAAATTGACATATTGGACATTGATAATGAAGAAGTACGAAGAAGACAGCTTGAGCGCATTCAGCAGTTAAAACAAAATCGATCTGAAGAAAAAGTCCAAGCGGCTTTACGCATGTTAACCGAATGCGCGGAAAAAAACGATGCCAACTTGCTTGAGCTTGCCGTGGAAGCCGCCCGGGCAAGAGCAACCCTCGGTGAAATCTCAGGAGCCATTGAAAAAGCTTGTGGCAGGCATAAAGCGGTGATCCGCTCGGTATCTGGCGTTTACAGCTCCCATTATTCTAATGAAGAAGAAATCAGGGTCGTCAAAAAAATGGCTGATGAATTCCTGGAAAATGAAGGGCGAAGACCACGCATACTGATCGCCAAAATGGGACAGGACGGACATGACCGCGGGGCAAAAGTGATCGCGACCGCCTTTGCAGACCTTGGTTTTGATGTAGACATCGGTCCATTGTTTCAAACACCGGAGGAAACAGCCAAACAAGCGGCAGAAAACGACGTTCATGTGATCGGTGTCAGTTCATTGGCTGCCGGCCATAAAACACTTCTGCCCAAGCTGGTAGAGGAATTAAATAAGTTGGGGAGAGGGGATATCGTTGTTGTCATTGGCGGAGTCATTCCACCAGGGGACTACGAGTTTCTCAAAAAGCAGGGGGCATCCGCGATTTTTGGACCGGGTACGGTCATACCAGTGGCCGCTCAAAAAGTAATCGAGGAAATTTACAGGCGTCTTGGATATGAGGAAGTGGTCGAGATCGATGGATGAGCGGAAATATAGAAAATTTATCAAGCGAAGCCAACTGGAACCAAATGTGGATGAGTACTGCAACAAGGTACTTGACCGTGACCGGATGTTTCTTTCAAAGGCCATTACGTTAATTGAAAGCAATGCGCCCCGCCATGAAAGATCGGCTGGCGAACTGCTCCAGCGTCTGCTTCCCCATACTGGAAATTCGATCAGAATCGGGATTACGGGTGTGCCAGGGGCAGGTAAAAGCACTTTTATTGAAGCATTTGGTCTCATGCTGTGCGAGCTGGGCCATCGTGTAGCCGTGTTGGCGGTTGATCCCAGCTCAGCGATTCGGGGAGGAAGCATTCTGGGGGATAAAACAAGGATGGAACAACTGTCCAAACATCCCAACGCTTTTATTCGCCCCTCGCCTTCCGAAGGCACACTTGGCGGTGTACACCGTAAAACTCGGGAAACGATCCTTGTCTGTGAAGCGGCAGGGTATGATGTCATTCTGGTTGAGACGGTCGGTGTCGGGCAAAGTGAAGGAATTGTAAGGGGAATGGTTGATTTTTTCATGATGCTTGCGATTACCGGGGCGGGAGACGAGCTTCAAGGTATGAAAAAAGGCATCATGGAACTCGTTGATGCTATTATAGTCAATAAAGCGGACGGGGATAATGTGGAACTTGCCAAGAAAACAGCAAGAGAATTTAAGCAAATGTTGCACTTCGTTCAATCTCCAACCAACGGCTGGACTCCACGGGCGCTTCCGTGTTCTTCATTAAAGGGGACCGGAATGGAAGATGTATGGGAGATCATTCAACAATTTGCAAAAGAGACGAAGTCATCAGGTGTTTTTGAAAGCAGACGAAAAAAGCAGGCAAAAGACTGGTTGTACTCGCTCATTGATGCACGGCTGCAAAAGCTCTTCTTTGAGCATGCGGAGATAAAAAAACTGTTGCCAAAAATGGAGCATCAAGTGATGAGTGAAGAAATAACGGTTAAAAAAGCCTGCGATCAACTTTTTACTGTTTTTAATGGAAAATAGGATAAGCTCAACTGTTCGCTCCTCCAATAAAAAACGGACAGCGGCTTGCTGTCCAAAAGACATCTAGGGAGTTTAGGGGTATGGATCTAGATGTATTTATATCTTACCCGCTTTACAAAAAATTAAACCAAAAGTTTCAGCAGTTGAAAAAATATTGAACGAATTGTTATGATAGGCAATAGAAACCCCCAAAAAGGAGCGACAAAAATGAGTATGGATTTTAATATATTTATGAATGATGTAGTTCAAAGAGCGCGTGAAGAAATGGAACAAGCAGGTTATGAGCAACTAAGAACCCCTGAAGATGTGGAAAAAGCGCTTGGCCGAAAAGGTACAACGTTGGTTATGATTAATTCCGTATGCGGCTGTGCGGGAGGAGTGGCTCGTCCGGCTGCTGCCCACGCCATTCATTACGATAAGCGCCCTGACCATCTTGTAACAGTTTTTGCAGGACAAGATAAAGAGGCTACTGCAAAAGCAAGAAGTTATTTTACCGATTATCCGCCTTCTTCTCCGTCTTTTGCATTGCTTAAGGACGGGAAAGTTTGCACGATGGTTGAGCGTCACGAAATTGAAGGCCACGACCCAATGTCTGTTGTCAACAAACTTCAAAGCTATTTTGATCAATATTGTGATGAAGTTTGATTTTAGTAAAGATGCATGAGTCTTCACCATCAGCGCAAACTAACAAAAAAGCGTGAGCTCCTCGTTCATCGGCGTCTAGGCTGGCGCACCCCGAATTCGCGACAGGCGTTCTCGACCTGTTTGCGAAAGGGGAGGAACGTCTTTTGCCGATAATGAACTGTCCGTTGGCAGATTCAATCCAGCGGCGTCTGCCGCATCATCTGCACTAGGACGTCCTGTCCGTTGGCAGATTCAATCCAGCGGCGTCCAGCCGCATATCTGCACTAGGACGTCCTGTCCGTTGGCAGATTCAATCCAGCGGCGTCTACCGCATCATCTGCACTAGGACGTCCTGTCCGTCGGCAGGTTCCATCGGTGGCGTCCATCCGGATCACCTGCACTAGAACGTCCTGTTCGTCGGCAGGTTCAATCAGCGACGTCCTGTCGCATCACCTGCACTAGAACGTCCTGTTCGTCGGAGCTGGCAAAGAAAAAAGGTGAAGGCTTTTGCGCGCGGTTTTTGTTTTGTGTTTACTGGCAGGGTCGATCTTTTGGCCTTTCGGGGCGGAAGTGTTACCCGGAGATACGCTCATAATTGTCAATAAAAGAACAAATGAACTGGCTTTAGTAGATCGTGGACAAATTGTTTTGTCTTCTAAAGTGGCAACAGGGGCAAGGAATGAGCTGACTCCTGAAGGGTTGTTTACGATTAAGGTAAAAGCGGTCAATCCATATTATCGTAAAAAGAATATTCCTGGGGGAGATCCGCGTAATCCGCTTGGTTCCCGCTGGATTGGATTTGATGCATGGGGTACGGACGGTAGAACCTATGGTTTGCATGGTACAAACGATCCTTCTTCAATCGGAAGGTATGTGTCCCAAGGCTGTATTCGCATGCGGCGTAAACCGCTTGAAGAGTTATACGAAAAGGTGCAAGCCGGAACAAAAATTTGGGTCGTTCATTCCGACAAATCAATGGAACAGCTTGCTCGCGAAAGCGGGGCAATATAAATCACAAGGCCTCCCCAGGTGCAGGCCTTGTTTTTCATTAGAGCATGAATGACAGCCCGGCCATAACAGTAGTGGTAAGCATGGCTAACAGCATGAGAAAAATAATGACACGCTGGACTTTTTTATTGGACAAGTGTTTTCACTCCTTGAAACCTATTCTAATATTATTTTATAACCTATGACTCATTGAGACAAGCATGGTTGATTTTTTTCCAAAGTATGTTCGGACAAAAAAATGATGTGAGAGGTGCGAAATGAATAAAGTAGACCACATCGGAATAGCGGTCCAATCGATTCAAGATGCCCTGCCTTTTTACACTGAACAACTCGGCCTCCAATGTATGGCCATCGAAGAAGTAGCGTCCCAGAAGGTGAAAGTTGCGTTTCTTGATGCCCATAATGTTAAGATTGAACTGTTGGAACCGCTTTATCAAGATGGTCCCATTGCCACATTTCTGAAAAAGCGCGGTGAAGGAATTCATCATATCGCATTTGGTGTAAGTTCGATTCAGGAGCGTATTAACGATTTGAAGGAGAAGGGGATTCGGATGATAGACGAGTCGCCCAGAAGGGGAGCCGGCGGAGCGCTTGTTGCCTTTATGCACCCTAAGTCGGCGCATGGAGTGTTGTATGAACTTTGTGAAAAAGAGGATCAGGGGGAGAGGTAAATGGCTGATATATACGATAAAATAAATGAACTGTATGATCGGCGCATGGCAGCACAGCTTGGCGGGGGAGATGAACGGATCGCAAAGCAGCATCAGAAAGGAAAGTTGACCGCACGAGAAAGAATTGAGCTGTTATTGGATCCCGGGACATTCGTAGAGTTGAACCCTTTTACTGAACACCGTTCATCTGATTTTGGCCTGGAGAAAACAAAATATCCAGGAGATGGTGTTGTTACAGGATATGGTAAAGTCAATGGCCGTCCCGTGTACCTTTTTTCTCAGGATTTTACAGTTTTTGGCGGGGCTTTGGGTGAGATGCATGGTGAAAAAATCGCCAAGGCGATGGATCTTGCCGCCCAAAACGGGGCGCCGTTTATCGGGTTAAATGATTCAGGGGGGGCCCGCATTCAAGAAGGAGTCGTCTCTCTTAATGGCTACGGGCATGTTTTTTATCGGAACGCCATTTATTCAGGGGTGATTCCGCAAATTTCCGTGATTATGGGCCCGTGTGCCGGTGGTGCTGTTTACTCACCAGCCATTACTGATTTTGTGTTTATGGTCGATAAGACGAGCCAAATGTTTATTACCGGCCCAAAAGTGATCGAAACGGTGACAGGTGAACAGATTTCATCCGAGGATTTAGGTGGATCAAAGGTACATAATACGATTAGCGGAAATGCCCATTTCCGGGGAAAAAGCGAAGAGGAAGTCTTGTCAATGGTGAGACAGCTTCTTTCCTACTTGCCTCAAAATAATGAAGAAGCACCTCTTCAAAGTGCTTGGGATGAATCGGATGATTATTGCCCGGATTTGGCTGATGCTGTTCCCTATGATGCCATCAGACCTTATGACGTCCGAAATGTGATCAGCCAGGTGGTGGATGAAGGGACTTTTTTTGAAGTGCAAAAGGAGTTTGCCAAAAATATTGTCATTGGCTTTGCCAGGATTCGTGGAAAAGTGGTGGGACTTGTTTGCAACCAGCCGAAATTTCTGGCCGGAGGGCTTGATATTGACTCATCGGACAAAGCGGCGCGGTTTATTCGCTTTTGCGACTCATTCAATATTCCGATCATCACATTTGAAGATGTGACTGGATTTTTCCCGGGGATAAAGCAGGAGCACGGCGGAATCATTAGGCACGGAGCCAAAATTTTATACGCCTACTCTGAGGCGACGGTTCCTAAAATTACTGTTATTTTAAGAAAGGCATATGGTGGTGCCTATGTGGCGCTCAACAGTAAATCGATAGGTGCCGATCTCGTATTTGCCTGGCCGAATGCGGAAATTGCGGTCATGGGCCCTCAAGGCGCAGCAAACATTATTTTTGCCAGGGAAATCGAGCAAAGTGATCATCCGGAAGAAACGAGAAACAAGAAGATTTCGGAATACAAGGAGAAGTTTGCCAATCCGTATGTGGCAGCGGCAAGGGGAATGGTTGACGATGTCATCGACCCGCGCGAAACACGCATCAAAATCGTTCAAGCACTGGAAATGCTCGGCAATAAACGGGAAGAAAGGCCAAAGAAAAAACACGGTAATATTCCTTTGTAATATAAACTAGTAAACGGAGGCCATTTTAATGACAAAAGTGAATGAAAAACGGCTGCTGGATGAATTTATGGAGTTGGTCCAAATTGATTCGGAAACGAAAAATGAATCCGCGATCGCCCAAGCGCTCACTAAAAAGTTTCAAGATCTGGGCGTAAAGGTGTTTGAAGACGATGCGGCAAAGCTGACAGGCCATGGAGCCGGAAACTTGATTTGTACGTTACGGGGAACAAAGGATGAAGCAGATCCGATATATTTTACTTCACATATGGATACAGTTGTGCCGGGCAATGGAGTAAAACCATCCGTTCAAGACGGGTATGTGGTCACTGATGGAACAACTATCCTTGGAGCGGACGATAAAGCCGGGCTTGCGGCAATGCTGGAATCCATTCGGATTTTAAAAGAAAACAACATTCCCCATGGGGATATTCAATTTATTATTACGGTTGGGGAAGAATCCGGTCTCGTCGGCGCAAAAGTGTTGGATCCAACGCGTATCAAGGCAAAATACGGCTTTGCTTTGGACAGTGATGAAAAAGTCGGCAATATCATTGTTGCTGCGCCTACCCAGGCAAAAATAAAAGCCGTTATCCTTGGAAAAACAGCCCATGCCGGAGTGGCGCCTGAAAAAGGGGTTTCAGCTATCACGATTGCCGCAAAAGCAATTGCCAAGATGCCTCTTGGTCGTATCGACAAAGAAACAACTGCCAATATCGGGCGATTTGAAGGAGGACAAGCGACGAATATTGTTGCGGACCGGGTAGATATTTTGGCTGAAGCCAGGTCGCTTGTGGAAGAAAAAATGCTTGCTCAAACAGAAAAAATGAAAAGCGCTTTTGAAACAACCGCTGAAAAAATGGGTGGAAAAGCGGAAGTTGACATTGAAATCATGTATCCCGGTTTTAAATATTCGGACGGAGACCATGTTGTAGAAGTGGCTAAAAAAGCGGCGGTAAGCATCGGCAGGGAGCCCAAACTGTTGACGAGCGGCGGTGGAAGTGATGCCAATGTGATTGCCGGATTTGGCATTCCCACTGTCAACTTGGCGGTTGGCTACGAGGAAATTCATACAACGAATGAGCGGATGCCCATAACGGAGCTGGTAAAACTGACTGAAATGGTTGTGGCCATCGTTCAAGAAGCGGCTGAAACCTGTTAAAAGCTGATGGAGATGAGGGAGTTTTATCCAAAAAAAGGTCGCGTCATTTTACATGTCGACATGAACAGTTTTTATGCATCGGTTGAAATGGCATACGACCCATCCCTAAAAGGCAAGCCGCTCGCGATTGCCGGAGATGCGAAACAGCGAAAAGGCATTGTTGTAACATGTAGCTATGAGGCCCGAAAATATGGTGTCAAAGCGCCGATGCCAATCTGGGAGGCGAAAAAGCTGTGCCCGCAGTTGATTGTGAGAAAGCCGAACTTTGACAGGTACAGGCTTGTATCCAAAGCGATGTTTGATATTTTACGCACATTTAGCATGCTTGTGGAGCCGGTATCGATAGATGAAGGCTATATCGACATTACTCATTGCCATGAGTTGGGAACCCCCGTGCAAATAGCCAAAAAAATTCAGACGAAGATCACGAATCAATTGGACTTGCCTTGCAGCATTGGTATTGCTCCCAATAAGTTTTTGGCCAAAATGGCATCAGGCATGAAAAAGCCGCTTGGCATAACGGTCCTCCGGAAAAGAGATATACCGAGTGTTCTTTGGCCTTTGCCCGTCATCGAAATGCACGGAATCGGCGAAAAAACCGCGGAAAAACTGGCTTCCATTAAAGTTTTTACGATCAAAGATCTTGCACATGCACACGACATGCAATTGCAAGCAGCGATCGGCATCCGGGGCATCCAATTGAAAGAGCGGGCAAACGGTGAAGACACAAGAAAAGTGGATCCGGAGGCCATGTCCCTCCACAAAAGCGTCGGAAACTCGATGACGCTGCCCAGAGACATATCGAATCAAGCGGAACTGTTAGGCGTTCTGAAGAAGCTTGCGAATAAAGTCGCTAGCCGGTTAAAAAGAAAATCATACGTGACGAACAATATAGCGATCATGATCCGCTATAACAATTGGGAAACGGTCACAAGAAGCTGTACATTGCCCAACCCGGTCTCTGCGGCCCGAGATGTTTACCAGGCGGCAAAAACACTGTTCATCAAACATTGGAATGGGAATCCGGTCAGGCTGTTGGGGGTCACCGGCCAGGACGTCATAAAAGCAGATCAAGCATTCGAACAGCTTGATCTGTTTTCCTACGAAAGAGAAGCAAAAAAGGAGCCCCTCTATGACGTGATCGATGAAATAACGAAAAAGTATGGGCCCTCCAGTATAAAAATGGGGATAGATCAGAAAAAAGAGGAGTCATGACCTTCTTCTCAACCATTTTTTAATGAGAGAAAGGAAAAATCTTTTTTTCTTTTTTGGTTGTTTGAGAGCTTCTTTTGATTTTTTGGCAATATAAATATGTTCCTTGTCGATGGCATATGGATAGGCAAGCACCAGTCCGATATTTGTGCGGAACTCTTTGTTACTTACGATTGAATAGGAGATGTTTTGTGCGCGTGCCGCTTTCACATAATCAGAGAGAAAAGAATAATTAAGCTCCCCGTTTAGTAGTAAAATTGCACTTGGGTGTTCTTTCATGCATTGTATCAGTTCCGGGTATACGCCCGGCTCCATGACTTGGCTTTTGGTGAGGGCGACGATTACCCTTTCCCTGAGTGTTCCGAGAAATTTCTTTCTTTCTTCCGGTTTTGTATCTTTCGGGCCATACATTCCTTTTTCTAAATAGTCCTCTACTGTTGCGCGTTTCAAAGAGCAACACCTCCACGATAATATATTCAGGCAGGGAGCCCCAAGTGCCAATGTATGGCCTGTTGCTTCGTTTATGGTAAACTATAGAAAAAATGAAAAGGGGGGGCAGCCAATGGAACTGTTGTTTCTCGGTACAGGTGCGGGAGTGCCGGCGAAATTGAGAAATGTTTCATCGCTGGCTTTATTATTGTTGGAAGAGAGAAATGCAATCTGGCTGTTTGACTGCGGGGAAGCGACCCAGCATCAAATTTTACATACTTCATTGAAACCAAGAAAAATAGAGAAAATATTCATTACCCACCTTCACGGGGATCATATTTTTGGATTGCCGGGCTTGCTTGGCAGCCGTTCCTTTCAAGGTGGTACCACCGCTTTAACTGTGTACGGGCCCAAGGGTATCAAAGCATATTTAGAGGCTGCTCTCCAACTGAGCGGAACCCATTTAAAGTACCCTCTTACTATTGTGGAAATGGAAGAAGGAATCCTTTTCTCCGATGACCAATTTACTGTGGAGGGGCTTTTGTTGGACCACAATATAGCAAGTTACGGATTTAGAATTACTGAAAAAGACAAAAAGGGAACGCTTGATGCCGAGCGCCTCAAGGCGGAAGGAGTCCCTCCAGGACCTCTTTACAAGAAGTTAAAAGACGGAGAGACGGTAACGCTTGAAGACGGCAGAATAATCGCTGGAGGCGACTACGTGGGACCGCCGCAAAAAGGCCGCGTCATCGCCATATTGGGCGATACACGGCCATGTAACAATGCGGTTATTCTTGCGCAACATGCCGACTTGCTTGTACATGAAGCGACCTTTTCTGCGGACAGTGCCCAAATGGCCGGGGACTATTTCCACTCGACAACCGCTCAGGCGGCGGAAATCGCCCGAAGAGCAAAAGCCGAAGCACTCTGTCTGACTCATATTAGCTCACGCTATTCAAAGGAAGATTGGCAAGAGCTTGAAAAAGAGGCCCAATCCGTATTTCCGAATACGAAATTGGCTTCTGATTTTTTTAAAGTGAAAGTTGATACCCAAAAGACCACGCGGTGACAATTTTACCATCCGCGCTCATATGGGGTGGGTGGTGAAAGATCATAACCCAGTTCACGAGCGGCCGTCCGGGGCCAATATGGATCGCGCAGCAGGACGCGTCCTAAAAAAACGAGATCGGCTCTACCGTTTTGCAATATTTCCTCTGCCTGAATCCCGGCCGTGATCAAACCGACGGCCCCGGTTAAAATGTCCGCTTCCTTCTTAATTTGTTCGGCGAACGCAACTTGATATCCCGGGAACGGTTTTATTTTGGCCGGGACGACTGCGCCGGAACTGCAATCAATCAGATCAACGCCTTCGTCTTTCATCCATCTGGCCATTGTGACATAATCTGAAACTTGAAGCCCATCCGGATGATAATCCGATGCGGAAATTCGGACGAAGAGCGGTCCGTCCCAAACTGATTTTACCGTTGCCATGACTTCACTTAAAAAGCGATAGCGGTTTGCAAAGGAGCCGCCATATTGATCCAGCCGTTTGTTTGTCAAAGGGGAAAGGAATTCATTTAATAAATAACCGTGTGCGCTGTGTATTTCGATGACATCAAATCCCGCTTCTTTTGCACGTTCCGCCGCTTTTCCAAATGCGGAAATGATCGAATGAATATCTTCGCCATCCATTTCTTTGGGCGTTTTCATCCCTTCTTTGTAAGCAATGGCGGAAGGTGCGAGAATTTCTCCTTCCAGCATGGCTTTCCTGCCGGCATGTGCAAGTTGAATGCCAATGCTTGCGCCTTGTGCCTTTACCATTTTGACGAGTTTCTTCAATCCTTCGATATGACTATCGTCCCAAATCCCCAGATCTCGGGGGCTGATCCTTCCTTCCGGAGAGACAGCAGTAGCTTCCACCATAATCAATCCGGCTTGCCCGACGGCCCGGCTTGTATAATGGACAAGGTGCCAGTCTTCGACTTTTCCGTCCTCAAGATGGCATGAATACATGCACATCGGTGACATGACAATCCGGTTTTTCAATGTGATGTTTTTTATCTCAAGCGGTTCAAACAATTTTATCGTCATTCAGGTAAACCCCTTTCATCACTTATCATCAGCCACTTTCCATTATAGCAAACGATGATGAAGGAGCTTAAACAATCTGTTTGGATTCATGCATGCCGCCTAATTTTTTTGATTGCTCCATTGCAGCTTTCACGCATTTCATAAAAGCAGTCTGCACATTTTCTTTTTGCAACACTTCGATCCCCGCCTCTGTAGTTCCGCCCGGGCTTGTGACATCCCGTCTAAGTTCCGCTGCTTCTTTTCCGGAGGTAAGGAGCATTTCCGCCGCACCGACGAGTGTTTGCAGGATCATTTTTTTCGCTGTGTCCGCATCAAGCCCGATTTCCGCAGCCGATCTCTCCATTGCCTCCACAACATAGTAAATGTAGGCAGGGCCACTTCCGGAAAGGGCGGTGATAGCATCCAGCTTATTTTCTTCTATGACCGTTGTCACTCCGATGGAAGAAAAAACAGTTGTTGCAAGCTGTTTTTGATGTTTGGATACCGAGTCATTAAACGCAATGGCCGTCGCCGACTTTCCAACACTGGCGGAAGTGTTTGGCATTGCCCGCGCAATTGGCTGTTGCACATTCAGGCGATTTTCCATATAGGAAAGTGAGATGCCAGCCATGACAGAGACGAACAATGTGTCCTCTTTTAGATACGGCTTGATTTTTTTCAGGGCGGCTGCGGCATCTTTCGGTTTTACCGCAAAAATGACCATATCGGTATCTTCCATTAACTCTTCCATCTGATATGTCGGTTGAATTCCGTACTTTTTTTTCAAATCAGCCAATTTGGTTTGGTCTTCCCGGTTTGTGACTAAAATGTTTTTTCGTTCAGCTATATTTTTTTCAATAAGACCGGCAATGATCGCTTCCGCCATGGAGCCGGCACCGATAAATGAAATGTTCATTTGTTATCCCTCCACACATTGAGTAAACAAAAAACCCCTTCATCCGTAAAAGGACGAAAGGGTTGACTTCCGCGGTACCACCTTTAATTAGTTGCATAAAGCAACTATCTCAAACCCTGTAACGCAGGGGGACGGTCAGTTTTGCTGACAGCTCGCTGGGCAGGTTCAACAAGAAAGCGGATGATGGAGTCTTTCAGCCGGTGGACTCCAATCTCTTGCATCATTTGCTTGCTTACTAATCCCGGTCATCGCCATTTTATATATGATTATGCTGTACAGCTCCGGCCGTTGTCAAGTGATCTTTTTCAAAAATGTTCAAATCACATGACTTTACATGAAAAAATCGCTACACTATACTTGTTTATTTATAGTTGTATCCCATTTATCAAAAAATAAAGTCGAGGGATTTGTGATGAAACACGGAGAAATTATAAAGTTCGTACTGCCGACGCCCTTTGCCGTTGGGGATGTCAATCTTTATCTTGTAAAGGAAGATGCTCTGACCCTGATCGATGGAGGGGTGAAAACGGAAAAAGCTTGGGATGCTTTTTTATTTCAGTTGAATGAAATAGGCATTAGACCTGGGGACATTGACCAAATTGTATTAACACATCATCATCCAGACCATGTTGGATTGCTGGAGTGGCTTCCAAAGGATATTCCAGTTTATGGCCATCGCTATGTTCGTCCTTGGATTGAGAAAGATCAAGACTTTTTTTCTGTCCATGATGATTTTTATAAGCGGTTATTTGTGGAATTTGCCGTTGAAGGGGATTTTGATCATTTATTGGCTATGATGAAGTCAGCCCTGCGTTTTTCATGTGAGAGACCTCTTACATATGAGATTGAAGAAGGAGATGTTATCCCCGGATTTGAAAACTGGCTTGTGCTGGAAACACCTGGCCATGCGCAAAGCCATCTTGTTTTTTATCGGGAGAAAGACGGTACCCTTTTGGCCGGAGATCATGTGTTGGCAACAATTACTTCCAATCCGCTTTTGGAGCCGCCGCTCGTTTCTACCGCCAACAGACCGAAGCCGCAACTGCAATATAACGATTCGCTTCGAAAACTATTAGCGTTTGACATTCGAATCGCCTATACGGGTCATGGACCGGAAGTGAGAAAGTTACATGAGCTGATTGAACGGCGCCTGCTTAGACAACATGAACGGGCGCTGCAAGTGGCGGGGCTACTCGAGAAAAAACCAATGACCACATTTCAGTTGACGAAATTGCTTTTTCCCGAAGTGTACGAAAAAGAGCTTGGTCTGACTTTATCAGAGACGACGGCACAGCTTGATTATTTATTATCGATTGATGCAATCAACAAACATGTTGATGAGCATGGCGTCGCTTATTTTTCGGCGCATTGAGGAACTTAAAAAGGGGGGCAGATGATGAATGAGCGGCTAAAAGGCAAAACAGTCGTCATCACCGGTGCATCTGGCGGTCTTGGTGAAAAAATAGCCCATCTATGTGCGGCAAGTGGTGCTCGCCCGGTGCTGCTTGCCCGCAATCAAGAAAAACTTGCCCAGGTTGCCCGGCAAATTGGTGATGGTCAACATGTCGATTGCTTGCCCATTGTGTGTGATCTTTCCCGGCAGGAAGAAATTCCATCTGTGTTTCAAGAGATTTTGCAAGAAACCGGGGGGATCGATATACTTGTCAATAATGCCGGCTATGGCGTTTTTGCCGAGGCTGGGGAAGTGTCGCTGGCTGATCTGCAAGGGATGTTTTCCGTCAACGTCGTTGGCCTGATTGCCTGCACAACAGAAGTGATCCCAGTAATGAAGGAGAGAAGGTCCGGACATATTATCAATATAGCTTCCCAGGCAGGAAAACTGGCAACCCCGAAATCAAGTGTTTATTCGGCAACAAAGCATGCAGTGCTTGGCTATACAAACAGCTTGCGGATGGAGCTTGCTGATTTTGGCGTCTTCGTTACTGCTGTCAACCCGGGGCCGATGGCCACCAACTTTTTTGACATTGCCGATCCGGGCGGCTCCTATGTGGAAAATGTGGGGCGCTTTATTCTTTCAACAGATAAAGTGGCACAAAAAATTGTTGCCGCCATGATGACGAGGAGAAGGGAAATTAATATGCCCGGCTGGATGAACGCCGGAAGCCTTGCTTATACTTTGTTTCCGGGTCTTGTTGAGCGTCTCGGAAAGAAAGCTTTTTTTAAAAAATAAACTCATGCAATAAGGGCTATTCTTATTCTAAAAATGAAAGGCCTTGGGAGGCGGCCATAGAGCGTAAATGAAAGGTTCCCGAGACGGTTGACGGGCCATTTCAGTCGGGCCGCAACCGTTTCCTATATGGAGGACTCATTCAACATTTTTGTATCTCGTCAATTGGTAATTTTCACATTCATTGACTGATCTTGGGAAAATAGTCTCCCGTCTAATTTCCCTTAATGCTTCGTGTGGCGGCCTGCGGATCGGCCAAATATTTCTCTTCACCGTAATTCCGTCGATAAGAGCGCCAGAGTTTTAAAATGGCTTTTTGAAGTAGCTCATACTCTTCCTGTTTGAAAAAATTTTCGAATTAAATTTCATTAAAAAAAGGTTGCACTTCTAAAAATATTCATATATAATTCCGTTATAAGGTAAGCGCTTTACTAAAAACTATAGTAAATTAGCATGATGGTGAAAATCTTCGATATACATTATCGGGTTCATTTGATCATCATCTATCTAAATATTTTTATAATGCGAAAAAAATTCCTAAGATCTTATCATATGCATAATACTTTGGAATCAGATGGTGAGAAATGTGAAGGTAACAATTTATGATGTTGCAAAGGAGGCTAATGTATCCATTGCAACCGTTTCAAAAGTACTAAACAATTCCGGAAGAATAAGTGAAAAAACGAGAAAAAAAGTAAAACAGATTATGAAAGAGCTAAATTATCAACCCAATATGTTGGCTTCAGCATTGATGGGAAAACAGACAAAAACAATCGGCTTACTGATTCCAGACCTGGCGAATCCATTTTTCTCTGAATTAGCCAGGAGTATTGAAGATCGGGGCAATGAACTGGATTATCATTTGGTAATTTGTAATACCGACTATAACAATGCGAAGGAAAACAGATATCTTTCATTATTGAAGCAAAAAAGAGTGGATGGCTTTATATTGGCGTCCGGTTTTGAAAAGCTTGATAAAGTTCAGGAGTTAATAAGCGAAGAGATACCGGTAGTCATTGTTGCTCGTGACTTCCCGATGTTTTCCGTCAATGCCGTTGCTTTAGATGATTTTACGGGAGGATATTTGGCGGCAAAACATTTAGTAGATTTGGGCCACAAAAATATCGGGGTGATCGCCAGGGATCTTTGGAGCAATCGGGAAAGATTGCGGGGCTTTCATCATGTTTTAGCAGAGAATCACTTAACACTAAATCCGAACTTCCAATTTGTAAATGAAGTAGATCATATTAAGGCAGGGAGGAACATGGCCGCCAAATACATTCATAGTGACAATAGGCCAACAGCCATCTTTGCTTGTAACGATTTACTGGCAGCCGGAGTGATTCAAATGGCCAAAGAGCTGGGGTTGGATATACCGCAAGATTTATCTGTAGTCGGTTTTGACAATACTTCAATTGTAAGTATCATAGAGCCGCCTTTGACAACAATTGCCCAGCCAATTCAAAACATGGGAAAAGAAGTAATGGATTTAATGGTTTCAATCATTAATGAGGAAAAGGACGCCAAAAGCCGGGTAACACTTTTACCTTCATTAGTCTTACGTAAATCAACCAAAAAAATAACATAAAGATTTTTTTTAAAAATAAATGAATAAAGCGCTTAACCTATCTGTTATGTGGAGGGCGAAAGGAATGAAAAGCAACGGTATCATTGTTCAATCAGGCGGACCAACAGCAGTCATTAATAATTCGGTGATTGGAATTATTGATGAAATGAAGTATTCCGGCTTTCAAGGGGAAATTTATGGTTCAGTCGGAGGAATCTTGGGTTTAATAAACGAGTCATTCATTGAACTGGGCAACTTATCTGTACGCGACCGCATCCGGCTTCGCTGGACTCCCGGGGCTGCATTAGGGACTTGCCGATATAAATTAACTTTTGACGAAGTGGAAGTCATCATTAAAAACTTAAAAAAGCACAGTATCCATTTTCTTTTTTATATTGGTGGAAACGGCTCCATGCAAGTAGCGAAAATGATTCATGATACAGCCGCTATAATGAAGTATGACTTGGCTGTTATCGGAATTCCAAAATCAATTGATAATGACTTACTGGGAACAGATCATAGTCCGGGTTATGGAAGTGCCGCAAAGTTTTTAGCCACTTCTATACTAGATATGAAGATGGACGTTGCAAGTTATCCGGAAACAAATCAACTTACCATCATAGAAACGATGGGCAGACATACGGGATGGTTGGCAGCAGCGTGTTCATTAACGGTCTCAGATAGAGAAGACAGCCAAACACTCATTTATATACCTGAAGTCCCTTTTTGTTTAACGAGTTGTATCGAAAAAGTTGTTAACGCCCATGAAAATAAAAGAAATACCTTTTTAATTACAGCTGAAGGACTTAAAAATAGTGCGGGGCAGTATATAAACCATGATGAATTGGAGTATGACACATTAAATCGGCCCAAGTTAGGCGGGGTATCTACTTATTTAAAGGAGATCATAGAAGCGAAAACAGGAATACGAACAAGGGCAATCGAAACAAGCATTTTGCAAAGAAGCAGTATTTTATTAGCGTCCAAGACGGATGTAGATGAAGCATATGAAATAGGTAGAGAATCATGGAAATACGCACTGAAAGGCTATTCAGGGGTCATGATAGCCATGGAACGGGCAAATCATCAAGATACCGACTATAAAATGATGTACCGTCCAAAACTATTGAAAGAAGTTGCGGGTAAGGAGAAATATTTTCCAGTTGAATGGTATGACAAGAAAAATAATATCATGACCGATGAATTTATTCGATATGTGGAACCACTAATACAAGGAGAAATGATGATTCCAATCGAAAACGGGCTGCCAGTTTATAAACAGGTCATTTAACATTTTTGGTTAAGCGCTATCCTAAATTTTTGAATGCGCTGTAACAAATAGATAATGCTTTTTCATAAACAATGAATTGTAAAGCTTTTCATTAAACAGCAGAAGAGGGATTTATATGCTAGCGGTGATGAAAACCAAACAAGGCTTTGGAAATGTGACTTGCACGAACATAGATGAACCGACTTGTTCAGCAGGCTCTGTAAAAGTAAAGGTTGCCTATTCAGGAATTTGCGGCACAGATTTACATGTTTTTCATGACACTTTTAAAAATAATCCTCCTGTCATATTAGGGCATGAATTCTCGGGAGTGGTTTCGCAAATCGGCGAAGGTGTAAGCTCTATCAGTGTCGGAGATCGTGTTGCTGTTCTTGGTTCCACTGCTGTCACCTGCGGCACATGCCATTATTGCAAAACAGGAAATTATATGTTCTGTAATGATCGCCGGGGAATGGGGCATGGTGTACATGGCAGTTTTACAAAATATGTTGTGGTAAGAGAAGACATGGTTTATAAGATTCCTGAAAATATCAGTTTGGAAGAGGCGGCTTTGTCAGAACCTTTAGCTTGTGCAGTACAAGCCATTGAAGAATTGACAAATATTCAATTGGGGGACACAGTCTTGCTTTCCGGTCCTGGCCCCATCGGGTTACTATGTCTGTCTTTGTTAGTGGAAAAAGGTTGTAAAGTGATTGTTGCCGGCACTTCCGCAGATGAATTTAGGTTACATCTAGCAAAAAAATTGGGTGCAGACATCGTTGTTAATGTAAATCATGAAGATGTAGAGTGTATGATCGCCAAAGAAACGAAGGGTTGTGGAGTGGATGTGGTAGTAGAGTGTGCAGGCGCGGTTTCCTCCATCAATAGTTGCCTTAAAAATGTAAAAAAATTGGGTAAATTTATACAAGTTGGTATTGTTGGTCATGACATAACGTTGGATTACGATACGGTTCTGTATAAACAAATTCAATTATTCGGTTCACTGGCTCATAGTATGAAAACTTGGGATAGAGTCATGCAAATTCTGGAACAGAAAAAAGTAAATTTGGCACCCATTATTACACATAAAATGTCATTATCCGAATGGGAAAAAGCCTTTGAATTATGTGAGAAAAAGAGTTGTGGAAAAGTGTTGTTGCATTATGAGTGAGAAAACATTGTAAATTTGAGGGTTGATTTCATGACAAAAACAAATCGTAAAGAAAATGAAACGAAGGAATATATCCTTCCAAAATATATGAATGCTGCCTTTTTAACGAAACAATCAACGGTGGAGATTTTTCAACAGGAGTTGCCGAAAATAGGAGATAGGGATGTTCTTGTAAAAGTCCAAGCGGTCGGTATTTGTGGTTCTGATATTCACTACTTTGCCCATGGTCATATTGGGGAGCGGGTTGTTCAATATCCGCATATTCAAGGACATGAATGCTCAGGACTTGTCGTTGCAGTTGGTGCAAATGTAACCCGTTTCAAGGTTGGGGATAGAGTAGCGATTGAACCGGGTGTTTCTTGTATGTCGTGTGAGTGGTGTAAAGAGGGAAGATATAATTTATGCCCAAGTGTACAATTTTTATCGACACCGCCTGTAAAGGGCGCATTTGTACAATATTTGAGTCATCGGGAAGATTTTCTATACCACATTCCTGATACGATGTCTTTTGAAGTGGCAACATTGGCGGAACCGTTATCAGTAGGCATTCATGCGATGAATAGAGGAAATGTAAAACCAAATTCCACTTTGCTCATCACCGGAATGGGTCCTGTCGGTTTGATGGCCATCGTTGCTGCCAAAGCCTATGGAGCCGGCAACATAATTGTTACTGATATGGAACCGCTGCGCCTTGATGCCGCCAAAAAACTGGGGGCTACTGAAGCAATTGATATTAGCAGCTCAGATGTGTCCCAGGAGGTAAACAGGTTAACAGAAGGGGCAGGCGTTGATATAGTCATTGAAACATCTGGAAATGAAAAAGCAATCGAATCAGCCATTGCCTTAACAAAACGAGGTGGAACTGTCGTGGCTATTGGTTTTCCGGCAAAAAACCAAATTCCACTGCATATAACGCAAATGCTTCAGAATGAAATCAACTTCATTTCAGTTTACCGTTATATCAATACATATCCAACCGCCATTGAAATCCTGAATCAGATGGGCAGGGATGTGGAGCATGTGATAACGGATACATTTCCAATGGATGACATTCAAGAAGCAATGAATAAAGCATATCAAAACAAAAAGGACAGCTTAAAAATAATGGTATATCCAAATCCATGAATACACACAAGGGGGAAAAATCATGAAATTTTCAAAAATCATATTATTTGGTCTCATCTTACTGTTAACGATTTCAGGTTGTGGCAACTCAGCGGGGAAGAGTGCAAAAGGAAAATCGGATAAAGTGGTATTAAGCCTAAGTATTCCGGAGCCAGAGGGAGCAAAATTTGACGTAGCCGCCAAAGCTTTTAAAGAAAAATTAGAAGAGCTAACTGATGGTGAAATGACCGTTACCATCCATTATAACAATGAACTCGGCGGGGAAAGAGAAGTATTTGAATTAATGGGAATGAACTCACTTGATATGTCTATTCAATCGTCTGGTCCAATGGGAAACTGGGTGAAGGAATTTAACATGTTTGACCTGCCATTTTTATTTGAGAACAGGGAGCATGTATATGCAACATTGGAAGGGGAAGTTGGTAAAGAATTGTCTCAAAAATTCGAAGAGGAAGCAAACGTGAAAATACTTGGGTGGGTTGAGAATGGCTTTGTAGCCACTTCGTCAAACAGCGCCATTAATAGTGTAGAAGATGTAAATGGATTAAAAATCCGTGTGCAAGAAAATGAATTGCAAATCGATACATGGAATGCATATGGAGCAGATGCGACACCTATGGCTTGGACAGAAGTATTTACCGGATTACAACAGCGTGTTATCGACGGACATTCCAATTCGCTCGCCACTATTCAAACATCTAAAATTTTTGAAGTACAAAGCCATGTCGCGCTTCTCGAAGACAGATTCTCTCCAGCCCCTATTGCGATAAGCAAAGCAAAATTTGACAGTCTTACAAAGGAACAGCAGGATGCAATTGTACAAGCTGCCGAACATACTGAGCCTATTGGCAGGAAAGCCAACGAAGACAAAATCAAGGAAGCCAGAGAGTTTTTAGAAGAAAATGGAATACAATTTACAGAACCAGATAAAGAACAATTTAAGAAAAAGACAGAATCCGTCTATAAAAAATGGGCACCTCAAATTGGGGAGGAGATCATTAAAAAGGTTCAAAACTTGGACTATTAAATTGGCATATATGGAATGGAAAAGATCGAAATGGTCTTTTCCTCCATGTTTGAGGAGATGGTAATGTGAATACTTTCGCCAAAAAATATATAACACTTAGTTCTTATATAAACAAAGTATTTGGATATTTACTGGCGTTCATATTGGCTACAATGACCGCATTAATATTTTGGCAAGTGGTTGCACGATATGTGCTTGGCAGTTCATTATCGTGGTCAGAAGAGTTAGCGCGCTTTTTAATGATATTTCTGGTGTTTATCGGCGCCGGGCTAGCGCTTAGACAAGGAAAACTAATTGCCGTTGAAGTGATTTTGGAAAGATTAAATGACAAGGTTAGCTCCATTATAAAAATGTTGGTTCACCTCATTTCATCTGTTTTTTATGGAATATTGATCTATTTTGGATTTGAACTTGCGCAAGCCTTTGGCAATCAAATTGCTCCAGGTATTAAAATATCAATGTTTTACGTTTATCTAAGCATTCCTTTGGGGGCGATTTTATTATTAGTAAATTCTATCGCTTGTGTGCTTGAAGAGTTCGTTGGAAAGGAGTAAACCATGTTTGCTATCGTTTTTATCATCATCTTGTTAGTTTTGTTATTTATTGGTGTACCAGTAGCCTTTTCATTAGGTTTAACTACAAGTATAGGCATATTTCTTCAAGGTACATTACCATTAAATGTTGTTCCTCAGAGAATATTTGTAGCACTCAACTCCTTTCCATTAATGGCGATTCCGTTTTTTATTTTGGCGGGAAATCTGATGGGGATAGCAGGCATATCCAAAAGATTAGTCCATTTTGCAGGTGCTTTAGTAGGTCACCTCACTGGTGGGTTGGCGATGGTAGCAATTGTTACTTCAATGTTTTTCGCGGCCATCTCGGGATCCGGAGCGGCTACCACGGCTGCCATAGGATCCATCCTCATACCGGCAATGGTGGCAAGAGGTTATAAGATTGAATATGCTGCGGCCAACCAAGCTGTTGCCGGAGCACTCGGGATCATTATTCCTCCAAGCATTGCCATGATTTTGTATGGGGTAGCTGCAGAAGTGTCCATTGGCGATTTATTCCTTGCCGGAATACTGCCAGGAATACTTATTACACTTTCACTTCTAGTGAGTGCTTTTATCATTTCAAAAAGAAATGGCATTCGCGGGGAAGAAAGAAAAAGCATTAAAGAGGTTTTCATCGCTTTTAAAAGCGCTATTTTAGCTTTATTAATGCCCATTATCGTCTTAGGTGGAATATATAGCGGCGTTTTTACACCTACGGAGGCTTCGGTAGTGGCGGTTGTATACTCCCTTATCGTCGGCATGTTTATTTATAGAGAAATTAATTTGATCAAGTTAATAGAAGCGCTGAAAAGTTCGGCCATTAGCAGTTCCATTATTATGATCATTATAGGTGTTGCGGGCTTGTTTGCTTATTATTTAGGCATGACCGGCGCACCCGGAGAAGTATTTGATTTGATAAACGGGTTTATTGACAATAAATATGTGTTTTTAATTATCGTTAACATTATCCTGCTTTTAATAGGAATGTTTATGGATGGTGGCGCGGCCATTTTAATATTAGTCCCGCTTCTTTTAGGAACGGCGGTTGAATTTGGCATAGATCCTGTCCATTTTGGAGTGATCATGGTATGTAATCTTGCCATTGGGCTGGTTACTCCACCGGTTGGAATAGATTTATTTGTAGCCCAGCAGCTTACAAATGTTTCGATTGTACGAATTGGCCGGGCGGCGTTACCATTAATATTGATACTTGTGATCGATGTATTGGTAATATCCTTTTTCCCGCCCCTTTCAACATTTTTACCAAATTTACTAGAATGATAAGCTCGGTATACTATCGCTCACAAGAAATTCAGTTACATGTGTTGCCTGGGAGGAATGAAGTTGATTAATTCCTCCCGCCTATTAGGTAAAGCGCTTAACCCCAATTTTAAATAGATGAAAAGGAGAGTTTCCAAATGATATTATCAACGAAAGAATTAATGAATCAGGCAAAACTTGCCAGACGCCATCTTCTTGAAACTGTTCATTACGCCGGAGCGGGACATGTAGGAGGACCTTTATCCGCTATAGATGTATTAACTTATTTATATTTCAACGAAATGAAAATTGACCCATCCAATCCGAGAGATGAAGACCGGGACAGATTTGTTCTTTCAAAAGGACATTCAGCGATTGGTTTATATACTGTCATGGCATTGAGAGGATACATGCCCATAGAAGAATTAAAAACGTTCGATTCATTGAATTCCAGATTGCAGGCCCATCCGGACATGAATGCTCTCCCTGGGTTGGATATGTCCACTGGTTCTTTGGGGCAAGGAATTTCAGGGGCAGTTGGAATTGCGCTGGGAGCAAAATTACAACATAAAGATTTCCGGACTTACTGCATGGTTGGAGATGGTGAATCACAAGAAGGACAGGTATGGGAAGCAGCAGATGTCGCCTCTAAATATGGATTGGATAATTTAGTCGCTATTCTAGACTATAATAAACTGCAACAATTTGGCTGGAACGGAGAGGATGGCGCGCGGCAAATTCCCGTCTATGAACCGGACAATCGTTGGGAAGCTTTTGGTTGGCATGTAATTAACATTGATGGTCATGACTTTGAGGAGATTGCTTCCGCTTTTAATAAAGCAAAAGAAATAAAAGGCAAGGCCACCATCATTATTGCTCATACAGTGAAAGGAAAAGGGGTAAGTTTTATGGAAAATGCCTATCTTTGGCATTCAAGGGTTCCCACAGATGAAGAGTTGGAAACTGCAATACAAGAATTGAGTGTGGAGGGATAAAAATGGCAAGTTTATTGTCTGATAGAAAAGAAACGATGAGAGATATTTTTGGGGCAACAATATTAAAATTGTCCAAAGAAGATGAAAGAGTGTATGTTGTAGACGGCGATTTAGCAAATTCTACGAAGATAGACGGGGTAGCTTTACAAAACCCTGAAAAATTTCTACAAATGGGCATTGCAGAACAAAACATGTTAAGCGTATGTTCAGGTCTGGCTGCAACGGGCTTACAGCCTTGGGCGGTTACATTTGCTGCCTTTCTTTCGAAGCGGGCCATTGATCAAATCCAAGTGCAAATTGCTCAACCGAATTTAGATGTTAAAATGATTGGTGCTTATAGCGGTCTATTAACGGGACTTACAGGGAAAACACATCAGTCTTTGGAGGATATCGCCATTTTTCGTTCGCTTGCAAATATGACCGTACTTGCGCCAGCCGACAGTGTAGAAGTGAAGAAGATGATAGAATTTGCCCATCAATATAATGGTCCTGTTTATATTCGTTTAGCTCGTGATCCGTACCCGATCATTTTTGATGATGATTACGAGTTTCAAGTGGGAAAAGCCGTTTCTTTAAAAGAAGGAAGCGATTTGACCATTATTTCAACCGGCACCCAAACAAGCCGTGCCATAAAAGCGGCGGAGTCATTACAAGCTGAAGGTTTGTCCATTGCTGTTTTACATATGCCAACGATTAAACCGTTAGATAAAGAGGCGATTGTAAAAGCGGCTGAGAAAACCGGTGTGATTGTTACGGCGGAGGAACATAGTATTTACGGCGGGCTTGGCAGCGCAGTTGCTGAAGTCCTCGTGGAAGAAAAGCCTGTTCCTATGTTGCGTGTCGGAGTGAATGATCGTAATTCTGAATCAGCGCCTAATCAAGAATTACTGGAAAAATACGGAATTTCAGAGAATCATATTGCGGAAACAGTAAAAAGAGCATTAAAAAAAGCCCGTCAATAGCAGTTAAAAAGACGAAGGCTAAAAAAGGATTGTACTTGCGGAAAATCATAGGTTCGTAAGTACAATCTTTTACTATAGAGTATTTCATTTTGTGAATCCATTCAATTTATGGGCTTGTAAAGCAAAGGAATGGCAAAGTCGCTCCATTCTAAGGAGTTGCCCATCCCATTCCCACGCTTTTGGCTGCCAAGTTTCGGTTTTAAAAAAAATTCAAAACGGTTCTGGTTCTACCCCTGATCTTGGCGAAAAGGTAACAACATCAGAGGCAGGAGACCAGGTTGATGCACGATTAAAATAGACACTTATATAAAGGAGTGCTCGTATGCCATTAGTATCGATGAAAGCCATGCTTCATACGGCGAAAGCCGGTCATTACGCAGTTGGTCAATTTAATGTAAATAATTTGGAATATGCCCAAGCGATTTTACAGGCTGCCGAAGAAGAAAGTTCACCAGTCATTCTCGGTGTTTCTGAAGGCGCGGCCAGATATATGGGCGGATTTAAAGTAGTAGTATCTATGGTAAAAGCTTTGATGGAAGAATATCGGACAACAGTGCCTGTCGCGATTCATTTAGATCACGGCTCAAATTTTGAAAAATGCGCCGCAGCCATCCACGCGGGATTTACTTCCGTTATGATTGACGGTTCTCATTTGCCGCTAGAGGAAAATATCGCCCTAACAAAAAAAGTGGTGGAGCTTGCCCATATACACGGTGTTTCGGTCGAAGCGGAACTGGGCCGCATTGGCGGGCAAGAAGATGATGTCATTGTTGATGATGCCGAAGCCATGTACGCGATTCCGTCTGAATGCGAAAAGTTGGTAAAAGAGACGAAGGTGGACTGTTTTGCGCCCGCACTTGGATCTGTTCACGGGCCATACAAAGGAGAGCCGAACCTTGGCTTTAAGCGTATGGAAGAAGTAATGAGCCTGACCGGCGTTCCGCTCGTTTTGCATGGTGGAACAGGCATTCCTTTGAAAGATATTCAAAAGGCGATATCGTTGGGAACAGCCAAAATCAATGTGAATACAGAAAACCAAATCATGCAGACGAAGAAAATACGTGACATATTAGAAAAGAACAAAGAGGTGTATGACCCGCGCAAATATATGGGCCCGGGACGGGAAGCCATAAAAGAAACAGTCATCGGAAAAATGCGTGACTTCGGGTCGTCGCAAACGGGGGCTGTCTAAAAACCCTCCTGCGAACATTTCATAAAGCGACTTGTCAATCCTGAACCCGGTATTGTGCCGGGCTCAGGCTTTTTTAGTCGTTAATATAACTCGACAAGGCATGGGTGATCGTCCTCACCACTGCTTCCCAATTTTGATTCAGCTTTTTCAGCTTCAACATTCAGTCTCAAATATTCGGCACCATCTTTCCTGCCATTCTCTTAAGTAAGAACGATATTTCTGCTTTTCCCGCCTACTGGGAAGCAACTGCGTATGCTACATTAAAAATCGGGTATATCAGCTCGATTGTCCAGTTCATTTCCAGGATGTTATTCCAGCAATTTTGTAACTTTTTGGTTCATGTGAACAAATGAAACCTCAATCCTATCCTTGATTCCATAGCTCGTCTCGAGACGGATGAGTCGTTACAGATAGACACATTAATTTTTTTAACTTCCACCATTATCTGGGCGTCTTTTTCAAATTCTATCTATTTTAGGAACATCTTTATTCGCTTTAACGCGTTTTTCATATGGGGATAGCGAAAAGGGATATCAAATAAATTCGTCTGTTTCAAGATGCTCTTTTGATGGGAAAAAGCGTCGAAGCTGTTTTTTCCATGGTATGATCCAATCCCGCTTGTTCCGACTCCGCCAAAAGGCAAATGGGGATTGGCAAAGTGATAAATCGTATCATTGATGCAACCGCCCCCGAAAGAAACGGAGTTCACTATTTCTTTTTTCGTTTCGGAACCTTTAGAAAACAGATACAGCGCTAGCGGATTAGGGTGCTGATGAATCCCTTCTATCACCTCGTTCAACTCCCCATATTCCAAAACAGGAAGGATGGGACCGAAAATTTCCTCTTTCATGATCGTATCTTCCCATGTGATGTTTGTCAGAATAGTCGGCTCCACGGACAGCTTTTCCCGGTTTGCCTTTCCGCCTGTAAAAATACTTCCCTGATCAAGGAATGAAACAAGACGGTTGAAATGCTTTTCGTTCACAATTCGTGTGATCGTCTGCCCACTGTACATTTCATCAATCGCTTCTTTTAAAAGCCCTAAAAACTTGTCCTTGATTCGCTGATGGACGTATATATAGTCAGGTGCGATACAGGTCTGTCCAGCATTCGTGAATTTCCCCCAAGCAATCCGTTTGGCAGCCAGTTTCAAATTGGCATCTTCATGAACAATACAAGGACTTTTTCCACCTAATTCCAGCGTTACCGGGGTAAGGTGCCTAGCAGCAGCTTTCATGACCACTTTTCCAACAGACACACTTCCAGTGAAAAAAATCTTGTCAAACTTTTCCCGGAGTAGAGCTTCACTTGTTTCCACGCCGCCTTGCACTACCGCGATATATTTTCTTGGAAAAACGTCTTGGATCATTTTGGCAAAAACGGCTGATGTTCGGGGAGTCAGCTCCGATGGTTTGATAACAGCGCAGTTACCTGCCGCAATTGCTCCAATTAAAGGTGCGGCTGCAAGCAAGAACGGATAATTCCACGGAGAAATGATCAGCGCCGTCCCGTATGGTTCAGGATAAATATAGCTTGTGGAACCAATATGGGTGATGGGTGTTTTCACTTTGGTCGGTTTTGTCCAAGAGCGGAGTTGGCGCATCGTGAAACGGAGTTCGTTTAAGATCATCCCGATCTCTGTCGTATATGCTTCGAACTCGGATTTATTCAAGTCTGCTTTAAGTGCGGCCATAAGTTCCTTTTCGTACAGCTTGACGGCATTTCTGAATGTTTGAAGTGACTGGAGACGAAAAGGTATATCTTTTGTTTGCCCTGTACGGAAAAAATCCCGTTGACTGCTGATAAGCGCAAGAAATGAATCCATATGGCACTCTCCTTATATATTCTGGAGTAATTTGCTTTTTTTAAAATGATACGGAAAAAACATGCTTCAAATTATATGTTTGATACCAATGATATAATATACGACTTGTTTTGCAAACAATAGTTTGGTTTTGGTTATCCGTAGCGGGCCCTTTCGAAGGAGTTTGCGGCATCCGCCCCCCGCACATGCAGGATAAACTTTTGGAGCACTGGCCTCTGCTTTGCTGGAACAACACTGCTAAACAACGCCTTTTCGCTTCCTGGCAATAGATTCCATTGAAGAAGCGGGTCTATTGGTCTACAATGATGCGTATAATAGAACAAATGTTCCGTTTTGGAGGGTGAAGCATGGAAATCGACTATCGGATGCTGCCGCATCACAACATCTTGTGCATCGACATGAAGAGCTTTTATGCAAGCTGCGCCGCGGTTATGCATGGTCTTGACCCTCTTGAATGTTATTTGGCAGTTGTCGGGAATTTGCAACAGCCCGGAAGTGTCGTATTAGCGGCTTCCCCCCGCTTGAAAAAAGATTATGGCATTCAAACGGGCTCTCGTTTATTTGAAATTCCAACAGATAAAAATATCCGGCGAGTTGAGGCAAAAATGGCGCTTTATTTGCGAATCTCTATGGAAATTACCCGTTTGTTGAATCGGTATGTCCCAAAAGAAGCGATTCATGTATATAGTGTGGATGAAAGTTTCCTCAAATTGGATGGAACGATGCAGTTATGGGGGGATGCCTGGACAGCCGCTCAAAAAATTCGGGATGAAATATTTCGGGAATTTCAGCTTACATGTTCAATCGGCATAGGGCCTAATATGCTTTTGTCCAAGCTTTGTCTTGATTTGGAAGCGAAAAAAACCGGTATCGCAAAATGGACATATGAAGATGTGCCGAAAAAGTTGTGGACAGTGTCTCCTCTCAGAAAAATATGGGGGATTGGGAGAAGGATGGAGAGAACGTTGAACAACATGGGGATTTTTAACGTGGGCCAGCTCGCGGCTTATAACCCGGCCTTGCTTGAGAAAAAATTCGGGATCATGGGGATGCAGCTTTATTATCATGCATGGGGTGTTGATTTGTCCGAGCTTGGGGCTCCAATGATGGCGGGGCAAATCAGCTTTGGAAAAAGTCAAATACTGTTGCGTGATTATAAGGAAAAGCATGAGATTGCCGCGGTTATACTGGAAATGTGTGAAGAGGTGGCCCGGCGCGCCCGCGAGCACGGAAAGGCGGGGAGGACAATCAGCCTCGGGATCGGTTATAGTGAAAAAGAGTTCGGAGGAGGGTTTCTTCGTTCGAAATCGGTGGAGGACCCGACGAACGTCACAATGACTGTGTATAAGGTATGTCTTGACTTGTTTGAAGCCCATTATAATGGAAAGTCGGTCCGACAGATTTCTATCGCGCTTTCCAATATGACGGATCATGGCACATATCAGCTTAACTTGTTTGAACCGAATCAAATACGAAAGAGAGAGCTGGGATATGTGATGGATCATATTCGCCGCCGGCACGGGACTGCTTCGCTTCTTCGCGCAGTTTCTTACACAGAAGCAGGAACAACACGAATAAGAGCGGGTCTTGTTGGAGGGCACAAAGCATGACAATGGTGATGGAAATGGGGGCAGGAAAATGATTCGGGACCGGGGAAATATAAAGTGGAACTCTCTTATGCTTCCGGAGCATGTCAAAATGCTCCGAGAATGGGCAAAAGAAGATACGTGGGATGCAAAAGGGCAATTGGATGAACAGAAGCTGGAGCAACTGAATCTAGCGGCGGAAGAAGCGATGGAGTTTGCCAAAGAGGTCAACATTACCTATTTTTCACATCGCCAATCTAAACAGATTGCCGGGAAAATTCATTATTTTGATTCTGTAAAAAAAGAATTTCGGATCGTGGACCGATCTGGTCATGTACAGCGGATTTTATTGAAGCAAATCGAACATATAGAATTGATCGGATAAAGGCTGTAATGTTTTCGTCTTTTGGTCGTCTAATATAAAGAGGGGAGGGGGAAGCGTGAAAGAGGATTGCATAGAACAGTGGTTTGAAATGTATGAAAGGGATATTACAAGCTTTTTGATTTATTTGACAGGCTCCCGTGACGTGGAAGATTATGTCCAGGAGACATTTCTGATTGCCATGAAAAAAATGTCAAGATTTAAAGGAGAATCCCATCCAAAAACATGGCTCATTTCCATTGCCAGGAATATGGTCATTGACAAATATCGAAGAAACCAGGTTTGGAATAGAATTAAACAGTATGTAACCAATGAGCCGCATTCCTCGAATGGATCGGAAGAGCTCGTTATCAAAAATCAGGAGCATGAGCAACTTTACAAGTCGATACGGCAGCTTTCGCCGTTTTATAAAGAGGTCGTCATTTTACGGGGCATTTTGGAATTGTCTTCAAAGGAGACAAGCGACATTTTAAAATGCAGCGGAAATAAAGTGAACGTGACATATCACCGGGCATTGAAAAAGCTGAGAGATATTTTAGAAAAGGAGGGATTTTACTTTGAGAGAACAGCAGATTGAAGAGAAACTAAAGAACCTTCCTAAATATTCATTATCAACGGAACAAAGACGGGATATTTTACAAAAGTTGCGGAATCGGGAGCAGGTCCGGAAGCCGAAATTCAGACCGGGATTATCCATAGTTTTCGCGTCTGCCGTCATAATCGTCCTCGCTTTGGCACAATTTCAGTTGAATGGCCAACAACGGGACACGGTGACAAATAAGATCGAGGAAAGCCGGGAAATGACAATGGACAAGGCTGAGCAGGAGGTTGGAATAGAGGTAGCGGAAGGAAAGCCCTTTCGATTTTCTGATGCACATCAAGAGGCAATCGGCATTGAAGGAAGAGTCGGGATTTTGCAGTCGTTTGACCATTTTGTCGCAAAAGATGAAAGAAGAGTTGCCAAATTAATGCTGTATTTCTGGGACGATCAGGCTGATCTTCCGGGGAAAAAGTATGAAGTGACAGCGACAAACGGACAACAGGAAATCATGTTGGCAAGGGGGAAACTCGTAGATGGCTTGTACGGAGAAGACGGTCACGCTTTAACCAGGTTTGAGCCATTCCCGACGAAGGGAACATGGAAACTGTCTTTTTTTATCGACGAAAAGCTGTTTGCAGAGTTCACTTTGGAAGTGCTGCCCCCATTTCCGGCAACGGAGCATTTTACACTTGTTGACTCTCCAAAAGAACTGGCAATAGGCAAGAAAAACAATATGGTGATGGAGGGAACGGGAGAGAAGCAAGAAAAAGTGAGCGTACAGTTGTTGGATGATACTGGAACATTAGCAGATGAATCCCTGTTTGTTAACACGGGAAAGGGGATAGATGCTGTAACAAACAAGCCGATTTATTTGTATGAAGGAAACTTGGCGTTTCCCAAAAAAGGGACTTGGGTATTAAAAATCAACGGAGATAGCACACAGCCTTTTACAAATTGATACGGGCAGCTAAACGAGAAGCGAATATTCCCATACGTGCTTCTCGCTTTTTTGCTGTTATTTCAGCCATTTTTTCAGCCCGTACGCGGGACTCGAATGTCCTTACTGTGTTTCGTCACGATTCATCACATCGGCATAAAGAAAGTACTTGTATCGCTTCGAAACGTTTTTATCTACATCAATCAGTTCAAAATTTCCGGAAAACCCGGTACGGTTCATGTGCTATCACTTTGATTTGCGCTCGCTTTTTCCATCTCATAAACCGTCGTCTAAAATGTCATAATATCTTATAGGGAACACATTAGAAGAATAACGAGCTACAAACTTATGAAAGGGCGGCATCGAATGATAACGGTTACAATTACTCGAAAAGCAGCAGAAAAAATCAAAGACAAACTCGGAGACAGGGACTTGGCATTAAAATTACTGTATGAAGCAGACGGCTGCACGATGAGCGGCATTCCCGCGCTCACATTTGAAAAATTGCGGGAAATGGTCCAAGATGAATTGGTTGTTGAGACGAATGAAATGCCGCTCGTGATTGAGAAGTCAAAACTTATTTATTTAGACTCAAACATGGAAATCGATTTTTCGGATGAAAGCCATACGTTCCAGCTGACAAGCCCAAATGAAATATTGAATGGCAGAATGAGCCTGTTAGATTAATCTTATCCCTGTTTGGAGAGACGGTAATAACCCGTGTCGATCTGTCTGGAAATCACTGGTGCTACCGTATCGACCGCAGCCACGAGCTTGTCAAGATCAATGGACGTTTCAATGCCCATTCGACCTAGCATATACACGACATCTTCTGTAGCCACGTTGCCGGTTGCACCCGGTGCAAACGGACAGCCGCCAAGGCCTCCGGCTGATGAATCAAAACGGTTTACTCCGGCTTCAAGCGCTGCGTATGTATTGGCCAGCGCCATTTTTCTTGTATCATGAAAGTGGGCTGCAAGCAAAACATCCGGCAACGCCTCTTTTAATCGAGAAAAGAGAGAATAGGACTCGTGTGGCGCAGCCATGCCAATTGTATCGGCTACACTCAGTTCATCAACGCCGGCTGCAACGAATTCCCGGCAAAGTGCAAGTGTGTCGTCTTCTTGAATCTTTCCTTCATACGGGCAATAAAAAGCTGTGGAAATACATGCTCTGACAAAGAAGTTTTTTGCTTTTAGCTCCTCTATGGCCGGTTGTAATTCTTCCATACTTTCTCTTGTGGATTTGTTAATATTTTTCCTATTAAACGTATTGCTGACGCCGACAAAGACGGCGACTGACTTGCAAGGTGTTTCTAGCACCCGCTCAATCCCTTTCCGATTGGGTGC
This sequence comes from Siminovitchia thermophila, assembly GCF_016909185.1. Classification (GTDB taxonomy): domain Bacteria; phylum Bacillota; class Bacilli; order Bacillales; family Bacillaceae_C; genus Siminovitchia; species Siminovitchia thermophila. The sequence goes on along the minus strand of NZ_JAFBFH010000003.1, from coordinate 117,807 downwards.
AAGCACAATTCCGCGAACTCCTTCAGGAGCGGACTGGACAATTTCCCCGGCATCTTTCATTTGCGGTACCCATTTTGGAGAAACGAAGGAAGTAAGCTCCATTTCTTTGATCCCGGCCGCGGCCAGCTTTTGAATAAATGCTTTTTTGATCTCTGTATCAACAAACTGGGGTTCATTTTGCAGACCGTCACGAGGGCCTACCTCAATAATCACAACCTCTTTTGGAAAGTTCAATGATAACATCTCCTTTTAATATAAAAACCGGACAATACTGATGATGTCCGGCGGTGTTGTTTGTTAAAAATTACCGTAGGCTGAGTAATTTTTGCTTTAATTCATTTTCCATTGTCAATAGTTCCTGCTCAGCTTGTGCCCGTTTTGACCGGCCTTCCTGCTGGATTTTAATCGTTTCTTCAAGCGTGGAAATTAAGCTTGCTTGTGTTTTCTTCAATGTTTCGATATCCACTAGGCCACGTTCATTTTCACGGGCAGTTTCAATCGTATTGGACTTCAGCATCTCTGCATTTTTTAATAACAGGTCGTTCGTCGTTTTCGAAACTTGTTTTTGAGCTTCCACTGCCTGGCGTTGGCGAATGAGCGACAAAGCAATCGCAATCTGGTTTTTCCAAAGCGGGATGGCTGTCATGATGGAAGTCTGGATTTTTTCGGCAAGTGCCTGGTTTGTATTTTGAATCATGCGGATTTGCGGGGCGCTTTGAATAGTAATCTGCCTGCTTAGCTTGAGATCGTACAGTCTTTTTTCAAGGCGGTCCGCAAATTGCATCATGTCATTCACATCCTGAAAGGCCATTTGGTCTCCGGATGCCTCCGCCTTTTTCTTTAGTGCGGGAATCGTTTCCTTCCGGATTTCTTCAAGTTTCAGTTCGCCGGCAGCAATGAAGATATTCAGCGCATGAAAATATTCTTTGTTTTTTTCATATAATTGTTCAAGCATTTTCAAATCATCGAGCAGTACCTCTTTCGATTGGTTGAGTTTAATCGAAATACGGTCTATTTGAGCTCCGGTTTTTTGATATTTTGACATAACCTCCTGAATCGAGTTGGAAATCTTGCCAAACATTTTCGAGAAAAAATTTTTCTTCTCAGGCGTCAACTCTTCCGGATTGACCGACTTTAATTTGCCCATCAGGTCATTCAAGATATCGCCGATGGGACCAATATCTTTATTTTGGACATGCTCTAGCATGGAACTTGAAAAGTTTAACAACTGGGATTGTGCCTGCGTTCCATAGGAAATGATTGCCTGGTGGTTGGCAGGATCAATCTGTTTGGCCAGATCAACGGCTCTTTTTTTGCTGTCTTCCGGAAGGGCTTCGATCAGCTTTGCAGGTTTCGCCGTTTCTTGTTCGGAAGCCTGGGGCTGTAAGGCAAGCTCTTGCTCGCCAAACGGGTTGGCGAGCAAATCGTCAAGCCCGTTTGTAAATTCATCTTTTAAGACTTTTTCTTTATTTACTTCAGTCATTCCTAGTGCTCCTTTCATCATCGAGAGGGTGGTATTCGAGTTTTTTTAACGAATGGCGTGCTACATCCAGTTCAAACTGCAGATCGTCCACATCCGAAGAAAGAACTTGGTAAATATCCTTTTTGATTGATTCGCTTAAATCTTCGAGGGTGCTTTGTGTTTCTTTTAAAGAAAGATATATTTGTTCGTTTTTTACAGGCTGTGCAGCAAGCTGGGCGTAACGCTCAGATAGTTCCACAACAGAGTCAAGATGGTAAAAAAAGAATCTTTCCGATTGATAAAATCTGCGAGGATCTTTATGGACAATCGTATACATCCGTTTTACAAGCTTGCTCAATTCATACAGTTGTTTAAAGGCGCCCAAAGTTCTGACACTGAAAAACGCTTTTTGCAAACGGCCAACCTTCTTTTTCGCCTCATGCAGATTTTTCTGTATATACGCGTATTCTTTTCTCGTTAATCGGTTTTTCTTTAAAAAGCGATAGTCGGAAATCCATTTTATACTGAAAAATGTCAAGGCGCCAGCCAAGAGAGAAATGCCGGCGGACGGAAGAAAGGCAAAATCAAAGCCAAGAAATAAAATAAGCCAGATGAGAAAAGCTTCTCCGGCTGATAACATTCCTAGGAGAAAAGAATAAAAAGCTCTCAATTTTATCGACTCCTGTCCATTACTTGCTTAATATCTGTCATGTTATACGTATATTTGCGATAAAAGTTTCATTTCCTTCTATTATAAGGAATAACGTGCAGCATTGAAAGCGGGAAACATGTAGATTTTTAGATGGCCTTCCAAATAAAAAGAGGATTTTTTCAACCTTTCACGAAAAGGTAACATGATAGATCGCTTAAAAAGGAGGCTTTAAGCATGAACAACAGAGATGTCGTGATTGTTAGTGCCGTCCGCACGGCAATTGGAAGTTTTAACGGAGTGTTGAAAAACGTTTCGGCGCCTGAATTGGGGGCGGCAACAATTAAAGATGCAATAAACAGAGCCGGAGTAAAACCAGAAGATGTTGATGAAGTCATTATGGGGAATGTACTGCAAGCGGGATTGGGGCAAAATCCGGCACGCCAAGCTGCGATGAAGGCGGGCATTCCTGAAAGTGTTTCTTCCATGACGATTAATAAAGTATGCGGCTCAGGATTGAAAGCGATTCATTTGGCTGCCCAAGCGATCATATCTGGTGAAGCGGATATTGTTGTGGCTGGCGGCATGGAGAACATGTCACAAGCTCCTTATTTACTAAAAAACGCAAGAGATGGATTCAAAATGGGGGATCAAAAGCTGATCGACAGCCTGACGAGCGATGGTTTGACCTGCGTGTTCAACAATTATCATATGGGGGTTACAGCCGAAAACTTATGCGACAAATATGACATTACACGTGAGGAACAAGATGAGTTTGCAGCATTAAGCCAGGAGAAAGCTTCAAGAGCCATTGAGGAAGGGAAGTTCAAAGAAGAAATTGTACCCGTTATGGTTCCGCAACGAAGAGGAGAGCCGGTCGCTTTTGATACGGACGAATATCCGCGAAAAGGAACAACCGTTGAAACGCTTGGCAAATTAAGGCCTGCTTTTAAGAAGGATGGAAGCGTTACCGCCGGGAATTCTTCCGGAATTAATGACGGAGCAGCTTCCGTTGTTGTCATGTCTAGGGAAAAAGCCGAGCAGCTTGGGATTGAGCCGCTAGTAACGATCAAGGCAAACGCCAATGCGGCCGTTGATCCGAGCATCATGGGGATTGGACCTGTATCGGCTGTGAAAAAAGCTTTGCAAAAAGCGGGGTTAGCCATGGAAGATATTCATTTGATCGAGGCGAATGAGGCATTTGCCGCCCAGTCGCTGGCTGTCGACAGGGAGCTGCGGTTTGACCGCTCTATATTGAATGTTAACGGGGGAGCCATCGCCCTTGGCCACCCAATCGGAGCGAGCGGGGCAAGAATTCTTGTAACGTTGATCCATGAAATGAAAAGAAGGGGAGCCGAAAGAGGGCTGGCCACACTTTGCATTGGCGGCGGTCAAGGGGTAGCCACTGTTGTTGAGTTGGAAGCACAAAAATAACAACAAAGGAGGACAGAATGACATGAAAAAGATTTTTACATCATTTCGGGACACTGTGGACGAAATTACGGATGGTTCAACATTGATGGTTGGAGGGTTTGGCCTGTGCGGAATCCCCGAAAATCTCATTTTGGCTCTTGTGGAAAAAGGAGCGAAAGATTTAACGGTTATCTCCAATAACTGCGGAGTCGATGACTGGGGGCTTGGACTTCTCTTGCAAAATAAACAAATAAAAAAAATTTTCGGCTCTTATGTGGGAGAGAACAAAGAATTTGAACGCCAGGTGTTGGCTGGTGAAATTGAGGTGGAATTGACACCGCAGGGAACGCTTGCAGAAAAAATTCGCGCGGGTGGTGCGGGTATCCCGGCTTTTTATACACCTGCAGGTGTCGGCACTCCGATAGCGGAAGGAAAAGAAGTCAGGATATTTAATGGAAAGGAGTATGTATTGGAAGAAGCGTTAACGGCAGACTTCAGTCTCGTCAGTGCTTGGAAAGGAGACAAGATGGGAAATCTTGTTTACCGAAAAACAGCACGCAATTTCAATCCAATGATTGCCGCTGCGGGCAAAGTAACGATTGCTGAAGTCGAAACGCTCGTTGAAATAGGCGATCTCGATCCCGATTGTATTCATACACCTGGCATTTACGTACAAGGCATTATCCAAGGAAGCCTTGAAAAGCGGATTGAAAGAAGAACGATCAGAGCATAAGGAGAAGGAGGAATACGAGATGAGCAAAGCTGCCATTCGGGAGCAGATTGCCAAAAGGGCAGAAAAAGAAATTCAAAACGGTTTTTACGTGAATCTCGGCATCGGTATGCCTACGTTGGTTGCCAATTATATATCTGAAGATAAACAAGTCGTGTTGCAGTCGGAAAATGGTTTGCTCGGAATTGGCCCTTATCCGACGGAGGACGAGGTGGATGCTGACTTAATCAATGCCGGGAAAGAAACAGTGACAGCCATTCCAGGTGCAGCTTATTTTGACAGTGCCGAATCATTTGCGATGATTCGGGGCGGGCATGTGGATATTGCTATTTTGGGTGGAATGGAAGTTTCAAAAAATGGCGATTTGGCCAACTGGATGATCCCTGGAAAAATGATCAAAGGCATGGGCGGAGCCATGGACTTGGTTCATGGGGCCGGAAAAACGATTGTTATCATGGAGCATGTCAATAGAAACGGCGAACCGAAAATTTTAAATGAATGTTCCCTGCCTTTAACAGGCAAGCAGGTCGTCGACCGGATCATTACCGACCGGGCGGTGATGGATGTGACGAAATCCGGATTAGTACTTAAAGAAGTGGCCAAGGGATATTCAATAGAGGATGTAAAAGCATCAACGGAGCCGGAATTGCAAGTAGATCCGGATGTTACGATGAATGCATATTAAAGATCAAAATAAAGACGGCTTGTTCCTCTCGCGGGAATCAAGCCGTCTCATGTTTAGGTCTATGGATCTTTCTCTCAGCGAAACTATGATTTTTTGTCGAAGTCATCTTGCTGAAAGGTTTTGGATTTTTTATTAAGGAAGCGGCGAATTTCATCCGGGGTTATATTTAGTCGCTTTGCTTCCATCAGAAGCGTTACCCATTCGCTATCGAGCTTTTGGCTATTTTTCTGCCTGTTTTCTGCTTCTCTCATGAAAGACCCCCCATACAGCTCTATTTCCCCATAACGTTCATTATAGGGAACGATACGTTCTTTATAAAGTAACGGAATGGAGAGGAAAAGGGAGTAATTGCTTAATAGAGAACGAAAATTAGACAAAACACGTCATATTTAGCATTTCTCCATGTTTTTAGTATGAAAAGCCTTCGGGAAAAAAGGATACTTGGAGGGGAAAGCAGGAAATCCGGCAGAGAGGAAGGTTTTGGTCATCGACCATGCATGAGCGCTATTTTTCACGATGAAGCGGAACTATTGGCACGTCATCGAGACAAAAACACCCAGCACTCACGGCCGGGCGTTATTTATTTCTCATTTTCCATTTATTAAATTCCAAAAACTCGCGGAACTCTTCTTTAGAAACTCCGGAGGCCATTGCTTCACGGACAAGTTCTTCCCAATCTGGGTCGAGTGCACAGTGACCATTTTTTGCTTCTCCGTGGAGCAAAAAATGAACTGGGATATCAAGAACTGATGAAATTTTTTCCAATATCTGAATAGATGGATTGGATTGGATACTCCGTTCAATGGAGCTTAAGTAAGATTTGGCAATACCAGCTCTTTCTGCCATTTCAGATAATGACATTTTCTTTTGTGTGCGATATTGTTTGATTCTTTGGCCAATCATATGCGGTCACCTACTCAAAGGCCATTATACCATATATGTAATGTCGATGAATAGAGCCAATCTTTCAACGAATCATTTTATATAGGTGTCGCCTTCTTCCGTAAAACTTTTGTATTGCTTTCAGGTCAATTCCGGCATTCAATAGAAGCAGTTAAAGTTCCACCATTCTTATCGGGTCTTGCCAATAATAAGGAATAAAAAAATTGATAAAACAATATCAATATATATTAAAAATGATTACTTTTGGATCCGGATTTTTGAGATTTATATCCTTATATTACATGAACCTTCATAAGTGGGAGCTTACGGTCAGGAAAAACAGTAGATGTAGTTATCCCGATCTTTTTCGCTCCCATTTTTAAATAAAAGCCTTCTGCTTTAGGTTCACTATGAAGAGTAAATTCGCTTATCCCTAATGCTTTCGCTTTGTTTAATAAATCTTCCCACATAAACCTTCCCAATCCCTTACCTATATAAGCGGGATCAATGAATAACGCTTCTAATTTCCGGTCATGTATAGAGAAGCTATAAAATGCTACTAAATTGTTATCGTTTTCCAGTAAATAAACAGGATTTTTTTCTATATACTCTTTCGTAATAGTCAAATCATCTTTACATTTTTGTAGAATTCTTCAGAATATCCCCAGTAAGCTTTTGATCTATAAGCTAAATGATAAATGACTTAATAAATTACTATCTTGGCATTTTGCTTTTCTAATGAACACCTTAGATATTAACGGTGGCTGGAATACCGATTCTTTTTCGTTAATATGGAGAGGATGCCCATTTCTTCATTTGATAAGGGACGTGCGTTTACAGCCCGGGCATTATCCCGTACTTGTTCAATGCTGCTGGCGCCGACTACAACAGCGGCTACTGATGAATTGGATAAGTTAAATTGAAGAGCCAATTCATTGAGCGTCCTGTCGGAACGACTTAACAGCTTCGCTTTTACACTTTCATAGAATTCATACAGCTCCTGCGCAGAATAGTTGAGGTATTCCAGTTCTTCGAATTGCTCTTCTCTTAATTCGAGCATTTTATCACTCAACATGCCTTTTGCGACAGATCCTCGTGTGACAACACTGACATCATTTTCTGTCAGAAACGGCATCAATTCTTCCGGACGCCGGTCTAAGAGATTGTATTGCATCATGATGCTGTCGATGGCGGAACGATTTACGTACTCCCGAATGACATTTGGCCGAATGGAGGAAATGCCGTAAAATCGGATGAGTCCTTCGGCTTTTAATTCCTCAAAAGCTTCGATTGTTTCATCAATGGGGTCTTCTATTGTTCCGCCATGCAATTGGTACAGGTCGATATAATCGGTTTTCAGACGCCGCAGGCTGTTTTTGACAGCCTCTTTTATATACTTTTTAGATGGATCCCAGCGCCAGCCGTCTTTTTGCTCGTTCCATCGATTACCGACTTTCGTGGCGATGATGACTTCGTCGCGGAAGGGAGCAAGTATTTTTCCGACCATTTCCTCATTGACGCCATAATCGTATAAATCGGCTGTATCGAAATAATTTACACCTTCCTCAATGGCGGCCTCAATGATCCCGGCTGCCTTCACTTCGTCTGTCCCGAGTGACATGCAGCCGAGGCCCATTTTTGACACCCATAAATTGGATTTTCCAAGTTTCCGTTTCTCCATACACATCCCGCCTTTCACTATTCAGCATCTATTGTAACGAAATGCGGTATGCCTATTCAATCAATGTGCAGGAGTCCAGCCAATCCTTCAAAAACTGATGCTTCCTAGCGTATTTCTTCAAAAGAGCTTGAATTTCCCAAGCTTTTCCTGATAATACGATCCGTTTTTCTCCAATGATCACTCTCACGGCAATCCCTCCCTGGTGTATGGTAAAATATATGAGAATCCAGAAAAGAAATAGAACAGGGAGCTGAGAAAGTTGAAAAAATTTGAAGAAAAAACAATCCGTTCACAGCCAATTTTTCAAGGAAACATCATAAGTGTTCAGGTGGACGAGGTTGCGCTTCCTGATGGAAATACATCAACACGTGAAATAGTGCGCCATCCAGGTGCAGTAGGCGTTATAGCGGTGACGGAAGATAAAAAATAGTCATGGTTGAACAATATCGGAAGGCGCTCGAAAGATCTCTTCTAGAAATACCGGCGGGAAAATTGGAGCCGGGTGAAGATCCGGCTGTAACGGCTGAAAGGGAATTGGAAGAAGAAACGGGATACCGGGCAGGACAAATGAAATATATTACTTCATTTTATACATCACCTGGTTTTGCCGATGAAGTGATCCATCTTTATTATGCAGAGCACTTGGAGAAAGTGGAGAATCCTTTAAATGGGGACGATGATGAATTTGTAGAATTATTTGAAGTAACCTTGGATGAAGCTTTACAGTATATTCATGATAAGCGCATTTACGATGCCAAAACTGTTTTTGCTGTCCAATTCATGGAGCTTTTGGGACAAAAACAATGATGAAGGATTATTTTGCCGACCTGCATATACATATCGGAAGAACGTATACAGGCAAACCGGTGAAAATTACGGCAGCCAAAAACTTAACTTTGACCAACATTTTAAAGGCGGCCCGCTTTCCAAAAGGATTGGATATTGTCGGAGTCATAGATTGCCACTCACCCGAAGTAATAGAAGAAATGACCATGCTTTTGAACGCCAGTGAACTGGTAGAATTGAAAGAGGGCGGCTTTCGGTTTCAAGAAGATGTGACCCTGATCCCTGGTACTGAAATGGAACTGTTGGATGAAAAATGCAGCGGTCCGATTCATGTTCTTGCCTATTTTCCCACATTGCAGTCGTTGACGGACTTTTCTGCTTGGCTTTCCAAACGGGTAACAAATATTCAACTAAGCACACAACGCGTATATGAGAGTGCTGTGACCGTTCAAGAGACTGTGCGCTCCCTCGGCGGGCTGTTTATTCCCGCCCATGTGTTCACCCCATTCAAAAGCTTATATGGAAAAGGGGTGAAACAATCTTTAACAGAAGTATTTGCACAGGATCAAATTGATGCAATGGAACTCGGGCTAAGTTCCGATACCGCGATGGCTGATCAAATGAACGAACTGCATCACTATGTTTTCCTCTCCAATTCGGATGCCCATTCCCTCCCGAAAATGGCAAGAGAGTATCAAAAAGTGCGTTTGGCATCACCGACGTTCCGGTCCATTCAAAAAATGATGCATCGACTTGATGGGCATCATATTGTTGAAAATTACGGGCTAAATCCTTTTCTTGGCAAATATTATCGAACGGCATGTGCCAAATGCTTCACAGTAAAGGAAGGGGATACTTGCAGCGAATGCGGGTCGAAAAAGTTTACAAAAGGTGTTTCGGAAAGGATTGCTGAGTTGGCGAAAGGCGGTACGCCTCCAACACGCCCCCCTTATATTCATCAAGTGCCGCTTGACTTTTTACCGGGGCTTGGCCCAAAAACAAAGGAAACATTATATCATCACTTCGGCTCTGAAATGAACATATTGCATCGTGTGACAAGAGAAGATTTACAGGCAGTCATCAAGCCACAACTTTCAGATCTCATTCTACAAGCAAGAAAGGGCGGGCTTGAGCTCGAAGCAGGTGGTGGAGGGCGGTACGGAAAAGTTGCCAAGCGGTGATTTTCCAATCTTTTCACAAAGAGAAAACTGTTGCCATTGAGTCATATGCTGTGGTCCCCATTCATAAGATGTAACAATCGTAGAACGGAGGGAAGCAGCAAATGCGGAAACGGTTTTCTTCTAATTTTATCACGCGTCATGTACAATTCTACTTTTCTATTTACTGTTTTATTATGGTTTTGTTTGTGATGGGCATCATTTTCGGTGCCATCATCGTCAACAGTTTGTCCGTCGCGCAAAAAGAAGATTTGTTTTATTACTTGAATCAGTTTTTTGGACAAGTTGCCGATGGAAAGATCGGCAAGTCAGAAGAGCTGTTAAAAATCAGTTTTTTTCATAATGTGAAATTTGTCGGACTAATGTGGTTGCTCGGCATTTCTATCATCGGATTCCCTTTAATATTAATATTGCTCTTTTTAAAAGGGGTGACTATCGGTTTTTCAGTAGGTTTTCTTGTCCATCAAATGGGTTGGAATGGACTATTGTTGGCTTTTGTAACACTGCTGCCGCAAAACTTGCTTATCATCCCTGTTTATATTTTTATCGGGGCGATATCAATTGCATTTTCAATTAAGTTAATCAGAAAAATATTTGTCAGGCAGGGATTTTCCTATCGGATCGTTCCTGAATTTGCCCGTTATTTTATGTCGTATATAGCTGTGGTTGCTGTTATCACAGTGGCTGCGAGCATCGAAGCCTATGCTGCACCGGTGTTGATGAAGTCCATTTTAGCCTCGCTTCAAGGATAGCATTCTCAATGAATCCGGCCTCCATTTTATAATGATTTTAATTTGATTATTAGCCTTTGTCTGCTATAATATAAAAGACAGTGGCGAGGGAGGATACATAAGATGGAAAGTCGGATCGAAAGAATAAAAAAACAACTACATTCCGCAAGCTATAAGCTTACTCCCCAGCGTGAAGCCACGGTAAGGGTGCTGCTTGAACATGAAGACGATCACTTGAGCGCGGAAGATGTTTATCTTCTGGTCAAAGAAAAATCGCCGGAAATAGGCCTTGCTACGGTATATAGGACGCTGGAGCTTCTTACGGAATTAAAAGTAGTGGATAAAATTAATTTTGGAGACGGGGTTTCCCGTTATGATTTACGGCAAGAGGGAGCTGATCACTTCCACCACCACCTCATCTGTATTGAGTGTGGGACAGTCGACGAAATCCAGGAAGATTTGCTTGGAGATGTGGAAAAAGTCGTCGAGCATGACTGGAATTTTAAAATTAAAGACCATCGCTTGACTTTTCACGGGATTTGCTGGCGCTGTCAAGGAAAACCAGATCCTAAAAAAGCCAATGATAAACGTGATAAAGAATAGTAACGCCTTTTTCCGGAACAGGAGGAAAAGGCGTTTTTTGTTGCCCATTGATGCTTTTCCCAACCGTGCAGGTATAAATGGAGACAAGATATGCATATCATGGTAATACGGAATAATTTGAATAAAAGATATAAAGGTTGGGTTTCAAATGGGGAACTTTTTCAAGATGATCTTTAGTACCATTAGAGTGTTTTTATTATTTGCTGCGTGCACGATTTTATTTTATTATGGTATGATTTTGATAAGCCAGGAATATGAGAATTACCGCCGTTATGACGAACCGGAGGGAACGGCCATCAAGGTGATTCAGCAAGGCGGGGAAGAAAAAAACAGCTGGTTTTCCCGTCTCATGCTTTTTTACTTAAATGGGGAGTAGGGAACATGAAAGATGAACTTCAAGATTTTATCCACTTTATGGTTGTAGAAAAGGGATTGGCAGACAATACGATAAAATCTTATGAACGTGATTTGGAAAGCTATCTTCATTATATTCAAAGTGTGTTAAGGCTGAAACAGTATAATGATATTACCAGAATGCATATTATCCAATTTCTGGGCCAACTAAAGGGAGAAGGAAAATCAACGCGAACATTGGCAAGGCATATCGCCTCCATTCGCTCCTTCCATCAATTTTTGCTTCGAGAACGGATTGCAGAGCGCGATCCTACTATTCATATCGAATCGCCGCAGCAGGAGAAAGTACTGCCGAAGGTTTTGTCCATCACTGAAGTGCAAACGATGTTGGAAGCACCGGATTCGACAACCGTATTTGGCATGCGTGACCGGGCCATGCTGGAGCTTTTGTATGGAACCGGTTTAAGGGTAACCGAGCTGCTGAACTTGGATTTGGATGATGTTCATTTGACGATTGGATTTGTTCGCTGCGTCGGGAAGGGCAATAAGGAAAGAATCATTCCGATCGGTTCCGCCGCGATTGAGGCAGTGGAAACATACTTGCGAAACGCGAGACCAAAGTTGCGGAAAAAATACAAAACGAACGCCTTATTTTTAAACCATCATGGAAAACGGATGTCAAGGCAAGGATTTTGGAAAAACGTAAAAAAAATAGCCGCGGAGGCAAACATCAAAAAAGAACTCACTCCGCATACTTTCAGGCACTCCTTTGCCACTCACTTGCTGGAAAACGGCGCCGATCTAAGGGCCGTCCAAGAAATGCTTGGCCATGCGGACATATCCACTACTCAAATTTATACACATGTATCAAAAAAGAGATTAAAAGATATGTATGCAAAATACCACCCCCGCGCTTAAGTATGCTTATGCTATAGGCAAAAGTGGTTTTTTGATGTTCCTGAGCGGGTATAATACTGTTACATACAACATTTGAATTCAGGGAGGCCCAAGGAATGTCATATAAAAGAATTCATATTATTGTTTTAGATTCTGTAGGGATAGGAGAAGCACCGGATGCAAAAGAGTTCGGAGATATGGGGGCAGACACGCTCGGACATATCGCCGAAAATATGAACGGTTTACATATGCCCAACATGGGCAGGCTTGGCCTCTCCAATATAAAGGAAATCAAAGGAATTGAGAAGGCTGATCCGCCCCTTGCCTACTATACGAAAATGCGGGAAGCTTCGATGGGAAAGGATACGATGACAGGGCATTGGGAATTAATGGGCTTAATTACGAGCCATCCGTTTAAAGTATTTCCTAACGGATTTCCGGAGCTATTGATCACCAAATTGGAGCAAGCGTCAGGCAGGTCCATTATCGGCAATATTCCGGCAAGCGGAACGGAAATCATTGAAAGGCTTGGCCCGGAACATATGAAAACCGGGGCCTTGATCGTTTACACATCGGCTGATTCTGTTTTGCAAATTGCCGCCCATGAAGAGGTGGTCCCGCTTGAAGAGTTGTATGATATATGTAAAAAGGCGCGAGAAATCACTTTGGCGGACGAGTTTAAAGTAGGGCGTGTGATTGCCCGGCCCTTTATTGGAGCACCCGGTCATTTTCAAAGAACTGCCAACCGTCATGATTATGCTTTAAAGCCGTTCAAGCCAACTGTCTTGAATCACTTGCGTGATGCCGGATTCGACGTGATTGCCATTGGAAAAATACATGATATTTACGATGGGGAAGGAATAACCGAGTCATTCCGGTCAACTTCCAACATGGAAGGGGTCGACACGCTGATTCAAACAATGCAAAGAGACTTTAACGGGATCAGCTTTATCAATCTGGTTGACTTTGATGCCAAATACGGACACAGACGTGATCCACAAGGATACGCAAAAGCGCTCGAACAGTTTGATGAACGGCTTCCGGAAATCATTGAAAGATTAAAAGACGATGATTTATTGATCATTACAGCGGATCATGGTAATGACCCGACACATCATGGGACCGACCATACAAGAGAATATGTTCCGCTATTAGTGTATTCAAAAAGGTTTAAAAGAGGGGGAGAACTGCCAATCCGCAAATCTTTCGCTGATGTCGGCGCAACAGTTGCCGCCAATTTCCGGTTAAAATGGACCGGTGCCGGAGACAGTTTTTTAGACTTGTTAATCGAGGACCCTCTCTAATCACGAAATGATCTTATCATCAGGTGGAAGAAAACCTATCTCTTCCACCTGATTTTTTATTTATACGGTCCTTCCAGGCAGAACGATGGAAAACCGGTCACCGGGTTGTGAAAGCGTGACCGGAGACTGTAGCTGTATAAATTGGCGGATTTTTCGGCCTTTGGATTCTCTTCCTCCAATCATGGAAGTCTTCACAGCGCCAGATCGTTTCATTTTCCTAAACAAGATCTCGGGAATAAAGGTAAGCCAGGGAACCCTGTACCTCATACAGTAGTCTGTGCACTATGCCAGTAGTTGAATGCTTCTCGGGTGATAAGCATACTTCATTCTTTTTTATAAAACATCGTATAAAAAAACTCTTCCAGGAGAGAATGGGGATAGTTGGTAAACTTTCCCGTTTTTAAAAGAATAATTGGAGGGGTTAGGATGAAGAGGTTCGCCGTTTTATTCTTATCTTTATTGCTACTCGCCACAGCTTTTATATTCAAGCCCGTATCGGCAGAAGAGAAAAAAACTGAACTCTCGGATGATTCGAAATCAGCCATTTTAATTGAGCGTGATACAGGAGCTGTTTTATATGAGAAAAATAGCAGAGAAAAACTGCCGCCCGCATCAATGACAAAGGTGATGACGATGCTGTTAGTCATGGAGGCGCTTGACAGCGGACAGCTCAAGCTTGACGAAAAAATCAGGACGAGCGAGTATGCTGCATCTATGGGGGGATCACAAATCTTTCTTGAGGCTGGTGAAGAGATGACAGTCAAGGAGCTGTTACTCGGTGTCGCCATTGCCTCCGCAAATGATGCCTCTGTTGCACTTGCCGAACGAATAGCGGGAAGTGAAGAAGCTTTCGTAGAGAAAATGAACAAGCGCGCAGCGGAATTGGGGTTGAAAGATACCAAATTTCAAAATACGACAGGATTGACAGCGAAAGATCATTACAGCACCGCACATGACATGGCCATCATGGCAAAAGAATTGTTAAAGCATGAAGAAATCACAGATTTTACGAAGTTGTATGAATCGTATTTACGGGAGGATACAGATAAAAAATTCTGGCTTGTCAATACGAATAAACTCGTCCGCTTTTATCCCGGTGTGGACGGATTAAAAACCGGCTTTACGAGCGACGCGAAGTATTGCCTTACAGCCACTGCGAAAAAAGACGGGATGCGTGTCATTGCTGTCGTATTTGGAGCACCGACATCCAAAAGCAGAAATACCCAGATTACAAAAATGCTTGACTATGCTTTTTCACAATATGCTTCCCACTCCCTTTATCCAAAGGATGAAGTGCTTGGAAAAGCAAAAATCAGCAAAGGTTCGTTGAAGGAAGTCAATGCCAAAACCGCAGAACCCATTTCCATTTTGACGAAAAAAGATGAGGAAGCTAAAGATTTTCAAACGAAAGTAAAACTGCATAAAAACCTCAAGGCTCCATTAAGAAAAGGTGACGAAGTCGGAGAAATCATTATTGAAAAAAACGGAAAGCAATTGCTGTCCGCTCCGCTTGTCGCTGAAAAAAACGTGGAAAAAGCAAATTGGTGGCAGTTATATAAACGGTCTTTCGGATTATTTACACAATCAAAATAACGATATTTGAGATACTTTAGCGAATTACTTCTAGTTTTGTCACGAGGAAGGAATCCGGAACATAAAGGTAGAATTGACTCACTATTGACATTTAAGGAGGCTGTGCATAGTGGGTTTGACAATGGAAATGGAAGTAAAACAAGACGTCTTGTGCATTCGTCTATCCGGGGAGCTGGATCATCACACCGCGGAAATGCTGCGAGAAAAAATCAGTATGGAAATGGAAAAGAATGACATCTTACATCTCGTTTTAAACCTCGAAAAGCTTACTTTTATGGATAGTTCAGGGCTTGGGGTCATCCTGGGCCGATATAAGCAAATCAAATTAAAAAAAGGAGAAATGGTTGTTTGCTCTATTTCTCCACCGGTAAAGAGATTGTTTGAATTGTCCGGTCTTTTTAAAATTGTCCGTTTTGAATCTTCAGAGCAATTTGCACTTGAAAGATTGGGGGTTGCTTAACAATGAGGAACGAGATGAAAATTCAGTTTAGTGCACTAAGCCAAAATGAATCATTTGCGAGAGTGACTGTCGCCGCCTTTATTGCTCAACTGGATCCGACAATGGATGAATTGACGGAGATCAAGACAGTCGTGTCAGAGGCTGTTACAAATGCCATCATCCATGGCTACGAACAAAACCCGGCGGGAATTGTTTATATTTCGGCAGCCATAGAGGATGGAAAGGTGGATTTGGTCATACGGGATAACGGTGTCGGCATTCGAGACATTGATGAAGCCAGACAGCCATTGTTTACAACGAAGCCGGAAATGGAAAGATCCGGAATGGGATTTACCATCATGGAGAATTTTGTGGATCACCTGGAAATTGAATCACACCCTGGTACAGGCACAACCATTCGCTTAATCAAGTATGTAACGAAAAATAAAGCGTTATGCAACTAAGGAGCCGCGCCTATGGATGTGGAGCTTAAAAAAAATGCAAATGCCCCTTTTTTAACTGACGAGGAAGTAAAAGAATATATTAAAAGAAGCCAGGCTGGCGACCAAGAAGCGAGAGAGTTGCTTGTTGAAAAAAACATGCGGCTTGTATGGTCAGTCGTCCAACGCTTTCTAAATCGAGGGTATGAACCGGATGATTTATTTCAGATTGGCAGCATCGGGCTTTTAAAATCAGTTGACAAATTCGACCTTTCTTATGATGTGAAATTTTCAACGTATGCTGTTCCAATGATTATCGGGGAAATTCAGCGCTTTATTCGCGATGACGGGACAGTGAAGGTAAGCAGGTCATTAAAAGAATTAAGCAATAAGATCAGAAAAACGAAAGATGAGCTTGCCAAGAAAAATGGAAAAGTCGCAACCGTATCCGAAATCGCAGATCATCTCGGTGTAACGGTCGAAGATATCATCATGGCGCAAGACGCCGGACGATCTCCCGCCTCTATCCATGAAACCGTTTATGAAAACGACGGCGACCCCATTACACTGATGGACCAGCTGTCTGACCAGGCTGATCATAAGTGGTTCGATAAAATTGCTCTTGAGGAAGCGATTCGAGGCCTGGATGAACGAGAACGGCTGATTGTCTATTTAAGATACTATAAGGACCAAACCCAATCAGAAGTGGCCAAACGATTGGACATTTCGCAAGTGCAAGTTTCCCGTCTTGAAAAAAAAATATTGGAGCAAATGAAAGAGCGTATGGAGCCGACGTAATCCATGCGCTCTTTTTTTATTGTTCACTTCAAATGCATGAACATGTCAGTTTTGCAGATAATAAATGACACAATATGCAGTTTCGGGAAGTGGGAAAATGGAGGATACGATATACATTCAAATGAAGCACCGAGTGGAAATGGTAGAGGAACGGCCCATCAGGCTTTACGATATTGCCAACATCATTGCTCCGGAACAGATGCTGAAAGCGCTGTATGCGCTGGAGTTGTATGTGAAAACAGATAGGGAAGGCAAATTTGTTGTGATTGACGCTTTAATGATTATTGAAAAGATCGGCGGCCACTTTCCACAGAGTAATATTCAAACAGTCGGACCCGAGGAAACGATTGTCGAATTTGTACAAAAGTCAAAGACAGCCAACTTTCTTTTATTCATCGTTGTTTGGCTGCTTTTGTTTGTCGGTTCGGGACTTACCATTATGAACTTCCATGAAGAAACAAGCATGCAGGAGATTCATCAAAAGCTGTATTGGATGTTGACCGGAATAGAAAATGACAGACCGTATTTACTGCAGGTTCCCTATTCAATTGGACTGGGAGTAGGAATGATCCTCTTTTTTAATCATTTATTCAAAAAGAGACTTAATGAGGAGCCGAGCCCGCTGGAAATCGAAATGTTTAACTATCAGCAAGATTTGGACAAGTACGTAATCGTTCATGAAAAGAAAGAAAGTGCAGAGCGGATTGACGATCGTTAGTGCTTTATGCACCATTTTTGTCGGCCTGGCTGGCGGGCTTGCCGTGGGAATTGGTTTTGTTGCTTTTTTAACCGTGCTGGGGATTATTCCGAGGTTAACCCAACTGACAAAGACAGGACACCAAATACAGGCTTATGAATGGGCAGTCATTATCAGTGTGGTCGTCTCCTCTTTGTTCGACTTGCGAAACGGGTCTATCAAGCTGTATTCAAGCCTGTTAATTCCAGTCGGCTTGGCGAATGGATTGTTTATTGGAATGCTTGCTGCCGCACTTACGGAAGTCTTAAATGTTTTGCCGATCTTGTCAAAACGGATCGGCATGAAAGGAAAGTTGATCTTATTATTAATGGCCCTTGTCTTTGGTAAAATGGCAGGCTCTTTGTTTCAATGGCTCTATTTTGTAGAGTTTGAATAATCGAGTTAAAAAAGGAGCTTATTGTATGGGTGAAAATAAAGCAGAAAAGCGATTTAGAGAAATTCCGGCTGATTTGAAACGATTGGAACAGTACTTTAAAGACAGGGTGGGTCTGGGAACAAGCTTCGACATTGGACACAGAAAACTCGTTATATTAAAAAGCGAAATCCATATCTATTATGTCAATGGGCTGTGTGACACTCAATTTATCGTTGAATTATTAAAAGAGCTCGTTAATTTGAATGAGAAGGAAAAACCGTCCGAAAGCTTGCCAGAAATCATTGAAAACCGGCTTGTCCACGAATCTGTCGAACATGTAAAAACGTTTGATGAATTGGTGGATCAAGTACTGTCAGGGTTGGTCGGGATTGTCATTGAAGGCGAAAAACAAGCGATGATTGTAGATGTTCGGAGCTATCCGGGAAGGGAGCCGGAGGAGCCTGACACGGAAAAAGTAGTACGGGGATCAAGAGATGGTTATGTAGAAAATATGATCGTTAACACGGCATTGACCCGCAGGAGAATCCGTGATGAAAGGCTCCGTTTTGAGATGATTAAAGTGGGGGAAAGATCCAAAACAGATGTTGCGATCGGGTATATAGACGGAGTCGCGAATCCCCAGCTTGTTGATACAGTGAAAAAGGAATTGAATAACATTCATATTGACGGAATATCGATGGCGGACAAAACGGTTGAAGAGTTTCTGCTGAAACAGGGTTATAATCCCTACCCACTCGTCCGCTATACGGAAAGGGCAGATGTCGGTTCCATTCATTTACTGGAGGGGCATGTCCTGATTTTCATTGATACATCTCCAAGTGTGATGATTGCGCCTGCGACATTTATTCATCATATGCAGCATGCAGAAGAGTACCGGCAATCGCCGGCTGTGGGGACATTTGTCAGGTGGACGAGGTTTCTTGGCATATGGGTATCCATTTTTTTGCTGCCACTATGGTTTTTATATGCCATGGAACCGTCCTTGTTGCCGGAAAAACTGGCTTATATTGGGCCGAACAAGGAGTCTGATATACCTCTGATCATTCAAATCCTCATTGCCGATCTCGGGATTGAGTTTTTGCGAATTGCGGCCATCCATACCCCGACACCATTATCCACCGCCATGGGGTTAATTGCGGCCGTTCTGATTGGGCAAATTGCCGTAGATGTTGGTTTATTTCATTCTGAAGTCATCTTATATGTATCCATAGCCGCCATAGGGACATTTTCTACTCCCAGCTATGAATTGAGCGTCGCCAATAAAATTTTCCGGATGCTATTGCTCATTTGCGTGGCAATTTTCAAAGCACCCGGATTTATCGTGGGGGTGACCATTTATTTACTTTTTTTAATATCGTTGCGACCTTTAAATGCTCCTTATTTATGGCCGATTTTGCCTTTTAATCCCATCGCTCTCTTCCAAATTTTCATGCGGCGTCCAGTACCCGGAAGCTTATTGCGACCAAGCATTGTTCGACCGAGAAACAGGGTGCGGCAAAGGCCGGGCGAATCCGAAAAATAAATTGCAGTATGCTCTATATTATGGTAAAGTAATGCTTACTTATAGTATATAAGTCAATGTTTGACTTGAGAAGCAATCGGAAATAGTACCGATTGCTTTGTTCTTATACATGCACTAGTGGGGGGAAGACATCATGCAATTAAGTGGAACGGCCACGATCAATCGTAAAGGGCATCTGGAAATCGGTGGTTGCGATACCGTAAAGCTTGCAGAAAAATATGGTACGCCATTATATGTGTACGACGTTGCTTTAATTAGAAAAAGGGCCAGAGCTTTTCAATATATGTTTGAAAAATTGGGCGTAAAACACCAAGTAGCATACGCAAGCAAAGCCTTCTCATCGGTAGCCATGCTGCAGCTCGTTCATGAAGAGGGCCTGTCACTGGATGTTGTTTCGGGCGGTGAACTATATACAGCGATCGTCGCGAATTTTCCGGCCGAAAAAATTCATTTTCACGGGAATAACAAAAGTGAAGAAGAACTGAAAATGGCGCTTGACCATCAGATCGGCTGCATTGTCGTTGACAACTTCCATGAACTTCATATGCTTCATCATCTTTGCCAACTGAAAAACCAGAAGGTAAATATTTTGTTGCGGGTTACACCGGGAATTGAAGCCCATACGCATGACTATATTTCAACAGGGCAAGAAGATTCGAAATTCGGATTCGATTTACAAAATGGGCAGTCTGAAACCGCTGTGGCCCTAGCGTTGGAAAGCAAATTCCTCAATTTGCTCGGTTTCCATTGCCACATCGGTTCACAAATTTTTGAAACAACAGGATTTTTATTGGCGGCAAGGAAAATTTTAGGAAAAGTTAATGAATGGAAAGACATATACCAGTTTACTCCCGAAGTTCTCAATCTTGGCGGCGGCTTTGGGATTCGTTATACGGATGAGGATAAACCGTTGCCACCTGAACAGTATGTGGAAGAAATGATTCTGGAGGTTAAACGGGAAACGAAGAGATTGGCACTGCCAATGCCGGAAATTTGGATTGAGCCGGGACGTTCCCTCGTTGGAGATGCTGGAACAACACTTTATTCAATCGGCTCCCGCAAGGAAGTTCCTGACATTCGAAAATATGTGGCTGTTGATGGCGGGATGAACGACAATATCAGGCCGGCACTTTATGGCGCCAAATATGATGCCATTATGGCAAACCGTGCGGACGAAAAACCAAAAGAGGTCGTGTCCATTGCAGGCAAATGCTGTGAAACGGGAGACATGCTGATTTGGGATTTGCCGCTCCCAGAAACGGAAACAAATGATTTATTGGCGGTATTCTGTACCGGTGCGTACTGTTATTCGATGGCTAGCAACTATAATCGTATTCCAAGACCTCCCGTCGTGTTTGTTGAAAACGGAACAAGCCGCTTGATTATAAAGCGTGAGACTTATGACGATCTTGTCCGGTTGGATATTCCTTATAGCGAAAAAACGACGATCTAAATGATTCCCTCAATAGGTAAAAGTTTGCGATAAATGGAAAAAGCCGCTACAATGAACTTTGTTGATTCTTATGCCGTTATCCATATTTATGAGTATGATGAAGGTAGGAGTGTCCGTTCATGCGCAAGCAAAATATAATCTTATTCCTTTTTATGTTCGGTTTGGCGTTTGCATGGGGATTGTTCTATTGGTTTGTAATTGTGCCGAACAAATGACAATATTCTGTACGGAAAAAAGACTAATGAGGGATTAATGATGTTAATTCGCTACAAAAAAGGTTATGAAAAAATAGCAATGGGCCTTCTTTCGTTTATGCCCAATGAAAAAGATTTAAAAAAGCTGCAGCAAACGATGAAACAATACGAAGGCGATGACAAATGGCAGCTTTATCTTTGGAAGGAAGAAGATATAACTGGACTCATCGGGGTTGTTATTGACGACGACATCATTGAAGTGCAGCACATTTCTGTTAACCCATCCCACCGATGTCAAGGAATTGGCAAAAATATGGTAAGGTCTTTAAAACAATTGC
Source organism: Siminovitchia thermophila (assembly GCF_016909185.1). Taxonomy (GTDB): domain Bacteria; phylum Bacillota; class Bacilli; order Bacillales; family Bacillaceae_C; genus Siminovitchia; species Siminovitchia thermophila. The sequence continues at coordinate 96,542 of NZ_JAFBFH010000003.1, read as the reverse complement.
ATGAACAGAAAAAGGTCGTTCCCAATGAGCATACATCCTCTTTTTTTGAAAAATGCGGTATCGCGGACGAAGAAGAGTCTGGGACATAAGCAAATACGAAATAGCAAAAGCCGAACAATTCATTTATAATTGTTCGGTTTATTTGTGTTAAAAAATCTCTATCATCGCTACGTCAAATATTTCGCTTTCCGCGGGCACGGCTTCAGCTTCCTCGGAAAGCAAAGATCGCTTTCCTGCGGGATCTTCAGCTCGAGCTATTCCCGAAGGAGTCTACATATGTTGACTACGCTAAAAGCTTGCGTATTATACATTAGGACAACTTATCCCGCATGTAAGGCGCCGTAATACTCCCACTTCAAGATCTTGAGTGAATACAAAAGGTCCAAGTGGGAGAAAACGGCACCCAAATGCTCGATTGGTTCAACTAACATTCAGTAGGAGGTGGAAGAAAACGCCTACTGAATGAAGTTTCACTTTATTGTTCGTTTTTTCATCAGCTGATTTAGTTGTGTCACAGTCTCTTTGTTTATGGTAAGCTAGGGCTCCAAAAGCTTCTAGCGAGGCGGTAAAAAGCTAAATGGTTGGCTCGTTATTAAACCGTCCGCTTATTGCTTTGGTTGTATAACGGTCTTTTTTTCATGTGTTTTTGCCAGGTGTTTATGAACAATTCCTTCGTCCCAAACGTCATCCAACCGCCCCCAGCTAGAGCCGTGCCTTCGCACTCGCTCTTTGCAGATGACCAATAATTCCGCATCTTGTATCGGCAAGTCAATAGCGGTATATAATCGCGACTTTTTCATATGTTTCAAGCTTTTTTGCAGTATTTCCATCAGTTGAGAATAGTTTATCCCCAAAGCATGCAGCTCGCTCCTTTTTTTACTCAAGCTTTCCAGCGCCCTGGTCAACAATTTAACCGCACCCCGCATGTTCCCCCTGCGGTAGTGGTAAAGGCTGGCGGCAACTTGAATAAGACCGACCCAAATGGAACTTCGCTCCATCCCGCTTTTCTTCCAATGTTCCTCCAATACTTCATGGCATTCAAAATAATCTCTGTCACCATGAAAATGACATAAAAATTGTATATATGAGAAAGGATAAATCAATCTCAAAGCCCCTTTCGCTTTTTCGCGCATTTCAAGATAAGTATATCATATGTAAATTACCACCCGAATTTACTTACTTCTTAACCGAAAAATATTGTATGATTAAAGATAAAGTGAAACTTCATTTCTTGGTATGCCTTTCCCAAGAAATGTTAGCTGAACCAATCGGGCATTTACAGGCAGTTGACCCAGCACTTTCTACCTTACATTTAGATTTCTAAGCAAAGGGGCTTACTGCCAGTTAATGCGGGATAAAGTGAAACTTCATTTCTTGGTATGCCTTTCCCAAGAAATGTTAGCTGAACCAATCGGGCATTTACAGGCAGTTGACCCGGCACTTTCTACCTTACATTTAGATTTCTAAGCAAAGGGGCTTACTGCCAGTTAATGCGGGATAAAGTGAAACTTCATTTCTTGGTTTTCCTTTCCCAAGAAATGTTAGTTGAACCAATCGGGCATTTAGGTGCCGTTTTCTCCCACTTAGACCTTTTGTATCAACTCAGGTCTCGAAGTAGGAGTATTACGGCACCTTACGTGCGGGATAAAGTGAAACTTCATTTCTTGGTATGCCTTTCCCAAGAAATGTTAGTAGAACCAATCGGGCATTTAGGTGCCGTTTTCTCCCACTTAGACCTTTTGTATCAACTCAGGTCTTGAAGTGGGAGTCTTACGGCACCTTACGTGCGGGATAAAGTACAATTTAACGACATATTTGGTGATTTTATGACATATCAAGTAAAAACAAATGTTTTTGAAGGACCGCTTGATCTGCTGCTTCATTTGATCAAACGGATGGAAATTGATATTTACGATATTCCCATGGCTGAGGTGACAGAGCAATATTTGGTCTACATACACACGCTTTCGGATCTGGAGTTGAATGAAGCAAGTGAATATCTGGTGATGTCAGCGACACTTCTGTCAATTAAAAGTAAGATGCTGCTCCCGAATAAAGCGGAGGAAGAAGAGGAAGACGTTTCAATTGAGGAGGAGGACCCACGAACAGAACTCGTCGAGCAGTTGATCGAATACAAGAGGTACAAAGAAGCCGCCGAACTTTTTAAACAAAAAGAACATGATCGCAGCCATATTTATACAAAACCGCCGAGCGACCTTTCCCAATTTGCCGCGGACGCCGATCCCATTTCTGAAGCGGACTCTGTCTCGGTTTTTGACATGCTTGCCGCCTATAACAAACTGTTAAAAAGAAAAAGACTGCGAAAGCCGGCGGCTGCCAAAGTGGAAATTCAAAAAATCACGATCGAGCAAAGGATGGAAGAGCTGCTGGAAATCGTTGAGAAGCATCGGACGCCGATTCATTTTTCGGACTTTTTCCACCATGATGACAAGAGTGTCATCATCGTGACGTTTTTGGCCATATTGGAGTTAATGAAAAGTAATGCCGTCTATGTGGAACAAACGGGCAATTTTGAAGAAATTTATATAAAGGCGAAAGAGGAGATTGTACGTGAAAGCAGCTAAGGAAAAAGGAATATTGGAAAGCTTATTGTTCGCTGCGGGGGACGAAGGCTTAAGCATCAAGCAAATATGCCATGTATTGGAAATGACCGAAAAGGAAGCGTACGACCTGGTGGATGAATTAAAGAAGGAGTATGACGACAACGAGTGCAGGGGCATTACGATTGCAGTGCTTGCGGGGACATACCAGCTTGTGACGAAAAGAAGGCTTTCGAAATACTTGCAAAGGCTTGTGGAAAATACGCAGCATCCATCCATTTCTCAGGCCGCGCTTGAAACAGTCGCCATTATTGCCTATAAGCAACCCATTACAAGAGTTGAAATAGAAGAAATTCGCGGTGTAAAGACAGAGCGACCGATCAGATCGCTTCTTGCCAAAGGACTTATTAAAGAGGTGGGGAGGAAAGAAGGGATTGGAAGACCGATTTTATACGGGACAACGAGAGAATTTTTGGATTACTTCGGTCTCAAGGATTTGAAAGAACTCCCTCCGCTGCCCGACGCGGAAATGGATGGATCACAGGAAGAAGAAGCAGATTTATTCTATGATAAATTTCAGGAATCCATCAAATAAAGAAACGCAAGCGCCCGCTTATAACTACAAACTGAAGCACTCGCGATGAAATAAAGCGAAAGAGGGCTCTTCCTGCCCCACATACAATCTTCCATTCTGCTTTGAATTGTTTAAAGTGGAGGTCTTAGCTTTTTTACAGGCGCTTTTCTTTTGCTTTTTTATGGACATGGCTCAAGCCCTCAGGCACATGCGCTTGCCTAAATTTATCTCTTTGAGATTAACATTTTTTACTCCGTTACATCAACTGCGCGCAAAAACTTTAGCGGTGAAATGTGCTAAGATGGCAAACCAACTGCCACCCAAAATTTACAACATTCCTAAAACGCAACAAAGCTAAAAAGGGCTTCATTTCGGATGAATGTCCTTTTTTTTTTATGTTTAATAGCCCTTCTTTTTGTCATAACACTACAAGTGGCGCATAGACTTGTACAAATAAATGGGGGGCGAGGGGAAAAGGATGTTTGTTAAAATCAATGCGATTTTAATCAGTCTGTGCATACTTTTATGGCTCGCCGCCTTTTCGCCAAAAGACAGGGAAGAGCAGCCTGAGTTATCCTTGAGTGCATCTGGAGCCATCTTAATGGAGCAAGGGTCCGGGAGAGTCCTCTATGATCAAAACTCGGACGTGCCTGCCAGGATCGCTTCCATTACCAAAATTATGACAGCTATTGTGGCCATTGAATCAGGAAAACTGGATGAAACCGTTACGGTCAGTAAAACGGCGGTGATGACTGAAGGATCATCTATCTATTTAAAAGTCGGCGAAAAAATAAAACTGGAAGATCTGTTATACGGCCTCATGCTTCGCTCCGGGAACGATGCTGCCAATGCCATTGCGGAACACGTGGGGGGAAGTGTGGAAGGGTTTGTTTTCCTGATGAATCAAAAAGCGCAGGAAATTGGAATGCGCCAAACAGTTTTTTCCAATCCCACTGGTTTGGATGATCACGAAAATCATTATTCAACCCCTTACGATATGGCGCTTCTTACGCGATATGCCATGAACAATGACACGTTTAAAGAGATCGCGGGAACAAAAGCATATACAGTGGATCGAGAAGACGGTAAAGCCAGGTGGAAAAACAAAAATCGCTTGCTCACTGAAAAATACCAACATACAACCGGCGGTAAAACCGGCTATACGAAAAGAGCCGGACGAACTCTTGTCACGACAGCTTCCAAAAATGGAATGGACTTGATTTCCGTTACGTTAAACGCGTCCGATGATTGGAATGACCATATTTCGATGTATGAATATGGCTTTGATCATTTCGAAATAAAACAATTGCTGCCAAAAGGCGAATTATTTAACGTTGAGGGGCTTCCAGATAATAAGCAATTATTTGTCAAGCACGACGTCCATTACCCGTTGCAAAATACAGAAGTGGACCATATTAAAATCAAGTATCGTTTGCTTTCTAGGGAAGATCTGAAAAAAATGAAGGAGGGGCAGGCTGGAGAAGCGGTTTTTTATTTTCAAAATGATGTCGTGCGGACGATTCCCATTTATGTAAAGGAATTGGATCATGACAAAGACAAAAGCTGGTGGCAAACTTTTAAAAATCTATTTTTCACTCAGACAGGTGTGAAGATAAATGATTAACTATATTTGGGTCGGGATGACCTTAATCGGCCTCGTGTTTGCTGGATTGAATGGCACGATGAAAGAAGTGAACGAAGCTATTTTTCAATCAGCTAACGAAGCCGTTACTTTGTGTATTGGTCTTATCAGCATTCTTGTGTTTTGGCTCGGAATGATGCGAATTGCCCAGGAAGCAGGCCTTTTGGAAAAACTGTCCAATCTATTTCGACCTGCCATTCTGAGGCTTTTTCCGGATGTTCCAAGCGATCACCCCGCCGTTGGTTATATTTTATCGAATATTATTGCAAACATGTTTGGACTTGGAAATGCCGCTACACCCCTCGGTATCAAAGCGATGGAGCAGTTAAAAGCATTAAATGGGGGAAAGCCCGTTGCAAGCCGCTCGATGATTACGTTTCTTGCCCTTAACACCTCAGGATTTACCCTAATTCCCACTACTGTTATCGCGATTCGAATGAATTATCAATCAGCCGGGCCGACAGACATCGTAGGCCCGACTTTAGTGGCCACCATATGTGCTACGTTGGGCGCCATTATTGTGGACCGGCTATTTTATTACCGAAGAATACGAAAAGGAGTAAAATAGCAATGCAATTTATATCGGCCATGTCCTTATGGATTGTTCCTGTCATCATCGCTGTTATTTTACTCTATGGTACGTGGAAAAAAGTCCCCACCTATGAGCATTTCGTTGAAGGGGGAAAAGAGGGAATCAAGATTGCGGTTTCCATTATTCCGTTTTTAGTAGGAATGCTTGTTGCTATTACAGTTTTCAGGTCTTCGGGTGCACTGGACTTCATGATTCAGCTGATCAAACCGGTTTTGGATTCGATTGGCGTTCCCGCGGAAATCGTCCCGCTCGCACTCATACGGCCGATATCCGGCACCGCGGCTCTAGGTGTTATGAGTGATCTCATTTCGGTTTATGGCCCTGACTCCTTTATCGGCAGATTGGCCTCAACCATTCAGGGAAGTACGGATACGACCTTTTATGTGTTAACGGTTTATTTTGGGGCAGTGGGAATCAAAAAAATGGGAGATGCTATAAAAGTCGGCCTTATAGCTGATGTAATCGGTATAGCGGCGGCAGTCATCATCGTGACTATTTTATTCGGTTCATAACCGGATTTTTTTATTTTGGATCAACATTCTTTGATTTTCTCTGTTCTTATGCAATAATTCATAAAGAAAATGCAGGCTTGAGGTGAAAAAATGGAACGCTTACAAAAAGTCATTGCCCATGCTGGAATCGCTTCTCGAAGAAAGGCGGAAAAGCTGATAGCAGAGGGCAAGGTAACAGTGAACGGAAAAGTAGTAACAGAACTCGGAACAAAAGTAACACCTTCGGATAAGATTCAGGTGAATGGCATTCCGTTGCAGCAAGAGGAACAGAAATACTATTTGTTTTATAAACCACGCGGCGTTATCAGTGCGGTTGAGGATGACAAGAACAGGAAAGTAGTTACTGATTTTTTTCCGCATGTAGAAGAGAGAATATATCCGGTTGGACGCCTGGATTATGATACATCCGGGCTTTTGCTTCTGTCCAATGATGGAGAATTCACCCATTTATTGACACATCCCAAACATGAAATCCCGAAAACGTATGTGGCAAAAGTTAAAGGGCTGCCATCAAGAGAATTGTTGAAAAAGCTGGAAAGAGGAATCCAATTGGAGGACGGAAAAACCGCTCCGGCGAAAACAAAGATGTTAACAGCCGATAAGCGAAAAGGCCATTCCATTGTGGAGATTACCATTCATGAAGGGAGAAACCGCCAAGTGCGCAAAATGTTTGACGCGATTGGCCATTCGGTGATGAAATTAAAAAGAGAAAGGTTTGCCTTTTTGACCCTTCATGGACTAAATGCGGGAGAATACCGGGAATTAACCCCGCATGAGGTAAAAAAATTGAAAGTTCTCGCCCGAACAGGGCAATGCTGAGAACAGGGAAGTTTTCACATAACCTTCATAACCACCGCAATGGCTCTATGAAGAAAATGATATAATGTAAACGGATATTCGCGTCTAATAAGGAGGCATGGTCTTTCATGTCAAAAAAAAACCGGCTGGTCATTCGGACAATCATTCTTGTTATTATGATCGCAGCAATTGCATACACACTTTACGCCAACTTTACGAAAGATTCACGCTCAAAAGTATCAGTCGGCGAACAAGCGCCTGATTTTGTTTTGGCGGATCTTGGAGACGAACAACATAAGTTATCCGACTACAGGGGGAAAGGCGTGTTCCTGAATTTTTGGGGCACGTGGTGCAAGCCGTGTGAGCGGGAAATGCCTTTTATGGATAATCAGTATAACGTTTATAAAGATCAAGGAGTTGAAATTTTAGCAGTAAATGTCGGAGAACCGGAGTTTTCAATCAAACGATTTGTAGAAAAGCATGATCTTTCGTTTCCGATTTTGAAAGACAAAAATCAGGATGTAATGAAAACGTACGGTGTCATTAACTTGCCTGCAACGTTTTTGATTGATCCGGAAGGAAATGTGGTAAAGGTGGAAGAAGGCGAGCTGACGGAAGCGAAAATACAGGCGATGATGGAGAGTATTAAACCGTAAGGGGAGCAGTTTTTTATGAATGATGTGAAATGTGTTTGCGGTCACGTCAATCCGCAAGGAACAATCCTTTGTGAAGCTTGCGGGCGGGCATTGACCGAAGAAGCGAAAAAAGAAAACCTGCATGATATGCGTTATGAGGGCAGTGCCAGAAGGTCTCAAACATACAATAAAACGTTGGTTGACAAAATATGGAACTTCTTTTCGTCTGTCAAGGTGGGAGTGTGGCTGATTGTCATTACACTAATCGCTTCCGCTCTTGGAACAATCCTTCCGCAAGTGATGTACATACCGCCGAATGCCGACCCTGCCGAATACTATTCAAGCCAATATGGAGCCTTCGGGACGATATATTATAATCTTGGTTTCCATGACTTATACAGTTCCTGGTGGTACCTGTTATTAATTGCCTCAATCGGCGTCTCGCTCGTCATTTGCAGCCTTGATCGGGTTATCCCGTTGCATCGGGCTTTAAAAAACCAGCGGGTTGACCGACATGAGGGTTTTTTAAAAAGGCAGCGATTGTTTAGGCGGTATGAAGGAGATGTGTCGCCAGAAGACATTGAAACGTTTAAAAAACGGTTAAAACAGAAAAAATACAAGATCAGGGAACAAGACGGAAGTATCCTTGCCGAAAAAGGAAGATTCTCACGTTGGGGTCCCTATGTTAATCATATCGGATTGATTATATTCCTAATCGGCGGCATGTTGCGATTCGTTCCGGGCATGTATGTGGACGAAGAGGTCTGGCTGCGTGAAGGGGAGAAAAAAACGATTCCGGGAACAAATAATGAATACGTTTTGGAAAGTAAAAAAAATACAGTAGAGTTTTATGACAAGGAAAAGGACAAAGAAGTATATAGCGAAGCCCTTGAACGAGTCGGTTCTGTTGTAAAAGAATTCCAATCCGATGTTGTTCTTTATAAAAGAGACAAAGAACAGGCGGTCGGTTCTGAAGAAAAACTGATTAAAGTGAAAGATGCCAAGATCCGTGTGAATGAACCATTGAAATTCGACAATTTTGCCGTATACCAAGTCAATTTCAAACAGGATGAATTTCAGACGATGACTTTTTCTTTAATTGACAAAAAAACAGAAACGGAACATGGAGAAGTAACCATTGATTTATTTGATCCGAAAACAAGTTACGACTTAAAAAATGGTTATAAAGTGGAGCTACTGGGGTATTACCCGGATTTTTCCGGTTTTGCGAAAAATGGCGAACCGCAAACGAATTCTCCTGTCCCGAATAATCCAGCTTTTTTATTTAACATGATTTCTCCCGAGAAACCCGACGGAGAAGTGAGTTTTACAGCGATTAGACAAACTGTGGAACCGCTTGGAGAAACAGAGTATAAAATGGCGTTCAAAGGTATTGGAACAAGAAATGCTACAGGGCTTACTGTACGAAAAGATTTAACGCTGTGGGTTTTGGCCGTCGGGGGAACCATTTTTATGATCGGGGTTATCCAAGGCTCCTACTGGAACCACAGGCGTATTTGGCTGCAGCACAAGCAAGGCCAACTTCTTATAGCCGGCCATACAAATAAAAATTGGCACAGTCTGAGACGTGAAATTACCGGAATGGTTGAAGGCACAAGTATTCCTGAACCAATTGATCAGTCTCAAAAGGAAAAAAACGGTAAAGAAAGTAGGAATCATGATGCAGAATCTGGCAGAACTAAGCAGTAGTTTATTATACACTTCCTTTATTCTTTATCTTGTCGGGACATTTCTTTTTAGTGGTGCAATCCGTGATAAGAGAGGGAGAGAAAAGGAAAAAGGTGTAAATCGCTGGTCCAAGCTGGGGATTGTAGCAACCATCATCGGTTTTATTACACAGCTCGGTTATTTTGTTACCCGCTGGATTGCGGCGGGACATGCTCCTGTCAGTAATATGTTTGAATTCACAACCTTTTTTGGCATGATGCTCGTTGGGGCTTTCATTCTTCTTTATTTTATCTATCGCCTAAATGTGCTTGGATTATTCGCTTTGCCTGTTGCGATGATACTAATCGCATTTGCCAGCATGTTTCCAAGGGAAATCAGTCCGCTCATTCCATCGCTAAAAAGTGATTGGCTTCATATTCATGTTACGACTGTAGCGGCAGGACAGGCTATTTTAGCTGTCAGCTTCGTTGCAGGGCTCATTTATTTATTAAAAGCGGTTGATCCTACGGTGAAAGACAAAAGGTCTTTTTGGCTGGAAGTGATTATGTACTGCCTTGTGGCAACGATTGCCTTTATAATCACTTCATCAGCCTTTTCCTTGGCCGACTATAAAGCAGATTTTGCCTGGGTGGACAAAAATGATCAGGAAAAAGAGTTGTCCTACCAACTTCCCGCACTTGTTGGCCCGCATGAAGGAGAACTGCTCACTGAGGGACGCTTCAATCCTTTAGTGGAAATGCCGGCACTCGTCAATGCGAAAAAATTAAATACTATATTATGGACTGTCATAACGGGAACCATATTGTATTTGCTTGTACGCTTAATCTTTCGGAAACGAATCAGCATGCTCTTGAAACCTCTTGTTCGCAGGGTGAATTTGGATCTCCTTGATGAAATCGGCTACCGCTCTGTATTGATCGGTTTTCCGGTTTTTACCCTTGGCGGTTTAATATTTGCCATGATCTGGGCCCAGATTGCCTGGACCAGATTTTGGGGGTGGGACCCGAAAGAAGTTTGGGCGCTTATTACGTTCTTATTTTATGCTGTTTTCCTTCACTTACGCTTATCAAGGGGATGGCACGGCGAACGTTCAGCCTGGCTTGCCGTTGTGGGAGTAGCCATTATCATTTTCAATCTCGTGTTTGTTAACTTGATTATTGCCGGTTTGCACTCTTATGCATAGTTCCGGCGCAATATTTATCATGAAAGACCCCCGCGCTTTTAGTGCGGGTCTTTTTCGAATACAATAGGAATAGGACTATGAAGTTTGGAGGGATTAGGATGGAACGGGAAGTAAGTATATTAGTTGTTGATGATGAAGATCGGATTAGAAGGCTGCTGAAAATGTATCTAGAGCGCGAAAATTATGTGATCGAAGAGGCAGCCGATGGTGAAGAAGCGCTGGAAAAGGCGCTTAGCAAGGATTACGATTGCATTCTACTCGATTTAATGATGCCGAAAAAAGATGGCATTGAAGTATGTAAAGAATTGCGGGAAGAAAAGGCAACACCAGTCATCATGCTTACGGCGAAAGGAGAAGAAGCAAATAGGGTCCAGGGATTTGAAGTGGGAGCAGACGATTATATTGTCAAGCCTTTCAGTCCAAGGGAAGTGGTCCTGCGTGTCAAAGCTGTATTAAGAAGATCTTCGCAAACAAGCTATTTGCACACCGATCCGACTGCGCGGGATATTATTGTTTACCCACATTTATCTATTGACCATGATGCCCACCGGGTGACAGCTGATGGAAAAGAAGTGAATTTGACTCCCAAGGAGTATGAGCTTCTTCACTTCCTGGCCAAATCTCCGGATAAAGTGTTTGATCGAGAGCATTTGCTGAAAGAAGTTTGGCAATATGAGTTTTTTGGCGATTTAAGAACTGTTGATACCCATATCAAAAGGTTGCGGGAAAAATTAAACCGCGTATCCGAAAAAGCAGCAGGAATGATTGTAACTGTTTGGGGAGTAGGATACAAATTTGAGGCAGGCAATGAATGAGGCTTTGGCATAGCGTTGTTGGCAAGCTTTGGATGACCATCCTGCTGCTGGTTTCCTTTGTGTTGATTATTTTGACGATATTGCTGATCCAATTTTTTGAAAAATATTATGTGAATGAAATTGAACAAGATTTATCGGACACCGCCAAGAAGATGTCGAGTATTATCGAATCCCATCGTGATGACGGTCTCGGTGAAGAAATTGTGTTCGAGATTGTCGATGATCCCGTGGGTGTGGCCATTGCCTACAACAAGGACGAGTTTTTATACTCACCAAACATTGGGAAAGACAATAAAATACCGCCGAGCGTCTTTTTAAACGATGCAGATCTAAAAAAAGTTTTTACCAACAAAGCGGTCATTGAAAAGGAAATATCCTTGTCGGAGATGGAAGAAACTGGCGGACGATTTAAAAACTATATCATTGCCGGGGTGCCTTTCAGTCTGAATGAAGGTGAAAGTGGAGCCATTTTTATCTATCAGTCTCTCGGTGTGTTAAAGGAAACGACAAAACAAACAGCAAATTTGATTTTGCTTGCGGCCGGAATCGCGATCGTGTTGACGACTGTATTTGCTTTCTTCTTATCAACACGCATTACTGCACCTCTCAGAAAAATGAGAGAGGCTGCCTTTGAGCTTTCAAAAGGATACTTTGATACACGTGTTCCCTTTTTGACTCATGATGAAATCGGAGAACTGGCCAATGCTTTTAATCAGATGGGGAAACGGCTGAAGTTTAATATGAACGTACTTCGCCAGGAGAAAGAACAGCTTACGAGCATATTAAGCAGTATGGCGGACGGCGTTATGACATTCAGCCGCGACGGTACGATTTTAATTACAAATCCTCCGGCAGAGCGATTTCTGCATCTATGGCCTTACGATGAAATGGATTCGGAACACCCTATGCCTTCTGAATTGGCTGCTTTGCTTGAGAAAGCGATTGCCGATGAGGCGGAGCAAACCGGGGAACTTTCTATTCAGGGGAGATATTATGTCGTGATTGTAAGTCCGCTCTATACCCATGACCAGAAAAACGTCCGGGGCGCGGTAGCCGTTATCAGGGACATGACAGAAGAGCGGCGCCTTGACAAGTTACGCATTGATTTCGTGGCCAATGTTTCCCATGAACTCCGGACGCCGATCGCCATGCTCCAAGGATACAGTGAAGCCATTATTGATGATATTGCTGGATCAGAAGAAGAAAAGCGGGAAATTATTAAAATCATCTATGACGAATCGCTCAGAATCGGCAGGCTTGTTAATGAATTGCTCGATTTAGCCAGAATGGAAGCGGGCCATACAGCGCTTCATTATGAAAAAGTGGATGTAGGCAAATTTGTGCAAAGAATCACATCCAAATTTCAGGCCATTGCGCGGGAGAACAACATTGAACTCAAAAGCAGTGTAGAAGATAACGTATATTTTTCACTTGATTCTGATCGTATTGAACAAGTGTTGACCAATCTGATTGATAATGCCATTAGGCATACGCATGAAGGGGGGAATATACAGGTCAGCCAGACAACTGTCGACAATGGTATTATGATCACAGTGGAGGATGATGGAACCGGTATTCCCGAAGAGGACCTGCCTTTTGTGTTTGAAAGATTTTATAAGGCAGATAAAGCAAGGACAAGAGGAAAGTCCGGAACTGGCCTGGGGCTTGCCATTGCCAAAAATATCATCGACGCCCATAATGGCATGATGACGGTGGCCAGCAAGCTTGATGAAGGGACAACCTTTACGATTTTCCTGCCGACTGCTAAATAACAGATAGTGTTGAAGCTTGGCGTTAATTCTTGTTTCATGGGTAACATGATTGGTCATCGATCTAAATATTTCACTTCACATAAATCATTTTTTATTGTATAATGACACCTAACAACAATATATGATTCATCTTCGGGGCGTGGTGAAATTCCCGACCGGCGGTGATGAAGCCTTAGAGCTTCTAAGCCCGCGAGCCTCTTTAGGGGCAGGATTTGGTGTGAATCCAAAGCCGACAGTACAGTCTGGATGGGAGAAGATGAAGGTTGCCGTACTTTCAAAATTGCAAAATTTGGACGTTTATTGCGCATGCCGATCATTCTCCCTCAAAGTCGATTCTTTGGGGGTTTTTATTTGGCGATGATGCCGGCAAACCTTTCTTCGAAATGAGATGAATCTCAAAGGAGAGAGGATCTTGAGAAAATTGAATACGAAATCATTTGTAGCTATTGGAATGCTGAGCAGCCTATCATTCATTTTAATGCTCATCAAATTTCCAATTCCGCCGTTTCCGGCATATTTGACGGTAGATTTCAGCGATATTCCCGCGTTAATCGCCGGGTTGATGTTTGGCCCGTTGGCGGCAGTTTTGGTCGAGTTGATCAAAAACATCATTGATTATCTCATGATCGGCAGTGAAGCAGGTATTCCTGTTGGAAATTTTGCCAACTTTATTGCGGGAATCGTTTTTGTTCTTCCGACTTACTATGTTTTTAAACGACTTAATAAAAAATGGGGCCTTGCTGTTTCACTTATTGTCGGAACGTTATTCATGTCGCTTTTTATGAGTTTTTTAAATTATGTCGCGATACTCCCTGCCTACATCATTTTGTTGGGATGGGACCCGATGTCCACCTCTGCGCTAAGGCAATTGGTCGTGGCAGCGATCTTGCCGTTTAATATCATCAAAGGACTGATTGTAACAGTTATTTTCTTATTGATTTATGCGCGTATGAAAAATTGGATCGAAAAGCAGGCCGTTTACAAAAATGCATAAACCAAAAAGCGCCGTTTTCGGCGCTTTTCTACTTGTTGAGCGAATCTGCAAGCTTTTGTTCGTTATGATTCTCCGCATTGACCAAGTAGGCTCTCAGCCTCTCGGCGATTTGCAGGAACGCAAGCTTATTCAAACTTTAAGGCATCTCCATCAAACGGTTCATCGGCAACTTTGATTGAATCGGTTGGGCAACCTTCAAACGCGTCCATCATGTCATCCTCCAATATATCAGGCACTTCCTCTGTACCTTGATTATGATCAAGGACGACGTAAGCAAGTCCATCATCATCATAGTCATATATGTCAGGTGCAGCGGCTCCGCATGCTCCACACGCTATGCAAGTATCCTGGTCAACAATCGTAAACTTTGCCACACAAAAAACCTCCATATGATTCAGAATATGTGAATCATAATATTTTCATTACTGAATATATATTAATGCTCCTCCTTAGACATTTCAACAATATAAACCGGGAAGTAAAAAATATTTTCATGAATCTTTTTTATTGTTGACGAAGGAGGGGGAACATAGTCGAAAAATTGAATTCATGATAAAATATAGTTGCAATGGGAATGTTATAAAGTTCATCATTGTGAAATATAAAAATGATTTAAAAGAGTGGACTTCATGAAAATAAAAAAACAGGCTGATCTCATCAGCAAAATGACCAGGAAAGAACTTTTGCTAGACTTATACATCACACAGCTGATTATATTGTTGATGGCCGTCATCTCTGGATCGTTTTTAGTGGAGAGCTTTTGGGATCCGGACCTTTTTTTTCGGTTTGAAGCAAAATGGATTGTGCTTGGTGCGGTCAATGGGGTAGCCGTTGTCCTCATTGATATCCTGCTCATGAATTTTTTACCTGACAAGTATTATGATGACGGCGGTATCAATACAAAACTATTTTCCGGCATGTCTTACTGGAATATAGCTGTTGTTGCAGGCGTTGTCGCTGTTTCAGAGGAATTATTGTTTAGGGGAATTCTTCAAACCAAGTTTGGCCTTATCATCGCCAGCATTATATTTGCTTTGATACATATACGTTATTGGACACATTGGTATCTAATCGTCAATGTCCTTGTATTGAGTTTTTGGATCGGGATTGTATATGAATGGTCCGGAAATCAATTGTTCGCTGTCATGGCGATGCACTTTACAATCGATTTTTTGCTGGGAATATATATAAAAAAGAAGTTTGATCAACAACATAAGAAGGGGTTAAATGATGGGTATGAATAAAAAGGGAAATGAATCGGGTGCAAAAATAGAAAGTCTGCCTTCAAGGACGGAATACCACAGATCAAGACATAAAAAAAAGCGTAAGGTGAAAATATCCGTTCCGCTTATCCTGGTGATGGTGCTGTTGTTGCTTCCGGTTGCGATATTGGCAATCATTAACGGCAGCGACAAGTCAAATGCCGATCGTGTAAACTCCAGTTCCGGGGAAGAAGTCCTTTTTGAGACTGATGAAGCGAAATCCTCAAAAGATACTGAAAAAGAGGTAAGTGAAAAAGAACAGAAACAAGAGGCAGAAAAAGAGAATACTGCGCAGCAAAAGGAAGAATCAACTGAGGTCAAAGAACAGGAGCCTCCGCCAAAACAAGAGGTGAAAAAAGAGGTACCGGTTAAAGAGGAACCTAAAAAGGAAGAGCCGATAAAGCAGACACCCAAAAAGGAAACGACACCTAGCAACAATGAACAAGCTCAGCAGGGGCAGGATGGTGTCATTTATCATCAAGTACAACCTGGAGAAACCTTGTTTAGAATAGCGATGAATTATTATAAATCCCAGCAAGGTGTTGACAAAATCAAACAGGCAAACGGATTATCCAGCAATGAAATCAGTGTCGGCCAAACGTTAAAAATTCCTAAGCCATAAAGATTTATCATAGATGCCCAAGTTGAATCATAGATTGAGGAAGAAGTCTATGAGGAGGCAGGGAACAATGACTATGGAAATGATTTTTCAAAAACTGGATGATCAAACAGACCAAGCGACGAAAAAAATGATTCAGAACTTAATTGAAAGAAAGCTCAAGTTTGACCGCTACAAAAACATTCATTTTTTTCTTTTAACGATTGCTTGTTTGTATTGTCTTGCGATAGGTTATGTTTGCTACGAGTATTTCATTATCCCTCATGACCTATCGGCGATAGAAGCGGTTTCGGCCATTATGGGGACAGCCTATTTTGCTTACCTATTCATCATTGGAGCATTATTGTTCGGTTCCGTCAAAATTTTTTATGAGAGAAAAGAGAAGGCTGAAAAGGAATATCAAGAATTGCGTTGTGAAATTATTGATAAAAGCAAGGATTTATGGCACGAAGACAGCTGGGGCGATCGCTATCAGGTTTTTGAACAAATCAAACGCCAATATGATATCAACTTGTTTCATGAAAGTAAGTAATTTCGAAACGATCTGCCGTTTAATTCGAAAATTGAATCGTATGTTTTTACACAAGCATGGGGTTTCCAGTCGAATGATCGACTAGAAACCCCTCTTCTTTTGAAAAAACAGGCAAACTTTCCGAATAAGTCACGTTCAATCTTTGTACACTAATACATATTCCAGCATTGGGAGGATGAACGGTGTCCGAAAATTGTTTTTATTATACGAAGCATATGAAGGAAAATGAATGGCATTTCGTCACTTTCCAAGTAAGTGACATGGACAGGGAAGAAGTACTTTGTGATGAATGTTATGATGATTGGCTTCAAGGCATGAAAGGATAATTTGTAGAACAGGCAAACACCCCGATATTTTCGGAAAATATCGGGGTGTTTGGTAAAAGCTTAAAAGAATTTCTTCTTGCCCCTTTCTTCTTTTAGTATTTCCACTGCCTCGCGGAAGCGTTGTGAATGAACAATTTCCCTCTCCCTTAAAAAGCGCAGGCCGTCATTTAAATCAGGATCATCACTCATGTTAATAATCCATTGGTAAGTGGCTCGCGCTTTTTCTTCCGCCGCGATATCTTCATACAGGTCGGCAATGGGATCACCTTTTGCCTGGATATATGTGGCCGTCCAAGGATTACCAGCGGCATTGTGATAAAACAGTGCCTTGTCATGATCCGCATAATGGGCTCCCAGCCCGGCCGCTTTCATTTGTTCGGGTGTAGCGTCTTTTGTCAGTTTATACACCATCGTGGCAATCATTTCCAGGTGGGCAAACTCTTCCGTTCCAATGTCCGTCAAGAGCCCAATGACAGAATCGGGGATCGAGTATCGCTGATTCAAGTAACGAAGGGCAGCGGCCAGCTCTCCATCGGCTCCACCATATTGTTCAATTAAAAATTTCGCAAGCATCGGATTGCATGTGCTTACTCTTACAGGATATTGCAGCTTTTTTTCATAAACCCACATGAGTGGAAGAACCTCCTTGTCATTATTTAGTCATCCTGGAATTGCAAGCAGTTATACTTGCCATGGCCATGGAGCCTCTTTCCAATCCCATGGGTGCCTTGAGTAAGTGGAACCGTGCGATAAGGCGCCAAATTGTTTTTCAAACTTTTTCACAGCGGTCTTTCTTAATTTTATATACTCATTATATTGGCGAATCGCGTCCATGTCGTTTGGGTGTGTATCTAGGTAAAGTGTCAGTTCCACAAGAACGAAGTCGATCGTTTGTATTTCTTCCAATTGGCTGTAATATTCAGGAGGCATCTGTTTCATGGGTCAGTCCTCCCTCGCCCTTTCATAGGGGCTATAATACGGATCGTAAAAAACTTTCCACAATGTTCCTGCTTTGAGCGCCTCCCTGGGAGGGAATTGAGGTAAATTAGGTGGTTGAAATCCCAAATATAAATTTGGAGGGGTGGAATAAGATTTTACTGTTATGGGCGGGCACGGATCAAAAGGACTGACGTATGGTTTATACGTCTTGTAAAGCGTGTACATTGGCTTCCTCCTTTTCCTATGGTCATTCCATTGTATTGTAGTTGTTCCGATAACATTCTTTAAAACAATAAAATTTTCTTATTTAAAGCATATTTTACTCTTCGTATGGTAAGATGTTACCCATATGATAAGGTGAAACTTCAATCAGCGGGGTTTTCATCCGCTGATTGTTAGTAGAACCAATCGGGCATATACAGGCAGTTGTCCCACCACTAGCCAATCACGTTTTATCTTGATTTCTTAAAGCGGTGGGCTTACTGCCAGTTAATGCGGGGTAAGGTGAAACTTCAATCAGCGGGGTTAGGGATGCGGGGCGTACAGGCGCTGTACTTGTTGAGGCGTTCTGAGCCCGCGAACTTCTATCCGTTTGAATAAATAGGGTGATCGCATGTTTTTGGTGATGTTGTTAATCTTTTTGTTAGCCGTGTTTTTGCTGTTATTTATGGTAAAAGAGGCTTTTCGCAATGAAGTGAAAGAAGAGGTGCTCGCATTTCCCGACTTTCCAACACAATGGGGAGAATTAACGATTTTCTTCATTTCCGACATTCATAAAAGGCTCATTCATGAGAGCATCATTCAACAAATAAAAGGCAAAGCCGAGATTGTCATCATCGGCGGGGATTTGACGGAAAGAGGCGTCCCTTTGGCAAGAACGCGGAAAAATATTGAAATGCTGCAACAGGTGGCACCAGTCTTTTTCATTTGGGGTAATAATGATTATGAGGTTGATACTAAAAAGCTGAATGAATTGTTTGATGAATGTGGCGTCACTGTTTTAAAAAATGAAACGGCTTTTCTTCAAAAGGGAGAAAGTTCAATCGCATTGATCGGCCTTGATGATTATGAACCGTCCGAACCTTTATCAAGGGCTATTTCACATTCCTTGGACGATCGTCATTTTAAAATCTTGCTATCCCATAGACCTTCCATCCTCAAGCATATCAGGCCGTCCGATCATATTTCTCTTATTTTGAGTGGGCATACACATGGCGGCCAAATTCGAATTTTTGGATTCGGGCCTTACCAACGAGGAAGAACGTTTCATTGCCCCAGCGCTACGGTACTGATCAGTAACGGGTATGGAACAACACTATTGCCATTAAGGCTCGGCGCCCCGGCAGAAACCCATCTGATTACGATCAAAAATAAGGAAAATGACTAATCGTCATGAAGCGTGCTTTTTCGACAATTCGTCAATGAAAATGGTAGTCTGCAATGATTTATACTATTTCTCGTGAGGAAGCCCGCTTGCCAATACTCCTGTAAATTGGGTGTACGTGTCCGTTTTTCCACAACCTAGACCGCATCGCTTTGTTGGCGGAGGGATGAAGCGGATACGGCGATCTTGGGGGTTGCATATCATGGCGGGCGAGGTGACCTCATGAAGCAGGGACATCAGTTATAAACGAACTGGTATTAGTACGAATCGTGAAAATAAAAACCGCATGAAATCAAGGTTTTCCCATTTGATTTCATGCGGCCTATTCATTTTTACAGGTTTTTCCCCAGCGTCATTCTACTGGCAACTTGTTACCTGCTCCTCTTATAGTCTTCATTGGCGACCTGCCAAAATATGTAGGAATCGATTCGCTAAAATGTTTGATTATCGTGAGTTTTAGACCAGTGTACCGTCCTTCATGCGGATGATTCTGTCGCCATATTGTGCTGCTTCATTCGAGTGTGTGACTTGAATAATGGTAACCCCTTTTTCCTTATTGATCCGATAGAAAAGCTCCATAATGTTCGTTCCCGTCTTGCTATCTAAATTGCCAATCGGTTCATCCGCCAGGATGAGCTTCGGATTGATGATCAAGGATCGAGCAATGGCCACCCGCTGCTGTTGTCCTCCAGACAACTCCCTTGGGGTGAATTTCTTTCTATCTGCTAATCCAACAATTTCTAATGTTTCATCCAGCTGGCGCTGATAGTTAGCTGCTTTTTTTCCATCCATGATTAAAGGTAGCATGATATTTTCCTCAACGGTTAGATTGTGCACTAAATTATAAAACTGAAATACAAATCCGATAAAGCTTCGACGTATCGAACTTTTCTTTTGATCGCTTAGTTGATGAAGGTCTTGTTGTTCGATCAGGACTCTGCCCGATGTTGGTTCGTCAATGCCGCCAAGTAAGTAGAGCAATGTACTTTTTCCGCAACCGGAAGGCCCCATGATCGAGACGAATTCTCCCTTTGCAATAGAAAGGTCAATATTTTTTAAAATGGGCACGTCTTCCTGGCCCACCTTGTAAATCTTACAAAGATTTTCCGTTTCAACAATATGTTCCAACATAAGCACTTCCTCTCATCCGGCTCTCTATTCATACCGCAGTTCCTTCATCATATTTAATTTAAAGACTTGTCGGGCAACCGGTATTGTGGAAAGAATGAGTAAAATAAATACGAACGCACATAAAATTCCAAATAATTCAAAGGTAAACTGATATTCGATCCGTAATCCAATCGCATATAACAATTTTGTCATCAATTTATTTAATGCAAGCCCCCCTAAAAGACTAATCATGACCACAGCAATAAAAGTGATAAACATCTCCCAAAATAACATGCGTATGATTTGCATTCTGCTCATACAGACGGAATAAAGCACGGCGTATTGTTTTTTTCTCTGGGAAAACGAAACCAGCAAATTATTAGAAATGCCTAGTAGTCCGACCACCAGTCCCATAGCAATAATGACTTTGATTCCATTTATCAAAGTGTCAATCGTCGCCTTTTGCGAAGCGATCATTTCGTCAAACGTCATAACCGTTATTGGAGTATCCATAAATTGATCAGCAATCGCTTCCTTCACATCTTCAGCTTTATCTTCATCTTTGATTTTCACGGACAATTGATTGAAGAAACCGTCAAAGTGCTGAGCGAAATATTCTTGATGAATGAGAACGGTGTTTCTGTTTTGGGAAAAGGCTGAACTTTCCATCGCACCAGAAATTACGACTTCAATGAAACCGTCCGCCAACGGTTGAAAGTTGTCATCCAAAGGCTGCAAAAGAATTGTTTCACCGATTTTAAGGTCGTATTTATCGAGTTGATATTCATCTATAATAATGCCATTCCGAACTTCTTTCATTTTTGTTTCGGCGTCACCGAGCAACGTAATTCCCGAATAAAATGTATCAAATTCTCTAATATCATCTACCCCATGGACTGAAAAGGTCTCGCGGTTCCCATTCACCTGATACTCTGCCAGACTGACGTGATCATAATATGTGCGCGACACTTCGTCCATGGCCTTTACATTCTCTATCAGACCAGGTTCTAATTCACCACCTTCTGATCCTCTCACGGTCACGTCGAAGTCTTTTTTAAATGAATTTGTTAAAAATTGGTCTATCCCGGAACTGACCATCCCCACCATTAGCAATAGTAAGAGAACCACGATGATCATACTGGAATTATTAGAGACGATCTTGTTATTTGCAATATTTTTTGTTGAAAGGATGAGATTTCCACTTCTCGTCTGTTTTACAAAAAGATGAAATAAGTTGGATAGTCCATTTAACATACGCGGAGTTAATAAGACAATTGAAATAAATAAACATAAAACCGAAAAGATGGCCATGAGCAAGTGATCGGTATTATTTAGATAATATAAAATAAAGGCGGCCCCTAAAAAACTGATTCCAATCATTGTCGTGATTCTGGAATGCTGTTGTGATACGTGCTGTGTATTGAGGATTAAGTCTTTGAGCGGTGTCGAATTGGCCTTATGAATACGTAAAAAATTAATGCCTACCGGAAAAAGCAGCCCAAACAAGTATGCAATAGTCAACTGACTCAATGGGAGGTCTGTCACCAGTTTAACGTCATACTCTTTATATTCGTTGAAAATAGATGCCGTATAAGGGAGTATGATATAGGCGAACACGACTCCCAGTGTGGAGCCAAGCAAGCCATATACGAAAAATTCCAATAAAATAACGCGATTCATCATCCGCTTACTAAATCCGATACTGCGGAACGTACCTATGACGGGCATGCGTTCGGCAAGAATGAGTTTAGATAACGTTGAAATGACATAGGCACTGATGAGGACGATGATGATAATGGCTAACATCATCGTGATTTGAAACGTTTCTTCATCGCGAACGAGTGTATCGGCCGCGTTTGTTTGTTGAACGGTAAAATGAACGTTTTGATCCGCCAGCGTATTTATTGCTTTATCCAGTTCGTCCTTCGGGACTTGAATCAATGTTTGATTCACCGCTTTATCCATGCCATAAATACGATTCAGTTCGTCTAGCGATGTAACAAGAAGTATCTGCCCTGTCTCTGAGTAAAATATGCCATTCGTTTCACTTATCGCTCCAATGGTAAATGTTTCGTTACCCAGACTGTGCTCAATTTCAATGGCGTCCCCAAGGTTCAAACCATAATCGGATGCCGTTTTTTGACTGATCATAATCATCGTTTCATCCGAACCGTATCCATCCAGTTGACGAAGGGGGGAAACCAACTCGGCATCTTTTGCTTGCTCAACATTCATGCCACATAGTGAAACTCGAACATCTTTGTCAGCGGATTTCCATTTTCCATTCATGTAAAGTTGATCAATCCGCTGACCTATAGAAACGGAATCAAGCATAATATCAGACGGGGCATAAAACGGAGCATCACCATTTTTTTTCAAGACAATGTTTGTGTTTCCATACACGCCTTGCAACATTTTAGAGTACGTTTCGTTAATGACAGAATTCAAACTAAGCCCTGCAAATAAAACCGCCGTTGAGAGAAAAATGCTCAATAGTAAAATCAATGTTCTGAATTTTTTCTCTCTTATATTTCTTACCACATGTTTTAATATAATACTCAATTTATGACCTCCATTGGAAGTTTATCTTGCGTATTTTTATCATGTTGAGTGTAACAAAGTATGTTTTTTAATTCAATATATAAAAATAAAAGAAAAATAAAAATATAAAAATAGTTCCTAAGTCTCTTGTCTTATTAAAATAGTTGGACTATTCTATCGGTGAGATATGTACATGTACATAACGTCTTTGAAAAGGAGGGTTGAGAAATGAAAGTAACAAAAAAAGGTGAAGTAATTCGTGAGAAGTCATGCTTCTGTGTCGCTTGCACATGATTTGAAAACTCAAATAGTACCTATGGTGGTTTTCCTCCATAGGTACTATTCATGTTGTTTAAAGGGGGCATGAAGGTTTGAAAACATATGGTATAAAAGAATCACTTGAAATCTATGTAGAAGGTGAGGAATTTATACATTTTTTGTTTGTACATAATCAAAAACAACTTATCTATGATTATGATCCTGGTTTTTTGTCCTTGTTAAAAGTCATGGAAGAAAAAAGAAGCCTGAAAGAAATTATCTATGAAGTTAAACTAGTGAATCCAGAAATAACGGAAAACGATATAACTAATGCAATTAAACTTCTTCTAGAGGACGGAATTGTCTTTGAAGTATCCGGAAAATTAACACAAATAGACTCGTATAACAGAAATCAAAGACAAATTGATTTTTTCAACGAATACGATTCGTCACGGGGTGGAGAGATCATTCAGAAGGAATTATCTAGTAAAAAAGCCGTCATTATTGGACTTGGTGGAATTGGCAGTTGGGTCATTACCACACTTGCAATGGCTGGTATCAATCACTTTGTTATTTTAGACGGGGATATTGTCGAAGAAAGCAATTTAACAAGGCAAAATTTGTATACATATAATGATATTGGAAGAAAAAAAGTGGATGTTGTCAAACATAAAATTCGAATGTTGAACCAAGAGGCACAAGTAGATACATTTGATATATTTTGTCATCAAGACACCGACATACATAGTGTCGTAAATGGTAGTGACATTGTCATCAGTTGTATTGATGAACCAAGCGTAACCGAAACTGGGAAGTGGGTATCACGGGCTGCACAAGATTTAAAGATTCCACACATTGTTTCTGGTGGTTATTTGGGGCACTTGGGTTTTATTGGACCGACTATCATTCCGGGGGAAACAATTTGTTGGGAGTGTATTGTGGAAAGCTTAGAGAGTGATTATAAGGATTGGAAATTGATTAAATCCTCCAGACGAGTTGGTTCAATTGGCTCTCTCTCCTCAATTGTGGCAAATCTACATGCGTGGGAAGCTATTCGAGTCCTGACAAACATTAGCGAACCGATCATGAAAAACAAAAGAGGAGAATTTGATTTCATTAAATTGAATATTAAGCTCTTTGATATAGAAAGAAATAAAAACTGTGGGATTTGCTCTCATGCACAAAAACTAAAAAAGGTGAGATGATGATGGATAAGAAAGCCCAAAATCTAGTAGAAGGATTCTTTAACCCGATGGATTTACTCGACAAAAATGAATTATTTAAGCGCTTGAGAAATATGGAACCAGGAAACTTGTTTGACGTCATGGAAAGTATCCGAAGAGACGAGATAAAAAAATTAAGAGAGACGGGATTTTGGGAGTCCAACTTACAGCACATTCATCAGAATCTTAAACATTTCGACATGGAGAATGTGTTCCCAAAGGATCAGTTGGTTGAGTTCATCCAATACTTGATGTCTACAAGTTCCCTATGGCCTGCTTATTTTATGATCATGTCCCACGATGACCGGTTTATTTCAGAACATGTAACAATTAGGAATATTGAGTATTTAGATCAGGCTCTAATAGATGGGAATGGCGCTATTTTAGGCCAACTGCACTGGGGCCCTTTCCAGTTGTTATTTCCATTATTGGTAAAACTAGGTTACCCTATTTTCCAGTTATTTGGGGAAAAAGATGCTGAAATATGGGCAGTAGATATGATAAAAGCATATTTTCCCGAAAACTTATGGTCTAATTTTAAAACAGCAACCGTTCCGGAAAGCGGATTTTTAGTGAAGGCATTAAAAGCATTAAAACGGAATTCTTTTGTCGCTTTACCGCTTGAAGTGAATGGTTCAGATATTTTACCTAGGCAAACTCTTCAGTTCTTGGGTAACGAAATCTATGCGCCAGATGGATCGGCTTCCATTGCGGCAATCACGAAATCACCTATTATATTAGTAAGAGTTGAAGCCGTGCGTGATCAAGTGGAAATCATATTCGACGAACCTATTTATATTCATCATAAAAAAGATGTTGCTGAGGTGAACAAGCGGATTTTCAATAAAATGGAATACCATATAAAAGAGAATCCTCTACAGTGGAGAGGGTGGGCATTCTTAGAGGAAATGGTTGTGCAGAAAGAAATGAGTAAATAAAAGTTCATTTATGGTTCTGTTTATTTTAGCAGATTGACTCCCGGCGCAACCTGTACAACCAACCGTAACGAATCCATCTCACCGACCATCTTCCCCTTTATTGGGGTAGCTTTACCGAGTACTCTCGGAGGTTTGCGATTTCTTATATGAACGATGAAGATGTAAATGGATTCTTGATTCGTCTCTTGCGTAACTTAAACATAAAGGAGAGGATGAAGTAAGTGGGACTGGTGGTGGAGGTTAACAATATTACAAAAGCATATAAGAAACGAAAATCAAAAGAGCAGGTTCAAGCAGTAAATGGAATATCTTTCTCGGTTAAAGCGGGAGAAGTTCTTGGACTTTTAGGGCCAAACGGGGCCGGAAAAACTACAACGATCAAAATGATGTGTGGTCTCTTAATACCGGATGCGGGCACCGTTTTTATCAAAGGCATCGATAACAAAAAACACCGATTAAAAGCTCTAAGTCATATTAGCGCTGTTTTAGAAGGCAATCGAAACTTGTACTGGCGTTTAACTGTTAGGGAAAACATGGAATATTTTGCTGGTAACAGAGGAGTGTCGCAAAAGAAGATTACTTCGCGAGTGGATGATTTGTTGCGGAAATTTCGTCTTGAGGAAAAAGAAAACGAACTCGTTAATCGCTTATCTCGAGGAATGCAACAAAAGCTGGCGATTGCAGTAGCGATGCTTGCTGACAGTGATGTTATTTTATTGGATGAGCCTACTCTTGGTTTAGATGTAGGAACAAGGCATGAGGTTCGGGAACTATTAAGAAGTATTGCCCAGGTTGACAATCGCACAATTATTATTAGCACTCACGACATGGAAGTCGTTCAGGATTTATGTGAGCGAGTCATCATCATTAGTGACGGAGAAATCGTAGCTGATGATCAGGTTAGTAATTTGCTGCGCTTGTTTGACGCCCGTGCTTATTCCATTTCGTTGGAAGGACATTTAAATGAGCACCAATTGAGCAAATTAAAGAATAAATTTCCAATGTTCAATTATTTGCCGGCTTCTCACCATTCGGTATTAGAGATTAGCTTCTCTGTTAGTGAACAGATTTATGAACTGTTTGATATGTTGAGACATGAAGGAGTTGTGATTGAATCCATTGATCGCGGGATGCTCCATTTTGAACAAGTCTTTATTAAGCTGATAAAAGGGGAAAAAACACATGAAACGCTGGCTCAATCTATTTAAAGCAAATTTAATAAAAGAATATCTCGAATTAAAACGTTATTTGCCCAATACGATTGCGTTAGCGTTTACCTTCTACATCGTCTTTTTAGGAATGTTTCTGGGCATTCAGTTTTTTGGTGAAGCAACGATACAAGAGATTACGACACAACACGTGATCGTCAACTATGTTATTTGGTTTCTAGGAATCATGGTTATGCAAAATATTGGTTATGAAATCACGAACGAGGCGATGCGCGGGACGTTGGAACAGCTCGCCATGTCCCCTATGGGAATGTGGCGAATCATGGTTACCCGCTTAGTATCCCTGTCAATACTCTACTTTGTCATTATCTCTGGATTGCTCTTTCTTTCAATGGCGACCGCAAGACAATGGTTAAACTTGGATGTAATAACCATCCTGCCGATCTTATTTCTTACATTGCTAAGCATGTTTGGGGTCGGGTTCATGATTGCCGGTCTTTCTGTTATTGTGAAACAGATCCATGCCTTCCTGCAAATTTTTCAATTTATTTTGATGGGTTTGACCTTTGTTCCCTTATCGGTCGCTCCTTATCTCAAATTTGCTCCCTTCGTAAAAGGGGTTGATCTTATCCGGCATGTAATGATTTATAATGCTGGTTTGTTTGATTTTACTTGGGGTGACTATCTGTTTTTAGGGATTAACACAATTGTATATTTTGGTCTGGGTCTTTTTGTTTTTCTTGGTTGTGAACGTTTCGCGATGAAAAAGGGCTTACTGGCTCATTATTAAAAAGCTCCAGCCTATGCTAATGAGAACAAAACTTGCAAAAGCAGGAAGGATTGAAAAATCGTCCTTGCTTGAGATTTGGCTGGCGAAACCAATTCTCAAGCAAAAGAGGACGATAGCCATGAGTATAAATCGATTATCACACACTTCGATTGTACTGTAATGAACATCATCATATTCATTTCAAATACTGTCGGTAAGCTTTTCAATGAGATACGAAAAAAAGTACGGACCTACTTGAGGAGCTATGCCAACACAAAAAAGTGAATTGATCAAAGCAAGTGTGAGTGACGGAAAACGTTCATGTAGTGAAGATATACGACAATAGTGGGTCAGCATTTATGAAATTCCTCAAATGAAAAAGTGCCCTCATGGTGCTTGATCGTATTCTAAATGAAAAAGGAAGCGGCAGCCCAGATCTATTCCGCGAGAATAATGTCAGTTGCGCAGCAGGGATCAATAGCGAAGGTATATCCAGCAGCAAGAGGAAGCAGAGATCATCGAAGACGAGGCATCGTAATAAACACTCTCTTTAGTCGGCATAGGCAGTTATTAAACAGGAACAAGCGCCATTAGGCGCGGCAAGCATTATGCCTTATAGAGCCGAAATCAAACCACATGTTGAACGGGTGGCAATGATAAAACACGCCAATCCCACGCCATAGAACAAACAGCCCGAGTGGAAAGCGTTCTTCCTCGTGAAACGCAAACTTTTTCTTGAAGCAGTCTAAAACGCTTTCTTTTGGGTTCGCTCCATTTTTTAGAAACCATTCTTCACCCGTTTCAAGTTTCTTCCATTCCCGTTGCATTTTCAGCAGTCGGTTTTTGGTCAGTCTTGTCCTTTCCCGGTTTTCCTTTCCCGTATTTAGTCCGACCGTTTAGTATTGACCTGATCCGTGTTATGGATGCGTAAAAACGTTGCGCGCCTCTCATCCACATGGATGCGACGCACTACTTCCCTTAAAGCTCGGTGCCAGGCAAAAAAACCATCTTACACCGATCACACATGGAGAAAGTTAAAAGTAAATTTCATTCCAAAAGACCTTTCTTGAACCATCCGCCCGCTCCTTCATATGATGGAGGTAACAGCATCGGGCAGGGGGCGGATGACATGAAACTCGAAAGAATAGCAGCCAACAAAATTAAATATTCCATTACATTTGAAGAGCTGACGAAAAAGGGGTTTCTCCAAGATGAAATTTTGAAGGAATCTTTTTTATGGGACGTTTTATTTGATGAAATGTTGGATGAAGCCGGTCGCATATTTGAGTTAAATCATTTCGGCGCCGTCTCCGTTGAAATTTTTTCACTGACATCCAAAGAACTTGTTCTCATTTTGACGATTGAAGAAGATGATGAAGAAGACGATATTCCATCCATCATAGCTGGAAATGATTCCAATAAAAGGAACCGAAGTCTTCTGTTTCAATTTGATGATTTTGAACATGTCATATTATTGTCAAAAAGGCTAAAAGAATCTTCGGTGCCATTAGGGAAAAACTCTTTATATGCGTTTAAAAATAAGTATTTTTTCAAAGTGAAGGCAAATCCGAAGCACTATGAGTATTTTGACAGTCTGTTCAGCGAGTATGGCGACAAGTCCATCTTTTCTGATGCCTACTTGGACGATTATGGAGAATTGATTGTTAAAAATGAAGCAATCTATATATTACAGCAACACTTTTAAGGCCGGCACGTAAGTTTTGCACAACTTCTAAAAATCTCCTATCATAATGAATAGGAGCTTTTTTTGTAAGGTAAGGAAGTACAAGTTTTTTCGTTTTACATTTTAAACGGAAGGTTTTGTTGTCTAGTTCCAGCGCGCATCGACTAGCAGGCTTCGCCAGCAGGTTCGATGAGGGTTAAGCCTCGCCTCGTCGCACCGTGCACGACGGCGACACGAGGAAACATTATACGAGCACCATCTCAACATCGCTTCCTTGTTTCCTTTTTCCCGCCGAGGTGTTCCAGTCTGTGGGTCGATGAACAGACGCTTGCGCTTTTCTTATTAATCGCCAAGATAGGGGAGTTTTCGCACATGGTACAAGAAGAATGCATCATTGTTGGGGGAGGGCCCTGCGGCCTGTCTGCGGCAATTGCATTGAAAAATATAGGAAAAAATCCATTGATCATTGAAAAAGGAAATATTGTCAATGCCATATATCGGTATCCAACCCATCAAACCTTTTTCAGCACAAGTGAGAAGTTGGAAATCGGAGATATTCCATTTATCACCGTTAATCGTAAGCCTAAACGGAATGAGGCCTTGACGTATTATCGTGAAGTCGTCAAAAGAACGAATGTAAGGATCAACAGGTTTGAGAAAGTTTTAAGTATCCAGAAAGAGAACGGTTTTTTTACAATCACAACGGATAAAGACATCTATCGCGCGCGGTATGCCATTGTCGCCACCGGCTATTACGATAGTCCGAATATGATGAATATCCCGGGTGAGGAGCTTGACAAAGTGTACCACTATTTCAAAGAAGCTCATCCGTATTTTGATACAGATGTCGCCGTGATCGGCGGCAAAAATTCGGCCATTGATGCAGCCTTGGAATTGCAAAAATCCGGGGCGCGCGTGACTGTCCTATACCGTGGCGGCGAATATTCACCGAGCATTAAACCGTGGGTATTGCCGGACTTCGAAGCGCTCGTGAGGAACGGTGAAATTTCCATGGTTTTTAATGCTGTTGTTCGCGAAATTACAGATAAAACGATTCGGTATGTTGTGGATGATAAGGAAGAGGAGCTACATAACGACTTTGTTTTTGCCATGACAGGTTATCATCCGGATCACTCTTTTATCAAAGCAATGGGGGTCAACATGGATGACAGGACAGGAAAGCCTTTATTTGACCCGGAAACGATGGAAACGAACATCCCGGATTTATTTATTGCGGGAGTGATCGCAGCCGGAAACAACGCGAATGAAATATTTATAGAAAATGGGCGCTTTCATGGCGGCCAAATCGCCAAAGCGATTAAAGAAAAAGAAATGATGTGTGCATCCCGGTCTACTTAATATCCGGGATGTTTTTTTGTTAAAAGAAAAAATAAAGCCTTATTCGTACACGTGGTGAACACATCTTTTGGGAAAGTTTCCTGAAAGATGCATTCACCCATAGTAAAATGTTGATCTTTCAAGTATGACAATCGGTTCTGATCTCTAGCTTTTTGCAATCGCCACCATCGTCCTCCTCCGAGTCGGTACGTCAATCGCTTGCGGTTTTTAACGAATGTTCAATGGAAGGGGAAGAGTGTGTTGCCATGATTCGGGATAATTCGTTTCGGTCTTCCGTGTTCATCAATGCGGCCATTAATTTGATCCGGGCTTTTTGTCCGTTTACACCATGGCAAAAAATGACGCCCAAGTCTTTCAAGTGGCTTCCTCCTCCTTGGTAATCATACGTTGGATAAACGAATCCACTTTGACACCTTGACACAACCACAACAGGACATCCAGAATTTATAAGCATTTCGATGCCTCGTATTGATCCGGGAGGAAGATTTCCTTGCCCCAATGCTTCAATGACGATACCGTCATACGCCATATCCCTTAGTGCCAAAAACATGGATGAATCCATTCCGGCATATGCTTTTAACAACCCGACCTTTTTGCTCATTTCTTGTACTGGCAGTTTCTTTTGCAATAAAGGATTATAGTGGAATAAAATTCGATGGGGGGTAATGGTTCCGACAGGGCCTGCAACAGGGCTTTGAAACGCGGCCACGCTTGTAGTATGTGTTTTCGTTACTTCAATAGCTGTATGTATGTCATCATTAAAGACAACGAGCACCCCTTTGTTTTTCGCTTGTTCTTCCTCAGCCGTGCGGATCGCTGAAATGAAATTACGCAAACCGTCGGCGCCGTTTTCATTGCTTGAACGCATCGCCCCGGTCAATACAACTGGAACATCCACTTGTACTGTCAAATCCAGAAAAAAGGCGGTTTCTTCCAATGTGTCTGTTCCGTGAGTAATCACGACCCCATCGTAATCTTGCTCGGAACATTCCTTTTCAATGATTTTTTTTAAGTAAACCATGTCGGTGACGGTCATATGGGGAGAGGGCTTATGGAAAGGCTCAATGACGTTTATATGGGTGGAATCCGACAATTCGCCGGTCGATTCGGTCAACGGATTGCTTGGTCCCATTCCCACTGTTTGTGTAGTCGAATCTTTCTTCATCGCTATCGTCCCGCCTGTATGAATCACAAGCAATGTTTTCATCTTTTCAACTCCTAGAATTTTTTGCGATCTGCCATGTTCAAAAGGTCAGTTCCATGATACGATGAAAGGAAAGAAAAAGAAAGAAAAAGAGAGAAAAAGAGAAAGAGGGCCGCATAATGCTTGCAATTATATCAGCTGGAGTTGCCCCGGGGCTGGCTTTGCTGAGTTATTTCTACTTGCGGGACCAGTTTGGGCAGGAACCTGTGCTGATTGTCTTTAAAACATTTTTGCTTGGTGCCATTTTGACCTTTCCAATCATGTTTATTCAATATGTTATGAGTGTTGAAGGGATTTTTCAAAGCGATATTTTGTCATCATTTTTCTCTGTATCGTTAACGGAAGAATTTTTTAAATGGTTTGTCCTGTTTCTATATGTGTATAAACATGCCGAGTTTGATGAGCCGTTTGATGGGATTGTTTATGGAGCGAGTATATCACTCGGCTTTGCCACCGTGGAAAACATTATATACTTGGCTGCAAACGGCGTAAGTCTCGCCTTTGGCCGCGCTTTGCTCCCGGTGTCAAGCCATGCTCTATTCGGTGTTATAATGGGCTATTACTTGGGAAAGGGTAAGTTTCAAACGGAAAAAAATAGTTGGAAATGGGTGTTTACTGCTTTTTTTGTGCCTTTTGTTCTCCATGGATTATATGATTATATCTTGCTGTCCGGAAGGAACTGGATTTATTATATTTTTCCATTTATGCTATTTCTTTGGTGGCTTGGACTCAAGAAAGTGAAGCATGCCCATCTGATGACAAAAGAATTTTATAAGAAAAAACTTCAAAGCAGGGACGCCTCCATTTCTTAAGTGGGGGTGTTCTTTTTTTATAGTGGCCAAGGCCGGCCATTATGAATAAAAAATGCGTCATTCCTCATAATAACCCTATGACAATTTATTCTTTGGAGGGTGTGACATGAGGTTTGGCGCAAAATATAAACTTGTTCTCATCTTAATGATGTGCTGTTTCGGGCTATCAGCCGCACCTGCCCATAAAACGGACGCCTTTACAAACCAGGTGATCCAAAAGGGCGCTGTTGGTGATGATGTGATCGAATTGCAGTCACGGCTTCAGTATTTAGGCTACTATCAAGGGCAAATAGACGGAGTATTCGGTTGGGGCACATATTGGGCGCTTAGAAACTTTCAAGAAAGTTTCGGATTAAAAGTGGATGGTCTGGCTGGTGAAGCCACAAAAGCAAAATTGGTAAAAGCGTCCAAGTACAACAAGCAATTTGTCAAAGAGCAAATCAAGAAAGGAAAAAAATTCACTCATTACGGCGGAACAGAACCATCAAAGCAGACAGGTCCCGCCCCTGCTCCCAAAAGGCAGGCGCCAACAGCGGTCAATACGCCAGCAGGGTTTTCACAAAATGACATACAGCTAATGGCAAACGCTGTGCACGGTGAAGCAAGGGGGGAGCCTTATGAAGGGCAAGTGGCGGTTGCCGCCGTCATATTAAATCGGGTAAACAGTCCGCTATTTCCAAACACAGTCTCGGGAGTGATTTTTGAACCGAGAGCCTTTACCGCGGTAGCTGACGGACAAATATGGCTAACGCCGAATGAAACATCAAAACGAGCGGTTTTGGATGCCATTAATGGGTGGGACCCATCAACCAGCGCCCTATATTATTTCAATCCAGACACCGCAACAAGCGCCTGGATTTGGACAAGACCGCAAATTAAGCGAATCGGGAAACACATCTTTTGTAAATGACTGGAGGTGCCATCATTGCTTAGAAACATATTATTGGTTGTTCTTGCCGTTGCAGTTGTCGGGGCAGGGGCGTGGGGCTATCAAGAACACCAGGAAAAAAACGCGATTTTGATCAATGCCGAAAACAACTATCAAAGAGCATTTCACGATTTAACATACCAAATGGACTTATTGCACGATAAAATTGGCAGCACACTCGCTATGAACTCAAGCAGGTCACTGTCGCCCGCTTTGGCCGATGTGTGGAGGATTACTTCCGATGCCCGCGGGCAGGTGGGACAATTGCCATTGACGCTGCTTCCTTTCAATAAGACAGAACAATTTTTGTCAAATATCGGTGATTTCAGTTATAAAACGGCAGTTCGAAACTTGGACGATGAACCGCTTTCTGCAAAAGAGCAAAAAACATTAAAGAGCTTATATAACCAAAGCGGTGAAATCAGGAATGAGTTAAGAAAAGTACAGAATCTTGTCCTCAAAGAAAATTTACGGTGGATGGATGTCGAATCGGCAATGGCCTCAGGAAAAGAAAATGCTGATAATACGATCATCGATGGTTTTAAGACAGTAGAGAAAAAGGCAACCGGTTATGATGAAGAAAATTTACAAAACTCGTCAATCGTCAGCTTTCAACAGCGGGACGAAAATTTTGATCACTTAAAAGGGAAAAAAATCTCCAAAAATGAAGCGATAAAACTCGCTCAAAAATATAGCGGGATACAAAAACCGAAAGATGTCCGTGTCACTGAAAACGGAAAGGGGTCCGCATATGGATTCTATAATGTCGTACTGAAAAACGGCAAAGGACATGAGGCTGCCATGGATATTACAAAAACCGGAGGTTACCCCATATATTTTATGGATAACCGTGAAGTAAAGGACCAAAAAATCAGTTTAAACGAGGCCGCGAAAAAAGCGGAACAATTTTTACAAAAGCATGGTTATAAAAAATTACAATTAGCGGAAAGTGTCCAGTACGATTCGACAGGCTTGTTGACATATGTCACCATGCAGGACGATGTCCGAATTTATCCGGAATCCATTAAAATCAAGGTGGCGCTTGATAATGGACAAATTGTCGGATTTACAGGCAGTGATTACTTGCAAAGCAATCGCGAGCGGGATCTGCCTTCCCCGAAAATAACGAAAGAAGAGGCTCGCGGTAATCTAAATTCCAATGTCAAGGTCATGGAGGACGGGCTTGCCGTCATTACGAACGACCTTGGGGATGAAGTGCTTTGCTACGAAGTAATTGGCACAATGGACAATGATACGTATCGAATATATATCAATGCTGAGAATGGCTATGAAGAAAAAGTGGAAAAAATGCAAAATGCCGAACCCATATACGAAGACGTGATTTAAGCAGCCCACTAGCGGCTGCTTTCTTTTATCCCTATTCAGAAATAATCTGGAAAATGTTGTTTTTTCATGACATAATAGATGTAACAAGAA
Source organism: Siminovitchia thermophila (assembly GCF_016909185.1). Lineage (GTDB taxonomy): Bacteria > Bacillota > Bacilli > Bacillales > Bacillaceae_C > Siminovitchia > Siminovitchia thermophila. The sequence goes on along the minus strand of NZ_JAFBFH010000003.1, from coordinate 62,281 downwards.
TGAGTAGGAAGTGCTTGCCCATGCTGTATATAGGTTTGGATTTAACGCTGGAAATGAATCAAGATGGGATGGTGAAACATTACAAAGGGAAAGTCGCTGACCTGAATGATACTCATTTCTATATCTATTACCCGATTAACAAGGAAACAAAAAGAGTGGCCTTTATACCTCCTGATACCGAGTTGACTGTTTTTTTTACAGATGAAAACTCCGCAAGTTATTGTTTTCATACGAAGGTAAGCCGAACTGTGAAAGATACTGTTCCGTTGGTTGAGCTCCCGCTTCCTGGAGATCACCATATAAAAAGAATACAGAGGCGGGAATACGTCAGGGTGGAAACAGCAGTTGACATCACCTTTCGCTTCCCGGGAAAGGCTATCGAATTTGTGACCGTCACTGACAATATCAGTGCGGGAGGTTGTGCCGCCATTCTTCCCGATGGCGTGCAATTGCAAAAAGGAGAACATGGCACCGTAGAATTTACCATTAAAATGAAATCCGGGAAAATGTATACAATGACTTTTCAATGTATCGTCATCCGAACATTTACGAGAAAAGAAACGGAGTATGTTTCCGTAAAGTATATGAATCCCGACCGAAATGACCAACAAGTGTTGACGAAATTCTGTTTTGAAAAGCAGCTTGCTCACCGAAAAAAAGGATTCTTACACTAAGTTTCACCGAATAATGCTCCCTCATTTATTGCATACTATAGAAAAAGGAGGGAGCCTATGTCTATTTTTGAACGGCTGCTTTGCAAGTTGATTATTGTTCACCTCATTATTCTCATCCTTGTTCAAGGTTTTTTTCAACCGTCTACTTATCTTTTAAATTTAAACAAAGTATTTTTATATGAGGGGGTTTCTTCCGAAATAAATGAAGCACCCCTCGATTTATGAACAGCTTTTCGAGATTTTTTAATATTTGTTTATGATCGACGTGTACAGAATATGGTAAAATAAAACATGTCCATAAACAGGTAAGCAGGTGAACAGGTTGACAAAAAAAATAAGCATTGCCATAGACGGCCCAGCCGGAGCCGGGAAAAGCACCGTGGCCAAAATTGTTGCGGATCGGCTTTCTTACATCTATATTGACACCGGTGCTATGTACAGGGCGTTTACATATAAGGCAATAAAGGAACATATAAATATACGCAGCGAAGAAGATTTGATACGTGTTCTAAAAGAAACAACGATTGAATTGAAACATGACGGCCAAAAGCAGATAGTGCTTCTTGACGGGAAGGATGTTACGAAAGAAATACGCGAGCCAGATGTAACGAATAATGTGTCTATTGTTGCTGCCCATAAGTTGATTCGCGATGAAATGGTTGCCCGTCAAAAAGCCTTGGGCAATGCCGGCGGCGTTGTAATGGATGGCAGAGATATCGGGACCAATGTACTGCCCCATGCAGAATTGAAAATTTTCTTATTGGCGAGTGCGGATATTAGAGCTGAAAGACGCCATAAAGAAAATATGGAAAAAGGATATCCTTCCGATCTTGCCAAAATCAAAACAAACATCCTGGCTCGGGACAAACAGGATACGGAGCGTAAAATATCGCCGCTCAGAAAAGCGGAAGACGCGATCGAAATAGACACTTCATTCCTCTCCGTGGATGAGGTCGTTTCCAAAATCATACATTTGGCAAATGAAAGGATCGAAGTGTCTTGAAATTTTATATATTTGCAAGAACAGTCGTCAAAGGCATTTTGAAGGTTTTATACCGGGTGGAAATAAAAGGAATTGAACATTTTCCAAAGTCAGGCGGGGTGCTCCTTTGCTCCAACCATATATCTAACCTCGATCCCCCGATGGTTGGGATAACTTGCCCGCGCCCAGTATCTTTTATGGCGAAAGAAGAGTTGTTCAAAGCCCCGGTTTTAAAGTGGGTATTGCCTCATGTGAGGGCGTTTCCGGTAAAAAGGGGCATGAGTGACAGAGGTGCTTTGAGAACGGGGCTGAAAGTCTTAAAAGAGGGGCATGTCATCGGGCTGTTTCCGGAAGGAACCCGCAGCAAAACAGGGGAAGTCGGCAAGGGGCTTGCCGGAGCCGGTTTTTTTGCTTTAAGATCTGAGGCAGCTGTTTTGCCTTGTGCGATTATCGGACCGTATAAACCTTTCGGAAAAATTACGGTCGTTTATGGGCCGCCCATCGACTTTGAAGAAATAAGAAGGGAAAAGCGTTCTGCCGAAGAGGCGACAGAAGTCATTATGTCTCACATAAAAAAATTAATCAATGACAACAAAGGCTGACGTGTATTGCTTGACAAAGATTCTTATTTGTAAGAAGTTAATATCAAGACGATTTTAAAGAAATGTGCGGATTGGTGTTCTTCTTTTTTGCTAAATGGAATCCATTCATGCGCATCTTTAAGCCGGATAGGAGGAGTAAAAGTGTCAGAGGATATGAACAATATTGAAGAGGTAACATTTAACGAAGGTGACAAGTTAAAAGGAACAGTTACCAAAATTGAAGAAAAGCAAGTTCTTGTGGACATTGAAAACAGCAAAGTAAATGGAATTATCCCGATTAGTGAACTTTCCAGTCTCCATGTTGAAAAAGCATCTGATGTAATATCTGAGGGAGATGTCCTTGACTTAATCGTTACGAAAGTAGAAGAGAACTTACTCATTCTTTCAAAGCGTAAGGTTGATGCTGAAAATGCGTGGGAAACATTGGAAAGACGCTTTGAAAATAATGAAATATTCGATGCAGAAGTAAACGAAGTGGTTAAGGGCGGCCTCGTGGTTGATCTGGGTGTTCGCGGCTTTGTACCAGCTTCTTTGGTTGAAGATTATTATGTAGAAGATTTCAGCGGATATCAAGGAAAAACTCTTTCGTTTAAGATTGTGGAACTGGATAAAGAAAAAAACCGCCTCATTCTTTCCCATCGCGCAGTTGTTGAAGAAGAAAAGAAACGGGAAAAGAAACAATTGCTGGAAAATCTTGAAGTTGGACAAGTGCTTGAGGGAACAGTTCAACGCATAACCGATTTTGGCGCATTTGTCGATATCGGCGGGGTGGACGGATTGGTGCATATTTCCCAGCTGGCCCACCATCATGTTGAAAAACCTTCGGACGTCGTAACGGAAGGCGAGAAAGTACAAGTAAAAGTATTGTCGGTAGATAAGGAAAACGAGAGAATTTCTCTGTCCATCAAGGAAACTTTGCCTGGACCTTGGACAAATATAGCGGAGAAGGCTCCCAGGGGAACAGTTCTCGAAGGAACAGTCAAACGTCTCGTATCATTTGGCGCCTTCGTTGAAGTCTTCCCGGGAGTAGAAGGACTTGTCCATATCTCCCAAATTTCCCATAAGCATATCGGTACGCCGCATGAAGTTCTTCAAGAAGGGCAAACCGTACAAGTAAAAGTTCTTGACACGAACGAAGAAGAACAAAGAATGTCTTTAAGCATGAAGGAATTGGAAGAACAAGATTACAGCCGGGATAACAATTACGAACCGGTTGAAGAGACAAAGGGATTCCAGCTTAGTGACATGATTGGCGACAAGCTAAAAGATTTTAATAACGAATAAGTCTGCAAACCTTCCGTTGAAGAACGGAAGGTTGTTCTATAAGGAAAACTTTATCGCGCGTAAACCGGCAGCAAGCTCCCTGCTTCAATCGCCTGATTGATGCGGGGCGGGTCGCCAAGACACGTAAAAAGCTTCGACCTTGATTCATGAACGCATCCTAAAGCGACCTGCGGGAAGTACGAGTGCGAGCGCGGCGATGGACAAGGAAAGCTTGGCCGCCACCGTCACGCTGAAGAAAAAGCGCGGGCTTCGGGGATGCGTTGCTTGAGCTTGCAACAGGGCGCTTTCGATCCTAGCCTTCGTCCTGTCTAAAAAGCCCACTGCTTGAAATTTCGCTCTATCAATTTGATTAAAGCCCTCATTTGTATCCCATAATGAAACAAATGGGGGTGATTTTCATGTCAGGAATTATATTTTTATTTTTTTTGTGGGGCGTATGGATTGTCGCGACCTTTTTATTAAATAAGGATGATCCGGCAAGGCTGCCGATTGCCGCTTTGTCTCTGTTATTGCTCGTAGTTTCATCGATATCGTTTTCTGTAAAATCCGTTACTGTGAACGGAGCCGCCGTTTTATTAATGATGGGAAGCTGTGTGGTGATCTCGAAGTGGTCTTTTCTCCAAAAAATGTATTTCATTTTTTCGGCACTCACGATCATGGTCGGCTACGCAGGTGCTTATTTACTTGAACTATATGATCCCGTATGGGTTCTCATAGATAAAAGAATCCTTCTTTCTTCCGCTTTGTATATCATCGGATGGATTCTATATCCTGCTTCATTGTTTTACCGATTTTTTGCGATCGTTGTCGGAACCTTGCTCGGGGAGATTTTTTTAGGAGTGTTTTTGTCACAGTGGAGTATGCCATATACAGTCGGCTCCTTGGAATATTTGGATATTTTTGGACTGAGCGCCACATTGCTTTTGATTGCTCATCTATTAACTGCTGTTAAACGAATAATGAAACAGCATGCCACTCAAAGGGTCATGCACTAACACTTCCCGCTGCCGGTTTCTTTTTGGCATAAAAATAAGTGCTGTGATACCATGTATGGATGTAATATAATTTGTACTGATATTTATTTAAAGTGAGTGATGAGAATGGGAATGCCGACCGTAGCTATTGTTGGAAGACCAAACGTCGGAAAGTCAACGATCTTCAACCGGATCGTGGGCGAAAGGATTTCAATTGTTGAAGACGAGCCTGGTGTAACGAGGGATAGGATATATGGAACCGGCGAGTGGCTGACAACATATTTTCATGTAATTGATACCGGTGGCATTGATATAGGTGATGCCCCTTTTCTGGAAGAAGTCCGCCAGCAGGCAGAGATTGCCATAGAAGAGGCTGATGTTATTATTTTTATTGTCAATTCCCGTGAAGGGGTTACGTCGGCTGACGAGGAAGTGGCAAAGATTTTATTCAGATCCAAAAAGCCGGTAGTTTTAGCTGTCAATAAAGTGGATAATCCGGAAATGAGATCGCAAATTTATGATTTTTACTCCCTTGGTTTTGGCGAACCTTTCCCTATATCGGGGTCCCACGGTTTGGGACTGGGAGATTTGCTGGATGAAGTGATAAAACATTTTCCGGCTGATCACGGAGATCCGTATGATGAAGATGTCATTAAATTTAGTTTGATCGGAAGACCCAATGTCGGAAAATCTTCTCTCGTGAACGCTCTTCTTGGTGAAGAAAGAGTCATTGTGAGCCCGATTGCCGGCACAACGCGTGATGCGGTCGATACCCCATACATTGTGGACGGCCAGGAATATGTCATCATTGATACGGCAGGCATGCGCAAAAGAGGAAAAGTATATGAAAGTACGGAAAAGTACAGTGTATTAAGAGCGTTAAAAGCCATAGAGCGTTCTGATGTCGTCCTCGTCGTGCTGGATGGGGAAGAAGGAATCCGCGAGCAAGACAAACGGATTGCCGGCTATGCCCATGAGGCTGGACGTGCGATCATTATCGTCGTCAATAAATGGGACGCCGTTGAAAAAGATGAGAAAACGATGCGGAATTTTGAAGAGAAAATCAGAGACCAGTTTCAATTTCTTGATTATGCTCCCATCGTTTTTCTTTCCGCCAAAACAAAGAAAAGAATCGGAACATTGCTTCCGGCGATTCAAATGGCTAGTGAAAATCACGCCAGGCGTGTCCAATCCAGCGTGTTAAATGAAGTCATTTTGGATGCGGCCGCAATGAACCCGGCGCCGGCAGATAAGGGAAAACGCTTGAAAGTTTACTATGCCACTCAAGTTTCTGTCAAGCCGCCAACCTTTGTTGTCTTTGTAAATGAACCAGAATTAATGCACTTTTCTTATGAAAGGTTTCTGCGAAACACGATACGGCAGGCATTCGAATTTGAAGGAACGCCGTTAAAAATTATCGCTCGAAAAAGGAAATAAAGTCAAAGCAGGTGAGTCTAGTGGACAATGATAAAGAAACCGTCGCGGTAATCGGAGCCGGGAGCTGGGGAACGGCCTTGGCACTCGTATTGGCTGACAACGAACACCGTGTACAATTATGGCTTAGAAATAAAGAACAGCAAAAGGAGATCAATGAGCAGCGGACCAATTCGAAATATTTGCCGGGGGTAAAACTGCCGGAAAATATTCAGGCATATGTTTCTTTGGAAGATGCCCTGGAAGGGGCCGAGACTGTCATTATCGCTGTTCCATCCGAGGCGATCAGAGAAATTGCCAAGGATATTGCCGCCATTATTGCCAAACCGCTGACATTTGTTCATGTAAGCAAAGGAATTGAGCCGGATACGCATAAAAGAATATCGGAGATGATCGAAGATGAGATTCCGTCTCGTTTGCTGAAAGACTTGGTCGTTCTATCAGGACCGAGCCATGCGGAAGATGTAGGTGAGCGGCATCCAACAACAGTGACGGTTTCCTCAAAAAATATGAAGGCCGCCCAAAAAATTCAAGATTTGTTTATGAACAAACATTTTCGGGTGTATACGAACCCTGACCTCATTGGAGTGGAAATTGGAGGAGCTCTGAAAAATATTATTGCGCTGGCGGCCGGTATTTCCGACGGCCTTGGATATGGAGATAATGCCAAAGCGGCACTCATTACGAGAGGACTTGCCGAAATATCCCGGCTGGGAACGAAAATGGGTGCGAATCCATTAACATTTTCCGGGTTGACCGGCATCGGTGATCTAATTGTCACATGTACCAGTGTCCATTCCCGCAATTGGAAAGCGGGGAATCTTCTCGGCAAAGGCCATAAATTGGATGAGGTGTTGGAAAATATGGGGATGGTTGTCGAAGGTGTACGGACAACCAAAGCTGCGTATCAGCTTGCACAAAAATATAAAACGAATATGCCAATTACGGAAGCGTTATACAATGTATTGTTTAATGCTGTCAATCCGAAGGATGCAGTTGACCAATTGATGGGAAGATTGAAGAAACACGAAATGGAAGATCTTGTGGGCATTCTGAGTGAGCAGATGGAACAAAGATAGCGGCCATAGGCATACGAGGATGCGTTCTTTTTCATGCAACATATGCTGTAATGAGATTCGCAGAAACCGTGGGCATGGGGTTTTTTAGTTCCAACACTTGATGAAGCAAAAAATCCATCTTTTTGCTTCATTTTTTTGTGAATTTTATTTTACCGGCATTTGCCGGGGTGTTATAATGATTTCGAGTTAAAGCCAAGTTTTTTATTTCTATACAATTTGGAGGGGACCTTCCGTGTCAGTATCAATGCAAAAAATGTGGATATCGATTATTGCCATGGTGCTTATGGCACTGGCGATGCTTACGATATATATTAGCAGATTCAAGCTTAATAAAGGGCTTTTAAAGGTTGTGACGGCCCTCGCTGCGTGGGCATGCATGATTATCGGGGGGCTGCTGATGCTGTTTGTCGTCTTGACAGGCCCGACCTATTAAGAAATGGAATAAGTATCAGGCATTTTAAGGAGTGTACATATACATGAAAAGGTGGTTGTTGCGATCACTGCCCATAATAGCCATTGTGCTCGTGTTACCCGGATGTTTTTTTCCTCAGGAACGAAAAGTGGAGAATCAGGTCCCTTATGAAGAGCAGATTGCATCAGTACAGCGGGCGGTGGATAAATACCAGGAAGCAAATGAAGGACTGCTTCCTATCAAGGAAAAAGAGATGGGCACACCCATTTATCAAAAATATCCGATAGACTTTAAAAAGCTGATACCGCAATTTTTAGAAGCCCCTCCAGGAAACGCTTATGAAAATGGGGGAGTATATCAATATGTTTTGATTGATGTAGAAACAAATCCGACGGTGAAAGTATTTGATTTGCACATCGCAGAAAAAATAAGAGAGTTAAAGATCAGGATGCAAGCGTATCGCTATCCGCCGTTTAAAGAAACTCTAGCAGATAATGTCTTTACGCTCGATTATAAAAAACTGGGATACGAAGAGGAGCAATATGCTACATCTCCCTATACGAACAACAATCTGCCGTTTGTCATTAATGGGGAAGGCGAGATTTTTGTAGACTATATTTCGGACCTCTATAATGCTTTGCAGGAGGAAAAAACAACATTCAAACAAGGAGAAGATATTAGGCCGATATTATATAAAAATTCGCCCATCGTGCCTGCCTTTTCCGTTCCGTATACAATAGATGAGAATAATGAGCCAATATATATGGCGAAATAGGCATAATCCTTCTTCCGCAAAATATAATGTGGAAGAAGGATTTATATTTTATCAAGTACATTTAAATCGGACAACATCACGCACCTTCTAGGTCTTACTTCGATAAAACGGGATCATGTTGTCCCTTGAATTCTAGGATAGGAGGGAAACTCTTGGAAAAGGTCGATATTTTTAAAGATATTGCAGAAAGAACGGGCGGGGATATTTATTTGGGCATTGTAGGGGCCGTCCGAACAGGGAAATCTACTTTTATCAAAAAATTTATGGAACTGGCCGTTTTGCCGAATATTAAAAATGAGGCCGACAGGGCTCGTGCTCAAGACGAATTGCCACAAAGCGCAGCCGGCAGGACGATCATGACAACCGAACCGAAATTTGTTCCAAATCAGGCAGTTTCCGTACATGTTGATGATGGACTGGAAGTAAATGTAAGGCTGGTAGATTGTGTAGGATATACGGTTCCTGGGGCAAAAGGATATGAAGATGAAAATGGTCCGAGGATGATTCATACCCCATGGTATGAAGAACCGATTTCTTTCCATGAAGCGGCCGAGATTGGTACGAGGAAAGTGATTCAAGAGCATTCTGTATTGGGGATTGTCGTAACGACAGATGGTTCTATCGGAGAAATTCCGCGGCAAGACTATGTAGATGCGGAAGAGCGTGTCATTGAGGAATTAAAAGAAGTCGGTAAACCTTTTATCATGGTTGTCAATTCAGCAAGGCCGCATCACCCGGAAACAGAAATGCTCCGTGGCCAGCTGCAAGAGAAGTATGATATTCCAGTGTTAAGCATGTCAGTGGAAAATATGCGAGAAGACGATGTGTTAAATGTATTAAGAGAAGCACTCTATGAGTTTCCGGTGCTTGAAGTCAATGTCAACCTTCCAAGCTGGGTAATGGTGTTAAAAGATCATCATTGGCTCAGGGCAGATTACCAGGAGGCCGTCAAAGAAACAGTGAAGGACATTAAACGGCTGCGTGATGTAGACCGGGTAGTACAGCATTTTAACGATTACGAATTTATCGAGGATGCCGGGCTTGCCGGAGTCGATATGGGCCAGGGTGTCGCGGAAATAGATTTATTTGCTCCAGATGCTCTTTATGATGAAGTTCTTACGGAAATTGTCGGAACTGAAATTCGAGGAAAAGATCATTTGCTGGAGCTGATGCAAGATTTTTCAGAAGCAAAGAGGGAGTATGACCAAATCTCCGATGCGCTCGTCATGGTAAAGCAAACAGGATACGGGATTGCTGCTCCATCATTACAGGACATGAGCTTGGATGAGCCAGAAATTATCAGGCAAGGCGCCCGGTTTGGTGTCCGGCTGAAGGCTGTGGCCCCTTCTATCCATATGATAAAAGTGGACGTAGAATCCGAATTTGCCCCAATCATAGGAACAGAAAAACAGAGTGAGGAACTTGTGCGTTATTTAATGCAAGACTTTGAAGATGACCCGCTTTCCATTTGGAATTCCGATATTTTTGGAAGAAGCTTAAGTTCCCTCGTTAGAGAAGGCATTCAGGCAAAGCTTGCGATGATGCCGGAAAATGCCCGTTACAAGCTGAAAGAGACATTGGAAAGGATCATCAACGAGGGTTCCGGAGGCTTGATTGCGATCATTTTATAGGACAAAAGGCGCTGAATATACAAAAATTCAGCGCCTTTTCCATTATTTATTGCATTTCTTCTTGCTATCACAATTTTTATATGATAATCTGTTAAGCAGAAAAGCTCGTTGAACCTTGATTCAAAAGCTTTTTCAACGATTTCTGGCATGAAAATGTTTAGAAATCCAAAAATTTGATAACACATGTAATAAGGCTTGTGAAAGGTTATAATGTGCCGATAGAGGAGGTGAACAGAATGAACAAAACAGAACTAATCAATGCGGTGGCAGAATCAGCTGAACTTTCCAAAAAAGACGCTACAAAAGCGGTAGAAGCTGTCTTTCAATCCATTCAAGATGCATTGTCCAATGGAAATAAAGTTTCCCTAATTGGATTTGGCAACTTTGAAGTGCGCGAGCGTGCAGCTCGTAAAGGACGCAATCCTCAAACTGGAGAAGAGATTGATATCGCAGCAAGCAAAGTACCTGCATTTAAACCGGGGAAAGCGCTTAAAGATGCGGTAAAATAATTACATACCTCATTGAGTGTATGAGAGGAACTGCCCGAGGCAGTTCCTTTTTATTTATATATTTGTATGGTAATATTGGACTGTTAGTGAAAGTATGGCAGGAGGATATCAAATGGCGAAAATGAATAAACCTAAAATCGAAGAAGCAGTCCGGATGATTTTGGAAGCAATTGGAGAAGATCCGGACCGGGAAGGACTCGTTGATACGCCAAAGCGTGTTGCCAACATGTATGAAGAAGTATTTGCGGGCATTCATATCGAACCAGAACAATATTTTGAAACGATTTTCGGGGAAGACCATGAAGAACTCGTATTGGTGAAAGATATTCCATTTTACTCGCTGTGTGAACACCATTTGGTTCCGTTCTTTGGGAAAGCCCATATTGCATATATTCCGAGAAACGGGAGAGTTACCGGTTTAAGTAAACTCGCGAGAGCTGTTGAAGCTGTTGCGCGGCGGCCACAGCTTCAAGAAAGGATCACGTCTACAGTAGCGGACGCCATTATGAATAGATTACAGCCTCACGGTGTTATGGTGGTATTAGAGGCGGAACATATGTGTATGACGATGAGAGGGGTTAAAAAGCCTGGATCTAAAACCATTACATCCGCGGTAAGGGGAATCTTTTTAAAAGATATCCAGTCACGCAATGAAGTTCTCTCTTTAATCAAGTCGTAGAATAGAGGGTGTTACTATGAAAAGCCAATTGGGGCAAGGTGACTTTATCGTCATTAAAGCCATGGAGAATGGAGTCAATGTGATGGGGTTGACGCGTGGAACGGATACGAGGTTTCATCATGCGGAAAAGTTGGATAAGGGTGAAGTTCTGGTAGCCCAGTTTACAGATCATACATCAGCCATCAAAATAAGAGGGAATGCAAAAATCATCACAGCGGTCGGTGAAGTCGAAAGTGAAAGAAACGAATGATCATGTTATAATAGTGAAATTGAACCGGGAAGTAATGATGTGTAAAAGAAATGGGGAAAACGGATATGGGTCTTTGTGTAAATGAACAGAAAATTGATTTAATAAAAGCCATTGTTGAAAGGAAATTGCACCATCACTTTCTTTCAAAACAAATCGAATTTCCGGTTATTGACGAAGACCGTATCCTGATGCTGGCGATGGCGGTAAATGAGACGGAGCTGCCAGATACGCAGGCTGACCAATATGTGACATCTGCCATGCTTGTTCAAGTTGCCTTGGATACGCATGAAAAGGTGACGAATCCTTTATCATCCATGAAAGAGAGGCAATTAACGGTGTTGGCGGGCGACTATTTTAGCGGTCTTTACTACCGCCTTCTGGCTGATCACGAAAATCTTGACTTAATCCGAACACTTGCAAAGGCGGTTAAGTTCATCAACGAGTACAAAGTTTCTCTGTATCAATTTGAATTGGATGATATTGACACCTTCATGCTGTATTTAAAAAGAGTAGAGACAACGATTATTGAACAATTTTGCAACCATTTTAATTTTGTCCATTACCATTCATTATTTACGGAGCTGCTATTCTTTAAGAGGCTTGTATCAGAATGGGAGAAGTATAAGAACGGCCACTTTTCGATATTATTTGAAGGCCTTAAAAGATATACCGCCCAGGACAGAATGGAAAATGGACAGAACTTGGAAAGCATTTGTCAAATGTACATAGAAAAAAGCAAGACTGTCTTGCTGGAAGCAATGAGAGGGGTGGGCACACTGCCGTCCATCCTGCAAACACGTATTGTGGATCTGGTAAATGGCCATCATTTTGCAACATAATTTTGGAAGAAGGTTACCAAATGCAATCTAAAGAACAGCGTGTACATAACGTATTTGAATCAATTTATAAAAACTACGATAAAATGAATTCTATCATCAGTTTTCAGCAGCATACAAAATGGCGCCGAGAAACGATGAAAAAAATGGACGTGCAAAAAGGCGAAACGGCGCTGGATGTTTGCTGCGGCACCGGAGACTGGACGGTCTCACTAGCGGAGAAAGTCGGACATGAAGGACAGGTGTTCGGGCTTGACTTCAGTAAAAATATGTTAAAAATTGCCGAAGAAAAGAAAGCACAAAGAAATATGGAGCAAATGACACTCATTCACGGAAATGCAATGGAACTTCCTTTTGAAGATAATCGTTTTGATTATGTCACGATAGGATTTGGCCTTCGTAATGTTCCTGATTATATGCAAACATTGAAAGAGATGTATCGGGTGACAAAACCCGGCGGAATGGCCGTTTGCCTGGAAACTTCCCAGCCGACTCTGCCTGTCTACCGCCAACTCTTCTATGCCTATTTTCGGTATATTATGCCCGTTTTCGGGAAGTTATTTGCGAAAAGCTATGAGGAATATTCATGGCTGCAGGAATCTGCGCGTGACTTTCCTGGAAAGGAAGAGCTGGCCCAAATGTTTTGGCGGGCGGGCTTTACGAACGTCATCTACAAATCTTTTAGTGGAGGGGCTGCAGCGGCCCACATTGGATGGAAAGAGAAAAAATAGCTGGGTGGAAATGACATGAAACTAAAAAGGCTTTATTCAACCTTTAAATACGATCTGGATTTAATTGAAAAAGAACTGGAAAACGCCGTTTGTTCCAATTCAACATTACTGCAAAACGCCTCCCTCCAATTGTTGAAAGCTGGCGGTAAGAGAATACGGCCAGTCTTTGTATTGCTCTCCGCTCAATTTGGCGAATATAAAATCGACACGATCAAAAATGTGGCGCTTGCCCTCGAATTAATTCACATGGCGTCTCTTGTTCATGACGATGTCATTGACGAAGCCGATACAAGAAGAGGCAGGCCGACCATCAACTATACTTGGGATGACCGGATGGCCATGTATACAGGCGACTTTATTTTTGCGCGTTCTCTGGAATACATGACCAATATTTCCAACCCGATTGCCCATAAAAAACTGGCAAAGGCAATAGTCGAAGTTTGCATTGGGGAAATGGTGCAAATCCAGGATAAATTTCGTTTTGACCAAACAATAAGAGATTATTTACGGCGGATCAAAAGAAAAACAGCTTTGCTAATCGCGGTGAGCTGCGAACTAGGGGCTATTGCAGGGAAAACGGATGAGCGTATATACCGGCGCCTATACAAGTTTGGATATTATATCGGAATGTCCTTCCAAATTACAGATGACATATTGGATTTTACCGCGACAGAAAAAGAACTCGGTAAACCCGCCGGAGAGGACTTGCGGCAAGGAAACATCACCCTCCCGGCTTTATATGCCATGCAAATTCCCGAGCTGAAAGCTGAAATTATAAAGGTAAATGAAGATACGAATAAAGAGGAAATGCAAAAAATCATTCACCTCATCAAGCACTCCGGAGCGATTGAAAAGTCCCACCTGCTCAGCAGGCGCTATCTTGACAAGGCGCTTCACATTTTGCAAGAGTTGCCGGCCAACCGAGCAAAAAGACCTCTTCAAGAGATTGCCAACTATATTGGAAAAAGAAGGCATTGATGAGCCAAACAAAATTTGCCAGCTTGTATAAAAAGTGTTATCATTCTTTTTGAGTTTTTGTTTGTTATTTGTACTTGATCTTATGGCAGGAGTGAATGCAAATGGAAAAAACATTTTTAATGGTTAAGCCTGATGGTGTGCAAAGAGAATTGATCGGCGAAATTGTCTCCCGTTTTGAAAAAAAAGGGTTTCAGCTCATCGGAGCAAAGCTTATGCAAATTTCCAACGAACTTGCGGAAGAGCATTACGGAGAGCATAAGGAACGTCCTTTTTTTGGGGAGTTAGTTGACTTTATTACTTCCGGTCCTGTATTTGCCATGGTGTGGCAAGGAGAAAACGTGATCGCCACGGCAAGACAAATGATGGGGGCTACCAACCCTAAAGATGCAGCCCCAGGCACAATCCGCGGTGATTTCGGTGTTACGGTCGGCAAAAATGTTATTCATGGATCCGACTCCCCTGAAAGTGCCAAAAGGGAAATTGGCCTCTTTTTCAAGAAAGAAGAGCTGATTGAATACTCCAAGTTAATCAATAACTGGGTGTATTAAAACGAATGAAAACCGCCTGCGTCGAGCAGGTGTTTTTTCATTTTCATAACGAGGTGATTTGATTGAAAATGATCGTTCGCACTGCATCTAAAAGTTACCCTGTATTCATCGGTCCGGCTTCTTTGGACGAGCTGGGAGACCTCGTCGTTCAAAACAATTATACAAAACTGCTCGTCATTACCGACGAGATTGTAGGCTCCCTCCACTTGGATACTTTAAAAGCGAACATGCCGCAGGAGATTCCATCGGTTGTTTACACCGTTCCCGCCGGAGAAAAAGCGAAACAATTGACGGTTTTTGAAGCATGCATTACGCATGCGCTCGAACATGGCTTAGATCGGAAATCTTGCATCATTGCCTTTGGCGGAGGGGCTGTCGGCGATTTGGCCGGCTTTGTCGCAGCGGCATATATGCGGGGAATTTCCTTTATTCAGGTTCCGACAACGATTCTTGCCCATGATAGTGCCGTAGGTGGAAAGACCGCCATTAACCATCGGCTTGGCAAAAACATGATAGGCGCATTCCATCAGCCTGATGCAGTGCTGTATAATACATATTTTTTAAAGACGCTCCCGATAAAAGAAAAAAGATCGGGCTTTGCCGAAGCGGTGAAGCATGCATTTATTTCCGATCCCGCTTTTTTACAATATTTGATGACCGAAATTACTGATCTAGCTACTATTGCCGATGACAAGCTGGCATATATTTTGCGGCGGGGAATCGAAATTAAAGCTGGAGTAGTTTCTGTCGATGAAAGAGAAAGCGGGCTGCGAGCCATACTAAACTTTGGCCATACACTGGGACATGTTATTGAAACATCCAAAGGTTACGGTATTTTTGCCCATGGCGAAGCGGTGATGGTTGGAATGATTTACGCGCTCCATTTAAGTGAACAAGTCACTGGCTTGAGATTTTCAATCGGAGATTTTGTCCAATGGGCGAAACAGTTGGGATATCAGACGACCATACCGGATGATCTTGAGTTTCAGCAAGTATATCAAACGATGTTGCGGGATAAAAAGACACTGAGTGATCAGCCGCGCTTCGTATTGTTGGAGGAAATTGGCAAGCCGGTAATCGTTGACATGGACCAAAAGATATTGGAAAATACGTTCTCTAAACTAAAAAAATAAGCTTCATTTTTTAAAAATGAAAAGAGGATTTTCACAAGTTGATGGAGAAACAATAATATAATCTTCTTGATCAAACCATAGATGGTTTTTGGAAGGGTTTTGCTTATGACAGATGCCGAGTTAATGATACAATATATACAAACGCAAAATGTTGACAAAGCCATGCAATCTTTTTCAAGAGTGAAAAAATACAGTTCCGATGAGGAAAAGTACTCACTTGCCGGCCAGTTGGCTCAGTATGGATTTTTGGAAGAGGCGATTGAGCTTTATGAATCTCTTCTGAATCAATACCCTGATCTCAGTGACATTAGGTTGTCCATGTCTGAACTGCTCATTGAAATGGGCCAGGAGGAAAAGGCACTGCTTCTTCTGGAAAAAATCCCTGATACGGATGAGCTGTATGGGGCGGCACTTCTCCTTGAAGCAGATTTATACCAAATGCAAGGCTTGTATGAGGTAAGTGAACAGAAACTTCTTACAGCAAAACAGAAATTTCCTGATGAACCGATCATAATGTACGCATTGGGAGAGCTGTATATGTCACAGGGCCGCTTTCTTGATGCCGGCGTATGCTACAAGCAATTATTAAGCACAGGGGAGCACACTGTTGCAGGACAGAACATGGATGCAAAGCTTGCTGAAGCGTTAAGTTCGGGCGGCGCCTTTGAAGATGCCATCCATTATTATGAGAAGGCTCTGGAAGAACATCAGGAATTAAACGTGCTTTTTGGCTACGGCTTGACATGCTACCAAGCAGGAAACGACCAAAAAGCAATAAAGGCATTCAATGAACTGAAACAGCTTGATCCCGACTACACTTCACTTTATTTATATTTGGCCAAATCCTATGAGCGGGTCCGCGAATTGGAGAAGGCCATACAGATTGGCAAAGAGGGGTTGGCTGTCGATGAATTTAATCCCGATTTGTATGCATACACTGGAACATTGTTATTAAAAGCCGGCCGGAGTGACGAAGCGGAAAGCTTTTTGCGAGAGGCGCTTTCGCTTGACCCGGAACTTTCGGAGGCAGCCAAACGGCTGACAAGGCTTCTTATGAAACAGGAAAGATATCATGAAGTGCTGGAAATGACAGCCATGTTTAAAGACAATCAGGATGCTGAAATGCGCTGGGATGCAGCGTACAGCCATCAGCAACTGGAACAGTATTCTGATGCATTAAACGAGTACAAGCAGGCATATAATGATCTTAAACACAACCCGGAGTTTTTAAAACATTTTGCATACTTTTTGATTGAGGATGGAAAAGCGGAAGAAGCGGTGGATATCTTTCATTCATTGGCTGAAATGGAGCCTGAGAATGAGGAATGGCACGAATGGATTGACCGTCTGCAAGATTAAGATCAGCCTTTGGGGCTATATCTTCACAGAGGAGGGAATAGAAATGGCCACCCCTGTATCTGTCAACGAAAAAAAAGATTTTATTCGCTGGTTTTTAAATCGTTATCAACTCAAAAGGAGAGAATCTGTCTGGATTCTGAATTATTTGATGAGCCACGATCAGTTGATGGAGAAAGTTCATTTTGTTGAAGAAGCCCAGTTCTGTCCCAGAGGATTAATCATGTCCACTCATTGCACAAGAGAAGTTCCTTTCCGGTTTTATAAGGATAATATTATGACAACCGATGCGGAAAAATCTTTTCATGATATTCGATTGAATCGGGATGAAGATATTTATATTCAGATCAACTTCCGTGGTTCACACTTGTCTCATCAATATGCCGCGGTATTGGAGGAGAATCCATTCGTTAAAAAGACGGTTCTGATCAGTGAAAAAGATAAAGCCATCGCGGAACAATTTTTGAAAGAAAGTCTGCTGAAATTTCAAGAGGACAAATTGTTAACGGCCATTGATGAGGCGCTTGATCGCCGCGATAAGGATCTTTTTGAAAAGCTGTCGCTGCAGTTAAAAGAACTGAGAGAGCAAAAATAAAGTCTGGGACACAACTAAATCAGCTGATGAAAAAACGAACCATAAAGTGAAACTTCATTCAGTAGGGCCTCCTACTGAATGTTGGTTGAACGAATCGGGCATTTAGGTGCCGTTTTCTCCCACTCGGACCTTTTGTATTCACTCAAGATTTTGAAGTGGGAGTTTTACGGCACCTTACATGCGTGCCGGGATAAATGGATCCCATTGTATCATACGCAAACTTTTAGCGTTGTCAAAATAGGTAGACTCCTGCGGGAATAGCTCGAGCCGAAGATCCCGCAGGAAAGCGGCCTTTGCTTTCCGAGGAAGCGGAAGAGACCTGCGGAAAGCGAAATATGTTGACGTAGCGATGATAGGGATTTTTTTAACACAAATAAACCGAACAATTATAAATGAATTGTTCGGTTTTTGCTATTTCGTATTTGCTTATGTTCCAGCCTTGTTTTTTTTGTCTTAGTCGCATTCTTTTGGTAGAATGGTAACCAGTGTCTTGGAGCATACTTAAAGAAAGGAGAGTGAAACATGGAGTGGAAGGCAAAGGATATTGAAGTTTACTTGAAGGAAAAAAGTTACATTGATACTGTAATTGTTCCGCTCATACCGATCAGCTTTGGCTCCCACATGAAACAAATTGCCGAAAAGGGAGAATTCACCCATTTGTTGTCACAGCACCTTGAAAGACAATTTAAGGGAAGAGCGCTTGCATTGCCGCCTTTTACATACTTAAGCGAGATGGCGGACAATGAAAAAGTTTCTTCGATTCAAAAGTGGGTCGAGCACATGAAAGAACATGAAGTGAAGTATGTCTTTTTACTGACATCGGACGAAAGTTGGCGCAGTATGGCTGAACAGCTTTCCGCTTCTCTGCTGTTTGCCGCATCTGTTCCCTTGGAACATTTGGATGAGCAGTATAAACACTCTATCATGGAAACTCAGGTCAAGCAGCTGATGAATGAAATCGTTCAAGGGTGGCAGGGAATCGCCACATAGTTGACATTGTTTCCGATTGTATATTATTGATTTTCATGGTTTATTGATATATTATTATGATGTCCTAGTTTGTAAATGTGCGCAATAAATTGTCCGATGGACTAACCTTACTGACAGAGGGGGGATAAGGATGAGCAAAAATCCAGTAACAAGACGCCAATTTCTAAGTTATACGCTAACTGGAGTGGGCGGCTTTATGGCGGCTGGAATGCTGTTGCCGATGGTTCGGTTTGCAGTGGATCCTGTGTTAAAGGCAGAAGCTGCTGGTGATTTTAAAATGACCGATAAAAAGATGGCCGATATTACAGAAGAACCTGTCCGTGTTGACTTTAAGTATGAGCAAAAGGATGGGTGGTACACCTCCGAGGTAACGCAAACAGCTTGGGTGTATAAAAATGACAAAGGAGAGGTTGTAGCACTTTCTCCCATTTGTAAACATTTAGGCTGTACCGTTAACTGGGCAGGTAGTGAAAAGCACCCAGATATGTTTTTCTGTCCATGCCATAACGGCCTTTACACGAAAGACGGGAACAATGTTCCGGGAACTCCGCCCAGAGGACCGTTGGATGCTTATCCAGTCAAGGAAAAAGACGGCTTTTTAATGTTGGGTAATCCAGAAGAAAATCCGTTCGTTAAAAAGAAGTAAAGGGGGCGTAATCATTGCTGAACAAAATGTACGACTGGATTGACGAGCGAATGGATATTACGCCGATTTGGAGAGACATTGCAGATCATGAAGTGCCCGAACATGTCAATCCGGCACACCATTTTTCTGCGTTTGTTTACTGTTTTGGCGGGTTAACGTTTTTCGTTACCGTTATCCAAATTTTATCGGGAATGTTTTTAACGATGTATTATGTACCCGATATCAAAAACGCCTGGGAATCCGTTTATTACCTTCAAAATGAAGTGGCTTTCGGACAGATCGTCCGTGGCATGCATCACTGGGGAGCCAGTGTCGTTATTGTTATGATGTTTTTACATACGTTGCGTGTGTTTTTCCAAGGAGCATATAAGAAGCCTCGTGAGCTTAACTGGATTGTAGGAGTCCTTATCTTTTTTGTCATGCTGGCCCTTGGACTTACAGGTTACTTGCTCCCATGGGATATGAAGGCATTATTCGCAACGAAAGTTACATTGGATATTGTCGAATCGATTCCGTTTATCGGAGTTGCTATGAAAACTTTAATAGCAGGAGACCCGACGATTGTCGGTGCGCAAACGTTGACACGCTTTTTTGCCATACACGTATTTTTCCTTCCTGCTGCATTGTTGGCTTTAATGGGTGCTCACTTTATCTTGATTAGAAGACAAGGAATTTCTGGTCCACTATAAAAAAATAACCCATTAACCATTATTGAATAGTAACGGATTAAAGGAGGGGACAAAATGAAACGAGGAAAAGGGATGAAGTTTGTCGGCGATTCACGTATTCCTGCTGAACGGATGCCGAACGTTCCCAAAGACTATTCCGAATATCCGGGAAAAACGGAAGCATTCTGGCCGGACTTTCTGTTGAGAGAATGGCTTGTTGGCGCTGTGTTCCTCATCGGATTCTTATGTTTGACGGCAGTTCATCCGGCACCGCTGGAACGTATTGCCGATCCGACGGATACCGGTTATATTCCACTGCCTGACTGGTACTTCTTGTTTCTTTATCAATTAATCAAATATCGTTTCGCTTCCGGGCCGTATAACGTCATTGGCGTCTTGATTATCCCGGGTCTTGCCTTTGGTGCTTTAATGCTTGCGCCATTTCTAGATCGGGGGCCTGAACGACGTCCGATAAAGCGTCCATTGGCAACGGCCTTTATGCTGCTTGGATTTGCTTCCGTTTTTTACCTTACTTGGGAAGCAGTTGCGAATCACGATTGGGCAGCGGCCAAGGAACAAGGGAAAATTACCGAAGAAGCCGATGTTGAGATAGACACAGAGGCAGAAGGTTATAAAATATATGCGGCTCAAAGCTGTATTAATTGCCACGGTGAAAACCTTGAAGGCGGACCTGCGGCGCCACCATTGGTCAATCTTGATTTAAGTCCAGACGAACTTAAAGATATTGCGGTAAATGGTGTTGGGACAATGCCCGCGGATCAATATAATGGCTCTGAAGAAGATTTAGACAAGCTTGCAGAATTTATTGCCAGCTTGAAAAGTGAATAATATACTCTGAAAGCCGGCAAATTTGCCGGCTTTTTATGTAAAGGGAAGGCGGTGTGCCCCGTGAAGCTGTTGTTAACGATCTTGATGGATAGACGTATATTATGGATGTTATTGATCGTCAATGCCATCGGTACAATGTATGGCTATTACTGGTATAAAAGCCAGTTGGAAATCACACCTTTGATCTTTATTCCATTCGTTCCGGATAGTCCGACAGCCAGCCTTTTTTTTGTTTTCGTGCTGATGGCTTTTATTCAAAATAAAAACTCCCCCATCTTTGAAGCGTTTGCCTGCGTAACGCTTGTAAAGTATGGAATTTGGGCTGTTGTCATGAATATCCTGACACTGAATGTCACGGGTGTACTGCCCTGGCAGGGATATATGCTGATCGCTTCTCACGGGGCAATGGCCCTGCAGGCAGTATTATATGCACCTTTTTATCAATTGAAGATCAAACATGTTTTGGCGGCAGCAGTATGGACTTTCCACAATGACGTCATAGATTATGTATTTATGCAATATCCCAAATATCCCGGACTCGAGCTGTATGTACGTGAGATTGGCTATTTTACATTTTGGCTGAGTATTATATCGGTGGGAATTGCTTATTATGCAGCGCGCAGAAATCGTGACACAATACATATTCAATAATCATTAGGCAAATATTAAAAAAGGTCTATTCTTGTCCACTTTCTCATACATTTTTACAAGTAGTATGAGGAGGGGCACTTATGAAATTGTTATCCGGGATCCTTCTGAGCCTGACTCTCTTTCTAAATGGCGGCTTAGCCAATTCAAAACCTGATCCTGTCATTGAGGAGCTCGATCAACTGGCTGACGAGGCCTTGCAGCTAACAAAATTTTCGCGGTTCGACGAAGCAAAGGTCCTTTTGGAACGTTATGCCGTGCAGTTCTCTAAGCAAGGCATGAAAGAACAAACGTTTACTATGGACGAGTTAAGAGTGCTTACTGCCGCTCATCATGAGGCGCTCAGGGCAGTTACAAGCGTTGACATGGATAAAGAAGAAAGGATTCGGATGGTGACAGCCTTCCGATTGGCCAATGACGCTGTCCAATCCAATCATCAACCCATGTGGCTTGAAATGGAAGGCTCTATCATGGACAGCTTTCGCCAAGTGAAAAATGCTGCGCTGGACGGCGACCAGGAATCTTACAATCGTCATTTAAACGACTTTCTTTCCATATATAGCGTAATCCAGCCAAGTTTAAAAATTGATCTTCCCGCTGAAAAGCTTCAGAAAATTGATTCAAGAATTGCTTTCTTTGACAATTACCGCTCACAATTTACTGAACAAAATTGGACATCCCAACTAGAGGATTTTGAAGCCGATTTAAAGCGTCTCTTTGCCGAAGTGGATGAGGATGAGGCGGATCCTTCATTATGGTGGGTCATATCCATGACCGGAAGCGTGATTATTTTGACACTTTCCTATGTCAGTTGGCGCAAGTATAAAGGTGAGAAAAAAGAGAGGAAGCGAAAAGATCCAAATAATTGACCAACAGCAAGTTATCCCATAAAATAATAGTAAAGCTACTTGTATTGGAGGGTAAAAATGGGCGGATATTTAATGTATTTTTTGTTGATCATAATCATACCCATATGGGCACAATTTAGGGTCCAAAGTACGTATAAAAAATTTGCAAAAATTCCAACAACCGCCGGCATTACAGGAGCAGAAGTGGCCAGAAAAATATTGGATGCCAACGGTTTATATAATGTCCAAGTTAAGGAAACCCCTGGCGTTTTAAGTGACCACTACAATCCGATCACCAAATCGGTGCATTTGTCATCAGACAACTTTCATCGTCCATCGGTTGCCGGTGCCGCTGTGGCAGCCCATGAAGTCGGACACGCCATTCAAGACCAGCAGGGATACGCGCCTTTGCGCTTTAGACACGCATTGGTACCGGTTGCAAACATCAGCTCCAACATTGCCTGGATATTTATTATCATTGGCTTGCTTTCCACCGCGTTTTCCAACATGCTGTTAATCGGCATTGTTTTGATGGCGGCGGGAGTTTTATTCCAACTCGTTACACTGCCGGTTGAATTCAATGCTTCTTCCAGAGCCATGGACCAGATCGTCTCGCTTGGCCTGATCAGCAACTCGGAAGAACGCGACGCGAGAAAAGTCTTGAATGCGGCAGCGATGACATATGTTGCGGCAGCCGCTGTCGCCGTATTGGAATTGCTCAGATTGATCCTTATTTTTACAAATCGTGAATAGGTAAATATGTCCGGCGCTCTTTTGCACCGGGCTTTTTTTATGATTGATTCAACTGGAGGAAGGGCTAAACATCAAGCTGATGCAAGCTAAGTGAGAGAAGGGAGGAAACATAATGTCAGGTGCCTATTGGCTTACTCCCAGCTCTCCGGTTAGCTCCACTCAAAGCTGCATATGAAGTTCTTGAACTGCTTGCGCGCTGACAAGCCGCCTCCTGGAAACGTCTACGTCTCATTCCTGGCGGGCGGCTTAAGGTTCTTCATTTCAGCTCGTGCTGTTAACATATCAAGAAAGCCTACCTTATAGATCAAGCGGTCTTTTATTTTCATCAAGTGTAAATCCTTCGCCCATCACATCGTGAACGACGATGACAGACACAAACGCCTGCGGGTCGATTGTTGAAATAATCCGTTTTAAATGGACAATTTCATTTCGGCCAACCACACAATAGAGCACATCTTTTTCCTCTTTTGTAAAAGATCCCCGTCCTCTTAATACAGTTACGCCCCGGCCCATATCTTTCATGATGGCGTCAGCTACTTCGCCGTGGTGTTTCTCAGAAATGATCATGGCGCCCCTCGCTGCATAAGCCCCTTCCTGCATGAAATCAATGACACGCGCTCCGACAAATACGGCAACGAGCGTATACATTGCTTCCCGATGATCCAAGTAAGTGATTAAAGATAAAAGGATGACGCATGCATCAAAAATGAACATTGTCCTGCCCATGCTTATCCCTTTATATTTGAATAAGAGACGGGCGATAATATCAACGCCTCCCGTTGTTCCCCCAAAGCGAAAAATCATTCCCAGGCCAATGCCGGCAAACACCCCGGCAAATAACGCAGCGAGAAAAAGATCGCCATCCAGCGGAATGGAAATCTCAAATCTCTGAAAAATGAACAAAAATATCGATACGGCAACCGTCCCTATAAGGGTATAAAGAAAAGGTTTTTTGCCAAGCAATTTCCAGCCAATGAAAAATAAGGGCACATTCAATAGTAAATTTGTGAGGGAAGGATCAATGTGAAATAGAAAATAAAGAAGAAGGGTAATTCCCGTAAATCCTCCTTCAGCCAAATGGTTTTGCATGTTAAAATGAACAAGTCCGAATGCAAAAATGCCCGCACCCAATAAGATATATAGGATATTCTTTACTTTTAATTGAAAAGGCACAATTCCTTCTCTCCCTGCACATTTTTTTCACCGAGTATTTCACATTATATCCAATAACTCCATTTAGCGGCAACTTTTACCCCACATGTAAGGTGCCATATACACCACTTCAAGACCTGATTTGATACAAAAGGTCAAAGTGTGAGAAAACGGCACTTAAATGCCCGATTGGTTCAACTAACATTCAGTAGGAGATGGAACTCCTACTGAATGAAGTTTCACTTTACTGAAGCATTTTCATTTGTATAAAAAAAAAGAATTAGCTAACATATGGTAAGAAGGTGAAGAAATAATGAATCAAGGTGAGAAATGATGAGTCATAGAAAAACGTTACAGGAAATGCAGCATGAAGTGGATCACTATATCGGCCAGTTTAAAGAAGGGTATTTCAGTCCCTTGGCCATGACAGCCAGATTAACCGAAGAGTTGGGGGAACTGGCAAGGGAAGTTAATCATTATTATGGTGAAAAAAAGAAAAAAGCCGATGAAACGGAAAAAACAGTAGAGGAAGAACTTGGCGATTTGTTATTTGTCGTGATTTGCTTGGCCAATTCCTTGGACATCGATTTACAAGATGCCCACGACCGAGTCATGCACAAGTTCAAAACGAGAGACAAAGACAGATGGACTAAAAAAAATGAAGGTGAACAAAATGATGAATGAGATTAACATTATTGTAGCCGGCCCGCGGGGAAGAATGGGCAGGGAAGCAGTAAACCTTGTAAAAGAAACACCGCATTTTCGGCTTACAGCCGTCGTTGACCGCATCAATAACGGGAAGCTGTTATCGGATATGGAAGGATTTTCGGGACTGGATGTTCCGATTTACACTGATATACATGAGTGCTTCCGGGAGGTGGAAGCGGATGTATTGATTGATTTAACAACCCCCGATCTAGGTTTCTTACATACAAAATCAGCTTTGGAAAACGGAGTGCGCCCGGTTGTCGGCACGACCGGTTTTACGCCGGAACAACTTGAAGAGTTAAAAGAGCTTGCTGAACGTAAAAGTCTGGGTTGCATCATTGCTCCGAATTTTGCGGTCGGCGCCGTATTAATGATGAAATTCGCCCAAACGGCGGCAAAGTATTTTGAAGACGTTGAAATTATTGAAATGCATCATGATCAAAAATTGGATGCTCCATCAGGGACCGCTGTCAAAACGGCAGAAATGATCGGCGTCAACAGGGAACCAAAGGCACAGGGACACGAAAATGAAAAGGAAACCATTTCAGGTGCGAGAGGCGCCGAAGTTGACGGTATGAGAATACATAGTGTAAGACTTCCGGGATTAGTCGCCCATCAGCAGGTGATCTTCGGTTCTAACGGACAAACCTTAACAATCAGGCATGATTCGTATAACCGGGCATCTTTTATGTCCGGAGTGAAAGTCTCGGTGGAGACCGTACTTCAATTAACCACCCTTGTCTACGGTTTGGAATCTATCATAGACTAAAAAGGGGGATTTCTGTTGAAACTGGAGCAAATAGATATTCTTGCTTTTGGGGCTCATGCCGATGATGTAGAAATCGGCATGGCCGGCTCCATCTATAAATGGGCATCTGAAGGCAAAAAAATTGTCATTTGTGATTTAACTGAGGCCGAACTCTCATCCAATGGAACTGTCGAGAAGAGACACGCTGAAGCAAAGGAAGCGGCCCAAAGGCTGCATGTGCATGAGCGGATTAATCTGCATTTTCCCGACCGCGGCTTATTCATGAAAGAAGAATACATAAAGAGGATCGCGGGGGTCATTCGCCGTTACAAGCCGATTGTCGTTTTTGCTCCTTTTTGGGAAGATCGGCACCCAGACCATGGCAATTGCGCGGCTCTTGTGAAGGAAGCCTTTTTTTCGGCCGGCATTCAAAAGTATGAAGCGGATGGCCAAAGTGTACATAAAGCAAGACAGTTACTATATTACTTTATCAACAGCCAGCCGCGTCCTGATGTTGCCGTGGATATTTCTTTGTTTATCGAAGAAAAGCTGTTCGCGCTTCGTGCCTATGAGTCGCAGTTTATGAAAGGGCCTAACGGCGTGGAGACAGTGCTTACAAACGGTTATCTAGAACGAATTGAGGCAAGGGAAAGGCTTTATGGTCTTGAAACAGGGGTTGCTTTTGCAGAAGGGTTTAAAACGGATCGCCCTTTGCTTGTAAATAACAACATATTTGGGGAAGGCTTGTAGCTTATGAAACTGAAAATTGGTGTTACTTGTTACCCGACAGTAGGCGGATCGGGTGTCGTTGCGACCGAGCTTGGGAAACTTCTTGCCGAAAGAGGGCATAAAATTCATTTTATATCTTCCAATATTCCGTTCCGGTTGAATAGATGGGACCCGAATATTTTCTTTCATCAGGTTGCTGTAAATCAATATTCGCTTTTTCAATATCCGCCGTATGACATCGCCCTAGCCAGTAAAATGGCGGAGGTAATCAAACGGGAAGAACTGGATATACTGCATGTGCACTATGCGATCCCGCACGCAGTTTGCGCCATTTTGGCCAAACAAATGTCGGGGCAGGATATAAAAATTGTAACGACGCTTCATGGAACAGATATATCCGTTTTGGGCTATGATTCGACCTTGGCGGATGCCATCCGTTTCGGCATTGAAAAATCAGACAGGGTAACAGCTGTCTCATATGCCCTTGCTGAACAAACACGAACGATTGTATCACCTGATAAGGAAATTGATGTCATTCACAATTTTATCGATGACAGGGTATATAAAAGGGTACAAGTAAATGGATTGAGAGAAACGTACGACATCTCTCCTGAGGAAAAAGTGATCATCCACGTTTCCAATTTCAGGAAGGTAAAGAGGGTACAGGACGTTGTGAAAACTTTTTCAAACATCGCCTCCCGCTTGCCCGCAAAACTGCTGCTCGTCGGTGATGGACCGGAAATGACGAAGATATGTGAACTCGTAAAAAACTTGTCTTTGGATGGAAAAGTGTTGTTTCTTGGTCGGCAAGATCATCTCGAAGAGCTATATTCGATGAGTGATTTGATGTTGCTATTATCCGAAAAAGAAAGCTTCGGGCTGGTGGCATTGGAGGCAATGGCGTGCGGCGTGCCTTGCATTGGAACAAGAGTCGGGGGGATCCCCGAAATTATTGAAGATGGATACAACGGCTTTCTCTGTGAACTAGGAAACACCGATGAAGCAGCCGAAAAAGCACTGATTTTACTTGAAGATAAGGAGAAGCATGAAATATTTTCGGCGAATGCCGAACACACTCCGCAGGAGCGATTCCAGGCTGATGCTATCGTATCATCATATGAAGCGTTGTATACATCTCTCCTTAACTTATGAGAAAGAAGGATCGGCATATGAAAGAACCTTTCTTGTCCGCATTGCCGCTTATTCATGAGATTGAAGCGGCTGGTTATGAGGCTTGCTTTGTCGGCGGTGCTGTGAGAGATTTTTTGCTTGGCAGAGACATTCATGATGTGGATATAGCAACATCAGCGACGCCGGCTGAGCTGAAAACCATATTTTCAAAAACGGTCGATGTGGGTATTGAACACGGAACGATTATGGTCATACAAAATGGAAAATCTTACGAAGTGACCACATACCGCTCAGAAGGCGACTATCAAGACTATAGAAGGCCGGAATCAGTTACATTTGTCCGAAGTTTATACGAAGACTTAAAAAGACGCGATTTTACAATGAATGCGATCGCCATGGATAAAGAGGGAAATTTCATTGATCCTTTTGCAGGCCGTTTGGCAGTGGAAAAAAAAGTCATTGTCACCGTTGGATCGGCTGATGAGCGCTTTCAGGAGGACGCCTTGCGGCTAATGCGTGCTGTAAGATTCGTCAGCCAGCTCGGTTTTCACTTGGAGAAACAAACCGAAAAAGCGATAAAAGAGCATGTCGATTTGTTGCGCCATATTTCCGTAGAAAGAATAACGGCTGAATTTGAAAAGCTATTAGATGGAAAATACAAAAAGAACGCTTTTGAATTGCTTTTTCATACAGGCATTTATAAGCGATTGCCTTCTTTATTCAATCAAGAACATGTCGTGCAGTCAGTGACCAAGCTGGAAATTTCTCCCTTAAAAGAACTTGATATATGGCTGTTGGCATTATATTTCTCCGGGGAACATCCTGTTACTACATTAAAGAAATGGCGACTTCCGTCCAAAAAAATAAAACTGCTTTCAATGGCTCTTTCATACCTGATGCTGCGTAAAGATCACTTTTGGAGCAGGGATGAACTGTTTACCGCCGGAAAAGAAATCGCTCTTCTTGTAGAAACGGCTTTTCTGACGATCAAGAGAGAGGATGTACAATTGGCTCATTTGCTGGATAAGTATGAAAGTCTTCCCATTAAATCGTTGAAGGAATTGACTGTGAACGGAAATGATCTCATTCGCTGGACAGGTAAACAAAGCGGGCCCTGGATCGGAAAGGTTCTCCATGAAGCGGCGCAGGCGGTCATAAACGGTGAAATCGCAAATCATAAACAAGAAATCAGGAGTTGGATGGAAAATTGTCGATTGATATAAGAAAACAATTGATTAAAGCACTTTCTGATGCCGATGGCGAATTTTTGTCCGGCCAGACACTTGCCGAGAAGATCGGTTGTTCCAGGACAGCTATTTGGAAACATATAGAAGAACTAAGGAAGGACGGCTTCATTTTGGAAGCTGTCAGAAATAAAGGTTATAAAATCATCAATACGCCGGAAGATCTGACCGAGAGTGACATTTTATTTGGTCTTGAAACGGAGCGTTTTGGAAGAAATATACATTTTTACGAATCAGTCGAATCCACCCAAAAGGTAGCGCATCAGCTGGCACATGAAGGAGCGCCTGAAGGGACTATCGTTGTGTCCGAAGAGCAGAGAACAGGAAGGGGCCGGCTAGGGCGGAGTTGGTCGTCATTGCCGAAAAAGGGAGTAT
Source organism: Siminovitchia thermophila (assembly GCF_016909185.1). GTDB lineage: Bacteria > Bacillota > Bacilli > Bacillales > Bacillaceae_C > Siminovitchia > Siminovitchia thermophila. Next base: position 33,330 of record NZ_JAFBFH010000003.1, on the reverse strand, counting down.
GGATGAGTATGATCGTCCGTCCGGTTCTGCCTCCCCAAAAAGCTCCCCAGTTTACTTTGATTACGGCTGTTGCAGCAGCAAATGCCATTGGCGAAGTGACAGGTCTTCATCCGGAAATTAAATGGCCGAATGACATCTTGATAAACGGTAAAAAAGTAGTCGGGATATTGACCGAGCTTCAAGCGGAAGCGGATAAAATCTCATCTCTCGTTATCGGTATTGGTATAAATGCCAACCATGATGTAGAAGATCTCCATGAAAGTATCCAGGGAAAAGCCACGTCATTGTATATTGAAAAAAGGAAAAAAATTTCACGAGCTCAATTGATCCAAACATTTTTAAAAGATTTTGAAAAATACTATGGCATTTATTTGGACAAGGGGTTTGCGCCGATTAAACTATTATGGGAAACGTATGCGATCAGCATTGGAAAAGTAATCACAGCCAGAACGGTTACCGGAGAGATTGTCGGCAGGGCACTTGGCATTACGGATGAAGGCGTATTAAAAGTGGAGGATGAACACGGCACGATACACGAAGTTTACTCTGCCGATATAGAACTATCGGATTGATAGAATTTTTCTATTTATTTTGCTATTATGTTATTGGGCGGTATCTTAACGAGCTGCACCATTTTCATTTGATGTATTTTTTATATTAATATCTGCCTTGATCCATAGAGAGGACGGGGACAGAGGACCGAAGCGAGTGAAAGGGATGTTACGGAGTCCTTCTGCCTTTTTGGAGAGGATTCCTTTTGTATTTTAGGCGTCCAATTGCTCGAACTGCATTCGCTCCTCTAACAAAAAGGAGGAAATGAAAAATGAAAACGACTGCTGATTTTGTAAAAATGAAACAGGCGGGAGAAAAAATCGCTATGGTCACCGCATATGATTTTCCCCAGGCAAAACTGGCGGAAGCGGCGGGGGTGGACATGATTCTTGTCGGGGATTCCCTTGGCATGGTCGTACTCGGTTATGATTCTACCGTACCTGTCACTGTCAATGACATGGTCCATCATACGAAAGCCGTGAAACGCGGTGCAAAAAACACGTTTGTCGTAACGGATCTCCCTTTTATGTCTTTTCATATCAGCAGGGAAGAAGCGATGCGGGCGGCTGGCCGTATTATGCAGGAGAGCGGTGCCAATGCTGTCAAAGTGGAAGGCGGGGGTGAAGTCATACAAACGATCCAGGCTCTTACAACAGCGGGAGTGCCCGTCATGGGACATTTAGGATTGACTCCGCAGACGGCAGGGGTGCTTGGCGGCTATAAAGTACAGGCGAAGACAGCACAAGCGGCTGAAACGCTTATTAAAGAAGCCAAAAAATGCGAAGAGGCGGGTGCCTTTGCGCTCGTGCTCGAGTGCATTCCCCAGCAGCTTGGCAAAGAAGTGGCGAAACAATTAAATATTCCGGTGATTGGCATTGGCGCCGGTCCTGCGACAGATGGACAAGTTCTTGTTTTTCATGATTTGGCCACATTTGGTGTCGATAGAATTCCAAAGTTCGCCAAACGATATACCGATGTGAATGAACATGTAACCACAGGGTTGAAGCAGTACATTCATGAAGTAAAACAAGGTGTATTTCCTGATGCGCAATTACACACATTTAATATGGAACAGAGCCAGTTGGCTTCTTTGTACGGAGGAAAATAAAATTGAAAATCATCACCGAGAAAAAAGAGATGCAGCAAATGGCAAAACAGCTTCAGTCTAAAGGTAAAACGATTGGATTTGTTCCAACGATGGGGTATCTTCATGAGGGTCACTTGACCCTTGTGCGCAAGGCCAAAAAGGAAAATGATATCGTTGTTATGAGTATCTTCGTAAATCCCCTGCAATTTGGACCGGATGAAGACTATGAAGCATACCCTCGTGACCAAAAAAGGGACGAAAGGCTTGCTGAAACAACAGGTGTCGATCTATTGTTTATTCCAAACGTTTCAGATATGTATGACGCCGAATTGTCGACAAAAATGAGTGTCGTAAAGCGTAATCATGCGTTATGCGGCAATGACCGGCCAGGACATTTTGACGGGGTGGTCACCGTACTGGCAAAATTATTTCACATCGTCATGCCCGACAAGGCATACTTTGGGTTAAAAGACGCCCAACAATTTGCGGTTGTTGCCGGCATGGTTGCCGATTACGATTTTCCTGTACAGCTTATACCCGTTGAAACTGTTCGGGATGCAAACGGCCTTGCGGTCAGTTCAAGGAATGTATATTTATCCGCTCGTGAAAAAGAGCAGGCCCCGTGCATTTATAAAAGCTTGCTCCTGGCAAAACATAAAATTGAACAAGGAGCAACCGATGTCGAGGAAATAAAAAGTGCGGTTATAGACTTTTTAAAGAGCCGTACGGACGCTTTGATCGATTATGTCGATATCCTAAGCTATCCGGAGCTTCAGCCTCTTGAACAAATCCATGGACGCATCATCATCGCCATAGCTGTCAAATTCTCTAAAGCCAGACTCATCGACAACATCATCTTTGATGTGTCATAATATATGACCCGCAGCCAACAAAAGGCTGCGGGCATTTTCCTATCATCCATTAACTGGGAGGAAGGTGTCGAATCGGGATTAAGAGAAAATGGCAAATGTGAGGATCAACTGCCAGTAACCGAACTGATTGGTTCGGGTCGACAGGATAAGGAAAGCTTCGGCAGCACCGTCATCGCATGAAGAAAAAATGTTAGCTTTTTCGAGGATGTTGATCATAAAGGCATTTTTGCAAACAGGATATACGAGTGCAAGCGAAAAGACAGGACAAACAGTTTTGCCAGCATTGCCAGCGCACGCAAAAAAACGCAAACTTTATAAAAACGTCGTTGCCTGAGATTGCCAACAGAAGGTCGCTTTTGCCCCTTGTTTTTTGGGGTTTTCAGGCTGAGAATCCACATCGTAAAGCCAACGTCTGCACGACCCGCCTCTTGCGCATCAGCCCACTTATTTTTATATTCCGTGTCTGTGGCTGAATCAATCTGCGTGTGATACACTATCATAGAGCCGAATGACGGCAGTGATTAAAGGTGTGAAAGAAATGGAAAAAAGATATGTCACAGTAGATTTGGAAACAACCGGAAATTCTTTTGAAAAGGGCGACAGAATCATTCAAATTTCGATTGTGATCATTGAAAAAGGAAAGATCATTGATCAATACACATCACTTGTAAATCCCGAAAAGCCTATTCCGGCTTTCATTCAAGAACTAACGGGAATTGATGATCAAATGGTTACGGTTGCCCCGAAATTTGAAGAAATTGCTGATAAAGTATATACAATATTGGAACACTCGATATTTATTGCCCATAATGTCAAGTTTGATTTGGGCTTTTTGGATGGAGAGCTGAAACATGCGGGAAAACACCACCCGGTGAATCTGACTTTGGACACCGTCGAACTGGCCAAGATACTTCTTCCCTGCTCTCCTAGCTACAAACTACAAGATTTAAGTGATCAAATGAACGTGGTCCATGACAATCCCCATCAGGCGGACAGTGATGCTCTGGCGACAGCAGAACTTTTCCTCCTTTTGGTGAAAAAAGCAGAAAATCTTCCCGTGGTTACGTTGGAAATGCTGTACCGTTTGGCAGAAAAAGCCGACAGCGGCTTGACTTTTTTATTTGGAGCCATTCTTGCCCAAAAACGCAAACATGTAGAAAATCTCCCCGGAAACTTGGATGTATGGCGCGGCATTGCTTTAAGGAAATGCCCGGATGCAAGAGAGGATGTTGCGTTACAAACGGAAACATTTCCGCTGGGAACAGATGAGAAGGCCCAATTATTTCAACAGCACTTTCACCATTTCACTCTGCGTGAAGGCCAATTTGAAATGATGGATACGGTGTATAAAGCGTTGACAACGAATACCCATGCGATGATTGAAGCGGGAACAGGGATTGGCAAGTCGATCGCCTATTTGTTGCCAAGTATTTATTTTGCGGTTAACAACAATAAGCAAGTGGCCATCAGTACATATACAATCCATCTGCAACATCAATTGATCGAAAATGAACTGGACAAATTGAAAAACATCATCCCCTTTCCTTTTAAAACGGCGCTTTTAAAGGGAAGAGACCATTACATCAGTCTATTTCAGTTTGAACAATCGCTGCGAGAAAATAGTGACTCATACGATGAGGCCATCACAAAAATGAAAATACTCGTATGGCTTGTGCAAACGGAAACAGGCGATGTGGACGAATTGAATTTATCGGGCGGCGGCGTGTTTTTTTGGGAAAAGATACGCCATTCGAACAGAAACGTACATCAGCGGGAAGATCCTTGGCATCAAAGAGATTTTTATGCGCGCGCAAAAAGAAAAGCATTCGAAGCCGATATTATCATCATGAATCATGCCAGCTTGATGAAAAGCTTGGAAGGACGGATGGATATTCCGCAGCTTGAATATTTTATAATTGATGAAGCGCACCGATTGGAAAAAGCGGCACGAAATACATTTGGTGTCCATTTGGGATACTACGACCTGAAAAACATGCTCGGACGAATCGGCACATCGGAAAAGAAAAAGCTATTGTATAAACTTGAAAAAAGCGTAAAACGGCTGAAACTGGAGCCAAGCATTCATGTATTTGAATTGGACGAAGCCTTAAACAGCTTTGATCTTGAAATAAATGATTTATTTTCACTAATGGGGCAACTGCTTTTTCAACAACATAAAAATAATGCCTATAAAGCGCAGGTAAGCATCACATCACAAACAAGGCTTGAAAGAAAGTGGCAGTCGATCGAATTGTGTGCCGAGAGGGTAGCGGCCGGACACCGTTTTATCCAAAAAGGAATTGCGGAGCGGCTTGGCTTGATGGAAACATCAAGGAAGGCGCTTAAACCGGAAGAGTTGGCGCTATTGGAGGAAACGACGGCTTTTTGTGAGCAATGGAATACCATTCAAACAACCCTTGACAGATTAGTGTTTCATCCAAAAAAAGAAGATATTGTCTGGATTGAAGGAGAAAAAAAACAAATATTAAACAGGACATTTATACATGCGAAGCCGCTTAACGCAAATCGCTTTTTATCCGAAAAGCTGTTCGGCACGGCGAAAAGTGTCGTATTAACTTCAGCTACCTTGACCGTAAACCGTTCGTTTGCATTTTTTGCGGAAGAGTGCGGCATTCAGCCATTTCAAAAGCTTGAAAAAATGATTGAATCCCCGTATGCATATGAAAAGAAAGCAAAGCTATTTATTCCAAGTGACTTGCCAGATATTAGCGCAGTCGCAAGCGATGAGTATACAGAAGCGATCGCTTGTCATTTAATCGCTATTGCCCACGCAGCAAGGGGACGAATTCTTGTGTTGTTTACTTCACACGATATGCTGAGAAAAACGTTTGATTTGTTAAAGGACAGCGAAGAACTGCATGAGTATGTTCTCTTGGCTCATGGAATATCTTCAGGAAGCCGCCACCGCCTTCTGAAAACGTTCCAGCAGTTTACAAAGTCCATTTTGCTGGGAACGAACAGCTTTTGGGAAGGAATTGATATGAACGGGGAAAGTATATCCGCGATCGTTGTCACCAGGCTCCCGTTTTCCCATATTCATGAACCGGTAACCGCTGCAAAAATGCAGGCGATCAAGGAAGCCGGGAAGAATTCTTTTTCCGCATACTCATTGCCTGAAGCAATCATACAATTTAAACAAAGTTTCGGAAGATTGATCCGGAAAGAAACAGACAGGGGGGCATTTATTGTGTTTGATCGCCGAATCGTTACAACGATGTATGGAAGCGCGTTTCTGCGTTCACTTCCTCCGATCCAGGTGGAACAACAGCCATTAAAGGAGCTTATCCCCGCAATAGAGCAATGGCTGGAGAATGAATAGAACGCCGCAATTGCGACGCTCCTGGAATGTGGACTAGAATGTATTTATAACGTCATTCCCATCATGTTATAATGATGGGTGAGCAATGCGTTGTTTAATGATATTTTGGCTTTCAAACGGCTTATTATGAGTAACAAAATTTGTGTATTCGGCGCCCGCCGTTAAATGGGGGATGTTACATGTATAAATGGCTTATTATCATTTTTTCAGTCTTATTGCTTCTAGCAGGAGCAGGGGGATACATATATACAAAGGCGATGGATCCGGTCAAACAAGCCAGAAAAGAGGCGGAACAAAGAATAAACGCCGATGAAAAATTGAAGAAAATTGATGATTTTTATCTATACAACGGTTCGCAAACGTATTATGTTTTGATTGGAGAAGAAAAAAAGGGCGAACAAGTTGTTTTTTGGATTCCGGAAAAAAAGGATGAAAAAACCATCTCTAAAAAGCTGGCTGATGGCATTTCCAAGCAGGAAGCCATCGATATGCTGGTGAAAGAAAAGCAGCCCAAGGAAATTCTTGGCGTCAGGCTTGGCATGGAAAAACAGCTCCCCGTATGGGAATTGTCCTATTTAGACAATCAATCCCGTTTAAATTATTATTACATTCATTTTGACACCGGAAAATGGTGGAGAAATATTGAAAATCTATAAGGAAGCAGGGATAGGCATGAACATTCAATTATCAAACCGTGTTTCAAAAGTTACACCCTCATCCACTTTGGCCATCACGGCCAAAGCAAAAGAATTAAAACAAAACGGGCTTGATGTGATTGGCCTTGGTGCTGGAGAGCCTGATTTTAATACGCCGGAAAACATCATTGAAGCGGCTAGCCGCTCCATGAAAGAAGGACATACGAAGTATACGGCAACAGGCGGCTTGCCTGAATTGAAAAAAGCGATCATAGGAAAGCTGCAAAGAGACCAAGGGCTTGATTACAAGCCGGCGGAGATCATTGTGACAAACGGCGCAAAACATGCTTTGTACACCCTTTTTCAAGTGATTTTGGATGAGGGGGATGAAGTCATTATCCCCGCACCGTATTGGGTAAGCTATCCGGAACAGGTAAAGCTGGCTGGAGGAAAGCCAGTATATATTGCCGGCGAAGAATCCCAACATTTCAAGATTACAGCGCAACAGTTGAAAGCAGCCATTACACAAAAAACAAAAGCTGTCATCATCAACTCGCCGAGCAATCCGACGGGCATGATTTATACGAAAGAAGAATTGGAAGAAATCGGCGAAGTCTGCTTGCGGCATAACATCGTTGTCGTATCGGATGAAATATACGAAAAGCTTTTATATGACGGCAACCAACATGTGTCGATTGCGGAAATTTCACCTGAACTGAAGGCGATTACCGTCATCATTAACGGTGTTTCGAAATCACATTCCATGACGGGCTGGAGAATAGGATACGCCGCGGGTGATGAAGCCATCATTAAAGCGATGACAGATGTCGCCAGCCACTCCACATCCAATCCGGCAGCGGCATCCCAGTACGGGGCTATCGAAGCCTACAATGGGACACAGGAACCGGTTGAACGGATGAGACAAGCTTTTGAAGAACGAATGAACATCATATATAAAAAGCTGAATGAAATCCCGGGAGTCACTTGCCTGAAGCCGCAAGGAGCCTTTTATTTATATCCGAACGTAATGGAGGCTGCCCGGATAACCGGCTATGAGGACGTGGACAGCTTTGTCGGAGCATTGCTGGAAGAGGCCCTTGTTGCTGTAGTGCCCGGATCAAGCTTTGGGTCGCCGGAAAATATCAGGCTTTCATATGCAACTGCGCTGGAGTCGCTTGAAGAAGCAATCCGCCGTATTCATTCTTTTGTAAAAGAAAAGAGCCGATAAGCCGATCATTGCGTTATACAAGCCACGTGCATGTTGTACGTGGTTTTTCCATCGAAGGAGTAAAAAAACTCTCCACATGAATAAAGATGAGGTGCTGAATGTGGATAAAGAAATGATTGTATCGTGGATGGAAGAAGGTATGGTTCAAATACCAAGTGTGTTGTTAAACAAATATAAACAAATCGGCCTTGACGAAAAAGAGTTGGTGCTGCTTTTGCATATTCAATTCTTTATGGATCGGGGAAACGAGTTTCCAACACCCGAGCAACTGTGTGAACGGATGTCCATCACTGCGGATGAGTGCTCTGCGATGTTGGGGAAACTCGTCCAAATGCAGCTCATTGCCATAGAAGAGGGAATGTCCGAGGAAAAAATCCGTTTTGAAAAGTATTCTTTGAAGCCTCTATGGATTCGGCTGGCGGAAGAACTGATTGCGGAGAAAAAACAACAAGACTTGGAACATACACTTCATGATGAGCATGATTTATACACGGTCTTTGAGCAGGAATTTGGCAGGCCCCTTTCCCCGATGGAATGCGAGAATCTCGCCATGTGGCTGGATGAAGACAAACAGGACCCCTCCATTATAAAAGCGGCGTTAAGGGAGGCAGTCATATCGGGAAAAGTAAATTTCCGTTATATTGACCGCATATTATTCAGTTGGAAGAAAAATGGGGTTAAAACGATTGAGCAGGCTCGCATGCAAGGAAGTCAATTCAGACAAAGGGCAACTAAACAGGGGTCAAAAGTCATTTCGCATGAGCCTTCCAACAAAATACCATTTTATAACTGGCTGGAACAATAAAGGCAGGTGCTTATTGAATTGCTGACTAAACAAGAAATTCGCTATTGTCTTGATACGATGGGTGAGATGTTTCCGCACGCCGAGTGTGAACTAAATCATTCCAATCCTTTTGAACTCGTTATTGCGGTGCTGCTTTCCGCTCAATGTACAGACGTTCTCGTCAATAAGGTAACCAAAACGTTATTTGAAAAATATAAAACACCTGAAGATTATTTGGCTGTTTCCGAAGAAGAACTTCAAAATGATATCCGTTCAATCGGCCTCTTCAGAAATAAAGCGAAAAACATTCGAAAGCTGTGTAGCATCCTGATAAACGAATATGATGGCAACGTACCGAGTGACCGCGACAAATTAATGCAGCTTCCCGGAGTAGGCAGAAAAACAGCTAACGTTGTCGTGTCGGTAGCATTTGGAGTGCCGGCGATCGCTGTAGATACTCACGTGGAAAGGATCAGCAAACGCTTGGGATTTTGCCGATGGAAAGACAGTGTACTGGAAGTCGAAAAGACTTTGATGCGAAAAATACCGAAGGAAGAATGGTCCATCAGCCATCATCGGATGATCTTTTTCGGCCGCTACCATTGCAAAGCGCAAAACCCGCAATGTGCGAGTTGTCCGCTGTTGGAGCTTTGCAGGGAAGGGAAGAAAAGAATAAAGAAAATGGAAAAACAAATGGCTGAATAAGGCTGTTGAGGGGAACCTCGACAGCTTTTTTTTAAACAAGCGATGTTCTGTACAATCACACCTATTAAAAAAGCTTGTAGAGAAAGTGCGTCGACTTTCTCTACAAGCGGAGGGCGCCTCTTGTGCACTCTTTTTTCTTTTGTTGGTTATTTTACCCGGTCATTCTATTCGCCGGGCGAACGGCCTGTGGAGGGGAGCCGCCGGATTGGTCTGTATTGTCGTCCGGGGTCTCGCCCGAATCGCCACCTTCTTGCTGGTTGCCGTTATTGCCAGGATTTTGGTTATTACCAGGGTTTGGGTTATTCCCATTATTGTTTCCGTTATTCCCATTTTGATTATCATTAGGATTATTGTTATTGTTATTGTTTTGCCCGTTTTGATTGTCGTTTTGATTGTCGTTTCCGCTTCCGTTTTGATCGTTATCGGCAGGCGGATTTTCTTCATTGGGTTCTTCTTCGCCGTCTGTTGGTTCTTCTTCGTTCTGATCCTCTTCGTTGGATGGAACCGTGACACTTGCCGATCCTGGTGAGCTTGTTTGCGATTCCGACACGGCAGTCACTTTGATCGAATAAGTCTTGCCAGGCTCCACATTGCTAATCGTATAGCTTGTATCCGATATTTCTCCAAGATCTTTTTCTGTTCCTGCAATATTTACTTTCACCTGAAACTTAAGCTCACCTGATTCAGGATGCGACCAATTAAACACAACCGCTTTTTCTCCTTCTTTATATTCGCCGGAGACGGATGGAGCATCCAGTTTGTCAAAGGCCTGTGACACTTGTTTCGGTTCGGTTCCGGCTACAAACAGCTCGTGTACGATATTGCTTTCAGGCGTATGTTTGCTTGGCTTTTTCGCCGGGTTGGAGCCTTTTTCAACAGCTGCTCGTACAACGCTTTTTGGCATTTTAAAATCAGGTGTTTCAATGTCTGAAGATGCATGTCTCATCAAGTTTTTAAACAGTTGCTGGGCGATTTTTAAATCTTTCGGCAGAATTGGATTTTCCCGCTTTTCATATCCGGTCCAAACAGCAACTGTATAGTTTGTTGTATAACCGGCAAACCATGAATCGGGAGAACTTCCCCGCGGAATGTTATATTCTCTCATTTCCGCTTTGCTATAGTTTGTCGTACCCGTTTTTCCGGCCACAGGAAGTCCAGGAATCGCCGCTGCTTTACCGGTAGCACCTGCTTTAGAGGAAAGTACATCTTTCAGCATATCGGTAACCATATAAGCAGTAGAGTCTTTCATAGCGATTTTCGGTTCAACTTTATTTTTAATTTCCGTTTCTCCATCCATCAACACGATTTTTTTCACCGTGTGCGGCTTATGATACATCCCGTTATTTCCAAATGCGGCAAACGCGCCGGCCAAAGTAAACGGTGACGGATTTTGTTTTCCCCCTCCGATTGAATCGGATTCGGTCATATCGATATTTTCAAAGCCCAATCCCGCCGCAAACTTTCTGACATTTTCTGCTCCCGCTTCTTGGAAAGCTTTTAACGCGGGAATGTTTCTCGAGCGGTATAAAGCTTCTCTTATCGACATTTGTCCAAGGTGCCGGTTGTCAAAGTTGTTGATCGGCGTGCCTCCTGTATACGTATAAGGCTCGTCTTTGACTTGTTCATATGTTGACCAGTTTAAATATTCTATGGCCGGACCATAGTCAAAAATTGGTTTGACAGTCGATCCCGGTTGTTTGTCGCTGAGCTGTGTAGCGTAATTCCGCCCGCGCTTTACGTCTTTGTTGCGGTTGCCACCAATCGCTCTTACCTCTCCTGTTTTGGTATCCATCAGAACAATTCCCGCTTGAAATTTCTCATCGGGATATTGGACGACTTCATTCGTGTATAACATTTTTTCAGTATACTGTTGTGCATCGGGGTCGAGAGTTGTATATATCTTTAGCCCATCAGAAAATACATTGTAATCTCCAAGTGCTTCAACTTCTTTTATGACCTGATCAACAAAGGAATCATATTTGTAAGAGTCTTTTCGATTTTCTTCTTCAGGAACGAGCGTTTCGGTGACGGATATGTTCTTTGCCTTTTCCATTTGTTCTTTGGAAATTTTGCCATGCTGGTGCATGAGGGACAGCACAATATTCTTGCGTTTATCCGCCCTTTCCGGGTACTCGTACGGGTTATATCTGTTTGGGCTTTGCGGCAGTCCCGCAAGGAATGCAGCTTCTTGGAGCTCAAGCTTATCCAGCGGCTTTCCGAAATAATACTTGGAGGCTGTTTCTATTCCATGAACACCGCTGGAATAATATATTTTGTTCACATATATCTCAAAAATCTGGTCTTTGGTATATTGTTTTTCCAATTGAAAAGCAAGCCATGCTTCTTGAGCTTTTCTTTTTAGCGTTTTTTCATCTGACAAAAATGAACGCTTGACGACTTGTTGGGTCAAGGTGGAAGCTCCTTCCGATCCAAATCCCCGAGAGAAGTTCGCAAGTACGGCCCCTGCAATTCTTCTAAAGTCAATTCCGTGATGTTTATAAAATCTCACGTCTTCCGTGGCAAGTACCGCGTCTTTCACTAATTGTGGAATCTGGTCAATCTCAACATAGTCCCGGCGCTCCGTTCCCAGTGTTGTAAATACTTCACCGTTTATATCCAGCAATTCAGATGCAACCGGATCAACGAGCAACTTTTTATCCAGTTTCGGAGCATCTTTCACATACCATGCAAAGGTTCCGGCCCCTGTTACCAATCCTGCAAACATGAGTATGACAACGAAAAGAAAAGTTTTTTTCAGAAAGCTTTTTGGCTTTTTTTGTTTTTTTTGTTTTGTTACTTTTCGACGTTCTGTCCGTGTTTGAAACTTGTCTGCCATATAAAGAATCCCCGCTTTCAATGTTTAAGAAGTCTATTTTGTTTAAAATGCATAAATCTCACGTATAATTTTCAAATAGTCGATTCTCGGCCTATAGCCTAGCTTAATTTTATGCCCGTGCGCTACAATCTCTTTTTTGGAGATTGACTTTCGGCCTCCGGATATCATGCGATCCCAATATGCAAATAAAAACTTGCTTTCAAGCAAAAATATCTCTTCGGTTGTCGAAAATCTAATGATGACGAAAGCTATTCCATTTTGCTTGACAACATGATGCATATGTTCAATTTGATGGGAGTGAAAATTTTTTAACGGAAATGATGTCTTGCTTTTTGTTTCTTTTGCCTCAAAATCTATATACTTGCCTTCACATACACCGTTGTAATCCGTCGTGGATGCTTGGCGAAAGTAAGCTTCCTTGATGACTGCCGTGCTTCTTTTGGCATAGTCCACATGAACAATTTGGACCGGAGTCGGTTTTTTATGAATGACAGCTATTCCACTGGTCAAATAATACCGATTTGTTTCATTAAGATCTTCCTCCAACGTCATGCCTCTGTTACTGTAATTAGTGGCTGCAGTCGTGTCCGGGGTTTTTTGCTTTGCCGCGGACAGGTTTTCGTATTTACGGCCATTAGGATAATGAAATTCCATGTTTCATCCCCCTTTATGGACTAAATTATATCATAGCAGAAAAAAACGAATAAAAATAAGAAATTGAGAACATATGAAAATAAAAGGAACAAGAGCCGGTCTAAAGGGTATCTAAAAGAGCCTTCCTTATTCCAAAGAACATTTTATAACAAATTTATCCTGTCAGGAAGTATTTAAAGGAAAAGTAAATGGTTTATAATGATTTTCCAATATATCCAGTTTTTTACATTGATATTCTATTGCATAATCCATCACACTTTTACATCATTAGCACGAGGTGAAATAAACAAGAACATTTGACGATTTGCTTCTAGTTTTGTCACCAAGGCAGGAAGTTCTTTGAAAAGGAAGAATACATTACCCAACAGTTTCATGGGGGGATTCATAATGAATAAACAGGACTGTATCGACAAGCTGGAAGAAATCAAGGCGCAATTAAATCGGTTGGAACAACAAATTGCCCATCGTGTAAAAAATGAGGAAACAAGGTTAGGAGCGGTCATAACGAAGGAAAATAATGAAATTGGAAAAAAGCTGGCTCAATTGGAGTTGGCGAAAGCGAGAGAAAAGATCAGGCGCTATCAAGTGTCCTGAAACGTCCACGATACTTGAATTGCATTCCGGCAGCTTGTAAAATGAAGCCAGCAGCTAAAAAGCTGCTCCTTTTTATTACGGGAGCTGATTGAAATGGATGAGGTACAATTAAAAAAATGGACGGAACAACTTCTTCATTATTGTCATGAAGCTTCGTCAAACTTTCACAACTCTCGGGAAACCGGAGTGGAGGGTGATTTTTTTGGAGAGGTAAAGCCGTTTGCCGACAAAGTAAAGCAGCTTTGTGAGAAATGGGAACCTTTAGCGGTCCAATGGACGATTGCCTGCGCGCCCAAAAATCTATTTCCTCAACAAATCAAACATACGGCAGAAAACATCCAAATGGTATCTATCCGCTCCTTTTATCCTGATTCGAGTCTCAAAAGATTCAAGAGCCATATTCAATCAATTGAATATGTTTTACACCGGATTATGGAGGAAATCAACGAAAATAAATCCCGCTGACAGACGTCAGGGGATTTATTTTCTCTCTATTTGTAATCGTTTCCAAATAATTGTTTGGTCTCTATCAGTTGCTTGATTTTTCAGTTTGATAAACGGGTTCTGGATTTCTAGCACCGAGAGCTTCCAATTCACGAATTATGTTTCGAAATTCCTTAACAGTAATTTCATTGTTAATGTATGTTTGCTTTGCAAAGTCCAACAGTTGGCTGACATCCTCAATTGCATGTGACCTTTTCATCATAAACTTTTGCTTTAATTCGTGAATTGACATGTACATTCCTCCTAGGCTTTTTTTTTATAGTAACATAATTTTTCCGGTTTGCCATTTTATAGAAAAGTGAGACTTCAGACAAAAGGTTCGACATTTCGACAACGCTTTCATATATGATTTATATTATGGCACAATAATCTGCCTATGGGCATAAAATAGATTGACTTAAGCAGTAAAGGCAGGGGAGGATTATGCATTTTTTTCATGGTCATTATCCACATATGTTACGGTACACCCCTTCTCCATATTATTATGCAACACCGTACGGGCCGGGAGGATTTGAAGGACAGCCCATCGGGTTGCAAGGTTATGGAGGAATTCCCAATTTTACGCTTCAACAGCAAACTTTAAACGGGCAGTATATGGCCGGCGCGGGCCAGCCTCATCAATATGGTACGCCGAATACTCAGTCACAATTGTTTCAAAACCCATTACAGCCGGAAGAAGACAAAGGGTTTTCCATGCCAGAGTATGGGATGGGCCCTCAACCATATCCCATTCCCAACCAGCAGCAGGGAATTTTTCCAAAGCCTCCTCCAAGCCAATTCGGAACGATTCTAAACTCATTTAAATCTCAAAGCGGGAGTTTAGACATTAATAAAATGGTTGATACTGCCGGACAAATGATGAATGCGCTAACGCAGTTATCCAACATGGCAAAAGGAATAGGAGGGCTTTTTAAAGGTGGATGAATTGCGTGAGAAAATGAAAAAAGGAATCGGTGTTTCAAACCGGTTCCTTTTTAAGGTATTTCGATTCTTTTTCCTTTTATTTTTGGAATTTTAATTATCAACAGCCCGTTTTCGAATATAGCTTTTACACCTTTATTATCGATGGGCTTTGTTAAGGGAATCGTCCTTGTTGATTTTTTCATCGTTTCTTTCTGCTGGATGATTTCCTTGTGTTCATTTTCTGCGGTGAACGATTCATGGTGAAGCACCGAAATTGTAAGATGTTGGTTCCATACATCGATTGCAATTTGTTCTTTTCGAATTCCTGGAAGTTTTGCTTGGACGACATACTCCTTTTCTGTTTCTTTCAGTTCTGCCGGAAAGCTGCTCAATGGGGAGGATGCAAATAATTCGTCCATGCTTTCTAAAAATCCTTTAACAGGACGGTGCTCAAAAAAATCATTCATTGCTTTAAGAAAGTAATGAACAGCTTCAGATGGCTGCCCGGGCGAATTTTTATCTTGATTTTGATCCGTCATTTTACACGCTCCTCTGCTTTTTAATCAATGTATGAAGAACTCATAAAAAAAGTTCTTGGGAATAAGGGAATAGCCGTCATTTCCCGGGCAAGCGCAGCTTTCGACTTTGCGGCGAAATGATTATCATGATTTGTTGAAATGGACAGAAATTAATCAAAAAATTTCAAGGCTGACACGTTGTTCGGGGGACACTTTGTGCGGCAGCCTTGAAAATAGGTGTTTGTATTAGTACATGGTTTCTTTTTTCTCATAGGTTATAGTGTAAACAAATAATCAATACAGAAAGGGGATATATTATGTATATAAATTGCGGCACTAAAGTGTTGCCCGCAGTCGTGCACCCGACAAAATGTTGTGTAAAACATAAACAGTATAATTATGTCATTCCTGAAATCCATCCTTCACATACGACAACGGTCAATCATATTAATTACCAACACCAACACTCGTTTCCGCACACTGAGTCTTGCGTAAATGAAGTGACTAACACCCAATCTTTTGGTCCGGCCCCAGGACCAGGAATGGTTCCGCCTATAGGCCCGGGAATGGTTCCACCTGCAGGTCCCGGATTCGGTCCTCCAATGCCAGGGTTCGGTCCCGGTGGTCCGATGATCCCTTATTAGGTCAGGCTGATACAAGGATGAATAAACGCCATATTCATCCTTGTAGGGATTTTTATGAAGAAACAGTTGTGTCAAATCAGATATTGTTTTACACTGGATAAACGAAATGGAAAATCGGAACTGTAAAATTGACAAATGGCCTATATTCTGAAAGAATAATAGTAATGTCGTTGGATTTGAGGTGGTCTCGAATGATGGCTGATAAATTAAAATTAACTGCCAAAGAAATCTTAGAAAAAGAATTTAAAACCGGTATTCGTGGTTATAAACAAGAAGACGTTGACAAGTTTTTGGATCTAATTATCAAGGATTACGAAGCAATGCATACAATCATTGATGAAATGCAGCAAGAAAACGTAAGGTTAAGAAAGCAATTGGAGGAAAGCAGCCGAAGGCAGCATGTACAGCCGCCGGCTGGCACAACGAACTTTGATATTTTAAAACGTCTGTCAAATTTAGAAAAACACGTATTTGGGAGCAAGCTTGATGAAAATTATTAACATTTCCAGATAATGGAGCTTGCTTTTTTTTCCCCTACATACTATAATAGTAATTCGACGTCAATAACATTCGGGTAATCGCTGTCATTTTTTACGATGGCAGAGGAAAGTCCATGCTCGCACGGTGCTGAGATGCCCGTAGTGATCACGCCTGGCGAAACGATAAGCCAGGGCAGCCGATATTTCGGCTGACGGCAGGGAAAGCATCTAAGTCTATTGCAGATATGACGCGAATACCTTTAAAGTGCCACAGTGACGAAGCCTTGCCGGAAACGGTGAGGGTGGAACGAGGTAAACCCCGTGAGCGAGAAACTCAAATAATGGTAGAGGCACTCTTTCCGAGGAATAAAGGAACGAGGAAAGAGGCGGGTGGTTGTGCCCGCAGATAGATGATTACCGCCGGAGTACGAGATCAGCCTACGGTCGCTTGCAGTACAATGGCACAGAACATGGCTTACAGAATGTTATTGAAATAGGCGAGAAAGTTCAATGAACGACCTTCCGGAGCAGGAAGGTTTTTTTTATCTCGAATAAAAATAACATCTTTGGAATATACTTTTTTGTGTACACTTTACTAGAGAGGATGTGATTCTTCGCATGCCGCAACAAATCAATGAACTGCAAAAAATCTCGAAAGCGCTCACTTCATCTTATGAAATCCTGCAGAAGGAAAGTGTGCCGGACTTGGCCACGAAGAGCCTTCAGGATGCCGAACAAAGCTTTACCAAAGCGCTGCATTATGTATTGTCCAACAATGGTTGCTTAAGGGCAAAATGAAACGCTATGGAATCATTCGCCGCGTTTCATTTTTTATTGCGATCTACTGGACGATAGGACTTATATTATACTAATATGATGTGGAAGGCTTGGTCCTTTTGCAAATATGGAGTGATTATTTTAGAGGGGGCTGTCATATGGGGAAACGCGCGCTTGAAAAAGAAGGAAAATTCTTAAATTATGTAAAAAAAATGGAGGCATATGACGAGGCGTTGCAGCTTATTTACTGGGATATGCGGACGGGGGCGCCGAAAAAAGGGTTGCAGCAACGGTCGCAAGTGATCGGTGTTCTTGCTTCTGAATACTTTCACATGTCTACGTCTGAAGAAATGGCCGCATTTATTGCAAGCCTTTCAGGAAAAAAAGAGACACTGTCAAGCCTTGGACAAAAAACACTGGAAGAGTGCAAAAAAACATATAATCAAAATATAAAAATACCTCCAGCAGAGTATAAAGAATATGTCATTTTACAAGCAGAAGCCGAATCGGTTTGGGAAGAAGCACGGGCCAAATCCGACTTTGAAATGTTCCGGCCTTATTTGGAGAAGCTGGTCGAGTTTAACAAAAAATTTATTAACTACTGGGGATACAGCGAAAATAAATATGATGCACTGTTGGATCTTTACGAGCCGGGAGTAACGGTAAAAACAATTGACAAGGAATTTTCCGCGTTGAAGAAAACAATCGTTCCATTGGTCAGGAACATTGCCGACTCGGGAAAAAAGCCGTCCAAAGATATTTTCTGGGGTTCCATCCCGATCAAAAACCAAAAAGAATTCAGCCTGAAAATATTGGAACAAATGGGCTACGATTTTCAAGCCGGCCGGCTTGATGAAACGGTGCATCCATTTGCCATAGGACTAAATCCGGGGGATGTACGTATCACAACGAGATATAATCAAAACGATTGGAGGACTGCCGTATTCGGAACAATCCATGAAGGCGGGCATGCAATCTATGAGCAAAATATCTCACAAACACTAATTGGAACTCCGCTTTGCACCGGAACATCAATGGGTATCCATGAATCCCAGTCGCTTTTTTATGAAAATATCGTTGCGCGGAACCGTTCATTTTGGGTTCACAATTATCATTTGCTGAAATCTTATGCCAATGGCCAACTTGATCATGTTCCTCTCGATGATTTTTATTTCGCCATAAACGAGGCAAAGCCTTCTTTTATCCGAATTGAAGCGGACAATTTGACGTATTCTTTACATATCATTATCAGGTATGAAATTGAAAAAGCGTTGTTTAACGATGAAGTCAGCGTAAAAGATTTGCCGGAGATGTGGAACGCCAAGTACGAGGAATATTTGGGAATCTGTCCTAATAACGATGCCGAAGGCATTTTACAGGATGTGCATTGGTCGTCAGGGAGCTTTGGCTATTTTCCGTCCTATGCACTTGGTTACATGTATGCTGCCCAAATGAAACATGCGATGTTGCAAGACCTGCCTTCATACGATGAGCTGTTGGAAAATGGCGAACTATTACCGATAAAAAAATGGCTTAATGAAAAGATTCATCAGTTCGGAAAAACAAAAAAACCTTTGGAAATTATTCAAGATGTAACCGGCGAACGCTTAACTGCTGATTATTTGACTCGCTACCTCGTTGATAAATATTCAGCTCTATATGCTTTGTAAGCATTTTCTTTATAAAAATAAAGTCCAATATTTCTGTTAAAACATGTCACCTCGCTGTTTTGGTCGTTCTGATTCAAGGATATGACAAGCAAATAGACATATTCCTCGCCGCGGTAATGTACCGAATGGCGAGTTTTTTTGATAAGGAGGGATTGTGAGAAAGCTTTTGGATCGGTAAGAACGTATGAAAGGCAGTAGGTGGAGGGGAGGGAATAGCACCTTGCAACTAAAAATTCTGAAATATTATTGAAGGTCATACCTTTTCTAAGTGCCATGGTTATCCCGTATGTAAGATGCCATATACACCCCTTCAAGACCTGATTTAATACAAAAGGTCTAAGTGGGAGAAAAACGGCACCTAAATGCCCGATTGGTTCAACTAACATTCAGTAGGAGATGGAACTCCTCCTGAATGAGGTTTCACTCTATTGTAACCGGATTCATTATGGCTATATTGAATATACTTGACCATCATGTACAAACATTCACAATGTCACTAATGATCATTGTACAATCTGTATTTTTATTAACGTATGCTAAGCTTTTTAAAAAGCTACAGGGAAAGTAAATCATGTTCGGTTTCGGATTCCTCAGACCTAAAAAAAAACGATTCACTTCACGCAATGCGAAGCGAATCATTTCAAATGATTATACGTCGGCTGTTTCTTTTTGAATTTTTTTGGCAAATGTCTTGACATCATCCATGTATTCGTTAAATTGGGCGATATCCATTTGTTGTGCGGAATCAGAAAGAGCCACAGCAGGATCTGGATGAACTTCAGCCATGACCGCATCCGCTCCGATCGCAATGGCCGCTCTTGTAGCAGGAAGCAGGAGATCTTTACGGCCAGTGGAGTGTGTAACGTCCACAACGACAGGCAAATGAGTCTCTTTTTTCAAGATCGGCACAGCGGAAATGTCGAGCGTATTCCTTGTTGCTTTTTCATATGTGCGAATGCCTCTTTCACAGAGGATGATCTCGCTATTTCCTTGGGCGTGAATATATTCTGCCGCATACATAAACTCTTCAATAGTGGCAGCCAATCCCCGTTTTAACAAAACAGGCTTTTTGACGGCTCCGGCCACTTTCAATAATTCAAAGTT
Source organism: Siminovitchia thermophila (assembly GCF_016909185.1). Lineage (GTDB taxonomy): Bacteria > Bacillota > Bacilli > Bacillales > Bacillaceae_C > Siminovitchia > Siminovitchia thermophila. The sequence continues at coordinate 13,444 of NZ_JAFBFH010000003.1, read as the reverse complement.
TTGCATGTTGCGGGCGCCGATTTGAATGATATCAACATAGTCGAGTGCCGCTTCCATGTCGTACGGGTTCAAAATCTCACTGACAACCGCAAGCCCTTCTTCATCAGCCACTTGTCTTAAAATTTTTAGTCCGTCCAGACCAAGGCCTTGGAAGTCGTAAGGTGAAGTTCTCGGTTTGAAAGCTCCCCCGCGCAACAGCTTGAGTCCATTATTTTTCAAGGCCTTGCCGACAGCTTTTACTTGATCATAGCTTTCAACGGCACACGGTCCCATAATAAAGTAGGTCTGCCCGTCCCCGATTTTTTCCCCGTTTACTTCAACAATCGTATCGTCAGCTTTTTTCTTTCTTGATACAAGCAGGGCCTGACGGTGATCATCTTCCTGTAGTTCAAGACTCGCTTTGAAGATTTGTTTGAAAATATGCTGAACAGTGGCGGTTGAGAATGGGCCTTTATTATGGTCGGCCAATAAGTTCAGCAATTTACGCTCCTGAACAGGGTCAAAGCGCTTAACGCCCTGCATTTCTTTTAATTTCCCAATTTCTTGGGCAATACTGCCGCGTTCATTCAATAGTTCCAACATTTGTAATGTTGTTTTTTCAATTCGCGAACGCAATGTTTCGAGATCAGACAACGATAAGCCCTCCTTAAATATTTTCACTGAACTTCCCGTTGAAGCGAATCTTACTTTAGGACTTCAACGCTGTAAAGCAGTTGTGTTATAATTTTTGTTGATAGCTCAACACATTATACCGTTATTCAAGTTTTGTCAATAGACTTTTTTAAATTGTTTGCACAATATGTATTGTAACAGCTATAAAATAAAAGGGGAAAAATATTATGTAAAGTTTTTATCAATTTTTAGGATGATTCAAATGCCCTCTTTACAAACAAGGTTTTATGTGGTAAAAATTAATGATAAATAACTTTGATAATTGGCAATGACAAGGTGAGAGTAGTGTTCATTTCACTATTGCAGAGAGCTGGTGTATGGTGGGAGCCAGTATATAAATGAACATGAATTACGGCCTCGAGCTTCTTTTCTGAACGATTGGCGTCTTGTAACAAGTAAGAAAAGACGGGACATCCGTTATCTGTATAAAGAGGTGGAGTTTTTTTCCACAATGAGGGTGGTACCGCGATTCAATCGTCCCTGCTGATAGCAGGGGCGATTTTTTCATTTTATTTACTTTTTATTGGAGGTAATTGGGAATGAGGTATTTAACGGCAGGAGAATCACATGGCCCGCAACTAACGACCATTTTGGAGGGAGTTCCAGCGGGGCTGACTTTGACGGCTGACATGATCAATGAGCAGTTGGCCCGCAGACAAAAAGGGTATGGCCGTGGAAGAAGAATGCAAATTGAAAAGGATGAAGTGCAGATACTAAGCGGGGTTCGCCATGGTAAAACGATCGGTGCTCCCATAACACTTGTTGTCACAAATCGCGACTTTAAACATTGGAAAAAAATCATGGGGGCCGCACCCCTTTCAAAAGAGGAACAAGACGAGGTAAAAAGACAAATTACAAGACCGCGCCCAGGTCATGCCGATTTAAACGGCGCTATCAAATATGGCCATAGAGACATGCGGAACGTGCTGGAACGTTCTTCTGCGCGAGAAACGACGGTAAGAGTGGCTGCAGGGGCAGTTGCCAGAATCATACTCGCTGAACTTGGAATCAACATCGGCGGGCATGTTCTGGAAATTGGCGGCGTCAGGGCCGAAAATGTCCATTACGACAATATCGAGGATCTCCAGAAAAGGACAGAAGCTTCTCCAGTACGCTGTCTTGATGAAGCGGCTGCCGAAAAAATGATGAAAGCCATCGATGATGCAAAAGCGCAAGGGGATTCAATTGGCGGCATCGTTGAAGTAATAGCAGAGGGTATGCCGATTGGGGTAGGCAGCTATGTCCATTACGACAGGAAACTTGATTCCAAACTTGCCGGTGCCATTTTGAGCATAAACGCTTTTAAAGGTGTTGAAATTGGTGTCGGATTTGAAGCGGCCCATAAACCGGGAAGCCTTGTACATGATGAAATAATGTGGGATGAAGAAAACGGCTATACGAGAAAAACGAATAATGCCGGAGGTCTTGAAGGCGGTATGTCGACGGGGATGCCAATCGTCATCAGGGGCGTGATGAAGCCGATTCCGACCTTGTACAAACCGTTAAATAGCGTTGATATTGATACGAAGGAGCCTTTCCAGGCAAGCATTGAACGCTCTGATAGCTGCGCTGTTCCGGCAGCAAGCGTTGTTGCTGAAGCTGCTGTCGCTTGGGAATTGGCGGTTGCGGTCTTAGAAAAGTTTGGCCATGATCAGATCGGACAAATTCAAGAAAATATCAATCAGTATAGGGCATACACAAAAAATTTCTAGCCGAAAAAATAGAAAGGTGGGATCAACATGGAAGTAGTAAAGGTAAACCCTGAATTGTTGACGTTAAAAGCCTATTCACCAGGAAAATCAAGCGAAGAGGTGAAACGGGAATACGGATTAACAAAGATTGTCAAATTGGCATCGAACGAAAACCCATACGGTTCTTCACCACTCGTACGCAAAGCCATTTCTTCCTTGGAGAGCTTTGCTGTATACCCTGACGGAGCAGCTATTACGCTAAGGGAAGAAGTAGCCAAGTTCTTAAGAGTGGATGAAAATCAGCTTATTTTTTCAAGTGGCTTGGATGAATTAATCCAAATGATCAGCAGGGCAATGCTTTCAGAAGGTGCAAATACTGTCATGGCTGATGCGACATTTCCCCAATATCGTCACCATGCTGTTATCCAGAAAGCGGAAGTTCGGGAAGTGCCGCTAAAAGACGGCTGCCATGATTTAAACGCCATGGCGGCAAAAATTGATGATCGTACACAAGTTGTATGGATTTGCAATCCAAATAATCCAACGGGAACATATGTAAACAGTGAGGAACTCCATGAATTTTTACAAAATGTTCCACCCCATGTGCTGGTCGTATTGGATGAAGCTTATTATGAGTATGCGGTTGCCGAGGATTTTCCTGATACAATTCCTTTGCTGGACCACTATAAAAATTTGCTTATTTTACGCACATTCTCAAAAGCATATGGGTTAGCGGCTTTCCGCATTGGCTACGGCATCGCGGACGCACAACTTGTTAAACAATTGGATGTGGCGCGGCTTCCGTTTAATACTTCGGTCCTTGCGCAAACAGCTGCCATTGCGGCTCTGCAAGATCAAGCTTTTGTGGAAAAGTGTGTCAGTGAAAACAAAGATGAATTACAAAAATTTTATGATGTATGTAAACGGAACGGGTTTGAATATTACCCTTCGCAAGGAAATTTCATTTTCATTCGGATTCCAGGAAAAGAAAGTGCGGAGGTTTTTCAATATTTGCTTGAAAGAGGTTTTATTGTCAGGCCATTTCCAAACGGCATCCGAATCACAATCGGAACAAAGGAACAAAACGAGGAGCTTTTTCAACTATTGGAAAAGATGATGCTTGTAACACAATAGACAGATAGAGAGGGACATCTTTTGGATAGACGCGTATTAATTGCAGGTGTAGGGCTTATTGGCGGTTCGATAGCTCTTGCCATCAAAAAAGAACATCAAGCCCATATTGTGGGGTTTGATTTGAACGAAGAAAATTGCAAACTGGCCGCAAAAATGCACATCATTGATGAAATTGCGTCATCGCTTGAGAAAGAAGCCGTTTTAAGTGATTTAATCATATTGGCTTGCCCGGTTGAGGAAGTGGGACATATGATCGGGCGGCTTTCGGAGTTGCCTTTAAAGCAAGGCGCGATTGTGACGGATGTTGGCAGCACGAAGGAAAAAATTATGGAAAAGGCTGAAATCCTTAGCGAAAAAGGGGTCACTTTTATCGGCGGCCACCCGATGGCCGGATCCCATAAGACAGGTGCGGGAAGCGCAAGGGGTCACTTGTTTGAAAATGCTTTTTATGTGTTAACCCCTTCTTCCCAAACTGAAGAAAACAAAATTGCAGAGTTAAAATCTTGGTTGAAAGGAACGAAAGCTCATTTTGTTGTGATGGATCCAAAAGAGCATGATCAGGTAACAGGAGTCGTCAGCCATTTGCCCCATCTGATTGCTTCAAGTCTTGTCCGGCAAGTGGAGAGCCACGCCCAAACCAATGATCGTGTCCGCTGGCTGGCAGCAGGCGGTTTCCGAGATATTACCAGAATCGCCTCCAGCAGTCCGGAAATGTGGCGGGACATCATTATACAAAATAAATCGAGTTTAATTGCCTTGTTGGATGAATGGATCGATGAAATGGACTTCGTTAAATCACTCGTTAAAAAAGGGGATAGGGAACAGATTTATCATTATTTTTCCGGAGCGAAGAAATTTCGCGATTCGCTCCCTGTTCGTGCAAAAGGAGCCATTGATGCGTTTTACGATTTATTTGTGGATGTGCTGGATAAGCCGGGTGTCATCTCCCATGTAACGACTATTTTGGCGAAAGAGCAGATCAGCTTGACAAACATCCGCATTATTGAAGCAAGGGAAGACGTGTTCGGTGTTCTTCGTTTAAGCTTTCAAACGGATGAAGACAGGCATCGGGCCAAAGCGTGCTTAGAAAGAGATGGTTTCGAGACATATTTGAACATGTAAAAGGGGGATGCATGATGAGTATGCGGTTGAAGACAGAAGAAGGGATACGGCTAAGGGGCACTTTCAGCGTTCCGGGAGACAAATCCATTTCCCACCGGGCGGTCATGTTTGGTTCGATTGCGGAGGGAACGACCAGCATACATGGGCTTTTAACCGGAGATGATTGTCTCCGGACGATTGATTGCTTTCAAAAAATGGGCGTTCAAATCGAAAGAGATGGAGATTATGTTGAAATTAGAGGGAAGGGAATTGACGGCTTACAGGAACCGAAAGAGATATTGGACGTGCGAAACTCCGGGACAACAATCCGTTTGCTCTTGGGGATTTTGGCGAATGCCCCCTTCCATGCATGCGTCATCGGGGATGGATCCATTGCCAAAAGACCGATGGACAGGGTGGTGCAGCCACTCTTGCAAATGGGAGCGAAAATAGACGGCAGGGAAAATGGGCGCTTTACACCGCTCAGCATTCGCGGCGGCACATTAACCGGGATAGATTATGTTTCACCTGTAGCAAGCGCACAAGTAAAATCGGCGGTTTTGTTGGCAGGGCTGCGTGCTGATGGGGTGACATCCGTTACTGAACCGCAAATGTCAAGAGACCATACGGAGAGAATGCTGCGTTTATTCGGCTGTAATGTGGAAGAAGATGGTTTGAAAAAAACAATAAAGGGAAACCAATCCTTAAGAGGAACGACCATCCATGTGCCGGGAGATGTTTCTTCCGCGGCATTTTTCCTCGTTGCGGGGCTTATTGTTCCAAACAGTGAATTGACGATTCAAAATGTGGGAATAAACCCAACGAGAACCGGCATAATAGAAGTATTGAAAGAAATGGGCGCAGATATATTAGTGGAAGGAAAAGACGACCATTCAATTGAACCTGTAGCCGATATTACCGTGAAAACTTCTTCCTTAAAAGGAATTGAAATCGGCGGAGACGTCATTCCTAGATTAATTGATGAAATCCCCATTATTGCCTTGGCGGCAACCCAAGCGGATGGTGTCACGATCATTAAAGATGCGGCTGAGCTGAAAGTAAAAGAAACGAACCGGATCGATACGGTTGTAAAAGAACTGTCCAAAATGGGCGCGCAGATTGAGGCGACAGATGATGGAATGAAAATTTATGGTCCATCCAAACTTCGGCCGGCAACCGTTAACAGCCACGGGGATCATCGAATTGGCATGATGCTCGCCATTGCCTCTTGTCTCGCCAAAGGTGAAACAGTCATAGAAAATAACGAGGCGATCGGCATTTCTTTTCCTCGATTTTTTGAACAGTTGAAGCAATTAAAACACGCAAACACATAAAGTGAAACTTCATTCAGTATGAGTTTTCTTCCATCTCCTACTGAATGTTAGTTGAACGAATCGGGCATTTAGGTGCCGTTTTCTCCCACTTAGACCTTTTGTAACAACTCAGGTCTTGAAATAGGAGTATTACGGCACCTTACATGCGGGATAAAGAAAAGCGGGAAAGGGGATATGAAGTTGCCGCAGATCCTATCAGTTGGAACAGGAGTTCCTGAACATATTGTTTCACAAGATCAAGCTGTAGAGTTTGCCAGGCAATTATTTTCCCATTCTTTTAAAGATGTGGAACGATTACTTTCGGTTTTTCATAACGGCCACATTAAAAAGAGACATATCGCAAAAAATCTGGAATGGTACGATGAGGACCATTCCTTTTCTGAAAAAAATGATGCTTTTTTGGAGTGCGCCCTTCCCTTGTGCAAGCAGGCTGTCAACGACTGCCTGGATGACGTACATATAGGTCACGAGGAAATCAGCGCTATGTTTATGGTGTGCACCTCGGGGCTGGCGACCCCAAGCCTGGATGCCAGGTTGATGAATGAATTGCCATTTTCCCGGAATATGAAAAGAATTCCGATTTGGGGCCTTGGATGCGCGGGAGGTGCCGCAGGACTTTCCAGGGCTTTTGAGTATTGCCGGGCATTCCCCAATGAAAAAGTCCTCGTCATTGCAGTAGAATTATGCAGCTTAACTTTTCAAAAAGATGACGTTTCCAAGAGCAATTTGATCGGCACTTCTCTGTTTTCAGACGGAGCTGCAGCTGTTCTCGTTGCCGGTGATCATGTATCATTGAAAAGTGTCCAACAACACGTCCCGCACATTGTGGGGACGCAGTCCACATTGCTGGAAAACTCATTGGATGTAATGGGATGGAATATCAAAGATAACGGATTGTATGTCGTTTTTTCAAGAAGCATTCCCTCCCTGATTGAAAAATGGCTAAAGCCAAACGCAACAGGGTTCTTGGAACATCATGGGCTTCATATCGAAGATATCGATCACTTTATTGCCCACCCCGGAGGAAAAAAAGTGATTTCCGCCTATGAAAAATCGCTTGGCCTCCCTCCGGATAAAACAGTTGATTCCCTTGAAATACTGATGAATTTTGGGAACATGTCCTCTGTAACTGTTTTATTTGTCCTTAAGCGTTTTTTAGAAAAACAAATCGGTGATGGTGAATATGGCCTGATTACGGCGCTTGGCCCCGGGTTTAGTTCGGAAATGCTTTTGGTCAGGTGGCAATGATGGTGTTTATCATATTTTTGGCTTTTTTGATTTTTCAACGGGTGGTGGAATTGTTCATTGCCAACAGCAACGAACGCTGGATGAAAGAACAGGGTGCCAAGGAGTATGGCCAGAATCATTACAGATTTATGGTTTTGATCCATGTGGGATTTTTCATCTCTTTAATAGTAGAAATTTTTATCATGAACCGATCTTTGCATCCTTATTGGCCTCTCTTGCTGATCTTTTTTATCATTGTTCAAATCGGACGAGTGTGGGTCATTTCCAGCCTGGGCAAATATTGGAATACCAAAATCATCGTCCTTCCAGGCGCAGAAGTGGTGAAAAAGGGTCCTTTTAAATATATGAAGCATCCAAATTATTTCATTGTAACAATTGAATTATTGGTGATTCCTTTATTATTTCAAGCTTACGTAACGGCATGTGTCTTTTTTATTTTAAACCAGATCATTCTAATGGTAAGAATTCCATTGGAAGAAAGAGCCCTTAAGGAAAATACAGATTACGACACTTATTTCTGACGATTACTATGGGAAAAAAGCGAAAAATTAGGTAAAATGGAGTAGAAAAAAGAAAAGTAACATTAAGGGGTTAATCAAAAGGATGCTAAAAGTACTGGAAAAAGACGCAAGAGTTTCCCTGCTTGAAAAATCATTAACTTTCATTGAAAGGTTTGAGCAAAACGGTGACGGGGAACGTGTCGACAAAGCCAAAAAATTACTAAAAAAAATCTATTCCAATGATTTTATCGCAGCTTTCAGCGGCCATTTCTCTGCCGGCAAATCAACGATGGTGAATGCCTTGATTGGGGAGGACATTCTTCCTTCAAGCCCCATTCCCACGAGTGCAAACCTCGTAAAAGTTTTTGCGTCCGAGCAAGAATTTGCCAAAGTGTATTATCAAAATAAGAAGCCGCTCGTATTTCATGCGCCATACAGCTTTGAAACAGTAAAGCAATTTTGCAAAAATGGTGATGCGCTTGAAATTGAGATTGGCAAAACCACGAGTAAAATCCCGGAGGGAATTACGATAATGGACACGCCGGGGGTGGACTCCACAGACGACGCTCATCGGCTGTCAACCGAATCGGCACTTCATTTGGCCGATCTTGTTTTTTATGTGATGGACTACAATCATGTGCAGTCGGAATTAAACTTTATTTATACAAAAAATTTGTTAAAGCATGGGGTAAGGCTGTATTTAATCATTAACCAAATTGATAAACATAATGACAGCGAACTGTCTTTCGACGATTATAAGCAGTCGGTGCAGCATGCATTTGCATCCTGGGATGTCCATCCTGAAAAAATGTTTTTTACTACTTTGAAAGATCCCCATCATGAACACAACGAATTTCTTGAAGTAAAAACGATTATTCAACATGCGATGCTCGACCATAAACAATGGATGGAAGAAACAATTCAAACAGCCCACAGTCAATTGATGGAAGAACACAAAAATTGGCTACAGGAACAAAAGTCCTTGGCAATTGAACCATATGACAATGTGCTTTCCCAATATTCGGAGGAACGTATCGCTGAGGCTTTTCAAAAAGAGGAACACCTTGAAAGTCAATTGGAGGAATTGTCCGAAAGAGGAAGCCGATGGGCTAGTGAATTGGATCAGGAACGGGAGCGTTTATTGAAAAACGCCTACTTAATGCCATACGAAACGAGGGAAGCGGCGGAAAAGTTTTTGGAGGCATACCAGCCCGATTTTAAAGTCGGTTTCTTTCGAAGCAAAGCAAAAACGGAAACCGAAAGAGAACAGCGATTGCGCACTTTTTCCGAGCAGGTAAAAAAGCAGGTTGAAACAGAAATGGAGTGGCATATGCGCGAGCTGTTCGCCAAAAAGCTGTCTGAGGCGCAAGTATTCAACTCCGAACTTGAATCTGCGGCCCAAAGTTTAAAAATGGACATAGACGACCGGCTGTTCATTGAAACAATCAAAAAAGGAGCCCGTGTAACGGGAGAATATGTACTGAATTATTGTGAAGAGATTGCTACTCGCATCAAAAGAATAGCAGTCAGCCAATCCGAAGAGTTGAAACAACTAGTCACAGAAGAAATGGAGAAGAGGGCCGAAAAAGAAATGAGCTCGCTTCGCCAAGAGCTGAAGCAAGTAAAAGAAATGACGGACGCCCTGGGCAAAGCGGCAGAAATAGAAAAGGAGTTTGATGAAAAAGCGGACATCATCACCGAACCTACCGGAACCGAGGAAGAACGGTTAACAGAAATGATTTCGGAATGGAAGTCATTGGAGCAACAGGTGGAAGTATTTGATGAAAGCCGACATATGCTAGAGAATGAACAAGAACATAAAGAAGAGATTGTGGGCGGGCATGAAACAACAGCCACTCTAACAGTCCCTGTCGATGAAACGTTGGCCAAAATGGAACAAGCCGCCTTGCTTTTAGCTAAAGAAAAGCAATTTCACCGTATCACAGAGCAGTTGCGGCAAAAAGTGAACAGATTAAAAAACAGCCGGTTTACAATTGCTTTATTTGGCGCTTTTAGTGCCGGAAAATCATCTTTTGCCAACGCCTTGCTTGGAGAAACTGTCCTTCCGGTATCACCGAACCCGACAACGGCGGCCATCAACAGAATTTGTCCGCCCGATAACAAGCATGAGCACGGCACAGCCGTTGTCCGGTTCAAAACGGCGGAAAACATGCTTGCCGACGTAAGCCAGTCATTGCAACTGTTTGGCCATACAGCCCATACATTGGATGAAGCCCATTCACTTATCCCCACAGTGTTGGCCAAACAAGCCGACCGGAATGATGGAAATGAAAAAGTGCATTTATCTTTCCTTTCCGCTTTTATGACCGGGTATGAGGTATTTAAGGGCGAATTGGGACATGATATTCAAACTGATTTAAAAGACTTCCAACAGTTTGTGGCAGTGGAATCAAAATCATGCTTCGTCGAATCAATCGATTTATACTATGACTGTCCGTTTACACGCAAGGGAGTGACACTTGTAGACACTCCTGGAGCCGATTCAATCAATGCAAGGCATACGGGAGTTGCTTTCGAATATATTAAAAACTCGGACGCGATTTTATTCGTCACGTATTACAATCATGCATTTTCAAAGGCCGACAGGGAGTTTCTGATCCAATTGGGAAGAGTGAAGGACGCTTTTGAACTGGATAAGATGTTTTTTATCGTAAATGCTATTGATCTGGCATCTTCCAAGGGTGAGGTGGATGATGTATTACGGTACGTCAAAAGCCAGCTTACCGAATACGGCATCCGTTTCCCGAGAATTTTTGGCTTGTCAAGCAAGCAGGCCCTGCAGCAAGAAACGAGAGAACAGTCTGGTATTGGTGAGTTCCAGGATGTGTTTCGGCAATTTCTTGATTCCGACTTGACGCAAATGGCGGTGCAATCAGTCGAAGCGGAATTTGAACGGGCAAGAACGCTGCTCGACCAAATTATTGCGGCTGCTAGCGAGGATGAACATATAAAAGGGGAAAGAAAACGAGCACTGCTAGAAGCGAGAGATCAATTAAATCAATGGCTCAGCTCTGCTCAACCGGGCTCCATGCCTGACAGGCTGCATCAGGAAGCGCAGGAATTAGTCCACTATGTGAAACAGAGGGTATTTTTCAGGCTGCCGGATTTCTTTAAGGAAGCTTTTAACCCCGCAAGCTTGCAACAGCGCGATTCACTCCATAAAGCGTTGGATGAATATTTACAAGCAGCCGGATTTGACTTTGCCCAGGAATTGAGGGCTACTTCATTACGTCTCGAACAGTTTGCGAAAAAGTTGTTGAAAGAACGCTTTGAGCAAATGTTGACAGAAGCAAAAGACATTCAGCAGGACTTGGCCTTTTCTCCAATCGAGTTTGAAAAAGCGGAATCCATTGATTTTGAGCCTGCTTTTCAAACGATTGAAAAGCGCCAACTTGAAGGGGCCTTTAAATATTTCAAGAACACAAAATCCTTTTTCGAACAAAACGGTAAGAAACGAATGGAAGAATATTTGGAATCCATCCTTTCGCCACTTGCAGACGACTATTTGCAGGAAGGTTTGGCACAGTTGAGCCGGCATTATCAGCAATTGCTCGAGCAAGAATACAGCCTTCTCATCAAACATATACAAAGGGATGCCGAGGCACAATTTGAGGCTTGGCTCGTCGCCTTTGAAGACGCGGGGAAATTGTCCGAATGGATTCGCCTGCGCGATGCTCTCGCCAGTTTGTCATAAAGAGGAGGAAAGACATGAAACATATAAAAACGGTCAAATGGCTCAAAGATAGGCTTGGAGATAAAAATGTCAGAATCGTAGATTGCACCTATCAGTTGGGAGATCCATCCAAAGGGCGAAAAATATATGAGATGAAGCATATCCCCGGCGCCATCTACTTTGGTTTGGGATCCGATTTATCAGGAGAGGTAAAAGCCCATGGCGGGCGCCACCCCTTGCCCGATATGGAAACTTTCAAAAGAAAATTGGAAGCAGCCGGCATTGGCAATCATACGCATGTCATTGCTTATGATGGGGGAGAAGGCTGTTTTGCTTCTCGTTTTTGGTGGCTCATGACATATGCGGGCCATGAACAAGTTTTCGTTCTTGACGGGGGCATGAAATCCTGGGAGGCGGCGGGGTTGCCTGTAACAGACGACATCCCTGAATTTGAACGCGCCCAGTTTGAGATACGATTGGACCATTCCATGTTAGCTTCTTATGAAGAGGTTAAAAAGCAGACGATTTCCCGTTCGGCTGTTTTGATAGATTCACGGGCCAAAGAACGCTATTTGGGAATAAAAGAGCCGCTAGACCGCATCCCGGGCCATATCCCGGGTGCCATTAACTGCGTTTGGACCGAGAGCTTTGAAGGAGGCCGCTGGAAAAGTCCCGAGGAACAGAAAAAGCGGTTTTCGCACTTGAAAAAAGAAGATGACATCATTGTGTATTGCGGCTCCGGTGTTTCTGCCACGCCAAATATAATCGCCTTATTAGAGGCCGGGTTTGAAAAGGTCAAGCTGTACGCGGGAAGTTATTCCGACTGGGTTTCCTATCCGGAAAATGAGGTTGAAAAGGGAAACGGGCAGTAGGGGATTGAGTTCGGAATGATCGGAATCATGCACCAATGTGGGGAGGCGTTTGGTTTAAGGGAAGCTTGGCCAGTGTCTCGGCAGTTGCGTTTTTACTTCGGGCATTAACATTTTCATATTACTCCCACTTTACTACTTTCTAATGTACTACGATTATCAATAAACAAATGATTTAAATGACTAAATCGAACGAAGGAACACCGCGATGAAAGAATGATTTACTTGTACTAAATGATACAGAAGCAATCATGTTCTGCGGTGTTTATAAAAAAAGCAATTGGAAATGACCGGAACGTACATGCTTTTCAAGACAAGCCCCTCCATTGTAAAGCGCAGTAGTAAACCAAAAACAGATTGCCAAGTCAAATTTTCAATATGGCCATAAACAGTCCCGAAGAATGTTTAACCTCTACTAAAAATAGTAGCACAAACCTTGGTCTGTGCTACTATGTGTTTGACATGAACTTTATCCCATTGTTGAAGACTGCTAATCGTGTTTCTGGTTTACCCGATAAACCTAATCCTGACAGTATCTTCAGGATTTATCAAGAGTAAAAGTCGCGATTCACGAAATAGCTTTTTCATTTCCGGATCAAGGGGGCTATAAATCCGCAATTTTGTAAATGGTTAATCGAGCTGCCGGCCCATCTGGCTGGTTACCGATTGCGCCACCAATCGAGGTAGGTGCTCCAATATTAAAAAGTGCAACGGTATCTCCAACATTTAACGAAGCTAAACCAAAGGCGACAACTTCTTGACCGGCGGGAGTTCCATAATTTGCAGCACTAAATCCAAATTGTGGTGTTGTGCCATTAATACCTATCTGCACCCCAAATGAACCGCCTACTCCTACGCTTGGCATGAGTGCTCCAATCATATAATAGATCCCTGGCTGTTGAATAATTAAAGAATCGCTTCCGTTAAAGCCTATATTTGAAATGAAAGTTCTTGATGGTGCAACAGTCCAGATCACTGTACTTTGATTATTAATCGCACGAACTCCATAAACTGAAAGATCAGCAAATGTGTTAAATGCTGGTCCCGTTACGCCCGTCGGTCCCGTCGGCCCTGTGGGTCCCGTGAGTCCGATAGGTCCTGTTGGCCCCGTCGGTCCCGTTGCTCCAGTAAGTCCGATAGGTCCTGTTGGCCCCGTCGGTCCCGTTGCTCCAGTAAGTCCGATAGGTCCTGTTGGCCCCGT